>NZ_RXYB01000040.1 GCF_008086615.1 Acetobacterium tundrae
AAGAAATCCGGCACACAATCGGACGCAAAGAAGAATACCAACTGCGTAAAGAAACCATCGAACGAGTCTTTGGCACGGCCAAGGAACATCACGGGATGCGCTATACACAGTATGTCGGGAAGGCCCGAGTTGCCATGCAGATCGGGCTAACTTTGGCATGCCTGAATATGAAAAAACTGGCAAATCTGCTGTACCGGAAACGAATCCGTTTTGTAGTACCTTCACGTTTTTTCCTATTTTTTCATTTTCCGGCAGCAATATAAAAAACCGATCACAGCTTTGTTTGCTTGTAATCGGGTTTGTCTTCGCTCTGAAACCACCTTGAACCTTTTTAAATAAAGGTTCAAG
Source organism: Acetobacterium tundrae (assembly GCF_008086615.1). Taxonomy (GTDB): domain Bacteria; phylum Bacillota; class Clostridia; order Eubacteriales; family Eubacteriaceae; genus Acetobacterium; species Acetobacterium tundrae. The sequence continues at coordinate 349 of NZ_RXYB01000040.1, forward strand.
GTGGTTTTTTTGATCGTTCTTCTCTAAAATATGATTTACCGCTTACTCAATAACTGCTAATATGGGATCGATGATTGTCTGCGTGGCAACATCGATAAAGCCATGATCGGTAATCGCAAATGACGGCAATGCTGCCAGACAAATGAATGACAGAAACATAAACGGTATCGTAATGGGCGAACCCAGTTCATGAATTGCCTGATTCAATTCTTCTTTTTCAGCTGCCAGTTCTTCTGCCGATAAATCGGACAGCAAACCAAGAATTGGATAGGCAACTTCTTTAACAACCTGGCCATTATCGACGACAACCTGTCCGCCTTGAATCTCTGCGACACGGTTCACTGCAACCGCCATATCTTCGTGGTTTGTTCCAAGAACAATAATATTGTGATTGTCATGACCGACCGAAGAGGCAATGGCACCGGATTTTAAAGAGAAGCCACCCATAAAAGCCTTTCCAATATTTCCGTTTTTTCCATAGCGTTCTACCTGAGCAATATACAAAACATCCTGTTTAACGTCGCTTTGTACTACGCCATTTTCTACATTAAGTTCTACTATTCTCTCGATTGTAATGGGAATCCATGGCAAAGTATCCATTACCTTAACCCGGGCTTTCTTAGCCGTCTTTGAAACGCAAATTTTAAAATCTTCCGGTTCTATTTTTTTGCTTAATTTAATCGTATTTAATAAAATTGGTACATGCTCTGCCTTTGGATAAGATACCAGCAGTTTCTCATTCTCCACCACCGGCTTTCCGCCAGCAATCACTGACAGCACTTTAAAATCTTCCGGCCCCGTGGTTATATTAACGTCTGCTCTTTTTCCTGGCGCCAGTCCGCCAATTTGATGATCTAATCCAAATGCTCTGGCCGCATTTAAACTGACAAACTGAATGGCTTTTGCAAAATCCGTGCCTGCTTCTAAGGCAATCCGAACGGCATCATCCAGATGGCCTCTTTTTACCGCGTCTATCGTATGCAAATCATCGGTAACTATACTGACCCGGGATGAATCCAGGTTATTTTCCAAGATGGGTTTTAATCCATCTTTCAGTCCTCTTGCTGCCGACCCTTCGCGGATCATCACATGCAGGCCGGCTCGAAGTCTGGCAACCACATCTTCTCCGGTAAGCGATTCATGGTCGGTACTAACCCCAATTGCCGCACAAACATTCAGTGCCGGACCGGATATGTCAGGCAAGTGTCCCTGTAAAGATTTTCCTTTTTCAAGTGTTGCATCCATCGAGTCAAGCAAATCAGGAAAGCCGGCAAGAATATATTGTCCCACACACTCAGATAAACCCACCGCATCTTCACGCTCCAAAGCTTTCTTGATGATCTCAGTATTAAAACTGCCACCGCTTGTTTCCAGATTTGGTGAAAAGGGCACATGCGAAGGGACGACAAAATAAAGTTTTAGATCGGTCGCCTGCGCCTCCTCCAAAACAGCCTCAATGGCCTCCAGCCCAGCAACGACACCGACTTCATGCAGATCGGTAAAGATCGCCGTTGTTCCGTGTTTCAAAACAATTTCTGCAAAAGGACGGATTGAAAGACTGGTGCTTTCCGGATGAATGTGTCCGTCAATGAATCCGGGTGTGATGAAATGACCTTTGGCATCAATAATTTTGGTGTTTTCGCCAATTGTATAATCCACATCTCCCACCGCCGCGATGGTATCCCCGCTGATTGCAACCCCACCATCATAAATTTCACCAGAATATACATTTACTATTTTTCCGTTTTTAACTACGATATCTGCAAACGCATTTCCACCTGCAACCGCTATTAGTTTTTTATTCATTTTGACCTCCCAATTCAATATATACAAGTCATATTGTTTTTATATGTTTAATATATATTATACTTTACCTTATAATGTAAAAATGTCAATCATTTTTTTTATTCACTTGTATCTTGTTTTTAGAAACCCCGAGTATAGGGCGTTGCACAATCCAGGCAGCATTTTTTGCCATTTTCCAGACGAATCATCGGTTCAGCTGTTTTTTCTCCGCATACCTCACAGATCACACTTTGGAAAATACGAGCTGTTTCCGGAAGTTGATAATCAGGGGTCTTAAAATCAAAGATTTTATGAGCATCCGGTTCATTAAGAATATATTCTTCTTTCTCATCCCGTTCCATGTCAGGCATGTCCTTTAAGACCAGCCGAATACTTTTTCCGGTTTTTCGATTAAAAAAAGAAAAGGCTTGTTTGCCACGGTTTCGAAAAATGAGATTTCCTTTTCCAACGCTGCATCCGGTAATAACCTGGACACCGTCGACCCCGCAGGCATCATTTTCGGTCACACAAACAACTTCCTCATCCTTTGAGAAGTCAATACCAAGTGCTTTAAGCGCTTCCTCAGAAGCGCGGACACCAATGGCCAATCCCGGACAGTGATGTCCATGAAACGCAACCGATTTTTCCCACAAATTTTGATCCATTTCTTCCATCTCCTTAAAAAAATTTTAAATTCTTTGCGCTGTTCTTTTTTAGTTACCGCTGCAGCTTTCATTTTCTTCTTCATCAATTTCCATTGTTTCTAAAAATTCCCCGATCTGATCAAGCCAATCGCCCTCAAATAGTTCAATCAGCCCATTATCACAAGCACCGGCTAGAGCAGAATTGATCGGCATCTTGGCAATTAAATCAATGCCATGTTTTTTGGCCGCTTCGTCAACATGACTCTCACCAAATATTTGATGTTTTTTGTCACAATCAGGACATAGGAAATATGACATATTTTCAACTAACCCAATAACCGGGATATTCATCATTTCAGCCATTTTCACAGCCTTTGCAACGATCATTGAAACCAATTCCTGGGGCGAGGTGACGATAATAATACCATCGACCGGCAGCGATTGGAACACGGTTAAAGGCACATCCCCGGTACCTGGCGGCATATCAACAAACATGTAATCCACATCGCCCCAGATAACATCCGTCCAGAATTGTTTTACCGCGCCGGCGATAACCGGTCCCCGCCAAATGACTGGGTCGGTATCGTTTTCCAGCAACAAGTTGATCGACATAATTTCAATTCCCGTTTTACTGGAAATAGGGAAAAAACCTGATTCATTTGACGTCGCCTTGGTGTGAATTCCAAAAGCTTTCGGAATCGATGGTCCGGTAATATCAGCATCCAGGATCGCCGTTTTATACCCTTTTCGATTCATTGAAACGGCCATTAAAGACGTTACCAGCGATTTTCCCACCCCGCCTTTTCCGCTTACAACACCAATCACTTTTTTTATTTTGCTCAATTCATGTGGTTTTTCAGAAAAGTCAACCGGACTTTCTGCTCTTTCATCACATTCTTCTCCACAACTACCGCATGTTTGACTGCAACTATCACTCATTAATTTTTTTCTCCTCTTTTGTTTGATTTTTTTGTCAGAATCCATTTTTTACCAATCTATATTAAATCATCATAGAAAATTAATTTGGTGTCAATTATCGAGAAACCATCATGACGATCAATGGTCGATATGATTTTACTATGACTGTGCTTCGTCTACATTCTCAATAACAGTTGATAATTTTCCCCTGACTATTTAAGCGTTTTCCAGTTCTGATAATAACATCTTAATTTTCAGACTTTTCAGTCTCCGGATTCTTCTGTTTAAATCGATGCTTCGGGCATCGGCAGCACCCATACATTTGTTGATCATCTTCGCAAAGTTTGTAATTCCCGCCTTCAATTTTTAAGACATTTCCATTGACAAGGGCATCAGCTAATTTCTTTCGGGCATCATTATAGATTCGCTGAACAGTTGTCCTGGCCACATTCATACTTTCCGCACATTCCTCTTGAAGCATCCCTTCTAAATCAATGAGCCGTATCGTTTCATATTCTTCCACCGTCATTGAAATAATATTTTCTTCAAAATTAGGTGCATTAAGCGGACCAAATAAATTACTTTCTGGCAAACAGCATACTTTTCTCCATTTTATCGGTCTTGGCATATCTTCCTCCCTAATCGTTTTAATTCTTTCCTCAGAATTGATTGATTATGTCAAGTTCCTTCTTCTCCTGAATAGTCAATGTCTTTTTCTATTGATATCGGTTATTCTATAATTATTATATCCCATTTAGAACATATGTCAATAACCTTCTTGTATAATCATTATCTGTCATTTAATTTTGACATATTTTTTCATGATTCACAAGATATTTGCAAGACAAACTTACTTTTTCACCACAAAAAATGTAAATATTCGAGTATATCGATGAAGAATATGTTATTCTTAAAAGCAATAGAAAAATACGAAATAAAATCAAAAAGGAGCCGACCTTATGGGAAATATTAATGCAACAACTACATCAATTATTGGTAATCCTGATGAAACAATCATTGAGCAGTTAGTTAAATCAATTGACACTTCACATACGGAGAAAATTAAATTGCATTTTGATGATGCGGCAAATCGATTCGATAACTTTATTCAGACCCTAATCCCCAATTATAATAATATGATTGAAATATTAACGGCCATTATCCCCTTTGATGAACACGATGATTTTGAAGTGATTGATTTAGGTTGTGGAACCGGCACAATATCCTATTTTATTAATAAGAAGTTTAGCCATGCAAAAATAACCTGTATGGATATTTCCGAAAAGATGCTGCAAATTGCTGCCGATAAAATAGTTGCTGATGTTTCCTGTATTAGCGGAGATCTTAACACTTTTACCTTCCCCCAAAAGTATGATGTTATTGTATCATCGCTTGCGCTTCATCACCTTGAAACAGATCAAGCCAAATTTGAGATGTATCAAAGAATTTATGCCGGATTGAAAGAAAATGGAATCTTTATTAATCTTGATATTGTTTTAGGAAGCAACGAAGAACTGCAAGCGATCAACATGCAAAATTGGATCAATTTCATGAAACAAAATGTTTCTGAGCGTGAAATAGTTGAAAAATGGATTCCTAGTTATTATGCTGACGACCGTCCCACCAGTTTGCGATCGCATATCAAATTTTTGGAAGAAGCGGGATTTAAAGAAGTTGATGTCATCTACAAAGCCTTTAATTATAGCGTATTCTGTGGCAGAAAAAGAATTTAAGCAACCGATAAATCAGGTTGCTCAAATTCCTTAAATACTGAACTCATGAACTGATATTCATGATAATAAATGATGTTTTCATTCGCAATCAAGGGGCTGTTAACCGTCCCTTGATTCGCTTCCCCCTTGCAGGTCATGAACAAGCATTGGTGGGAGCTCATCACGGTTTTCCCTGGTAACCATGATGAGTTTCACTTTGGGATGATTTCTCAAAATGTCAGTAAAACCAGTACTTGCCAGCTTTATCACGCCCAAGACGGGTTTATCGCCATCCAGAGTTTCAAGTATTTCCTTTTGAAATTGAAGCGCATGGCGCTCAAAATTTCCGCATTCATCCATTATAATTAGGTCTGACTCTACTCGGGCCGAGCGGATCAATTCAACACCATCGGTGTCAAATTTATCCGTCAAAACCTGGGGAAAGCAGTCTTTTCTAAAGCGGACGATGCCGTTATTTTCAGTGAAGACATTCGAATCAGCTGCTGAATTCATATAAAGTAGCCTGTCTTCACAGCCTCTGTCGGGACCGAAGTAAGTTTTAAAGCCTCCGTAAGATCTATTAAGCAGTGTTAATATTCTGGCAATGACGGTGCTTTTTCCAACCTGTATTTCACCGGTAAGAAATAGTTTCATCTATTTGCAGTCTCCTTCAAGTTCAAATATTCCGACGGATTTTTTTTTGGGAATATAGAAAGGGTACTCCTTTTCTTTTGTTTCAATGAGTTTCTGAGCGAGGAAATGATTCAAATCCTCATCATTGACTTCAGCATAATTAGTTTTAATATAACTTTTCGCTTCTTCGATAGAAATTAATGGTTGTCCAAATTCCAGCGAAACTTCCGTAAGCGAGTAGGCTATTCCCTTTTCTCTTAATTTTTCTTCCACTTTATCATAGCTATTTCTGTGAAAGGATTGATATTTATCAATACATGGGTTATTTTTATTCCTTTTGTCGACTACCGCAATTAATTTTTTGCAGAAGGGAAAAAATTTTTCTAATTCATGACTGCCAAAAAAACTGGTGTAAATAACATCCCAACTTCCGTCAATATCATTACAATCCATCAAACAGGTCTCAATATTTGAAATTTCGCGATCTTCAATGTTCTTTTTCAGCGACTTAATGGCTTCTTTATTAATATCGATACAGGTAATATTCTTAATACTTTTACTTAATTCCAAATCAACCAGCCCCAAGCCACATCCGATATCACAGAAGGTAGAATATCCCGCCAATTTCGGTGTAACCAAATCCGCGATATTCTTAAAAAATCCTGAATATTCATTTGCTTCCTGATACCATTTAATTGTGACAGCATTCCAATTAAAATTCATTTTTCACCTCATTGTTTTTTTTAACGAAACCTTTTGGCCAGCCACATGCAGCTTCACATTTTCAGCACCGGAGGCTATTCTAGCGGCACGCAAATTGTCTTTGACGACAAATCCGGATAAATCGCCGATGCCATAATCAAAAAACACCGGTGCAAGAGGGGTTCCCGGCCCAACAATGGTAATCAGTTGAGCATTTTTTGAAAGTTCCAGAAATCTCGGAAGGGTTTTATTCAAAACCGATGCACAGGTTAAATAGACATAATCACATTCTGGCAGTATATATTCACTGGCGGTTATGGGATAATCCCCTTCTTCCGGCTCCCATTCAATGATCGAGAAGTCGCATTTCGGAGCCATCAGTTTTTCGATATAGGGAAAATGTCCGACAACCGCAACTTTCTTATCCTTTATTTCATTTTGAGACATAATAAACGGATCAAACCTGCGATCCTCCACACGCGGTGCATCAGAAAATTCAACGCCGTTATCTCTGGCTACCTGGGGATTATTGTAATGAGCATTGATTGCCGCCACGCCTACCGCTGCCTCGACAAAATTCCATGACTTTACGCATTCGGCAACCTCGTGAAGCGGCATGCCAATCATATTTTTTGTAAGCATTGGCATTCTCGTTTCATACGGCCTGGATGATGCAATTCCAACCCCGTTGCCACTCCGGATTAACGTCCGCTTTTTACCGCAAATCACCTCATCCACAATTTTATTCTCAGGGATTCCTTTGATTAAAGCCTCATAAATTTCCCACATAGAACCACTCCTTTTCATATTTTAATTAATTCTTCTGTGATCAAATCACCCTGGCGGAGCGTATTGCGAAGCTTCAACAGAACATTATCAAACTTTTCAATGCCATCAAGGCTTTGCTTTTCAACCGCAGAAGTTTCTATTATTTTATAAATTCCGCCATTCTTAATCACAATCCGCTTATTGGCACTCAGTGCCAATAATGGATCATGCGTCGAAACAAATATAATTTTATCTTTTTTAGCTAAAAGAAGCACTGCTTGTCGCCGATCAATGCCAGCATTTTCAATTTCATCAATCAGAACAATCGGTGATTCACTCATATATGCTGTGTCTGCAATCATCAATGCCCGGGATTGTCCACCACTGAGTTGGGTCACTTTTGTATCTTCGGAGAATTGCTCACCGGCCAACTCATTGGCACATTGAAAGCACTTTTCCACCACTTCATTAACATTTGGTGTCAATCTTGATTTGGCGTGCATTTCAAGGAATTCCCGGGCCGTCAGATCCATGACAAAATTCATATTCTGAGAAAGCTGAGCAACCAGTTTACCATCCATCTCAAAGCGCTGCATATCATCAAGTTCGGCACCATTTACCATTATCTGCCTTTTGGTGGGAGTATCCCTTTGCGCCAGACATTCAATGTCATTTAACAATCGACTCTTACCTGAACCGGTGGGTCCGACAATACTGATAATCTCTCCGGCTGAAATGGTCAGGCTGATATTCTCCGGCTCCATCAATTTATTAACGCCACCATTGATAGTAATAGACAAGACTGAATTCAAGGCGAATTCGGTCTGGGAAAATGTTTCAAGGAACACACATAAGTTTTGCAATATTTCATCTCTATCCAAACCGAACTCTTCAAGAATTTCATCTTCAACTTCATCAAGTGCCTGTGGAAAAATCAGGCCTTTCGAAATGCTGCTTAAACGGTAATTAGCAAGAAAATCATCCGCGATTGGATAGTGTTGTATTACTGCTGCCACAGTCTGACTGTTTATTATTTCCATATATGTTTGTTTTATCATATTTCTTTAAACTCCATTTTCTTCATCATACCCATCTGGTAAGCTTCGCCGATTGT
>NZ_RXYB01000041.1 GCF_008086615.1 Acetobacterium tundrae
TTAACATAAGGTTTGCCTCCATTTGTTTTCTAATTTTATGATAAACCATGAACCTTGGAATAAGCTTTTTTGATTTCAAAAAACTAAAAAAGGCCAGGTTTCCCTGACCTTTGTCTTCAGTCTGAAAGCCCTTGCGGGCTTTTTTTATTTAAGTGTTTTTGTATCGGGTACTTTTTCTTCTTTTTTCTTTTTATTTTTTCCCATCATCCGATCATAAAATTGTTCTGAATATGATTTTTTTTCAGCTTTTTCTTTTTCCCGAATTCTGGAAAGTTTGTTAATCCGACTGATCCATTTTTTGGATTCAGCAATCATGTCTTTATCATCGGGTTCCGGTATCACTGCCGACCATTCCTGAAAAAGTTTTCCATTCCTGGTTAATGACTCATAATTAATGGCCAAAACCGTATATATCTCTTCACCATTATTATATTTTTTTATTTTCGCCTGAGCCTTCGACCATTTATGAAAACGTCCCATAATATAGGCACTATCCTCATTAATGATGGTGATATACGGTTTAAGAAGTGCCCGGGCCTTAAAACTTTGAGGAAATACAAGCAGAAATAACAACGAAGCCCCCCCAAAGAAAACAAAGAACAATCCCCCCAACCATTTCATACTGCCAGAAAATGTTATCGTCATTAATATTGCTATGATGAGTTCTAATCCCAACAGAATCCAAACTTTTTTCTTATCAGCACTTCTTTGAAGTTTACTTAACTCTCCAACAAATGCTGTGTATTTGTCTTCATCATATTCCCATACCAATGATTCATCTTTTTTTTCTAAAAAAGCATTGAATTGTCGATAACGCTTGTAATAAAAAGCACTATAGCCGAGGGCAACCAGAACAACCAGCACGCCCATATATATAAAGTAAAAACTATAAATAGCCAAACTGTCAATCACAAAAGGCACTAAAATAATAACGATTCCTAAAACAGCTACGAGTAAAGCTATCAAAATATTCTGTTTTTCGGGATTTTTAATTTCCACCATGCTTTTTCACAACCCTTCATTTTTTTATAAACTTTATTTGTTGAATTTCCCAAACTTTTCTCTTACTTCGTTAATTTGTCCACAAGTCATGCTGCCTTCCGGACAAGGTCCCTCGACACATCGCGGCCCGCCGTTTTTAAAAAGCAAAGGTGCAACTTTTTTACATTCAATTAACATTTGCGTGGCCAGTTCTCGGATTTCCCACTGAGCACGATTACAGCAGCGTTGATTAAAGAAATGCAACAACTCCCGGGCATTCATTGTTACCACAATTTTAGTTTCGCACGCATTGGGCAACACAAATCGCGCGTCTTCAATTCCCTGTTTTTCTGCTGCCGCAGCCGCTTTTTTTTCAGAAATGCCAATCGCAACCAAATCCTTTGTAACCTTAGCGATAAGTTTTTCGGCAAGGAGATCATACGTCATTTGGGCATTTTTCATGCCTTCAACAAATATTTTTTCTCCATCTGGCAGAGCTTTTATTTCCGGCGGAATGACATAGTTAAACTGCCCTTCACTGACATACCGTTGGGATTTCTGACTAAAACTGGCCATCCGATGACGGACTAATTGATGGGTTAATGAACGGCTGACACCTTCAATAGCAAAGGTAAAGGTGGCATGTTCAATCGGTGACGCATGACCCATATCCATCAACCGGGATAAAAATCTTTCAACATTTTCATCCGTAAGATCTTCCATGATCTCCTTGGCACCCGCTTTTGAGTAACAAAGCTTAGCCGCAGCAGCCACTAATTTTTCTGGTTCCGGTGTATGTTGAATCAATGTGACACTTAGTGTTGTTTCCATAAATCCTCCTCTCTTTTGAAAGATTTTTCCTTCTCATTCTTTGTTTTTGTGAATAATTTGCTTATTTTAATATCTAATTATAACATTTTTCTCCCGATTGTACAGATCTAATCGTTGATAGCAAAAATTTGTAATTCCACTACTAATTCTTTTCCTATGCTGACAACTATTTTCATTCTGCTTGAGCTGGTTTTTCGATATAATAGTTACTATAGATCAGTTATTAGAAGATGGAGGTAAACCTTATGTTTGATAATCTTGATACCGTTCCTGAACTTTTGAAAAATTTTCAGTTTCAAACGGGAGAAAAGCATAAATTTCTTGGTGATAGCTACCGCCTAATGGTGGAGGAATCCTATGATACCGGTGTAATCATTGATAATTACAACATGGTTCTTTCGGTCCAGGATATGAACTCCGCTAAACAAAAAGAATTTGTTTTAGATATGTGGTACCGGGAGCAGGCCCGGGATGTTTTTGTAGATGCGATGTCCACCGCAATTGTCAAAGCCGCTCCGTATCAGGTCAGCTTTCCAGAATTGAAGATTTATCGCCTCGATAACCGTTGGGGATCCTGCTCACCCAAAAGCAAACGAGTGATCCTTAATCTTGAATTGATCAAAACGCCTAAAGAATGCATTGAATATATTGCCCTTCATGAAATGCTACATTTTCGTTTTCCCAACCATAGTTTATCTTTCTATGGCGCCCTTGGAACACTTATGTCTGATTGGAAAGAACGAGAAGACATGCTTAATCGGAAATATCGATTGCTTTAAATATGCAATTTCTCGCGGATGATTTTTCTCGTTTTTTCCGGAATCCGGTGATAAACTGTCTGAAGTAAAATAATGATACAGACTCCGGATGCCGCTACCACCAAAGACCAGGTCAAATGAAGGTTGCCCAAGATATTTAAACTAATAATTCCATCCAGACCAATGGCTAAAACAATGCCGAAAATAATGATATTCGTTGGAATAAAAACAAATTTACTTTGATGCCGGGTATGCTTAAGAACCAATCGGAACAGACTGACGCCTAAATACAGCAGGGTCGCTATGGGTAATGCATAATCTAAGAACCAATTATTCTGACTGCCGCTGATATTATAGACACAATAACAGGTTATCACCACCGTCAGATAAGCGCCAAGGTAATTATAATTGGGTTTTAAATAATTCATGGCGAAAAAAATGATGGCAAAGATGCTGACGAATCCCAATGCAACATATTTGAGCAGCGCATGATTCCAGGGATAAACCAAATAAACCACACCGATGATCACGACCATGCTCAAGGCAATGATGCCAATCGAAAAAAAGGCCAGATTTTTTTTCCCCAGATGGTCTTCCGAATAAGTATTGATCGCCTGAGGATATTTACTATTCAAAGACTCATGCGCATCGCCGACATCGGGAATCGGGAAATCACACAAGGGACATTTTTCTACACCGTGTTCAACTTCAACACCACATTTTGGACAATAAGCCATTTCTTCACCTCTTGTTCGTTTCTATTTTCACAGGAATGCCTAACATTCTTATTTTTCTAAAAAATATTTTTTCAATCACTGTTTCCCCAGTTGTTTTTCCAAATGAAAGGGAAAGACTGCCATTATAACTGACCATAACCAGCTTAAGCCGACTTTCCGCGCTGGGCGGCGGGAAAACTTCAAAACTTTTAACATAAGCCTTAATTTCTTCAGGTACAGAGACAACACCCAGGTTCGAAAGCCCACTGGTATATCCCCGTTCTCCAAATCGATTATAAACGATTGGCATCAAAAGCTTTTTAACCCAAAGTGGAATGATTCTCAAAAATATAAATTGCTCATTTCGCACATTCCTTGAAATATAACGATTGATATTTTTTCTATTCATGTATAAACCCATGTATCCCTTTATTTGCTCAATGATTTCCTCACGCGTATAATAACCAAAAGCTAAATCAATTTCCGGATTTAAACTGATAAAAAAGTTTCTTAGCGTAATGGAGGGAAACATTTTTCTTAAATCAACCGGCACATTTATGGCTATTAGCTGACGTTGCTTCTTTTTTTCACTCATCGGTAAACCCTGGATGTATTCCTGAATGCTTTCAAAGTATAAGGCCAGCATAAATTGGGTAATGGTACACTGATGTATCTTTGCCAGACCTAAAAGCGGATCAACCGGAACAATTCCGGTGAGTAAAAGATACTCCCCTTTATCAAGCAACTCAAAAGGAAAGTGGAATACTTTTTTACTGCTCGGCGGCGATGGCACCTTTCCTTTGTAATAGACTTTAAACGAATCTTCAAATTCTTTGGGATCAACTTCAGACTCGATATCCATGGCTTTACCCAAATTCTTGGGACTGATTCCTTTTTGTATTTTAAAATATTCGATGAGCAAGGTTTGGGTAAATACCAATCCCCCAGCACCATCACAGATACTGTGATTAAATTCAACGTGAATATAGGATTTATAATACAATACCCGAAATGGAAAGGTTTTTCCCTGCCGCTGCCGCATCGTTTTACAAGGATAATAGGTTTCTTCCCCAACCTTAGGGATCGCCTCGGTGTGCTGATAATAATACCAAAAAAAGCCCCGTTTCAAGGTTACCTGAAAATAAGGGAAACGATGAATAATCTGTTCCAGCGCTTTTTGAAGAATAGTCGCATCAACTTGATCAGATAACCCTACCGATATTCGATACACGGTTGACATCCGGGAGGATGCAATGGCCGTATATAAAAATCCGGCATTATCCAGTGAATAGAAGTTATTCTTATGCTGTTTTTCTTCCATCATCAATCGCCTCCATCTTAAAATCCCATTATTTTTTGATTCCGGTCTGTTTATATTAATTATTCTAACATAATGTTCTTAATTAAACGATTATATTCCATTCCTATTTTCGTAAAATAGATAGTTTATCACGTATTCGATTACATTATTTTAACAATACCATCTAAAAGCGGTTGAATTTTTTCAATTAATTTCTCTTTTTAGTTCTCAAATTTTCAAACTGTTTTTTTTAACCAAAAAACGTATTTATCGATAAGTTTATTCAGTTATTGATATACTTAATATTACTCTTGAATATAAACGTTTCGCATGTTAAAATACACTCAATTAAATATAACAGAGTAGATAAGATGCGTGAAGTGTTAGAGGATGGGAAGTTGCCTTTAAACGAAATGAACTCATTGCGATATCTTGTTGCTTCCGCTGGACCCCTTAAGCTACCAATTAAGGGTTGCGGAAGCATTGCTTAAAACATTTTGTTTTATTTGAGTAATGCTTTTTTTATTTGGTTTTAGTAAAAACCATTCCAAATCAACGCTTTATTGGTTTGGCGATAGGAGAAAAATGATCGATCAAAAAAAAATTCAAGAAGCTGTAGTTATGATTTTAGAAGCCATCGGAGAAGATCCGACTCGTGAAGGGCTGGTTGAAACCCCGGCTCGGGTTGGCAGAATGTATGCCGAAATTTTTTCTGGATTACATGAAACTCCAGAGCTTCATCTTTCAAAAACCTTTGCTGTTAAATCAGACGATATCGTTATCGAACGAGACATTCCTTTTTATTCAATGTGCGAGCACCATCTCTTGCCTTTTTATGGTAAGGTTCATATTGCTTACATTCCCAATGGCCGCGTGGCCGGACTTTCAAAACTGGTGCGAACCGTTGATGTTTGTTCAAAGAAACCGCAGCTTCAGGAATCCTTAACCACTGATATTGGTGATGCCATGATGAAATATCTTCATGCTCGGGGTGTCATGGTTATTATTGAAGCTGAACATCTATGCATGAATATGCGTGGGGTTAAACGTCCGGGAACAAAAACAGTCACCGCTATGCAAGCAGGTATTTTTGAAAATAACAAAGAATTAAAAGACGAAGTTCATAACCTTTTAAGCATAAAGTAGGAGTGGTCAATGGATTCTTTGAAAAACACCAATCATCTTTTACAAAATAAAGACTATCAAAAGTATCTAACTAAAATAAAAATCTGTGAAGATCAACGAAAGTTTTGTCGACATGATGTTTCGCATTATTTATCTGTAGCCCGCATTGCCACAATAAAAGCCCAGGAATCTGGGTTAAACTTCTCCCGGGATCTTATTTATACAACAGCATTGCTACATGATATTGGTCGTTTTGTTCAGTATGAAAATAAGACGCCGCACGAACTTGCATCGCACGAATTAGCTATTCCATTACTCAACATACTGGATTATGATACTGTTGAAAAAGGCGTCATTTTGGATGCGATCCTTAATCATCGCAACCCAGAGGCCAAAGCATTCAGTAAGATTTTTTACGAAAGCGACAAAATTTCCCGGGAATGTTTTTCTTGTCCGGTTGAAAAAGAATGTGATTGGCCGACACAGAAAAAGAATCTTAAGATCATTTATTAGAAACAGGCTAGCGCAAAACAGATGGTAAATTGATTCAAATGTCCGCTGTTGCTGAATACTAATTGATATTCAGCAACAACGGACATTAAATCGTCTTTTTGCTAAAACCTCAACAAAGGAGACCAAATGCAAATTGGCAACAAAATTTTTGATTTAAATAACAAAGTTTACATCATGGGGATTCTAAACGTCACCCCCGATTCATTTTCTGATGGTGGCACCCACAATACCTTAGATACCAGTCTTAGACATGTTGAAAAAATGATCGCCGACGGCGCGGATATTATCGATTTAGGCGGTGAATCCACGCGACCCGGCTACACCGTTATCAGCGATGCAGAAGAAATTGATCGGATTATCCCCGTGATTGAAGCTATTCATCAGCGTTTTGATATTCCAATTTCCATCGATACCTATAAAGGGCAGGTTGGTGAAGCGGCCCTTAACGCCGGTGCAGACTTGATCAACGACATCTGGGGATTTAAACATGATCCCTATCTTGCCGAGGTCACTGCCAAACATAAAGTTCCATGTATCCTGATGCATAATCGGGATAATCAAAATTATACCGATCTTATGACTGATATCTATCAAGATCTGGAAGCATCCATTGCCATCGCCTTAAACGCCGGAGTATCTAAAGATTCCATTATTCTTGATCCCGGCATCGGTTTTGCCAAAGATTACCATCAAAATATGAAAACCATCCAGCACCTGGAATCCCTGCAAACTCTCGGCCTGCCGATTCTTCTGGGAACTTCACGGAAAGGCTTCATTGGTATAACCTTAAACTTACCGGTAAACGAACGAGTGGAAGGCACCGTCGCCACTACTGTCATCGGCATTATGAAAGGCGCATCCATTATTCGCGTCCATGATGTGCTGGAAAACAAACGTGCGGCAATCATGACCGCAGCAATTTTGAAGGGGGAATCATGGATAAGCTCTATATAAAAGATCTGGAAGTTTTTGCCTATCACGGTGTTTTTCCTGAAGAAAAAAAGCTTGGTCAAAAATTTCTGATCTCAGTAACGTTGAACCTCGATATGCGCGAAGCCGCGATTACCGGTGATTTATCAAAGTCTGTTCATTATGGTGATTTATGTCAGGCTCTTGAAACCGAATTTAAGAAAGCAAGTTATGATCTTATTGAAACCGCCGGGGAAATGCTTGTCATCTATATTTTAAACCATTATCCCATGGTTTCCCAAGTAAGCCTGATGATTAAAAAACCATGGGCGCCTATTCTAAAATCACTGGATACTGTGGCCATAGAAATCAATCGCGAATGGCATGAGGTTTTTATTGGCTTAGGCACGAATATGGGCGATCGCTCCCAAAATTTAGAAGCCGCCATTGAAGCAATTAAAAATACCGAAGGCCTTCAGATTCTTACTCAGTCCACAATTATTGAAACTGAACCCTGGGGCTATACCGATCAAGCTCCTTTCCTTAACGGTGTTGTCAAGGCCAAAACATTTTTACCACCGCGGGAACTGATGACCTTGCTGTTGGAAATTGAACTTGATCTAAAACGTGAACGCACAATTCACTGGGGTCCCAGAACCATCGATTTGGATGTCTTGTTTTATGATCAGCTGATCAGCAATGATCCTCATGTTCTTCTTCCCCACCCGCGCATCCACGAACGGGCTTTTGTCATGGAATCCATGGCTGAAATCGCTCCCTATTTTGTTCACCCTATTTTTAATAAGCGGATGATCGATATTTTAGCCGAACTAAAAAAGTCATAAGACGTCATTTCACTAAAAAAGAGGCTCATCGAGCCTCTCAGACTGAAGACAAAGGTCAGGGAAACCTGGCCTTTTTTAGTTTTTTGAAATCAAAAAAGCTTATTCCAAGGTTCATGGCTTATCATAAAATTAGAAAACAAATGGAGGAAAACCTTATGTTAACCAAACGGGAACAGGATATCAGAGAACAGGTACAGATCGTCACAATGGATGCGTTGGTACCGAAAGATCACATTTTAAGGCTGGTCGATGAAGCGATTGATTTTGATTTTATA
>NZ_RXYB01000042.1 GCF_008086615.1 Acetobacterium tundrae
GCTTTCGATCGTTCGCATATCCAGTAAGTAAAAATCTTTGTGAATCCTTCCAATGATGGGTGTCTCGGCATTATTTAATTTCCGATCCAGAGCATTTTCAGAAAACCCTTTGGCTTTGATGGACACGCATACACTTGGAATCATCTGATTCGGCATTGAACCTCCTCCAACCTGTCCAAAATCCTCAATGATCTCGCAGGCAATCATCGCATTGTTTTTCAGTAAGGCGACGAATTGTTCAGCCTTTTTAAATAAGGACTCTTTTGTGACTAAAAGTTTTGCCAGAATCGGAATTTCTTTTTCCGCTTTATCCCGGTCCAGATAAAGTATGAGGGTGGCTTCCAGGGCCGCCAGGGTCATTTTATCCACCCGGATCGCCCGGGTTAACGGATTTTTTTTCATGGCATCAATGTATTTTTTCTTTCCCACAATGATTCCTGCCTGGGGTCCCCCCAATAGCTTATCCCCACTGAAACAAATAATGTCCGCACCGGTTTGCATGCTTTCCGGCACGTTTGGTTCATCATTCAAATGATATTCCTCAGCTTTAAAAAAGCCCCCGCTGCCCATATCATATACAACCGGGATATCATGATTTTTTCCAATTTCGGCAAGCTCCTGAAGCGTGACTTCTTCCGTAAATCCGATGATTTTATAATTGCTGGTATGGACCTTCAGCAATGCTCCGGTATTTTCATAAGAGAGTGCGTTTTCATAATCCGACTTTTTTGTTTTATTGGTGCTGCCGACCTCAACCAGTATGGCGCCGCTTTGTTCCATTACCTCCGGCACCCGAAAAGCTCCGCCAATCTCAACCAGTTCGCCTCTTGAAACGATGACCTGCTGATGTTTTGCCAGGGTATTTAATACGAGCAGTACCGCCGCTGCATTATTATTGACGACCATGGCACTTTCACATCCGCAAAGCTCTTTCAAAAGCGAATCAACATGGCTGTATCTGCTTCCCCGTTCACCAGTAGCGATATTGTATTCCAGGGTACTATAATTTCTTGCCACATCATAAGCCGCCTGAGCAGCGCTTTCACTCAACACGGCTCGGCCTAAATTCGTATGCAGAATAATCCCGGTGCCGTTAATCACCGGCCGTAAATGTCTTTGAATTTTATTTTTTATCAAAGCTTCTATTTCCTGAATTAGTTGATTCCGATTAATTGGTTCTTTATGATTTCCCAAAATAATTTGCTGCCGTTTTCTGTCCGTGACACTCCTGGCACAGTCAACAACCACTGTTTTTCCATGCTGTTCGATGGCCATGATCATTTGGGGCTCTTTTAATAACTCATCAATTTGGGGTATGGCTCTTAAACTATCTTTGTCCATTGTCATTTTCCATCACACTCTCTTGTTTTGCTTAATTAGTCACGAAATCAGTGGTTCGCCTTTTCAGTCTTCCAAATGGAGATAATCCCCTTCGGTAACAATGCCGCCCATAACAACTCTGCAAAAGATGCCTTCCTTTTGCATCAAACATTCGCCCGGTGTTTTTTTCATCTTACAGACTTCACATATCTCGCCTTTATGGGTGATCTCCAGAATCACGTCACCGGATCTGAACTGAGTGCCCACTGGATAAATTGAAAAATCGATTCCTTGGACAACCAGATTTTCACCGAAAGCCCCTTCTTTCACCTCGGCGTCTTTTCCTGTAAACGCCTGAATCTTTTCATAGGACAATAAACTGACCTGTTTATCTGTATGAGGACCTCCATGTCCATCGCCTTCAACACCAAAATTTCTGATTAGATTTGCCTGGTGTATATTTCTTTTCGGTGTTCCGATATCAACACTTGTGCATATTCCTGTTATTTTTCCCCTGACTTCCATCACTGTTCCTCCATTTCATATTTAACTAGTATTCTAAAATTTTTGATTCTGGTGACAATATTTATAATTTTATAACGTTTTCAGCTGCAACTTTTATAGCCCTGACAACGCACTTTCCGGTAATATAAGTTTGCTTATTAATCCACACTCTACAAAGTTATTACCATAGAAAAAAACACCTTGCCGCTATTTCCATAGAAAAAAGGCAAAGGCGCAGAAAGAGACATTTATTAACCAATCTACAGTTGTTTAAATTATAACAATCAGCTCATTATGTGTCAATTGACTTCTTTCTTAATGACAGTATCGAACATTGCTACTGTAAATAATTCTAACTCAAGCCATTTTTATGTTTGCTTTTCCAACAATAATTCCAACAATAATAATGTATAATAATAAAAACTCCGAAGTTTAATGTTTCTAAAGTCGTCAAGACTAATTTTTTTGCAGACTCTGCTGCGAAAAATTCGCTAATTATTATGTTCTCGATAAAGTCCACGGGCTGATGTGATTGCGATCGGAAAATTTTAACCAGTTAATCAATTTCATAAAATAACGACACCTTAGACTTCCACTATTGCTCCGGGATTTTCGATGCCATACCCGCCCAGCTGATTCAGGGCCTCGGCAAATTCATGGGACTTGAGGACACTGATAAAGATCTGAATACGGGGATCATTAAGGTTCTTTTTTAAAACGATAAAGTCATACTCTTCATCTCCAATGGGAATAAAATCCAGATCCATCATATTTGCCGCGGACAATACTCCCATGCCCACATCGCAGGAATCGGATTTCACCGCCGATGCAACCATCATATGGGTATTCATTTCGCGGGTATATCCCAATATAGTTGTGGGTTCGATAGCATTCTTTTTTAATAGGAAATCCAGCAATACCCGCGTTCCCGATCCACGCTGCCGATTCACAAAACTAATGTCATCCCTGGTAAGATCTTCAATTCCTCTGATATTTTTGGGATTGCCCTTTGAGATCATCATTCCCTGGGTCCGCTTTACCCCCTTGATCAAAACAGCATCCTCTTTTTCCAGGTAGCGTTTTAGATAGGAGCAATTATAGACACCTGTTTCTTTGTCCAGCAAATGAACAGGTGCGATATGACATTCTCCTTTTTTGATGGCCATTATTCCGCCCAGACTTCCCACATGGGTTGAGGACAAACTCATGATTTTTCGATTTTTATGAATGATATTGGCCACGATATCCATGAGCACATCATGGCTTCCAATGGAAACCAGGGTGTTTTCGATTTCTTCCTGGGGACGCATCAAAACGATCTCAACCACATCTCCAGCATCGTATCCTTCAACATTTTTAGGGATTTTTAAAATGCCATCCGCATTCACCAGCGACATTGTCACGCCTGCTCCACGATCCAGAGGTGTTGCCACAAACGTATCATTTACCCGTCCGCATTTCATCCGAACGAACTCCAGGTACTTAAGTGACGACATTAAACGTTTTGATAATACGGCTTTAATACTCACTCCTTTATTAAAGGTTTGATGATTAAATGCCAGGATAATTGGTTTAACAAAACTTTCAAAAATAAAATAGGCTGATACCGGATAGCCGGGAATGCCAATCACCGGTTTTCCCTTGATAATCCCTAACACCACTGGTTTTCCCGGTTTGATCGCCACCCCGTGAACCACTACTTCTCCTAATTCTGCAATGAGTTTTCGGGTATAGTCTTCTGTACCGGCTGACGAACCGGCTGAAATGAGTACAACATCATTTTCATCCGCTGCTTTTGCAATTGCCTTTTTTATTAGGTCGTAATCATCCCGAACGGTTGGATAACGGTTTGGCTGTCCCCCATATTCTTTGACTAAACCGGCAAACATATGGGTATTGGAATCGACAATTTTTCCCGCAGACATGGGTTCTCCGGCTTCAACCAGTTCCGTTCCGGTTGGGATAATTCCAACCTTTGGCCTTTCCATCACTTCAATCTCGGTAATCCCACCTGCCAATAAGGCGCCGATATCCATCGGGCGGATACGATGAAAGGCCGGAATAATCAGCTCACCAGCAACGATATCTTCTCCGATGGGCCGAACGTGCTGCCAGAGTGCAACCGGGGCATTGATACTAACCTGTTTATCATCTTTTATAACCACATCTTCAATCATGATCACTGCATTATACGGATCTGCGATGACATCTCCGGTATCAACAAAATTAAAATCTTTTTCTTTCACTAGGATCTGTGGATGGCGTTCATCAACATCGATCATTGCCATAGCGTCCACACAAATGCCATCCATTGCCGATGCATTGTAATAAGGCGAGGATATTCTTGCAAACACAGGTTCTTTGGTCACCCATCCCTGTGATTCCGTCACCGCCAGGAAATGACTCTTCTTCTCTGTTGCATCAAATGATAATAAAGCCAGATATTTTTCTACAGCTGCATCTAAATCTTCATTTTTCAAGTATAAATTTCGTTCATCCTTTTTCGCTGTATTTTCTGTATTCATGCATTCGCTCCATTTCTTAATTTACTATTTTCAAGGTCAGGTGACTGAATTTTTCTTTAATGATTTTTTTCATTTCATCGATGGTTTTTACTTTAAGTAATTCCATTTTTTCTCCTGTTATCTGTTTATTTTGACAAACGCATTATAACCGGCTGCTTTTTCCTTTTGATCAAAGATATCTCAGGTAACAGTAATTGCTTTTTTTAATCCTTCCAAACTGGAGTAATCCACCACTACGCAGGGAATACCAGCCTTATCAAGTTTTTCAATTTCTCCTTCATTAAAAACAAACTATCGAATATTTTTTAAAGGAACAATAAATTTCTGGTTATCCCTTGCGTTGTCTTCACTCATAATACCATTGCTGGTGATTAAAAGCTCATATTCCGCAAACAATTCCACCGCTTCTTTAAACTGAGGATGTACTGTTGGCTCGCCAATTCCGCCAAGAAATACTTGTTCTAGTGCTGGCAACTCTTTTACCTGTTCACGAATGGATTTAAGTAAATTCAAATTTATATCGCCTTCAAGCGTACCCCAGGTATGCCTAAAACACATCTCACAATCAAGATTGCAGCGATTGGTCAGTTCTATATAGATACGTTTGATCGCCATGTCTTTCCTCGCTTTCACATTACTATATGTTCATAATATAGACTGCTAATTATCGGTTGTCAATATTTTATCAAGTTCGTCCCAAATAATTTGTATTGATCTAAAAAAAGCTGCTACAAACCGATTAAACCATGAATTAGGTTAACCGGTTTGCAACAGCCCTTTTGTCTTGTCAAAGAGTCTAAGTCATAAACTACTTTATAATAGAATAACTTTTACCTTATCCCCTTTTTTTAAGCCATTATTTCCTGCTTCAATTTCGACCAGACAATTACATTTCTTCATTGACGCTATCATTCCTGAAGCATGTCCACCCTCGGGAAACTTCACTCTGCCTTCTTCATAAATAGCCCGAACAAAACGTTTTTGTTTGCTTTTTTTAGAATAATCAATCGCCATAACACCGCTGGTTTCTTTTGTGAGCATCGCAGGATCTCGCGACATTTTTCCCAGCAAGGGTCTTGCCAGCAATTCAAAGTTAACCAGTGCCGCAAATGGATTCCCAGATAAACTCAGTATTGGTTTATTCTCATAAATTGAAAACATTACTGGCGTTCCCGGCTTTATATTAACTCTCCAGAATTTTTGATCAGCCCCAAGATTCGGCAACACTTCATGGAAAATATCCTTTTCACCGACAGAAACCCCTCCCGTTGTAATGACTACATCAGAAGCAGCCAATGCCTGCTTTAACTTATGTGTAACGGTGCTGACATCGTCGCCAGTTTGTTGTAAATAAACGGGCGTGATCGAAAGCTCTTTAAGTCGGGCTGCCAGTAAAAACAAGTTGCTGTCATAAATTTTTCCTTGTTCCAACACTGTCCCGAGAGTCATCAGTTCATCTCCCGTGGCAAGCACCGCCACCTTGGTTTGACGATATACCTCAATTGTTGGAAAACCCATGCTTGCCAACAAACCCAAGTGAACAAAATTAAGTTTTTCCCCTGCTGAAATTAATCTTACGCCTTTTTTAAAATCCTCACCGGCATAACAATAATTTTGAAAAGCTTTTAAGGGCTCGTAAATCTCAACCGTCTCCGAACCATAATTTGTCGCTTCCTGCCGGATGACACAATTTGCTCCTTGGGGAATCATGGCTCCGGTCATAATCCGAACGGTCTGGTTTGCTTTTAATTCAAAAAGACTAGAATCCCCGGCGTAAAGCTTCCCGACAACTCTTAACTTCACCGGATTTTCCCGACTTGCGCCTTTGGTGTCTTCTGCAATCAATGCGTACCCATCCAAGGGCGAGCGGTCAAATGGCGGGTTATCAATGGGTGCAAAGATATCCTGCGCTGACACTCTAAATAAGGAATCTAAAATCCCAACGGTTTCTTTTTCTTTTATTTGGGTAACGTTTTCAACGATTATTTCCACCGCTTCTGATAATTCAATTCTTTGTAACATAAACATATCCCTCATTTCTTGATCTTTCGTTATCAAAAAAAACATCCGCCTGTATTTCATAAAAAGAAAGCAAGGCGCAACAAAGAAACACGCTTATTTAACACAAGTCACACGCTCGTGAAATTTATGCTCCTTTTCCAACAGAAGGCTATACCGTTTCCAG
>NZ_RXYB01000043.1 GCF_008086615.1 Acetobacterium tundrae
ATGATGCTATTCTCAATGTCAGGTGTGGATATGCTTGTTGCCTATGCGGTGGACAATGTGAGTTCCGCACAGGAAGAGCAAACACCGGCAGTAGGAGGCACGGCTGCAGATGGCGGCACAATCGCAGGTGGAGATACGACTGCCGGTGGTGGCACAACTGCAGGTGGAGAAACATCAGCACCAGTTACACCAGCAGGTGGAGAAACACCAGCACAGCCAGTTACACCAGCAGGTGGAGAAACACCAGCACAGCCAGTTACACCAGCAGGTGGAGAAACACCAGCACAGCCAGTTACACCAGCAGGTGGAGAAACACCAGCACAGCCAGTTACACCAGCAGGTGGAGAAACACCAGCACAGCCAGTTACACCAGCAGGTGGGGAAACACCAGCACAGCCAAGTACACCAGCAGGTGGAACGACACCAGATCCAATACCTATAGTTAATAAATTCTTGGTTGATTTCAGCGTACCATCGATTGATGGCGGAATCATTGCCGTTGATAACGCAACAGTGAACCCAGCAAGCTTTACAAAGGAAATAAGCGAAGGACAAGATTTTACTTTTGGAGTAACGCCAAAAGATGGGTACAGAATTTCAAGTGTGAAAGTTGATGGAGTAGATGTTGCGGCAACAGTTGCCAACGTTTATAAAATCACTATTACAAAATCAACTACTATTGACGTGGAGTTTGAAAAAATTCCAGTACCAGTAACGAATCCAGCAGCGGATAATCCCGGTTCTAAACCAGATACAGGAGCAGGAACCGGAACTGAACCAGGAACCGGAACTGGAACCGGAACTGGAACTGGAACCGGAACTGAACCAGGAACCGGAACTGGAACCGGAACTGAACCAGGAACCGGAACCGGAACCGGAACTGAACCAGGAACTGAACCAGGAACTGATCCAGGAGCCGGAACGGTATTGACAGATCCCAGTTTACCAACAATACCAGTAGGAAAACCTGGGGATACCGTTTTTTTAACAAAAGTGGATGTAGCAGTTGCTGCCAACCCGATAAAAGTTGGTGATAAAACAGCAGCTACTGCAACAGTTACTTCGACCATGCTAATTAATCAATTGGTCATTTTATCTTCCGATAAAGAAGAAGGCACGACGCCAGTTGATCAATCCGTTACCTGGACATCTGATCAGGCAAATATTGCCAGTGTATCAGCTGAAGGAATCATCACCGGCGTTTCAGCAGGTGAGGCGACCATAACAGCAACAACGAAAGACGGTGTAAAAGGTAGCGTGACGGTGAAAGTTACTTCAACAACAGCTCCGGCAACGCCAGTTAATAGCGGCAGTTACGAAGTGACTGTTGGCGGAGACCCGATAACGATAACCGGTCAAGCAGGGACTGACCATACCTGGACAGCTGACTCCGATATCATTACCATGGAGAAAGATGGCAATAGTGTTAAAGTTACCGGAAATAAAACCGGAACAGTTACGTTAACCCACACTTATAAATTAGAAACGAAAGCGACCGAAGACACAGGAACAATCGGTGCAGCTGATGCAACCCAAACAGACGACCGTATTACCAATGTCGAAACGATCACCATCAAAGTCAATGAAGCGGTAAAAACGGGAGTAACATTAAATACCAATGTTGATGGCGTAAGTATCACCGTCACTGCTCCAGAAAACGTTCTTCCTCAAGGGGCACAGCTTAAAGCAGTGACTAACGCAAACGGAAGTGTTGAAGATGCCATTGAAGGTGCCATCGATGATACGAAAGAAGTCAAAGAAATCAGGACCTTCGACATTACCATTTTGGATAAAGATGGAAACATCATTGAACCCACAGGAGACGTACAAGTATCCTTTGCCACATCGTTAGATGGAAACGAACAAGAGGGCGCACAGCTTGAAGCATTCTATATCAATGGCAGCAGTGCAACAAATATGGGCACCGGTAGTGCAACATCAGTAGATTTTACAACGAATCATTT
The DNA here is from genome assembly GCF_008086615.1 of Acetobacterium tundrae. GTDB lineage: Bacteria > Bacillota > Clostridia > Eubacteriales > Eubacteriaceae > Acetobacterium > Acetobacterium tundrae. The sequence continues at coordinate 1,965 of NZ_RXYB01000043.1, forward strand.
TTCAACTTACAGTACCGTTTTAACAGTACAAAGTAATGCGGTAGTATCAACAGATCGTTCGATGACAGTTGGGGACACAATTACTATAACTGGAACATCATCTAACGGGTCAAATTCGTGGACAACCAGTGCCACTGTCGTTCAATTAAGTAATACCAGTAGCAGCACGGTAACAGCGAAGGGAATAACGGCTGGTACAACGGTACTGACACATACATACTATACAGGTTTTTGGGGCACTAACAAGAAAACAGAAACATTTAATGTAATGGTTAAGCCGGCGACTGTAGCAGTAACCGCGATTAATGTCACTGCGGCATTAACGGATATACCCGTTGGTGATTCCACTACGGTGAACGCTGTTGTTTCACCAGACAATGCAACTGACAAAAGCGTCACCTGGAGTTCCAACGATCCATCAATCGCAACGGTTGACGGAAATGGTTTGGTAAAAACACTAAAAGTCGGATCAGTTATCATTACCGCAACATCAGTGGCAAACCCAGGGATCAAAGGAATTGCAACCCTGACAATCAGCCCCATCGCGGTTAAGTCGATTACGGTCAACGCAGACTCAACCGAGGTTAAGATTGGTGATTCCACTACGGTGAGGGCCAGTGTTTTACCAGATAATGCAGCAGATAAAAGCGTCACCTGGAGTTCCAGCGATCCATCAATCGCAACAGTTGATGGAAATGGTTTGGTAAAAACACTAAAAGTCGGATCAGTTACCATTACCGCAACCTCAAACGCAGGAACAAGTGGATCTGCAGTAACAGGGGCAGTGACCATTCACATTAATCCGGTCATTGCAAGCAGCATTAACGTTACCGCGGATTATAACAATCTTGTAATTGGCAGTTCCGCTCAGGCGAGTGCAGCATTTACACCGAGCAATACAACGGATCAATCCGTCACATGGGGATCAAGTGATTCAAAGATTGCAACAGTTGACGGAAATGGTTTAGTGACCGCCGTTGCCGAAGGAACAGCGACCATTACGGCAACATCTAACAGCAATAAACTGGTATCAGGCAGTACGGATATTGTTGTTGCAAAAGATGATTCCAATACCAACTATACCCTCACGGTAAACTATTATTATGAAGACGGCACCCGGGCAAATACAACCCTGATCACGCCTTATTCAACAAAAGAAGTTTATCGTGTCGTTGTACCAACATTAGAAGGGTATACTGCTCATGCAGAGTCAGCAACTGGAGCGGTTGTTACCATCCTTTCCGGACAGCTTACAGCGGATACCACCGATAACATTATTTATGCAGGTGATACAAAAACCTATACGGTTAAGCATTATGAAGAAGATCTTAACGGAGCGATGGTTTTAGCAGAAACTCAGGAATTACAGGGAAAAGTTGGTCAAATGACTGTAGCGACAGCTAAAACGCTGACTGGTTTTACAGCGAGCACACCAAACAATCAAATTATCTCAGCAACCCAAACGGTCAATATTAATATTAATTACAAACGTAATTTAAACCATGTAGTATTTGATACTCAAGGTGGTAGTTACGTAAATAGAATCGATACGAAGTATGGCAGTACGATTGATATGAACATGGTTACAGCACCGACCAGAAATGGTTACACTTTTGCCGGCTGGTATGATAATACAGCCGGTACTGGGAATCAGGTAACAGGAGCATTTACACTGGAAAGCGACAAAACTTTGTACGCTAAGTGGACTGCCGATACTGAGAGTTATACCGTTTTTTATTGGCGGCAAAATACCACCGCCACTGGATATGATTATGTCGAATCAGAAACAAAAACCGGTCAAACCGGTTCAGCCATCGACCTCAGTGGGATCAACAAGACTTATGACTATTTCACATATGACCGTGTAAAAACTGCCGCGGAAAATCCAAATGTTACCATTGCAGGCAATGGCAGCACGATCGTGAATGTATACTATACCAGAAATGAATATACCGTTTATTTTAATTTGAATACCAGTGACACCCCAAATACCGCAACACTAACGATGGGAAGTAACAGCTACACCAAAACAGGGAGTAAGTATTCAATTACTGCAAAATATGAAGCTGATATTGCAGATAAATGGCCAACTTCTCAAAATTGCAAATCGGGAAACAACTATTCGTACTTTGATAGTTGGAATGGCGTTACAAGTGCAAATCAGGTAACGCGAGTTCTTACCATGACAAGTGATTTAATATCAGGTAGTTCTGGTAAAACATTAACTGCTAATTGGACAGAATATAATGATACTTATTATATTGACTATTATATGCAGAATATTGATGATGATCAATATACATTAAATACTGATTATAGCCAGGTTGTTCAAGGCGATTACTCAGGATGGGGATACAAAGCAATTACCGGATTTACACCAAAAAGTAACTCTAGTGTATACGCTGATAATAATAATCATTTTAAACTTTATTATAATCGAGTAAAACAAACGCTGCAGTTTTATAATTATAATGCGGTTGATAGTGCCCATACTCAGTCAAGCATTAAATTCGGAGCATCAATCAGACAATATAACTATACACCATCAAAACCGGCTAATTTGCCTTCTTACTATGAATTTGGCGGATGGTATACCACACCCGCTTGTGTTTCTGGTACCGAAGTCAATTGGAATACCGTTACAATGCCTTATGTCACAGGGAATGGCGGGTTAATCCTCTATGCCAAATGGGCGGCACCAGAATACACCGTTAGTTTTAACACCAATGGTGGCTCAGTCATACCTGATCAGAGTGTATCAGCAGGCGGTTATATTACACGACCGTCAGATCCAACTAAAGAAGGGTATACGTTTATAAATTGGTACAATTCTGATGGCAGTTTATATGATTTTTCGAAGCCGATCACAGACACAAAGACAACAGTTAATGCGATCTGGGAAAAAACGACAGAAACCACCTACATCGTGCAGTATATCGGATCAGATGGAAATGTGTTTCAAACAACAGGCCCATTTAGTGGCAATGTAGGAGAGACAAAAACAGCGATTGCGATTGCACACGGAACTGAAGTTCCTGACCTCGCGACAAAAACCATCACACTTAAAGCGAATGCGGCAGAGAATGTGATTACTTTCAAGTATTCAGCAGCATCGAATCAACCCTACACGGTACATTATTTACTGAAAGATTCGGAAGAAAAAATAGTTGGCGACACGACGGGAACGACTTATGCAACCAAAGTATACGTTTCTTCGAAAACAATAGTTGGATACGAATCTGACGCAAGCAGTAAATCAATTACGATACAAACAAGTGGTGGAAATGAGGCAACTTTCTACTATTCTCCGATTGAATATAGTATTTCTTATGACTTGGATGGCGGAAATTTACAAGCAGGGGATACCAACCAAACCAATTATACAATCAGAGATAATTTTACTTTGAATAACCCGGTCAAGACAGGGTATACATTTTCCGGTTGGACCGGAACAGGGTTAGAAAGTTTAACCAATCCAGTAAGCATTCAGAATTCAACTGGAAATAGAAGTTATAAAGCGAACTGGACCGCGAATACAGCAACCATCGCATTTGAAGAAAACGGAGGAACCAGTGTTTCTGATCTCACCGGTGTAACCGGTGGAACGGTAAGCGGAACACTGCCGACAACAAGCAAAACCGGCTATATCTTCACAGGCTGGTACACCAGCAATGATACAAGCGGAACAAAGGTAGATATTCTACCAGGCACTTATCCAGCCGGGACAACCACCTACTATGCGAAGTGGGAAAAAACAACGGACATAACACTTATTGCCGATAACAAAACCGTAACCTATGATGGCACAGAACAAACGGTTAACAGTTATACAACAAGCATTCAGTTACCGGCAAACTATACAATTAAGGCAACCGCCAGTGCAAATGCAACCAATGTTGGAACCTATGATGTTACGTTTACAGGAGCAGTAACAATTTTAGATGCTCAGAATAATGATGTAACAAACAACTACAATATTAAAATGGAAAAAGGAACACTGA
>NZ_RXYB01000044.1 GCF_008086615.1 Acetobacterium tundrae
AATTGGAATTTGCCACATGCGATATCACATCGTTTATACATACCCCACCTGATGAAATTTCACTGATCACTTTTCTTTCCACGTTCATTTTCGTTGTGAATAAATAGAGGGCTAACGGTTTCGGCAACTTCTTAATATCCTGTATGGCACTATCGATATCTTCATAAGATATAATTGGAAGCACCGGTCCGAATATTTCTTCTTTCATCGTAGCCGCACTCCACGATGAAATTTCGATTAGCGTTGGTTCAATGAATTTATCACTTCGATCGCTTTTTCCGCCAAACACAATTCCCGCTTTATCTTTTTCCATCATCGTCGTAATCCGGTCAAAATGACTTTCATTAATAATTCTTCCATACGAATTATTATGTTTAATATCATTGCCATAATATAACTGCAGACAATTTTTCATTTCACAGATTAATTCATCTTTCACAGAATCATGAACCAACACGTAATCCGGTGCCACACAGGTTTGTCCGGCATTTAGTGTTTTCCCCCACATAATTCTTCTGGCCGTCTCTTTAATGTTAGCACTCTCATCTACTATAACAGGACTTTTCCCACCCAATTCCAAAGTTGACGGAACCAGATTTCTAGCGGCCGCCTCCTTAACAATTCTTCCTACACCAGCGCTGCCGGTAAAGAATATATAATCGAATTTCGCATTAATCAAAAACGTATTTGTTTCGACGGTTCCTTCAACACAGCTGATGTAATTTCTATCAAAAGTATTATTGATCATTTCTGCCACTACTCTGGATACCTGTGGCGCTATTTCCGATGGTTTCAGTACCGCACAATTTCCCGCTGCTATCACCCCCACTAACGGTTCAAGCATCAGTTGTAATGGATAATTATACGGTCCCATGATTAAAACCGTTCCGTACGGTTCGTATAGTGTATGACTGCTTGAAGGCATCAAAAATATCGGCGTTTTAACCCGTACCGGTTTTGCCCATTTCTTAATATGCCTAATGGTATCCGTAATGCTGCGATAAACAAATCCTATTTCTGTCGCGTAGGATTCGACCGGATGCTTGCCTAAATCCGATTTTAATGCATCCATCATCGCTTGTTCATACTTCAACATTCCTATTTTTAATTTCTTTAATTGATCAATCCTAAACGCTACATTTTTCGTGACCTGGGAATCAAAATATTCATGATGCACCTCCAATAATCCCGTCACTTCTGCAACTGTCATTTCTTTCATACTAACCTCCATATTTAGACGCCTTCGTTATCAAACTCCGGAATAAAGCTTTCTTCAGCGGTGCCGCCCTCTTGGATAAAAGCATTTTCCACCCCTAGAGCAATCGCATAATCTAGCAGTTCATCATATTCTGCTGAACTGATTTTCCGGTCTAGTTCTGGAAAATTTTTCACATGAGGCAGCGGCGTATACTGATTCATGATGCTGATATAAATAAAATCTCCGTATCTTTCGTGAAGATATTTGATGATATTCTTCGAATCTTCCAGACCACCCGGAAGCATGAGATGTCTGACAATGACCCCCTTCTTCATTATGCCATCTTCATCAAACACCGGTTTACCTGCTTGACGAACCATTTCCTTCAGCGCCGCTTTGGCTGTCGCTGGATAATCAACAGCCTTGGAATATTTTCTGCTGAGGTCAGGATCTAAATATTTAAAATCTGGAAGGAAAATATCCACTTTGCCTTCCAACAACTTTAGGGTCTCAACTTTTTCATAACTGGCGGTATTATAAACCACGGGAAGAACAAGGCCCTGGTTTTTCGCAAGTTCCAGTGCTGCGATAATCTGCAGAACATAATGGGTGGGCGTTACGAGGTTGATGTTTAAGGCGCCCTTTGCCTCTAGCTCCATGAAAATCGCTGCCAGCCTCTCCACCGGTATCTTCTTACCGGTCTTTGCCCTTGCGATATGAACATTCTGGCAAAATACACATCTTAGATTGCATCCGGAAAAGAACACTGCCCCAGAACCGGCTGCCCCGGAAATACAAGGTTCTTCCCACAAATGGAGCGTCGCCCGGGCGGCCACGATTTCATTTGTCTCTCCACAAAAGCCAATTTCCCCGTTATCACGGTCAGCACCGCAGTTTCGCGGGCATAAATAACATTTCATAATTTATCCTCAATTTATATTTTTATTTAATGTGAAAACGCGACGATATATATTCATCTCTAAAGTTAGATAAAGCACGAATTAACAATTATCATGACCTGACTTTATCATTTAAAACCAGCTTCCAAATATAAGCATTTTTCGTGAAATCGTTGACACATTTAACGAATACTGATAAGATAATGTTCAATATTAAATTTAAAGGAGTGGTAATATGAACTTATTTGATTTGACTGGAAAAGTAGCCATTGTCACTGGCGCCTCAGGCGGGTTGGGTGCTGATGCGGCAAGGGCTTATGCCGAAGCCGGCGCTGATGTGGCCATCTTGGCCCGCAGAAAAGACCGTTTAGAAGAATTAGCTCAAGAACTAATCACTAATTTCGGTCATAAAGTACTTGCCGTTCAATGTGATGTAACAAAAGAAGAAAGCACAAAATCAGCCGTTGCAGAAGTCTTTCAAACTTTCGGACACCTTGATATCCTCTTGAATAATGCCGGCGTAGCACTTCATGGGACCGTTGAATCCATGTCGGCTGATGAATGGCAAAAAGCCTTTGATACCAATGTTATGGGCATCGTTAATATGTGTAAGTACGTTTTACCACATATGAAGGATAAGAATTACGGTAAGATTGTAAACACCGCTTCAGTCAATGCCATTATTGCGGATAAAGAGCTAGCCTTAGTCCGTCATTCATATAATACCACCAAAGCAGCGGTAAGAGGCCTTACCATGGCGATGGCGGCGACATACATGCAAAATGGCATCACGGTAAATTCCGTGGGACCGGGATTATTTGAATCCGAAATGACGGTGGATACATTATTCAAATCAGAGGCATTTTTAGAGATGTACAATCATAATTCACCTGCTGGAAGACCCGGTAACCGCGGGGAATGTAATGGGGCCATCATTTTTCTATCCTCAGATGCTTCTTCATATATAACTTCACAGCATATTATTATTGATGGCGGTACTTCGATCGTATAACATTTCCCCTTTGTTTATGCTTTCGGCCCAGTCAATGCTTTTATGAAGTTGTGTGCCCGAGTGAACACAATCATAAATAATTGACTGGGCTAAATGCTGTCTACATCACATTCAGGCCCAATTGCCATTTTTGAAAACACAGATTTCACGGCCATCTTTTGTGCTTCCGATGATTTCCAGATCTTTCGTTCCAATCATAAAATCGACATGCGTCATTGACTGGTTGGCTCCCACTTTCTGCAATGCTTCCCTGCTCATATTTCCGCCGCCTTTAACAGTAGTAGGATAGCATTCTCCCAATGCAAAATGACAAGCTGCATTTTCATCAAATAAAGTCTCATAGAAAAGAATTCCCGTATTGGAAATGGGCGAATCATAAGGCACCAGCGCCACTTCACCCAGTCGATCTGAGCCTTCATCCATCTCAATAATCATCTTTAGGATATCATATCCTTTTTCGGCTTTAAAATCAGATACCTTTCCTTTGTGGAAGGTTATGCTGAAATTCTCAATGAGGTTGCCCTGATGACTAAGCGGCATTGCCGCCACCAAGGTTCCTTCCGCGAGGTTGCAGTCCGGCGTGGTGAAAATTTCCTCGGTGGGCATATTTGCAAAAAAATAGACCTGCTCCGGGGTAAATTCTCCGCCACCTTCCCAAATATGGTCTTTCTGTAGGCCAATGGTAAAATCCGTACCAAGGCTATTTTTATAATGGAGTTTTTCAAAATGTTGTTCATTCAACATCCTGCATTTTTCATTCAAAAAGGTATTGTGTCTTGCCCATGCCTTGACCGCGTCTTCCCTACCGATTCTGACCGAAGCAAAGATGGCATCCCAAAGATTTTCCAGGGCAGCTTCTTCGGATAATTCTGGAAAGACCTTCAGCGCCCATTTCGCTTCCGGTACGGCAGCAACACACCATTGTATTTCACTGTTCATCATCATCTTGTAATAGGTTTTAAAAGCCTCATCGGATGCCCGAGAACTTACTTTCAGTTTTTCGCTGTCCACGCCAAGATAAGCTTCCGGATCACTCCCGGTCACCGCTATAAAGGCAGCTTTCTCTCTGGCATAGTAGTTTTTCGACTCTGCCCGCCATTCTGGAATGTCTTCCAGAACTTCCATAGCTGCATAGTCAAATCGGGTCCTGCTTGTTTTGACATCGTTCCAGAAAACGATGACATCTTTTGCTCCAGCCTTATAGGCTTCTTCAACCACCATTCTACCAAAGGAAACATTCTCAACACCACAGCTTAAAACCACATACTGTTTCTTCTGAACATTGGCCCCGGTCCGAACAATTAGTCTTGCATATTCCTGTAATTTTTCAATGTGATTCATTATAAGTTCCTTTTCTTAATCATTAATATTGTCCTAAATTATAACATATTAAGTCCCAATTATCCGGCATTCTACTTTAAAACTAATGGGCAACTGCAAAAATCACCCCTGATGGCGTATTCCAAAGGGGTGATCCGGATATTTTATATTATATTATATATACTTGATTACTACAAAATACTGGGGTTTGCAACTGTGCTTTTGGTTTGATCGCTCTGGGTCTGGGTATTCTGCATTTGAGGGGCCTGGTTCTGGGTTTCTTTTGTTTGATCAACCACAGTTTGAGTGTTTTCAGTTTTAGCAGTGATCTTTCTACTGGCTATTTCTGAATTGTACTGCGCAACTGTTATTTTCCCTTCATCTTTCAAACTTTTTAATTCAGTTTCAGAATAAGATGATAGATCATCAGTTGAAGTGCTCGTGGACACACTGTCATTAGACGTCGTATTCTGTAAGGTACTCACGTCATTTCCAACAATTGAAGCTTTATCTTTGCTCTGCTGTGGCGGCATCTCAGACGGTTTTTCCTGTGCAGATGCTGCATTTAAAAGATTCGCATCACTTTCCACTGAGCTATTCTGGCTTTTTGTTTTATATTCCAAATAATCCTGACTCAGTTCTATTGTATCATATTTGTAATAACTGTTTGCTTCCTGCGCGGAACTTTGACCACCAACGCTTGCCGCATCTGATTTTATTGTTGTCTCATCAACTTTTTTTGTAACCGTAGCCGTATTTCCCTGAAGTCTTGCAACATCCATACTGAGTACTTCCATTAAAATCACCTTCCTAAAAAAAAATTCAATTAAATTCTAAACGATCAATAAATCTATTTTTTATAGTATATCACAAATTGATAAATATTCAAGAGATTTTTATAAGAAATTCTGTAATGTCAGTTTGTTTATCATAATAACTGATGACAACAAAATATTTTTATTTACTACCAAACATTTCATTTTTTATATTACTCAGTTCAGCTTTTTTTGTAGAAAATCAGGATGCAAAGTAAAATCAACTAATTTTAAACGTGAATTCATCAGATTATACTCTAAGCCTCTTTTGAATCAACTGATTCTGTTTTCTCAATTTTATCTTCTTTTATTTTATCTAAAGCTTCTTTATGTTGAGTGGATTTCAGCGTTGGAAATGCCCGCAGCAATCGCTTTTGTCCAAAAGGGCTGGCTTCTAAAAGTTCTCTATACGCTTGTCTTAAATCAGGAAGAGCTTGTTCCCAATGTTCCGAAGCTGCCTTTTTTGTCTCTTTCTGAATCGCCATATCTTCCTCGAAAATCTTTTTCTTTATATCAATTTTATCTTCAATCGCATCTTTTTTATTAACTAAATCAATGGTTTTTGTGGCCAGATTCTCGCCTATTTCATTTGATGTCTTTTTAATAATCGCTGATAGTTCATCGATTCGTTCTAATTTTTTATTTAATTTAAGTATTATTTTAACGGTTGCAATTAAGTCACTTGCAAACAAGATAATAATGACTGCCAAAAGAATAATT
>NZ_RXYB01000045.1 GCF_008086615.1 Acetobacterium tundrae
AACTAGTCTCGCGACGATGGCGGAAGGGCTACACCTGTTCCCATACCGAACACAGAAGTAAAGTCTTCCAGCGCCGAAAGTACTTGGTGGGTAACTGCCTGGGAGGATAGGACGTTGCGGGACTTTTTATTTGCGCGAAAAATGAAGACGTGCAAAAAAACAGATATATGAACATTGATTCAAGTTCACTTGAAAATCAATGTTCATATATCTGTTTTTTTATAGGGCGAAGCCCGTGACGAAGGCGCAGCGATAGCGGAGACTGAGTTGCACGTCTTCATTTTTCAACCCACGTCAATTTAAAATTGCCATCTGGCGACTGACGGGACTGAGGCGCAGCGCAGCGGAGACGAAGTGTCGCATGAGCGAGTACAACAAACATTGATTCAAGTTCACTTGAAAATCAATGTTCATATATCTGTTTTTTTATAGGGCGAAGCCCGTGACGAAGGCGCAGCGTAGCGGAGACTGAGTTGCACGTCTTCATTTTTCAACCCACGTCCAGTCTGTAATCTAGCAAGATTGACGTTTGTCTGTTTGATTGCTATACTGAATGTTAAGAAGAGTTGAGTGGATGTTTAAATAAAAATTATTTTATTTTTGGCAAATCCATCAATTATTAGGAGGTTGCATTGACGCTTACAGAAAATTTAAGCCGCTATTTCGGCTATGATGACTTCAAAGAAGGTCAAGAAAAAATCATTCAGGCAGTCCTGAATGGCGAGGATGTACTGGGCATTATGCCCACAGGTGGTGGAAAGTCGCTTTGCTACCAGCTGCCAGCGATGCAAATGGAGGGAATCACCCTTGTCATCTCACCGCTGATTTCACTTATGAAGGATCAGGTCGATGCATTAACTGAAATGGGGATCTCCAGCACCTTTTTGAACAGTTCCCTGAATGATGCAACCTATAACCAGCGTCTGGAAGGCATCCAGAAGAATCAATATAAATTGCTTTATATAGCGCCCGAAAGATTGAATGCAAATTCTTTTCTAGAGCTTTCGAAACAGCTCAACATTGCCATGGTTGCAGTGGATGAAGCTCATTGCATCAGCCAATGGGGACATGATTTTCGTCCGCATTATCAAGAAATTCCTAGATTCATTGAATCGCTACCCCATCGTCCGGTAGTGGCTGCCTACACTGCGACGGCCACCGTTAAAGTCACACAGGAAATTAAGGAACTGTTGAAGCTGAGAAATCCAGTGGAATCGATCATCGGCTTTGATCGCCCCAATTTATTCTATCAGGTGGTTAAGACCGGGGATAAATTCAAATACGTAACGGATTCCGTAAAGCAGAACTTTCAAGATAAATCCGGGATTATCTACTGTGCCACCAGAAAAACAGTGGAAGGATTAACTGAAAAATTAACGACCAAAGGCTTTTCAGCTGCCGCTTATCATGGGGGAATGAGGCCAGAACTTCGTCAAAAAAATCAGAACGATTTTATTCATGATCGTGTTCATATCATGGTGGCGACCAATGCTTTCGGCATGGGAATCAACAAGCCTGATGTGCGTTTTATCATCCATTACAATATGCCGCAGAATATGGAGGCTTATTATCAGGAAGCGGGACGCGGCGGAAGAGATGGTGAAGTCAGCCATTGCACCATTTTGTATTCACCGGCGGATATTGTAAAACAGAAAAGGCTGATTCAACTTAATCAGACTTCCCCTGAACGCGAGAAACTGCTGTTTGAAAATTTACAATACCTGGTAGATTATTGTCATACTAATGAATGTCTCCGAAAGAAAATACTCGAATATTTCGGAGAAACACCAACTTTTGAGCGTTGCGAGAATTGTGGAAACTGTTTGGATGAATCGGAAATGATGGATATCACCATCGAAGCCCAGAAAATTCTTTCATGCATTTATCGTCTTAAAAATCGATTTGGCCTTAACATGATTATTTCCGTCCTGCGGGGATCAAAAAACAAAAAAATACTGGATCTGAAACTCGATGCGTTATCAACCTATGGCATCATGACAGATCACACGTCGGAAAGCCTTCGAGAAATTATCATGACGCTGGTTGCTAAGGACTATATTTTCGTCACTGCTGATGAATATCCGGTACTGAAACTCACAGCGGCGGCCGGCAGAGTCTTGAAAAGTGATGAGAAAGTCTTTCATAAAAAGCACTTGGTCGAAATGAAAGCTGTCAAAAATAAAAAGCAGAGCAAGGTAAAATACCCCATAGACTTTGATGAAATCTTATTTGATTTGCTGAAGGCACTTCGCTACAGCATTTCACAGGAAAAAGAAGTACCGCCTTTTATGATTTTTCACGATGCAACGCTGAAAGAAATGGCAGCTTATTTTCCATTGGATCAGGAAAGCTTCTTGAAAATTAGTGGCGTGGGACAGGCAAAGTTTGAGAATTATGGGGATCTCTTTATTAAAAAAATTCAAGTTTTTGTTGAAGCGAATCAAATTGAGATTAGAGAACGGAACGAAAATGAGATCATTCCCATTCAAGAAAAGATGGTCGAAAAAGAATCAAGAAGTGATTCTTATAAGAAAACTTATGACATTTATAAAAAAGGATTCTCTCTCGAAGAAATTGCTAGTGAAAGAGGGGTGACTCGAAACACAGTGATCGGGCATTTAATGCGTTGTGACCAGCAGGATAAACAGGTGGATTGGTCAAATTTTCTAGATGAAAAGAAAGAAGCGCTGATACTAAAGGCAATTGAAAAGACTGGTTTGGATCTACTGAAACCCATCAAGGAGGCACTGCCTGAAACGTGCAGCTATGAAGATATAAAAATTGTTATCCACAAAAACGGTTTGCAATAAATTTTTGATTGAGATATGAATGTGAACGAAACTTAAAATGAAAAGGATAAAGTGAGGATTTTATGCAGGAACATGTGAACCAACGAACATTACAGGCAAAACGAACGAAGAAAAAAATATTTAATACAAGTGTAGTATTAATCAATGAACGAGGATTTGATCATGTTACGGTAGATGACATTTGTAAGGAATGCGGAGTATCAAAAGGAGCATTTTACCATCATTTTAATTCTAAATTGGATATTATTTCTCAAATAGAAACAATGCTAAACAGCTCGCTTACAATTGCGATAAACGAATGTGATGATGTAAATATAAAAACACAGATATTATTATTTGTTAATTCGCTGTTATCAGTTGTTGATAAGACAGGACTTGAATTTACGAGGCAACGAACTAAATATGTCGTTGGCGGAGAATATGCAAAGGAAACAGGCGCTGATACTTTTTCTGTATTTTCAAGGGCGAAACTTAGGGAAGTTTTGCAATTCGCTGTAGATAGAGGTGAAATGATCAAAGAGACACCAGTAGATATGCTTACGGAAGTTATTATGACACTATTAAGCGGAATGATTGCAGATTGGTGCATATTTGATGGAGCGTATTCTTTAACAGAAAAAGGTTGGAAACTGACCAACTTTACAATATCCAATATGGTGGATAGTTATTGTAATAAATAGTAAGATCATTGCAAAATTTAAAGATAAGGATAATTAATTATTGTAGTATACAGTCTGATCGCTAGAACGTATATAACTAAATAATATAACTATCCTTAGAAAGTATTTTTATCCTAAATAAATATATAATATGTAAAACATCGTTTGTTAGCTATTATAGACCCAAAAGGTGCTTTGATAAATAAGAGACTTTTTACATATTATAAGATTTTAATTTATGTTTAAATCCATACCGGGAACTAATGATGGTTCAGAAACAGTGTTTGTTTTTAGTTTGCTTTGTGCGATAAATAACGAAACATCTTCAGCATATTTATCACTATAAAAGGTCCTTCCATAAATAAAGGATTCATTCAATGCATCCATCACTCGAGATGACAAGGCGACGGCGAAAGGAATATAGTAACCGTTTGTAGCAAAAAGATCTGTTTTTTCATGGACCTCAACTTTAATATCTTCCTCAGAAGAAGAGGGGCTATCAATAACATTTTGCGCATCCAAAGCACCCATGAAAATCAGTTTTCCATGATAATCATTATTCCATTGCTGCAAATCATTGATCGGTTGAACGGGATCTAATACATCCACTCCCATTTCAATGATTTCATCCACAATGCGATCAATTTTACCGCAAGAATGCATATCAAATAGGATATCAAGTTCATGTGCCGCGTTGATTACGCGTGTAACATGTGGCTTAATTAAGTCTCTCCAAATTTGGGGATTGAAGAACAAATCTTTCTGGCTACCCCAGTCATCCTGAAAATGGACCATATCAATATCGTAATACTTCTTTAAATACTTTAATTGGTCGATCTTGAAATCACATAATTTAGCAAAAAAAGCTTCACATTCATCTGGATCAGTCATTAAAGAACAAAGAGCATTTTCAAATCCCATTAAATCGTGTAATCTTTCAAAAGGACCGGATATTAACATTGCACATAATATCTTAGTTGGATCTTTTTCGGGAACATCTTCTTTTGCACATGCTTCCCAATCAATGGCACTTAAGTCAGGCCATTTGATTACTTCATGCCAATCACAGATATCTTCCAGAACCACAGGCATATTAGCTGTCGCCACAGGCATCATTGGCATTTCCGGATCTTCTGTCCAATGTACACCAAACCAATCATATCCAGTTCCAAAACCAGGAGCACGGTCTTCTATGGCTCTTGGTAAAACCATCTGTAAAAGACTTGGTTGATGAGGAACAAAATCTGGTTGTTCTTTGTTCACCATGCGATAAAAATTTTCACGTTCTGTTATTTTACTCATAATAACCTCCGATTTCTATTTTTGAAGATAAATACCAAAAGAATGACAGTCATAGTTACTTTTGAAATGAAGCATAATGAAATCCCGGGTTTAAATAAATTTTAAATCAATAAAGAAGATTATGTCAAATAACATATAACCGACTATCAGTATGTTAAAATAATTGTATTCGCTTTGTTCAAATTTGTCAATCAATAAATATTTACGAATTATTTAACTAGTTAAATTTAAAATGGTGATTGACTTGATTTAATCGCTTATTAAAAACGGATAAATTTCTGATAAACAAAAAGAAAATAAAATTCGAAAATGTATTGACAAAAGTCAGAAAAATCATTATACTAAATAAGTTGCCTTAAATAGTGACTGCAAAATCAATAAAAAAACATTTCAAAACAACTTGACAACTGAGGAAAACGACGATATACTATACAAGCTTCGTAAGAACGGAGCGACGGTCATAGAAAAGAGAATAGTACCATAAAACCTGTAAAACAGCCAAAACATTCGCAAGAATGCAAGCGGCCAAAATAGAAACAGAGAGATGCACTCTATAAAACATCAACTCGCAAGAGGATAAAA
>NZ_RXYB01000046.1 GCF_008086615.1 Acetobacterium tundrae
TGTCTTTTTAATAATCGCTGATAGTTCATCGATTCGTTCTAATTTTTTATTTAATTTAAGTATTATTTTAACGGTTGCAATTAAGTCACTTGCAAACAAGATAATAATGACTGCCAAAAGAATAATTGCAATTATTTCAGGTATAAAATCAACTACTTTTGCTATGAGCGGGTGGATACGATCTACAACAACCAAACATGCAACTCCCCACATTAATGAAAACAACGGACATACATATCCCCCAATATTAAACGGTTTGTCGGCATAGTCCCACCATTTTTGATGAAACATCTTTTCAAGAACAAATCCGGCAACCAGTTCAATTATGCTGGTAATAAGCACTGAACCTAAAAACAACACGAAGAAATTCTCTTTAAACGGTTGTAATAAAAACACAACTGCCAGAACTCCAAAACCATAAATCGGACATAATGGTCCGTTTAGAAATCCTCTGTTAATAAATTTGCCTTCCTTCAAAGCGGCAAAGCATACTTCACAACACCAACCTAGAAAAGCATAAATAAAAAAGAACAATAACACGGTAATAATCATTTCCTTTTGACTCCATTCATAATTAATTTGGATATTGACACAAAAAAAGACAAGTGAAAAATGCCACCTGTCTCCGCTATCACGATCCTGGTGATAGGAGAAACATCTCCAATTCACCCTTGTTTTTCGTTGCGACTAGGAATTCTTCAAGATAATTCTTGAGATAATTTCTGCCGCTTCTTCAAAAGAATCGCAACTTTTCTCGAAATAATCATAAATCCTTATCAATGCCACGGTATCAAGGGGATTTAGGGAATCATTTTTTTCGATATAAAGTTTTTTGACTGATTCCAAATATAATTCATCGCCAAGATTTTCATAACGATTAATTTCAATAATTGTTTCCTGAAGCGCTTTTGGTTTCTTGAAATTTTTTAATTCTTTTACTGCATCATGCATCTTCAATGCAGATTTTTCAATTATCTCCATGAATTCCAGCATCTCCGGGGTAATCTCCGGAACTTGAAACATATCGATATATCTTAAAATATCTTCAATCATATCAATGACTGTATCTAGCGCACTTGCCAAATCAATTATATCTTCCCGTTCAATCGGAGGAAGGAAATCACTGAACAAGTAATTCATCATCGCATGTTTCTGCTCATCTGCACTGCGTTCGATTTCATGCAATTTTGCCAACTTTTTGTCGGTATTCTTAAGATCATGATCATGGAGAATTTCATTCAACATATTTGATGCTTTCACAATCAAATTAGAAACAACCATAAATTCCTTGTAATAGTTATACCCTTTTGTTTTACCCTTTTTTGCCATTATGACTCCTTCTTAGAAAATTTTCATAAAAACCCAGGCCATTATAAAACCAACTAATCCACATCCTGGGAATGTCAGTATCCAGGCTAAAATCATTTCATTTACGGTTGACCAGTTTACCGAGGAAAACCGTTTTGCAGCTCCGACTCCCATAATGGCAGTAGTTTTTGTGTGCGTTGTACTGACAGGCAACCCCCAGATAGAAGACAATAATAAACAGCTTGCAGCTGCTATGTCCGCGCTAAATCCCTGAAAAGGTTCCAGCTTCACCATATCCATTCCAACCGTTTTGATGATTTTCATACCTCCTATGGATGTACCTAAAGCCATCACCACGGAACATAAGACCATCATCCAAACGGGAATGACAAAATTTGATGCATCGGCATTGCCCTGGGCCAGGAAAATCCCAAGCATGAAAATTCCCATGAACTTCTGGCCATCCTGTGCTCCGTGCATAAAGGCCATCGCGGCTCCTGCGCCAACCTGGCCTTTTTTAAAAAAAGCGGTCGTTTTTTGCCGGGACATGTTTTTACAGATTCTCGACACAATTTTCACAACCAAAAAACCAAAAACAAAGCCCAAAACGGTAGAAGTGACCAATCCGTAAATAACCTTGATCCATTCTCCACCATTGATACCACCGATACCGCCTTGCAGCGCAATCGCCGCCCCGGATATTCCGGCTATCAAGGCGTGACTTTCACTCGTTGGAATTCCAAAATACCAGGCGGCTGTGGCCCATATTACAATTGCAAAGAGGGCCGCACACAAGGCGATGGTCGCATCCCCAGAATCTCCGCTGAAATCAACCATATTTGCAATCGTTTGGGCAACCGATGCACTGATGGAAGTCATTACAAAAACACCTAGGAAATTAAAAACCGCCGCCATCATGATCGCTTTTCTGGGAGCCATGGATCTTGTCGACACACAGGTAGCAATGGCATTTGGGGCATCAGTCCAACCATTTACTAGAATGACCCCAAGGGTTAACACTACAATAACCAATAGCGCCGGGTTACTAATAATGCTATTGACAAATTCCGATAAAGTTATAGTCATATTCTTTTTATCTACCCCTTTTTTCTATGCACATCAAAAATCAATTCTTTGACTCAATTTCAATCGGCACACTTTTTGTTATCGTTTTTTTGCCATTTCCATTTTACTATATAAACTACCTTAATAGAACCTTTATTTTTTTAAATTTAATCAGCACTAATTCTATTTTTTTTAAAAAAATTGAGATTATGGACAAAAAAACTCTATTTCGGCATGAATCCGATCAGGATTTAAAGCCGAAATAGAGCAATTTATTTAGTAACTCTTGGGGAGAAATACTTTTATTAGAACAATTCCTTGCTCATTTTATCAATCTGACGTGTCACTTCTTCATAAACACCGGGGAATGAACTCATCGGCAATCCAGAAGTTAAACATGGAATATAGTATTTTTTGCCGTTCGTTTTACAAGCTTTTTCAACATATTCAGCACAGATTTCAGGTGTCCATTCCGGGAAATCGATTTCTCCGCTGTGAAGGCCTCCCATGAAAGAAATTTTTCCGCCATATTCCGCAATCAGCTCTGGGATATTGTTGGTATTCATTACGCCCTGCCAGATATCCATATCCATTTCGATCATGTAAGGAACCAGAGTTGCTGCGAAGGAATCACTGTGATGGACGATCAGTTCGACGCCATTGGCTTTGTAGAAACCGTATAGTTTCTTATAACCTGGAAGAAAAAATTCTTCAAACATTTTCGGCGCCAGGAAAGTAGATATTTGACTGCCCCAGTCATCATGATGGAAAAGCGCATCGGGATGTATTTTATCGATCACGATTTTTGCAAATTCCAATTCATAGTCAACGATGTAATCAATGAGCTCATGCATTGCTTCGGGTTCTTCATAAAAATTCATCAAAGCGTCTTCCATACCCATCAGATGATGCATCATTTCAAAAAGACCAGGTGCAAAAAAGGTCGTTACAAATTTTTCATTGCGATCTACTGCCTTGGCATGCGCGATTGCGGGAGCCCAAACTTCATCTGCTGTTGGAATAATCGGTTTTTTTAAATATTTCTTCCACTCTGTGATGTCTTTCAGAACCTTGTGTTCATCATCATGCATTGGGAATCCGCCTAATTGACCCTCCGGCCAATTCCAGGTAACTCCCCAGGCATCTTTTCCCATATTTCCAGGGAACATCGGCATATCGCCGATCATTATCGACGCTTCCATAATGATGTCCAAATATTCGTATTGATTGACAAACCGATCTGGATTACCGCCTTTAATCGTTTCCATTAAATTCTGTCTTGGTGTCAACATTTATATTTTCTCCTTAAAATTTCATTTTGGCAGTTGCAAAATATATACATTTTGCAACTGCCTCTTTACTGTATTTTTTACTGTAATGTAATTTGACTGTTATAAACAATGGGTTTATTTATATATTTATTAAGCGACTAATTCTTTTGCTTTTACAGCAGCACTGCCGGCATCAGGTGCATAACCATCAGCTCCAATTTCAGCTGCGTATTCTGGCGTTACCGGTGCGCCGCCAACAATAACTTTCATGTCTGGGAAGGCGGCTTTAACGGTTTGTACCGCTTCTTTAAGAGCCGGCATGGTCGTTGTCAACAGACCTGAACAGGCTACCAATACGACATTTTTATTCTCTTTAATGGCTTCCACAAATTTCTCTGCTGGTACGTCGACGCCCAAATCGATCATGTCAAAACCAGCGCTTTCCAGCATCATTACAACCAGGTTTTTACCGATATCGTGCAGATCTCCAGCGACGGTGCCCATGATGCAGGTTCCCAATGAGTTTGAGGTGTCGCCGGCCATCACTGGTTTCAGTACTTCCACCCCTTTGGACATTGATTTGGCAGCAATCAGCATTTCCGGTACGAAGATTTCTCCGGCTGAGAACTTATCTCCGACAACACTCATGGATGCAACCATGGCATCCAGGATATCCTGCGCTTTATCTCCGGCATCCAGGGCTTCCTGTACGGCTGCAGCAATCTTCTTTGATTTTCCGGCTTCTACCAGAGCTTTTACTTCTTCAATTTTCGACATTTTGTTTTCTCCTTTTTTTCTTTAAATGATTATTTCTTAACGATGTGTGTCGTTAATTATTAAAATTATTTTTTCTGACCAAAAATACCTTCGCGATAGGCGCCGATATATTCCATGCAGTAATCATCTTCACCCAGCAGCGCTTCGGTGGCAAACAGCATCCCCATTAGATCCTGATTCAGTGGATCCAGGATAAAGCTGTCCATCCCGGCGTTCATCGCCAGTACGGCAAAGGCCTGGTTAACGATTTTTCGGGCGGGCAGGTTGAAGGAAATATTGCTGACGGCACCGGTGACATGAATGGTGGGATACTGTTCTTTAATGCCCCTGATGACTTCGGTTACCATGCTGATGCCTTCTTCTGAGGTGC
>NZ_RXYB01000047.1 GCF_008086615.1 Acetobacterium tundrae
CAACCAGGTTCGGATCATAGTAATCGTCTGTTCCACTTTGATAACAGCCGCTAGTGTATCGGTAAGCGGTATGATTGGTTGGGTTGGTCTGGTTATTCCGCATCTGGCCAGAAAACTGGTCGGCAACAATTACAATCATCTGATGCCGACCAGTATGCTGCTTGGTGCCATTTTCCTTTTGATCGTGGATAATGTATCCAAAAATCTTTTTTCCACAGAAATACCCCTTGGCATATTGACTGCTTTTATTGGGGCACCGTTCTTTCTCTACTTAATTACAAGAAAGGGTGATATCTATTGAGCATTGAAGTAAGAAACCTTAGTTTTGGCTACAGTAATCGGATTGTTATCGATGGCATTAATTTTATAGCAGAGGAAAATCAGTTAATCTCTATTTTGGGGCCGAATGGGGTCGGAAAAAGTACTCTTTTTCACTGCATCCTGAGTTTGCTGAAGGGATACCAGGGTCAGGTGCTGCTAAATGGTAAAGATACCAGAACAATGAGTATCAAGGAAATGGCTGAACTAGTAGCCTTTATTCCTCAATCCCACTATCCATCCTTTAATTTCAGTGTCTTTGATATGGTTCTCATGGGAACAACGGTTCAGGTATCAGCCTTTTCTAAGCCTGGGAAAAGACAGGTAAAACTTGTGGAAGCGGCTTTGGAGAGACTCGGGATATCTTATCTGATCGACCGGGGATATACCCAGATAAGCGGCGGGGAGCGTCAGCTTGTTTTGCTGGCTCGGGCACTGGTTCAGGAAACTAAAATTTTGATTTTAGATGAACCCACGGCAAATCTGGATTATGGCAACCAGATTCGAGTGATGACCCAGATAAAGTCTTTAACAAAAGAAGGCTATACCATTATCCAGTCAACTCATAATCCTGATCAGACATTCCTTTTTTCAGATATTGTGATGGCCATGAAGGATGGCAAGATTGTCGCCTATGGGGTGCCTAGCGATATTTTCACAGAAGAGTTGATTCACAACCTTTATGCAGCAGAAGTGAAAATTCAAAGTTTGTATGAGGATAAAGTAAGAGTCTGTATTCCCAAATGTGCGATCTAAAGAGTGTGAAAGATTTAACTTATGATTGGATACCTGGAAAGGGTTCTAAAATATATTATGAGAAAGAGGAGAAAAATGAAAAAAAGAATTATTTCGATGCTGTTCGCAGCTTGTCTGATTTTGTCGATGACAGCAATGACAACGGCCTGCAGCACCAGCAAAGCAAACAATTCAAGTGCAAGTGCAAGTGCAACCACCAGTTTTACGGACTCAGCGGGACGAACAGTGGAAGTTCCTACCAATATTACCCGAATTGTACCTTCGGGTTCATTGGCTCAAATGGCGCTTTTTGCTTTAGCACCGGATAAGTTTGTCGGCATTACCAGTGATTGGACGGATCTAAATAAACAATATCTTGATACCCAGTACTTAAACCTACCCGTTCTGGGGCAGTTTTATGGGATGAAAAATTTAAACCTTGAAGAAGTTGCAAAGGTTGATCCACAAATTATTATTGATATTGGTGATCCCAAGAAAACAGTGGTCGAAGATATGGACTCCATTCAGACACAGGTTGGAATACCAGCCGTGCATATTGATGGAACATTAGATAAGATGCCGGAAGCCTACAGAACGCTGGGTAAACTTTTAGGCATGACAAAAGAGGGCGAAGCACTGGCTAAGTACTGTGAAGGAGTCAACAGCGATACCCAGGCTATTATGAATAAAGTTGGAGAATCGGGAAAACTCAAGGTGGTTTACTGTTCCGGCGATAACGGCCTGAATGTCATTGCCAAAGGTTCGATCCATGCCGAGGTTATCGATAAGGTCGGCAATAACGTAGCTGTCTTGGATTCAGTCTCAAGCATGGGTACCGGTGATACCGTGAGTATGGAACAGCTGCTGTTATGGGATCCGGATGTTATCATTTTTGCGCCGGACAGCATTTACAGCACCGTGGCAAGTGATCCGGCCTGGCAGCAGCTTACCGCTATAAAAAATGGAAAGTATTACGAAGTGCCAAATGGTCCTTACAACTGGATGGGCAGCCCACCTTCTGTTAACCGCTACATGGGTGATATTTGGATGGCTCAGTTGTTATATCCAGATCAGGCAAAATACAATGTTTATGATAAAGCCAAGGAATATTATAAACTGTTCTATCATTGTGATCTGACCCAGGATCAATACAATGCCTTGGTAGCAAATTCACTTGGAAAAACTACAAAATAGTATATAATTTATTAAATGCGCGGCAAAGTAGCCAAATCAGACTACTTTGCCGTTTTCGTAATATCAGCTAGTAACTAAACAAAGAAAAAGAAGGTAAACAAATGAAACTAATAACTGTTGCCGGACCGCCCTCTTCAGGAAAGACGGCTGTTGTTTTAAAGCTCATTGAATGTCTGGATATGCCTAAAGGCAGCATCGGCGTTGTAAAATTTGACTGTCTCACTTCATTTGACAATATCAGTTATGAAGAAGCGGGCATACCGGTTCAGATGGGCTTTTCAGGAAAAATATGTCCTGACCACTATTTTGTCAGCAATGTTGAAGATGCTGTTCAATGGGGCATGCGGTCCGGATTTGAAATGCTTATCACTGAGAGCGCCGGCCTCTGCAACCGCTGTTCTCCCTATATTAAAGGGATTTTATCAATCTGCGTTATTGATAATTTATCTGGCGTGAATACACCCCGAAAAATTGGACCAATGCTGAAATTCGCAGATATTGTTGTGGTAACAAAAGGAGATATCGTTTCCCAGGCGGAGCGGGAAGTTTTTGCTTTTAATATCAAACAGGTGAACACCTCAGCCAAGATTATTTTTGTTAACGGTATTACCGGCCAGGGGTCATTTATGCTGGCAAAATATCTGCAGCAGGCTTTGGATGTCCACACGCTGAGAGATATGAAACTCCGTTTCACGACCCCTTCCTCGGTTTGCTCTTACTGCACCGGTGAAACAACAATCGGCGAAGCTTACCAGATGGGTATGATGAAGAAAATGGAGTTTAAAGAAATATGATAAAACAAACATATATGGAAATAATAAACAGTCAGACTGTGGCAGCAGTAATACAACACTATCCAAT
>NZ_RXYB01000048.1 GCF_008086615.1 Acetobacterium tundrae
GTAAGTGCCTCAAAAGATGGCGTATAGCAAGTTCAATCCAAACCTGCTATACTGAGCACATCATTATTTGAGGCACTTTTTGTAGTTATGCTTGAGTCTGCAAACCTCGGGCAATTCCTGAGACCATGGCAGGTATTTTTCAAGTACTTCCGGCTGCAGCAAATAGTCGCTGTTGGGGATTTCGGTCAGAAGGTAATTCAGATATTCGTAGACATTAAGCTCGTTTGCCCGGGCGGATTCCACCAGTGTGTAGAGAACCGCATTGGCGGTTGCACCTTTGGGCGAATCGGCAAAAAGCCAGGCGCGTCGTCCTGTCGCAAAAGGTTTGATGCTGGCCTCACAGAGATTATTGGAGATGGGAAGGCGTCCGTCTTCCAGGAAGGTTTCCAGATATTTCTTCTGGTTTCTGGAGTAGGTCAGGGCCGTGGTCAACTTTTCATTTGTCGTTGGGATCGCGACAGTTTCGTCAACCCACGACCAAAAGGCATCAAGGATGAGGCGTGACCTATCCAGACGCTTTTCTCTGATCTCCTCATAGGAAAGATCCTTTATTTCATTCTCAACTTTAAAAAGCAGGTCGATGTACGCTCGTCCTTCGGCGCCCTTTGAACCCGGGATTTCTTTCCCATTGCTGGTCAGGGGAATGCTATCGATATAATATCTGCGACAGTGTGACCAACATAAATTGCGCCGGATATTCTCGACTTTTTCATAAGCGGAATACGCATCGGTCGTTAAATATCCATGGAACCCGGAAAGCAGCTGCCTAGCGATCTCCCCTTTGCGACTGGGGGAGTAATGGAAGAACACGGCTCGGATTGTCTCACATGCCGCACTGCGGATTACCCACATATAGGATTCGCTGTTGGCTTTCCTGCCTTCCTCCCGGTTGCACTGAATCCGTGTCTCATCCATATGAAGCACCTCACAGGAAAGCAGTTCGGCATGAATGCGTTCATAAACCGGTGTCAGCCATTCTTCGCTGCAGCGGTTTGTCCAGTTGGCCATGTTTGACCGCGATAGAATGAGCCCCAACCGGTACCAGTCTTTTTCCTGACGGGCAAAGGGCATGCCCATGGCAAACTTCTGGTACATGACCTGGGCCACCAGTGACGGCGTGGCAATGGAATGCGGGAGTACCGGCACCGGTACGGCGGCTTTCTGAAAATGATCCTTGGGATTCTCACTGCCTTCTTTGCCGCACTGGGTGCATTTTGCAATCTGCTGGACAATTTGTTTCACCTTTAGTTTTGGCGGTTCATAGGTCACTTCGGTTCGGACGATCCGTTTCCCAATAACCGTCAGTTCCCCGCCGCATTTAAGGCAGGTCTCATCAAGTGGTATAATATATTCTTCAATCTCCTTCAGGAGACCGGCAAGCATTTCCTGACGAACTCCGGGTTGACGGGCTTTCCTGGCATGACTGGGGACGGTTATTTTTTGCTGTTCGCTGAACAGTTCTTTCGCAAGCTCCTGTGTTGTTTCAAACAGGGACAGTTGTCCATCCAGGTTTTTCGATGTTTCGGTGGAGGCACCAAACAGTTTCTTTCTGGCCTGCAGAAGCGCCTGCACCATATTTTCAATTCGGATATTCTGTTTGGTAATAATTTCGTCTTTGGCAGCAATTTCTTCTTTCTGCTTTTCCACCAGCGCCCGTAATATCAGCAGTTCTTCCTGTCCCGTCATTGGTATCCATTCCTTTGCTTTTTATTGGTACTATTATACCATTTTTAGCTTCTGAATGCTACAATTATTAGTAACAAAGCACCTCGAAAAAGCCGTTTTAAAGCCATTATCAAAATTTTCGCACGCTGTTTTGAAACAGTTAATAACAGCTGTTCTCAATCGTCATCGTTACCGGCTGAAGGGCTTTTTTCTGCTCAATTTCAAGCCCCTGAAGCAGCCACTGAACTTGCTGGCCGTTTATTTCTTTGACTTCCGAAGGGCTTTTCGGCCACTGAAATTTCATCCCGTTGAGCAGCTTCTTGCTGGCTAGAATGAAGCCGTTGCCGTCGTAACGCAAAACCTTAAGAGCGTTTCTTTTCCGGTTGCAGAAGATAAAGGCACATTTGTCAGAGAATGGATCCAGCTTGAACTCCGTATTAACAACGACGGCCAGACCATCCATCTGCTTTCTGAAGTCAGTGGCTCCACACGCAATATAGATATGGGTTGTATTTTTGATAAACAGATCCATCATGACTGCGAAAACTGCCGGATGAACTGCGTTGCGAGTGAGATATCATTTGGATTGGATAGGATCAGCTCAAAACCCTGCCACTTGATGGTAAGCCCCGCCTCTGTTCTTCTTTCTCCTGAAGCTGGTGGCATTTCTAGTTTTGCAAACAGCGATGTTTCCGTGTCTTTCTCCACCGGCTCCATTTTCGCTTTCCGTATCCGCTGTTTCCAATAATAGAAGGTATGCTTGGCAATCTGATTCTTTGAGCACCAGGCTTCTACCGTCATTCCGCTGGACGCCTGTTCCTGGAATCGATCTTCCCAAAGTATTCTTTTTGATTCATCCATTGTATGTTGACCTCCTGAATATTCTTTCAGATTAGTCTACAATAATTCTTTGCGTTTTGCACTACGCCATCTTTTGAGGCACTTACT
>NZ_RXYB01000049.1 GCF_008086615.1 Acetobacterium tundrae
TGGTGGCTTTACTACCGTAAGCTGAGCCGTGGCACATTCAAATGGGTATTTAATGAATCTCAGACCGTTAAAAGCATTTCAGAAAGGCAGCTACGCTGGCTTCTGGATGGTCTTTCTCTGGAACAACCCTAGGCACATCGGGCAGTAAAAAAGCGCTTGATCATCTAGCTTTTCTAAAGCGATTGAAGTATCGTAAATCGCTTTAATATGCGATTCTATTAATAATTTCGTTGCTCTTTTCATCGGGTTTATGGTATAATGAAAATATAAAGAATCAATCGGAAACACCTAAAATTCAACCCTTAAATACACAATCCCTGCCTTATGATGAGCTGCTCAAAACCTGTAATGAACTGCATGTTCAGTTGAATCAGACTTAAACCCAACTGGCATGGGCAATGGAACAGATCACGCTCCTGACCCACAAAAAATTCGGATCAGGTTCCGATTCGGTGGTTTATCCCGACGGCTGTGACCAGCTCTCATTTTTCAATGAACCCGAAGCGGCAGCGGATTTTTCTGTTCCAGAGCCGGATCTTGAAGATACGCTGGGTAATGCGGGGAACCCCCGCAAGAAAAAGGCAAAGGGTAAACGGGAAAAGGATTTTTCCAATCTGGCGACCATCGTAATTGAGCATGAACTGCCGGAGTCGGAACGTATCTGTCCCAATTGCAGTCAGCCCCTTCATGACATGAAAGTGGAAATCACCTGACTGCTTAAATTTATTCCGGCCCGGTTTGAAGTGGAGGAACACCGACGTCATGTTTATACCTGCCGTGAATGCGCTAAACATGACGATGGTATTGATATCAAGATTCCCTTTATTCGTGCCGCGATGCCGAATACCCTTATACCGGGCAGCTTTACAACGCCGGAGCTGGTAGCTGCCATTATCAATGCCAAATATGTCTGTGCCATGCCGCTTGCCCGACAGCAGCAGGAGTTCGAGCGTTACAACGTTGCCATCTCCAGACAAGACGATGTCCAACTGGTTACTGCGCTGCGCCGAAGATTACTTTTTGCTTCTCTATCAGCGGATGCGGGAAATCATGCTCACTCGAGATATTTTACATGGGGATGAGACCACCGTTCAGGTTGCCAATGAAACCGATCGACCGGCGACCAGCCAAAGCTATATGTGGGTCTACTGTACCGGGGTTCATGATGAAACTCCTATGACCTATTATGACTATCATCCCACCAGAAGCAAGGAAGCGGCGCTTAGTTTTTTGGAAACTATAAAGGCTATCTTCATGCAGATGGATATGAGGTCTATCATCATCTGACACCGGATATCACGGTGGTCGGTTGTCTGGCTCATGTCAAACGTGGCTTTGCCGACGCCATTAAATCCTTATCAAAAGATGAGCAAAAACGAACGGCTTCTTATGAAGGGGTTCAATTTTGTGATGCCATTTTCCATATTGATAAAAAGTTTAACGACTATACCCCGGCAGAGAGAAAACAAAAACGGCTGACATTGCTCAAACCGGTGATGGCGGCTTTCTATGACTGGCTCATCGGCATGCAGGCCAATGCCCTGCCAAAATCCTATCTGTCCAATGCCGTGAATTATACTCTGAATCAATGGACTTACCTGGAAAACGTCCTGTTGGACGGTCGCCTGGAATTAACAAACAACCGCGCGGAACGCAGTATACGCCCATTCACAATTGGACGCAAAAACTGGGTGATGCATAATACCCCTGAAGGTGCGACAGCCAGTGCCATGATTTACAGTCTCACCGAGTCAGCCAAAAGCAATCAGCTGAAACCCTACAACTACCTGGTTTATATCCTGAAAGAGATGTCCAACACCGATTTGGTGAATCATCCCGAATTGATTGATCAGTTTCTTCCCTGGTCTAAAACACTTTCATCGGATTGCTATAAAACCAATTGATAAACATAGATT
>NZ_RXYB01000004.1 GCF_008086615.1 Acetobacterium tundrae
GGTATGATTATGAAACTCCAGCAGTTGTATTTTATGAAAATCAGACCCTGGCAGCATAATCAATCACACGAAAGGAGAGTTATCTTAAATATTTTGATTTCGTGTCTTGACAAGCGTGCACATTATAATACGCTTCGGTTTCGGTCAGTTCCTTGTCTCCGATTACTACCAGGGCGATAAAATAATTATCCATGGGGTAGAGAACGCAAAGGGACTTTCCGCTTTTCCGGTACTTTAGATTCCAGCCTTTCTGGGCAGAACAGCGGCTATAATTCATGATCGGTTTGATTTGATAAACGTCCTCAATAAAGCTCTGCAGTTCAATCCAGAGGGGATTGTTGACGAATTGGATCATGTCATCCAGTGTCGGCTCATTGTTTTTTTCAAAATTTTGACTCCATTCCATTGAGTAACCTCCAAATTCAAATGATGTTTATTAAAATTTATCACCATATCATAGACAGGTCAAGTCAATTTGATAAGAAATAAGCAAATCGGTTGCGGCTGGTATTGGTTGAAGATGGTTGGGGCTGCGCATTTCTTAGAAATTATCAGACAGATCGGCATGAAAAATATTTTAGGGACCTGATACTTAGCAAGGGCAGTCAAGCAATTCGTTCCTTGATGGT
This sequence comes from Acetobacterium tundrae, assembly GCF_008086615.1. Taxonomy (GTDB): domain Bacteria; phylum Bacillota; class Clostridia; order Eubacteriales; family Eubacteriaceae; genus Acetobacterium; species Acetobacterium tundrae. The sequence continues at coordinate 630 of NZ_RXYB01000004.1, forward strand.
CTAGAATAAAGATAAGGGAGGTGAGAAAAATGGAAGAGGCACAGATTCTTCAAGCCGTGCAACGGATGCAGGACTATATCGAAACCAATTTAAACCGAAAGATTACCTTAAAGGAACTGGCCAGTGCGGCGGGATATTCGCCTTGGCATGCAGCACGGCTGTTTAAAGAAGTGGTTGGAAAAGCCCCCTTTGATTATATCCGGGCTTTACGGCTCACCGAGGCGGCGCTTTTGCTCCGGGATGGAGAGATGAAGATTGTGGATGTGGCTATGGATTTTGTCTTTGATTCCCATGAAGGCTTTACCCGGGCATTTTCTCGGGAATTTGGGATGGCGCCGAGCAAATATGGTCGGCAGACCCCGCCAATCCAATTGTTTATGCCTCAGAAAGTTTTCGATACCTACCAGTCCATGCATAAAGGAGAGAAAAAAATGAATGAACAGCAAATGAATGAGCAGCAAAATTCCCGAACCGTATTTGTCCAGGTGATTGAACGACCGGCCCGGAAGCTGCTTTTAAAACGTGGCGTCAAAGCAACTGAGTATTTTGGCTATTGTGAAGAAGTCGGCTGCGAGATCTGGTCAGTCCTCACCAGTGTCAAAGAAGCTCTGTACGAACCCATCGGGATGTGGCTGCCCGAGCATCTGATCCGGGAAGGGACGTCTCAGTATGTCCAGGGGGTGGAAGTTCCTCTGGATTATGCCAATGTCATTCCTGACGGTTATGAGCTGATTGAGCTGCCCCCCTCCACGATGATGGTGTTTCAGGGCGAACCCTATGATGATACCGATTTTATGGCGGAAATTAATGCGATCTGGGAACATGTAAAACGGTTTGATCCAACCGTTTACGGCTACCAGTGGGCACCGGAAGCAGCACCGAGATTCCAGCTGATACCCATGGGGTATCGGGGGTATATTGAGGCCTACCCGGTTAAAGCGGCAAACTAAATCCTAATCTGATCAAAAATCAGCCAAGCCGGTTCAATAGCGGAAGAATAAATCTGACGTCTTTGAGCCGGCTTTTGTTTTTGATAGTAAAATGGAAAAACTTAAAAAAGGGGTGATATTATTTTTACTTCGCTGGCTTCCATTCGGAATTCATACTGAGTTTAAAGTCATTCGACATGAAGGTCATCGTTTTCCAGACAACTCGTTTGGGAATAATTTCGGTCATCCCGGCACCATAGAATTCGTACTGGGACTGACCTTCCCGATTGGGCCGGTATTCATTCTGAATATAGTCGCTGAGGGTTCCTTCTGAGTACATGCTGTCATCATACGTGTTCAAGCCAACTTCGGTGAGATCACCATCGTAAAGAATAGTTCCGTCGTTGTTGGTGAGCATAAAGTTGACATTTTTGCCAATGTTTTCCAGATTGGTTAGGTAAGCGGCAAAATCATAAAGCCGCACCTGAGCCACAATATATCCGGCAATCTGTCCATCCTTCTCCACTGGAGTGACAAAAGCCAAAAGCTGCGTCGCCGGAGACTGATGATCGGCAATGGTCAATTCGGTAATAAAAGGCTGTTTATTCAGGCTGATGGCAGGAATGTTTTTGTCATAAAGATCAAAGGAAATACCCTTAAAATAGGTGGGATAGGCGCTGGTTATCATATTTTCATTATTGACAAAGACCACATTCTTGGCGATCGGACTATCCTTTGAGATGGCCGCCAAAGCGCTTGAGAAGGTTTCGCTGCTTTCTCCAGATTGTTGATAGGCGGTGACCGCTGTTTTAGTGAGCGTTTCAAGATTTGTAAATTCATCATAGATAACGTTACTGGCCGTGTCCAACCAAGACAATTCCTCGGTGGTAAACTGGCGCAGTTCACCAGTGGTTGTAGCCGTCTCTGCGGCACCGGGTTCGGTATTGACATAAATCCGCAGCTCGGAGTCAAAGGCTTTTACAGTGTCCCATTTTACTTCTTTTCGCACTGGCTCGTTGGTGCCAGCGGCATTATAGGAATAACTTCCTTCGCCCTGAGCATCAGGGATCATTTTATTTTTAATCAGGGTCTGAAGTTCAACAAAACTGCTGTAAATTGGATCGGTCAAAATATTCTTGCCGATTTCGGTCATATTGCTGGTGTAGACATTGGTTCCGTTGGTGTCAATGACGCCAAGCTCCAGATTTTGTCCGATGGCAAGCTTGCTTAGTTCAGTACCAAAGGTATAGGGGTCAATGTAGGCAATCACCCAGCCTCCGTTTTTGATGGGAACTGAAGCGTAGAGATAGGGTGTATCATCGGCGGCGGTGTTGGTTTTAATAACTATTGCCGGGGTGTCCACAAACAGTTCCGGATGACGGTTGATGCTTTTTAAGTTGAGACCGATAAAGGGGCTGTCCATTTTAGTGGCAACCTGGGTCACATTGGAGGCAGCATCACAGACCAGGATATCAAAGAAATAAGTCTTGCTGTTGAGTTTTTCATTCATCAGCGAATAGGCTTTTTCATCACCAGCAGGGCTTTGTCCGACGGAAGTTCCAATCTCTTCCAACATGGACTGGATCTCGTCCATTTCTTTCTGCAGCGAGGACGTTGCATTTGAAAGGGTATCGGGATTACCTTTGGTGGAGCCGGTCGTTGTACAGCCGGTTAACAGCAGTGCTAAGATGAGTAATAAGGGCAGCAGTTTTCTCTTCATCACGGGGTACACTCCTTTAGTTATTATTTACTTTGGCAAAGAATGAATCGCTTCACAAAAGTTTACGAAACAATTTTATCACAGACCCTATTCTTTTAGAATAAATAATTTTAAATGCAACAAAATTTCGCTAATGAATTTTTATAAAAAACTACTCAGCTTCTTTAAAGTATTTTATAAAATGCTTATAATAACCTTTTGATTTTTCGGTGACATAGTTTCCATCAATCCGAGGGTTATTTAATAGTTGATCAATATTGAATCCGCCGGTGTAGGGGTCTAGCACACAGCCAGTCAAATTTTTGGCTTGGATGGCATGATTGGGACAGGCGTAAATACAGCGCATACACCAGATACAATTGGCACCAAAACAGATTTGCCCCTTTGTCTCTGAAATATTATGCGTCGGGCAGTCACGAACACATTTTTTACAACGGTTGCAGTTAGCAGAAGCAGCCAGCCCTTTCGCAAAGTATCGGGCTCCATAATGTTCTTCTCCATAGTAAAGAAACCGGAGTAATTTTCTTAGAAGCCCATTGATTTTTAAGTGCTGTTCTTGTTCATTGAGAGTATCCACGACTATTTTTTCGACTTTTTTCACCGCCGCTTCGTACAACTGTTTATTCAACTGATCGTCATATTTAATATACCAGTTACAGGGCATGGCGATGATAGAATTATGAAATATCTGATAGCCCTTTTCTTCCATTGCCTGAATGACCGTAGCAGAGGCCCCCTGGTTAATGTAGTGAGGAGAAGAGGCAGTTTTGAAGACAAAAGTTTTCTTTCCCGGACAGCTGGGCAACATTCTGGCGAATTGGTCAGTAATACCCGAAGCGCCAAACCCCAGTACCGGATGCCCCACCCCGATCATATCAAAATCATTGATGGCGAATGATTTTTTATGAGTCACAATATCCTCAATTCTGAATAATTCAACCTCTATTTGTTTTCGTTCATATGATTCAGATAACAACCTGGCAATAATTTCAGTATTGCCGGTACCTGAAAAGTAGAAAATCCCAATTCTTTTCATTTCAATAGTCCTTCCCGGTTATCGAACCTTAAATCTTATGAATTAATACTGAACTGATAAATTTGTCCTCAAAATATCCGATGACAGCATCAAGCTTGATGTTTTCGTTCATCACCAGGTAAGATAAGACACCATCCAGTGCGGACATCAGGGTTACTGCGCTTGCTTGGGTATTATGCTCGGTAAATTGACCGCTACTGATACCTTTGGTGTAGAGCGTATTAATAAAGTCGATCATATTGTTATAGTAATCTTCATACGTTTTCCACATTTCCGGCGATGAGATGGCTTTAATCATAGTTAGAAAGAAAAAGGTGAGCTCCTTCTTGTGAACCAGCCAGTAACTGATATAGTTCCTAATGTAGCGTCGAAGCCCATCCACCGGGTCGGGATTTTCGGCAGCGAGGCGGACATATTCATAAATTGGTTCATTTAATTTCTCGTTGGCATAATATAAAATTTCATCTTTGCTGCCAAAGTGATGATACAAACCGCCTTTGCTGATTTGTGCTCTTTTGGCAATCGCCTCCATGGATGCGCCCTCATAACCCTTATCAAGAAAAATCTCGACAGCTGCATTCACGATGTCATCCATTCGTTTTTCTTTTGTTTCCCATTTAGCCATAATATCTCCTCCTTAAAATAAAACCGACCGTCGGTTTTATTTTAAAATGATTCTTTGATTTTGTCAAGATGGTTTTTAAAACAAGCGGCAGTTGATAATTTAATTGAAAACTATGTCGCTAATTCAAAGGACTGAAACTAGAGTGGGATAATTAAAAAATCTGTAAAATAAAAAATGGATAATAATAGAAGCATCGTGTGCCTCTGTGCCTGACACCAACTTATAAACTTGATAAATTCTTTCAGTGGAACCGGCAATATTGTGGATCGAAGGGACGATTTCGAAAGAAGATCTGGCAACGATGGAAACCTTGAATACGGCTTCCCTCGAACTGATTATCGAAGAGTTCTGGCAATACGAAACTCTGGAAGCATTGAAAAAAAAGTATTTTTAGGATGTTAGACCCAGTATCAATTTTCTCAAAATTAATCTCCCGGTAACCCTGTTCGGCTTGCATTGAAGTTATAAAAAAACGACCAAAATTGATAACAACAGTTTTGGTCGTTTTTTATGCATTTAGTCCTGTTATTGGTGGCAATAAAATGTTACAATATTTCCATTGAGTACGATTTATTTTTAGAGATCGGAGGGTCAGACCGCGCCGGACGAAACATACTGCTGGAACCGATGGAGGGCTGACGGTTGTTAAGCCCTAGTGACAACTAGCGGTGCCTGCCCCTTAACTTATTGAACTTAACTTATCACAACCAAAAACGAGGTGAACCATGAAATCAATTATTGCCGCTTGCGCACGCAGGTTATCCTGGATATCAATGAATTCCTTTGAAAGCAGGTAAAAATGAAAATCAATAAAATACAATTAGTCAAGATAGCCGTAGTTATTCTTTATCTGCTGTTCTTTTTACTAATGCAGGAGCTGTTTGCCAACATTGAAAATTCACCCTATACGATGATGTCTTTGGACGAAAATTTTTATCGGCTATTTGCGTTGAAGCTTGCGCTGACAAAATTTTTCCAATGGTTCGTGTTGGGGGTGCTGCTGGCTTTTCTTAATGTGAAAGATCGTCCCAGCTTTCATTTTACAAAGGGTCTTTTTCTGATTGCCATGGCCTGGATGGTTCTGGCTTTTATGGGATTGTATCCGAATGTTGTTATTATGAGTTTCCCGAACTCAAAATTTCTGGAATTACTGCGTAATGTGGTACCGATTTTTTCCGGTTTCTTTCTTTTTAAAAGCTTGTTTGACGAAGAAAAGATCATCTGTTCTGATCGAAACTAGATTGATGGTGTCTGGCATTAATTTATTTGATCCTGATCTTTTGTTTAAAATTGAGTCGATAGTTAAGTCGATAGCTGATGTCGAGGCGCTTATCAAAGGCTAGGATTGACAGCCAATGGAGATTGGAAATGAAATTTCTTTGGCGTAGTCAAAATCTTTCTGGTATTTTTTCCAGAAATTCTGCATTTGAGGACTGGCAAGAGCATTTGGCAATTCCACTTGAATAATGCACGGTTACCGATGATTCAGAGTAACGATTCGTGCAAAAAACAGCCATATGACAATATTTGCCAATAAATACTGTCACACAAGTCCCCATATTACTTTTGTGATGTCTCAAAATATAAAAGCCATAGTTTTGTGACATCACATAATGCCAACACAAAAAACCTACTTTTTGTGTTGGCTTGCATAAACAAACAAATGGTATAATATTTCCATGAGTTACGTCAGATTAGTAAGATATAATGTATTGATAATTAAGATTAAGGATGTACTAATATGAAAATCGAACATGTCGCAATATGGACTAAAGATATTGAAAAACTAAAGAAATTTTATGTAGATTATTTTGATGGCATTGCTGGGGATAAATATATTAATATCAAAAAGAAATTCGAATCATATTTTATTAAATTCGAATCAGGTTCTCGACTTGAAATTATGCAGATGACGACAATTCCTCCAAATTTAAATGATGCTATTAATCAATATATTGGCTTAATTCACATTGCTTTTTCGGTAGGAAGCATTGAAAAGGTTAATGGCCTTACTGAAACATTAAGAAAAGCAGGTTACATGGTAGTAAGTGAACCGCGTTATACGGGAGATGGTTACTACGAGAGTTGCATTTTGGACTACGATGGAAATCGAATAGAGATAACAGAATAAGTCTGATAATTCACAGTATTTGTTCGTGTTTTAAAAAAAGGCCTTAGTGCCTGACACCAATTGATAAAATTAGAAATGGAGTAAACGATGAAATTCTCAACCTTTTATTTTAGCGGCACCGGCAACACCCGCTGGGCAGTGGAAACCTTTAACGCCATCATTACCGAAAAGAACCATCAGGCCGACTTGTTTTCCATTGACTTGGGGGAAAAGCTTACCGATGAGCGGATTCTGGAAATTGTCCAGGAAGCGGACTGCATTGGTCTGGCCACACCCATCTATGGCGGGGATCTTCCGCCGATTATGAAGGGCTTCCTCGAGCGGCTGGTCACGATCCTGAAAGCGGTTCAGACAAAAAAGAAAGCCTTTGTGATCAACACGTTTGGCTATGTCAATGCGTTTGGCCCCAAAGAGATGAAAAAGCGGCTGACCGGTTCCGACCTGGTGCTGACCGCTTATGTCAATATTCAGCTGTGCAACAATGTCAACACGACCGCACCGGTTGACGTTGGGATGCTGAACAAACGCATGAACCAGGGGAAAGAAGAACTGACCGAACTGGCGGACTGCCTGCTGGCCGGCAAAAAGCGGATCAAAGGGCGCGGGCCCCAGTCAATGATTGGCGCCATGATCCGCAAGAAAACACCGGATGCCGTGGCCAGACATTATCAGACCTTGGGTGTCCATTCGGAAACCTGTACCCACTGTATGATCTGTGTCAACAATTGCCCGACGGGGAGCATCCGCTTTGATGAAGAGGCGGGATTTACCTTTCTGCCGGGGTGTACGGCCTGTATGCGCTGTTACAACTACTGTCCCACCGGTGCCATCACCATGGGTGGTGTTTATGCCGATCCCGATGAGGTACCCCGCTATCAGGGGCCGCTGGAATAAGGCGCTTAGTGTTATAAGCAGTAGGGGAACGGAGGGACGGTTGTTTTGTGCAGATTCTATTCGTTAGCACCCTAAAGACCCGTCCCTTCATGCTAATATGCGAATGCTAAAATTATTCGAAATAAAAAACATCTTCAAAATTTTTGTCCAGCGCAACGCAAATCAGCAAAGCCAGTTTTGCACTGGGGCAAAATTGTAAATTTTCAATAGAACAAATGGTTTGCCGGGAAACACCAACCATTTCTGCTAATTCTTCCTGGGTTTTCCGCTTTTCCGCTCGCCACATTCTGATATGATTGTTTAACTTCAAATTATTTTCCATAAATGATTACCAAGTCTCAAGTATATATGACAATAAAAAACAAATCGCTGCAACCATTCCCAAAATGGCTATGAGAAGTGATTTTTTTGTTTTGAAGGCCTGATACTTATAAATATAGCCGAGACTTAAATATCCCCAAAAAACTGAAAGAAGATCATAGATAGGGAGACCCTTAAAAAAATTGTACAGAACCAGCACAGCAAAGAAGATATACAATCCATTTTCACCATGTCGCTTCGATTGAACTTCTATATATTCCATACCCTCATCTTTGGGATTGCCTTCTTTGTTACGACTTAAAATTTCATCACGATTCATAAAAAACCTCTTTCTTTAGAATAAAACTTATTATAATGGATACTTGTCTATATGTCAAGTGTCCAAGACATATTGACAAATAAACTGGGCACGAAAAATACAATAGGGAGCTCAGAGAGACGGTTCTTTTGGGGAGAAACCATTTGTTAAAACACGAAAGCTCCGTCTTTTCATGCTATACGGAAACCTGTACCCACTGCATGATCTGTTTTAACACTTGCCCGACGGAGAGCATCCGCTTTGATGAAGAGGCGGGGTTTACCTTTCTGCCGGGGTGTACGGCCTGTATGCGCTGTTACAACTTCTGTCCCACATACCTTATAATAAAAAATTTAATTAAACGCCATTATACTTTAATATCAAAGTATTGCCAAATAAATCCACACTAATTTGTTTTAAGTCTTAGTCTGAATTTTGTCTTATTGGACAGATACTTATCTCCGCCAACCATTTAAAATAGTACTTAGACGGTAATCTTTATATATGATAAAGATTTACAATCAGGATAAGCAATGCTATAATGAACGTGACCGATTCGGTCACAGTGGGTGACATTCTATTTAAAGAAATTAGGATTAATATGATATTTGAAAAACTTGAAAAGGAAAAACAGAATAAAATCATCAACGCTGCCTGCGAAGTATTTGCAAAATACGGTTATAAAAAAGCATCCATGAAAGATATCGCCGAGGCGGCCGAAATATCGAAAAGCGTGCTGTTCAAGTATGTCTCTAGCAAAGAAAAGCTCTATTTGAAAATCTTTAGATTAGCATCAGACAGCATTATCGAAGCGGACGAAATTTCGTACGCCGCGGAAGGGAGCGATTCTGATATGTTTTCTTTGATGCGGCGAAACGCGAAAACCAGACTTTCTTTATTCAAGGAATATCCGTGGATTTACAAGTTCTCTTATACAGCAGCCTTCGATAACGATTGCTTTGTCAAGGAACTTGTCAGAATGGAGCTTGAAAATTATCGAAAGCCACAACTCAATACGAGGGAAATCCAATCAGGAAATAAAATCACAACGGATGGTATCGCTGTTTATAAGGGATTAAGAGCGGATATTTCCCCGACGATCGCAAAGCAACTCATCCTCTGGGTTTCTCAGGGATATCTGGAAGAAAAACTATTTACAGACAAGATAGATCCAGACGGACTTGAAAAGGGTTTTGAGGAATGGATTGACATTCTGGAGATACTTCTTAGAGGTAGTAACAGAAGCTGTGATTGAAAGGAACAGAAAGGTTGGTGAACAGAATGAATGACACGATTGAAACGAGAGAAATACCGAACGGTATTGAGAATGTGCCGGGGTTGAAGCATCATGATCTAAATGTTTGTGGTGGGCCAATGTCGGTCTATGAAGCAGGCGAAAAGGGAAGACCTATCGTCGTGCTGTTGCATGGGGCAATGTACGATGAATCAAGGTTTATCTGGGATCAGCTGTTTCCCTTTTTGAGCAGGGATTACCATGTATTCGCACTGGATTCGCCGCGACACGGAAAATCAAGGCCGTGGGAAGGTTATCTGGATCGTGCTAGGCTGATGGACATTCTGCACAATACATTTATCCAGTTAGGACTTGAAAACTTCAGTCTTGTAGGACTTTCCATGGGTGGCAGCCTCAGCATCGAATATGCATCGTTACATCCGGATAAAGTCAAATCAATGGTTTTGTTCGAGCCAGGCGGATTGACCGAAAAGGTCGATTCACAGTTTTTAGTATGGCTTTACATAAAGATGCCGGGTATGCTTAGGCTACTCAGCCGAAAGTATATTAAGAAAGACCATGCGGCGATCAGAAAATTGCTGGAATCTATTTATGTGGGTGGTTCAAAACCAACGGACCCGGACCGGTTGACTTCAATTCTCGAGGATGAGATAAAGGGTAGATATAAATATGGAGAAAATGACATGGACGACTGGCAGTTGAGCTGTATCGGACCTTTCAGATTAAAGTGGAACCTTCTTGATCGGATTCCGTTGATTAAATGTCCGACTCTGTGGTTAAGAGGAGCGGACAGTGTTCTGGTGAAGCAGTTTGAGATAGACAGAGCGGTAAAACTAGCTATCGACAGTGGCACAAAAGCCGAATTGGAAGTCATTCAGAACGCAGGGCATATATTACCTCTCGAACGGCCTGAGCAGGCAAATCTGGCGGTAAAAGCATTTCTCGATGATGCTATTCGTTAGAACCCAAAAGCCCCGTTCATTCATGACCTTTGCACCCTTCATATTCATAAATTGCCTTTTACGGGTGAATTTGAATAATTCAGTTGTAAAGCGTATAATAAAACAATAATTGGCTCGGTTTTATTGCAAACGCCATGCGTAGATTGTTAAAGATAAACAGGGGGATGACGTTGGATGACATTGAATGACTTAACGGTACACGAAATGATGGAAGAACTTAAACATAAATACATAAAATTATGGTGGACGACGAGCAAATGCTTTCCTGCTCTTGGTGCGGAAATTAGCATGAATGAAAAAAAAACACGGGAGAAAATGATGAATCAGTTTACCGATGCACTCTTTTCTCTGTTAAAACAATGCCCGAAGAATGAAGCACAGCGGGTTGATTGGAAAAATAGGTTGTGGTTGATGATCAAAAATTTTGGACATCAATGGGGTTTTGATGAAGAGGACGTTAATGAGGAGTTTGCAAAAGAACTACCAATCATAACCCATACGTTTATTGCCAATGTTAACGCATTTAATCCGGATATGAAATTGGATAAAATGCTGCAGGCGCTCAGAAATGCCTGGATCATGAACCTGCTCCAGGTGCTCTTTAAGATCAAGGTCGAATATACCCCTTCCGTTTTTGCATATAGCATGCTTTATCCCTATACCGATAATTATTTAGATGACATCGAAGTATCGATTGAAGATAAGAATAAGATCAGTAAAAGATTCAGATTGAGATTAGAAGGTCAACAAATCGAACCCGTTAATGCCTACGAAGAGGCGTTATTTAATTTAGTAGGCATGATTGAAAATCAGTATTCCCGAGCAACCCATGACGAATTGTATGAAAGCCTTTTGTGTATTCATGATGCCCAATGTAACAGTTTGACACTGCATGATGAAATAATTTCACCTTACGAAAAGGATATCTTGGGAATGAGTGCGGATAAGGGCGGTGCTTCCGTATTGGCGGATGCCTATTTAGTTAACGGCAAGCTGTCGGATAGCCAGGTCGATTTTTCATTTGCTTACGGGATGTTGCTTCAATTGTGTGATGATTTACAGGATGCCAAAGAAGACGTGAACAACGGACAGATGACGATTGTTTCAATGATCGTGGGGAAATGGCCTTTAGACAATATAACCAATGCTTTGTTTGATTTTTCCAATAAAATAATGGCGGATTCATACGCGAACCTTGAGCAGGATGAATCTGATAAAATGAAAGACTTCTTAAAGAAAAACCTGATGCTGTTGATTTTTGAGGCAATTTCTCAAAACCAGGCCTATTACAGTAAAGCGTATATTAAAACCATTGAAAAATATGTTCCATTTAGAATGGCCTATACGCGAAAACTTTATAAAAAGCTGAAGAAAAAATATAAAAATTTCAGCAGCACCGAAGGGTATACCATTGACGATGTAATATTAATGGCGTCTGAAATTTGAAAGTAAGATCAGAGGGACGGTTGTTTTGTGCAGATGCTATTCGTTAGCACCCGAAACAACCGTCCCTTCATGCTACAAAATAAAAGAATAAGTGAGTATGATGCATGGCCTGTTTTGAGGTCAATCATAGTCACTTGTTTTTTTGGGTGAAAGAATATTCTTGACAGGATAGTCATCGTTTTGTATAATAAGTAAAAAGTCACTGAGCATGGAGTCAATGAAATGAAAACAAAACGTCAGGTACAAAAAGAAGCGACCCGGTTACATATCCTGGAAACGGCTTATCACATCTATGCAGAAGAGGGCTTTAGCGCCACAACCAATCGAATAGCCAGAGCCGCGAGCGTATCACATGGAACCATTTTTGTTCACTTTCCAACGGTTGAAAATCTTATTGTTTGTCTGCTTGATGATTTTAACGCAGAAATCAATGGGCAGTTACATGGTCTATCGGAAAAAAACGAGCAGTTAGAAACCTTTTTAGAAGCACATATTAACGTTCTAATCCGATATGAAGCTTTTTATAAACGGCTTATTTCTGAAGTTAATGGTTTGCCGCAAGAAGCAAAGTTTGTATTCATAAATATGCAATCCGTTGTATCGTTCCATTTTAATCAGGTGATTGAGCGTTGTAAAAAAGAAAAGACAATCAAAGAAATACCGATGCATATAATTTTCAACAGTTGGTTAGGCCTGGTACACTATTATCTTACCAATAGCTATCTTTTCACAGAAGGTTCGGTATTAACTGAATATAAAGAAGAATTAATTTGTAATTTTATAAAATTAATTAAAAAATGAAAGGAGATCAATGATATGAAAGCGTACGATAATTTTTTTCTTCCCGTTGATAATTTGGAAGAAGCAAAAAACTATTACACCAATGTGTTCGGTTTGGATTTAAAGTTTGACTTTTCAGACAAGGGCATGGCTGCATTTCATGTAGGTCATGAAGAACCGGCTATTATTTTAAAGGAAAAAAGTAAATTTCCAGATGTAAAACCGACCATCTGGTTTGTTGTGGATAATGTGGAAGAGGAATATAAACGGCTTCAAAAAAACGGGGTAAACTTTCTGAGTAAGCCATTTCAAATTGGGACAGGTAATGCGGTTGAATTTGAAGATATATTCGGCAATCGATTTGGCATGGCTGATTATGTTTAATCAATGGGAAATTGATTATATTAAATTTTATACACGGAGGGAAAAGGATGAAAAATTGTATAGCATGTGGGATGCCGATGAAGAAAGAAAGCGATTTTGCAATGGGAGACACAAAAAAGGACTATTGTGTTTATTGCGCAAGGCCTGATGGGTCGATGCAATCCTTTGAAGAGAAAAAACAGGGCCTGATTAATTTTACAATCAAAACGCAAGGGTTAGAAAAAGGGGTAGCTGAAAAAGCAGTAGCGAACATGATGAGCAAATTGCCGGCATGGCAGGAATATTTTCAGAAATAGAAAGTAAGATCAGAGGGACGGTTGTTTTGTGCAGATGCTATTCGTTAGCACCCGAAACAACCGTCCCTTCAGGCTACGGCATTAATTCGAATTTTCAGATTCGTTTCATTCCGTCGGGATTCATATACACATTGCGCCGCCGGAAAGAGCCGGGTACTGTATATTGGAGCTTAACTCGGTCGAAATCAATGATCGTGGCTGTGATTGCATTGGGATACGGTACCTAGGAATCTATCATGCCAAAAATAAAGGCAACTGACGAGATTGTGAATTTTTTCTAGAAAGAGAGCGTGCAATCGTCTAATTGGTCAGGATGAAAAAGTTATATAATACCAGGCTTCTCCGCATAGGTCTGTATTAAGCGAAAATGAATTGAAATTTTTAGCGGAAATATTAAATAAATTCACACTGAAATTTGGAAAACAAATATTGAATAATTCATCAAATCAAAAATTTAAATTCATGAAAATCCAGAGAATTATAAATAAGGAGTGAATCCAACATCAAGCTATCAACGAAATTTTGATCAAGCTTAAAGAGACGGGGGACTAAACCATTAACGACAGTAACAAAATCCTGCACTGATAGCTTCAGATTTCCATTGAAGTATTGGATGAAAAATTCACGTCTCGCTCCAAAATTCATGTAAACATAGGTTTCAAACAATTCATCAGTAATGATAATATTGTTATCGTCAATGTACTGATGATAGATTTTATAGACATAGGTATTTAATATCTCATAGTTTGAATTTTGTTGCAAAACCTCATAATAGACACGTTTGTTATGTTCGTTATTTAAAATAATATCGTAATATATTCGTGAGCATACAGCATGTGATAAAATATGATTGGTGAAAATTTCCGGTTTGTTCTGGTACAGAAAAAAATCGATGGCATTCAGAAAATCATAATAAATGGATCGAATAATGGTATTCTTTGTTTTAAAATAATAATGCACGGTACTCACTGGTACTTCGCTTTTTTCGGCAATTTTTTTCATCGTTGTATCTGTAAAACCGTCTTCATAAAAAAGTACTTTGGCGGCTAAAAAAATCTGCTCTTTTTTATCCTGCTGTTTCATCATTACTAAAACCTAACCCCTCATGTTTTTATTTCTAGGTGCTTTGGAAATGCCACGACTCTCATAATAACATAATCCACCTCTTTGATCAATGTAATTACTTTTACAATAAAATGATCGAACGCTGAATCCGGATATGAAAATAAATTTATTAAACAGCTAATAATAGTTTTTTATAAGCGGTTTTTAGTTACGCAAAGAAAAAAACTGAGTGGTCGAAAAAAAGAAGACGGTATTAGGCGTAATGTCCAACAAAAAAGAGACGGGAATTTCAAATTCTCCGGTCTCTTTTTATTATTTATTATACTATTTATTAAGTGATGGTTAGATTGTTGAGCTTTTTAGGTTTGTTTGGCTTTATTCATAATAATGCCAAGTCATTGTTGATTTTTTGACTATTCGACAGCTTCTTTTTTATCATTGATCATAAACAGGAATATTAAGCCGATGATCGGTGCTGCTGCCAGTGTAAACCAACAGGCACGGAAGGCACCGGTTATATCGACACTCATCCCAATAACAATTGGTGCAACGATTGAAGCAAGCTGGAAAACACAATTTTGCACACCCATAACTGATCCTGAAAGACGTTGAGGTGAATATTTCAATATTAGAGAATTTAAATGTGCGTTTGGTAAATAAGATACAAATCCAAAGATAAATCCGATAATCATTAAAGCATTAAGATTTGTCTGGAATCCGAACAACAGTGTAACGATTCCAATCAGGATAAAAACGGCAATCAAGTAGTTTCTAACGCTAAGTTTAAACCACTTGACGATAAACCCTGTTAAAAGAGAGGCTAAGATACCTGCTATACTGTAAACTGTCATAATGGAACCAGCCGTCACTTTGTCAAATCCGATGGTTGTAAGATATGAATTTGCCCAAGTTGCTGTACCAAGACTCAAAAACATAAAGAAAAACCCGGTTAAACTGAGAGCAGTCAAATTTCTGTTTGTAAAGACAGTTCGAATCCCATCTAATAAAGAGGTTCTTTCCCCTGACGGCAAAGGTTCGGATTTAATGTTTTTCACAAATATAAATACCAAAATAGCAATCACTACGGCAATAAATCCAGTAACGCGGAAAGCGGTTTGCCAATCATATGTTGTCAACAAATAAACGCCTAATTTATTTGCAATAGTAAGACCAACTGTAGGACCGCATAACAAAATACCAAAGGCAATCCCTCTTTCTGATTGCTCAAAGTTCTCGGCAATCGTTTTACTACAGCAGGACATAACAACACCAGCGCCCAGACCGGTTATAACTCTGATCACAAATCCGATAGAATATACGGTTACTAGTGACATGCCGATTGATGCAAGACCAGTAATAAGTACACCCGCAGACAGTACGTATTTAGTACCGACTCTATCCGCCAGTATACCACCCGGGATCTGTGTAATTACGTAACCGATAAAGAATGCTGACATAAATGAACCAACGGCAGTATTAGAAATGCCTAGAATAGGAGCAACGGTTGAACCTAACGGTGACCAGATAAAGCGAGTCATAAAAGTTGCGGCGAACGATGCTAACATGAGTATTAGAATTAGCCATCGCTTTGTTGAATTTGATGTTTCCATAATAATTTCTCCTTTTGCTGAATTTGATGTTTCCATAATATTTCCTCCTCAGTTTAAAATCGATACTTCCGTAAATTATCCTTCCTTTCCAAATTAATCCTTTGCATTATATATATAAATTAATTATTTGTCAATACACTAAACTGATTTATATAATATATAATCAGCTTAAAAGATACAAATATTACCGTAATTAGGCAATAAAACTGATTTTATAGAATATAAATCAAATATTGACATTGACAAAACATGTTCACAGAATTATAATAATCGTAAATATTGTTATTTCACGAGGGTAAGCGTGTACAGTATAAGTTAACAATGTAAGCGCACGCTTTGGCATATTATAAAGTAAATAGAGAAATAGACAGATTAAGTGAAGGAGTGCTCTAGTCTAATGTCTACCTTTATGTATATGTTAAAAAAATACAGCAAAGAGGCAATTACAAAATGCAGATATTTTGGAATTGTCAAAATTAAATTTTAAGGAGAAAATACAAATGTTGACACCAAGACAGAATTTATTAGAAACGATTAAAGGCGGGAAACCAGACCGTTTTGTAAAGCAGTATGAAGCTTTCATGCCTCTTACAGGGGCACCTACTCAGGCTCCCAAGCCATCAATCGGGGGTGAAATTGTAAATGGATGGGGTGTTACAACCAGATGGCCTGAAGGTCAAATCGGCGCTTTCCCGGTACATGATGATGCGCATATTGTTTTGAAAGACATTACGGAATGGAAAAATATTGTTCACTGTCCAAATCTTGATTACCCAGATAAAGCATGGGCGGAGATTCAGGCAAAGGCAGCAGCAATTGATCGCAATGAAGAATTTGTAACAGCTTTCGTTGCACCAGGTTTATTTGAGCAGGTACATTACCTGATGAGCATGGAAGGAGCACTGATTGCTTTTTATGAAGAACCGGAAGCGATGCACGAATTGATTGATTTTATTGCTGATTATGAAATCAGACTCGCTGATGTGTTAATCGATAAAATCCATCCAGATGCAATGTTCCACCATGATGACTGGGGCAGCCAAATATCAACATTTCTGTCACCTAAAATGTTTGCTGAATTTTTTGTAGAACCTTATAAGAGAGTATACAAACATTGGAAAGAGAACGGCGTAGAACTGATTGTTCACCACAGCGACTCTTTTGCAGCTACGCTGATACCAGCCATGATCGAAATCGGTATTGATATCTGGCAGGGTGTTATGACAACGAACAATACCCCGGAACTGGTTAAAAAATATGGTGGCCAGATTACATTTATGGGAGATATCAACAGCGGTGTTGTTGACTTTCCGGGATGGACAAAAGAAATAATTGATGAACATGTTGAAAGAGCCTGTAAGACAAACGGTAAGCTATACTTTATACCGGGAACAAGTCAGGGTGGTGCTAACAGTTCTTTTCCTGGTGTTTATGAAGCGACAGATGAAGCCATCGATAGAATGAGTAAGAAAATGTTCTAATTTGACATTAATGATTTAGTAAAATCTGTTTATATAGCTGGGAGGAATTATAAAAGCAGAATCACGTTGATGGCGCTAGATCGACAAAACCAAGCCTACGATTCACCATCGATTATTTTTGCGGAGAAGTCGTAATTGACAAACATCAATACAAAATAATATGGAAAGTTAACTTGACATAATGCGCTAATGATGGTATCTTAGTTATGGAAAGTAAACTTTCCGTTATTTTGTTAGTGAGGTAATGCTTTGAAAAACAAGCTGGAAGAAATACGTAGACAACGAGGCATAAAACAGGAAGAACTAGCAACCGCTTTGGAGGTATCGAGGCAAACAATTGGCTCTCTTGAAAATGGTAGATATAACCCATCGATCCTATTAGCCTTTAAAATCGCCCTCTTTTTTGATATGACAATTGAAGAAATATTTATTTATGAGGAGGAAAAACCATGTTAAAAAAACGATCATTTTATGTTGTTATGCTGATTGTTGGTATGTGTTGCATTGGTGCAAGCTTCTTTTTTAATGATGCTAATGCGAAGCCCATCGCAGGCAGCTTAATCGGAATCGGCGCTGGTTTTATTGGGATGAGCATTGCAAATCTGATCACGAAGCATATGGAACGTAAAAATCCCACCCTTGAAAAGCAGTCTCAAATCGATTATAACGATGAACGAAACATCACAATCCGTAATCGAGCAAAGGCTGAAGCTGGGGACATCACGCAGTGGTTAATTATGGGTATCGCCTATATTACCATCCTTATATCCGCACCTTTATGGGTCACGCTGGCGGTGGTGATCGTGTTTCTTATTTACCATTTTGCTGGTCTTTATTTAATAAACAAATATCAAAAAGAAATGTAGAATTCGCGCATTGAAGGTCATCAGGTTTGCCAGTCAAGCTCTGTCAGGTATGGTATGTTCGATTAAAGCGGAGGGACAGTTCTGCTGTGCAGATTCCATTCGTTATAACATGAAAGAACCGTCCCTTCATGCTAATTTATAAAGCAACAAAATAAAAGAAATAGAGAAACGAGATGGAATAAAAAAATCGCCTTAATTCTAACTGAGAAAGAGCCAAACGCTTGATAAAGTAGGGGCAGTTATCATCGGCGTTGCCTTAACGAAGGTAAAATTCAAAAAAAGGCTAATTATTATCGATATGACAAATATAGTGAGGATAAAGTTATATCAAAATAATAAAGCTTTAAGATTTATTAATAGACAGGGATGATAGATGTGTTATTATATAGTATTTTGTAAAAAGACTGGAAATTTTTCGTTATTAAGGATACAATATAAAGGCTTATGGTAGAGGCTCTTTATCAGACACACTGGTAAAGGCCTTTTCTTTACGCGAAGGCGATGAAGCCCGAAACTAAGCCAGTGAGTCAAAGAAAAATAGGCCGGGCATGTTTGGCGGGAACATAACGATTAAAAAAACATTGGAGGATCATCTATATAATGATAACAGTATCAGATTTAAGTTTAAATTTTAGTGGAACAAATCTTTTTACCAACGTAAATATAAAATTCACACCCGGAAATTGCTATGGGGTTATTGGTGCAAATGGAGCCGGAAAAACAACTTTTTTGCGGATCCTGTCGGGTGAACTAAGCCCATCAACCGGTAATGTCATTATTCCTGAACAGGAGCGATTGTCCGTTTTAAAACAGGATCACTTTGCTTATGACACTTTCTCCGTGCTGGACACCATTATGATGGGGAATGAACGACTTTACAGCATTATGAAAGAAAAAGACGCCTTATATATGAAGGAGGATTTTTCGGATGAAGACGGTATTAAAGCCGGGGAACTCGAAGGGGAGTTTGCCGAAATGGGTGGCTGGGAAGCAGAATCCGAAGCTTCTCGCCTGATCCAGGGATTGGGTCTGGGTGTGGAGATCCTCGATGCTGAGATGGACACCCTTACCGGCAACGAAAAGGTAAAGGTTTTGTTAGCCCAGGCCTTGTTTGGCAAACCGGATATCATTCTTCTTGATGAACCGACCAATCATTTGGACATCCAGGCGGTTGCGTGGCTGGAAGAATTCATCATGGATTATGATGGCACTGTCATCGTGGTTTCCCATGACCGTTATTTTTTAAATAATGTTTGTACTCACATTGTGGACATCGACTTTAACAAAATCAAGGTTTATGTCGGAAATTATGATTTTTGGTATGAATCCAGTCAACTTGTGCAGCGATTGTTGAAAGATCAAAACAAGAAAAACGAAGATAAAGCAAAAGAACTGCAAAACTTTATTGCCCGATTCTCGGCGAATAAATCCAAATCCAAGCAGGCCACATCTCGTAAAAAAATGCTGGATAAACTGGATATTGGCGACATGCCGTCGTCATCGCGAAAATATCCATGGGTGGGTTTCCAAATTGATCGGGAACCGGGTAAAGAAATTTTAACGGTAGAGCATTTATCAAAAACCGTTGATGGCGTTAAGGTCCTTAATGACGTGAGTTTTCGGGTCAATAAAGAGGACAAGATTGCTTTTGTTTCGGATAACGAAATTGCCATGACCACTCTTTTTAAAATCCTCACGGAAGAAATGGAACCGGATGAAGGCAGCTTTAAATGGGGCGTCAGTACCACGCAAAGCTATTTCCCCAAAGACAATAATGAATACTTTAATGGCTGCACCTTAAATATTTGTGAGTGGCTGCAACAGTATACCGAAGAAATCACCGAAACTTATATCCGGGGATTTTTGGGACGGATGCTTTTCTCCGGGGACGATATTTACAAAGAGGTTCAGGTTTTATCCGGGGGAGAAAAGGTGCGGTGCATGCTTTCCAAGATAATGATGTTTGGCTCGAACGTGCTGGTTATGGACCAGCCCACCAACCATTTGGATTTGGAATCCATCACGGCGGTAAACAACGGCCTGATCGACTTTAAGGGTATTTTGCTTTTTGCCAGCCACGACCACCAGTTTATGCAAACGGTGGCGAATCGTATCGTTGAAATCCGAGCAGAAGGTGTTTTAGATCGCTTATCAACTTATGATGAATATATTGAATATAAAAAAACACTGGCTTAAGTCAGTTATTAACTGATAGTAACAAAAGAAAGCAGTCTAATGGACTGCTTTCTTTATAGCGTTGATTCACCGCCTTTAACCATACAGAAAAAATCTTTATCGAGGTCATAATCTCGGAATATCGCACAATCTTCACAAAGACAGCCTTTCTTTTCATCAATACATTGGCTTGTTTCAAAAGCACAAAACATTTTTTCAGCATGCGCTTTTTCTTCGGCATCGCCAATTTTCAAACTCACATTTTTTGGCATTGACTTGATTTTGCAAAAAAAATTGTAACTTGGACACTTCAGACACCGGCACTTTTTTATATTTTCCTTAGTTTTTGGTACGTTAGACATAAATAGACCTCCTTTTATTTGAATCTGATTAACAAATGCGCTATTATATAATTATATATACCCCATTCCGGCATAAATAAAAATAAGTATAAAATACTTCTATCGCTTTCATTAAAGATCATAAAATGCTACAATAGCTTATCGGAATCGTTCATCATTATTTTTTTCGCATGGATAAGAGTAAAAGCATGTTACGCATTTTTTCAAAAATAGAACTTTCTTCAGGGAGGAACTTAAAAATGTTTATTGCAAGACAACCTATTTTTAATAATAAAATAGAAGTTATTGGCTATGAATTACTTTATCGTTCTGGCAGTCAATCAAAAGAATATGATGGGATATCATCTGAAGCATCAACAGCGTCAGTAATCAATGGATTATTTGAATCTGGTTTGGATAGCATTATCGAAGATAAATGTGCCTTTATTAATTTTGATGAAAAATTTATTCATACTGATGCATTGGAGCTGATTGATCCCGATAGACTGATTGTGGAAATGTTGGAAGATGTTATAATTGATGCCTTGTTAACGGACCGCCTAAAAGAAGTTCGGAAAAAGGGATATCGAATTGCTTTGGATGATTTCAGAGAAAGTTATAGCGACTATCCATTGATCGAATATGCGGATATTATTAAATATGATCTAATAGCGACGCCATTAGAATCAATAGTAAAAGATGTCAACAAGGCGTTGATTAATAATAAAATTATATTGGCAGAAAAAGTTGAAACGGAAGAAGAATTCCTAAAGGCCAAAGAAATGGGATTCCAATTATTTCAGGGTTATTTTTTTTGCAAACCTCATATCGCCAGCAAATCAATCGATAAATCAGCTTCTAAAGTTCAGTACATTCGGATCATTGCTGAGCTCAAAAAGAAAGAGCCGTCTTTTGAAATATTGTCAGGAATTGTCGAGCAGGATGTCACTTTGGCTTATCGATTTTTAAGAGCGGTCAGTTTTCGAAAAGGCGGCAATCTGGTTTATTCCATTAAGACGGCCTTAACCTATATGGGTCTGAACGAAATAGAACGATGGATCAACATCCTGATGCTTCAAGATTTAGGAAAATCTAAGCCGCAAGAATTGATGAAAATATCGTTAATTCGCAGCAGCTTTTCAGCGTCGATAGCGGGGCATATGGGATTAGAAAGTTTGACCCATGAAGCATCATTAATGGGATTACTCAGCGTTTTGGATGCAATATTAGATCAAACCATGGAGGAGGCGCTGGAAGGCATCGCCCTGCCAAATGCCATCTTGGAAGCATTGATTGACCATAAAGGCGTTTTGTTTCCGGTATATGAACTGCAAATTGCTTATGAAAAAGCCGATTGGCTGGCCGCCGAAAAAATATCAAAGGAATTAAATATTGATGAAAATATGTTGTTTGAAGATTATTTAATAGCGTTGGAATGGGCGAATGATATTGTTGCGCAAATCGAATAAAATATAGACTGACTAGACTTGATCCGTTTTTTTTGACTAATTAGATTAAAAAATCCGAGAAAATAAATTGAGAGATTGTTGAGAGAAGACAAATATACCTATTATAAATTTTAGAATAATGCTATAATTTATGTAAGAATCAATTCCATTTAATCGAGGTGCATTTTTGGAAAAAGCAGCATTATTATTTTCGTTGTTATTCTTTATTCTTTTTGTCATATACGTAGTTTTGGGATTTTACGTCTATATGTCTGCCCCCCAAAAAGCCATTAACCGAATTTCTCTTGCCTTGCTGCTAGCTTTGAGTCTATGGACGCTTAGTTTTTCGATTGCTATTTCAGCGCCAAGTTATGCAACGTGTTTGTTTTGGCGGCGGATAGCGGCATTAGGCTGGGGTTCTTTTTTTGGCATTCTTTTGCATGCCTCGCTCATCTTAACAGAAAAGAAAAATTTGCTGAAAAAGTGGTGGCTGTATCTGGGTATCTATTTACCGGCGGTCGTTATCATATTTGCTTTTTCTATTTCAAACGATTTAACACACACTCTTTTTAACCTGGCAGATACCCAATGGGGATGGATAAACTTTGCCAAAAATACCGTTTGGGACATGCTTTTCGCTGTTTATTATATTACCTACTCCATCACAAGCTTAATTTTAATCTTTTTATGGGGCCATCGCTCAACTGATGAAAATAAAAAAAAGCAGGGGCGCCTAATTGGCTTTTCCCTTGGCATGGCACTTATTCTTGGTACGCTAATTGATACTCTCGGCAATACTTTCTTTCTGATAACAACCCCCCAGTTAGCCCCAATCGTGATGGTTATTCCGTTTTTGGCCATCTATTACAGCATTCGCCGTTATGAATTAATTAATACGTCATTTCCAAAAAATGAAGAAGTATTATTTACTGAAATTTCTAAGAAAAAAATATATGATTATTTGTCAATTGCTTCAATAATCGGGGGCGGAATAAATTTCATCTCGCAATATTATTTTGCCGAAAATCCGGATCTTTTTCATATCCTGTTTTTAAGTGTCGTCCTTTTTTTATTTAGTGTTTTACTCCAAGCGGTGCAGCATTTTGATTTAACTGAGAATCAAAATGACATCATCTGTGTTGGCCTGATGGCATTATTAATTCCAATCATTACCTTTCAATTTATCGGATATGCCGGTATCACGGTTTGGGCGTTTCCCTTCATTTTAATCTTGGGATTTCTTATTTTCAGCCGCAAGATTCTACTGTTTATGCTTTCCGTGTCCATCCTTCTGACCCAGGTGCTGGTATGGATTTTCGCCTCAACCATGACAGTGAAAGTCGAGTCCGCCGACTACCTCGGACGAATCGGCCTTTTATGCCTGGCGATATGTCTAGCTTATTATTTGAATAAAATATTCGTAACGCGATTAAATGAAACAACCCAGAAAATGAAATTGCAGGAGCTTCTGACTCAGATCTCATCAGAATGTGTGGTCATCAATCAACATAATTTCGAAGAAAAAATTGGTAATATATTAAAAATGTGTTGTGATTTCTTTTCTTTGGATCGTACCCATATTTCAATATTTGATTACGAAGAGAATAGCTTTTCCTGTATTCAAGATTATTGTCGTGAAAGCATTATGTCTGAAATGAATCTCATTCAACATGTGCCCATCAATAGAAGTCACTGGCGAATAAAAAAATTACTAGATAATGAACTGTTTGTCGTTTCTGATATAAATGAATTGCCATCTTTTACCAGTGACGGACTAAAAGAGCTTGGTTTAACCAAGCTGAAATCACAGATCATGGTTCCCATCAGCAGTAAAGAAAAGGTTATTGGATTTTGGGGATTTGATTCGGAAACCAGGATCATTCATTGGCGAGATGATCATATTAACTTTGCAAAAATTATGGCAAATATTATTGGGGATACGTTAACTCGGATTGATACAGAAAAAGAAATCAACTTTATGGCTCATTATGATGAGATTACCAAGCTTCCGAATCGTAACTTATTTACAAATTTTGTTTATTTTAATATTATTAAACAAGAATTCACTGAGAAAAAAATGGGAATTATTTTTGTCGATTTGGACTCGTTTAGAACCGTTAATGAAACGGTTGGTCATCGGATGGGTGATGAACTTTTATTTATGGTTGGAGAAAAATTAAAAAGTGTCCTAAATACATCTGACATCATCTCACGTTTCAGCGGCGATGAATTTCTGATTATGCTTGATAATCTTGAGAATGAGGCAGCCATTATTCAAATTGCAAAAAGCATTATAAATTTGTTTAAAGAACCTTTTTTATTGAAAGGACAGGAATTTTTCATAAGTGCCAGTGCCGGTATTGCTCTATATCCGATCGATGGGAAAGATGCCGAAACTCTGATTATGAATGCTGATATTGCCAAGTCCAGAGCCAGAGAAAAGGGAAGAAATCAGTATGTTTTATGTTCCTCCGAAATAAAAAGTGCAGTTAAAAAAGAAATGCAATTGACCAGTCATTTATACCGGGCGCTGGAAAACGGCGAGCTTTATCTTGAATACCAGCCACAGGTTTCTCTTCATACCGGAAAAATCACCGGAGTGGAGTCTTTATTACGGTGGAAACATCCTCAATTAGGCATTATTTCACCCAGTGTGATGATTCCGCTGGCTGAACAAACTGGGCTCATTAATCCGATTGGGGAGTGGGTCTTGGAAAACGCCTGTTGCCAAAATAAAATATGGCAGGATAGGGGCATCCCAGCTATTTTAATGGCAGTAAATATTTCTGCCAGTCAGTTTAAAAACCCGCTTTTTATTAGGCAAGTGGAACAGGTGCTTAAGAAAACCGGCCTTAAACCTGAATTTTTAGAAATAGAAATAACAGAAAGTATTGCTATTATGGAGTTCTCTGAAATTGTCGGCAAACTAATTGAAATTAAAGATTTAGGCATCTCTATTGCGATTGATGATTTTGGAACGGAATATTCGTCCCTTGGCCGACTTAAAGAATTACCCATTCATCGCATTAAAATGGATAAGCAATTTGTAGATGGAATCGGTCAGAATCATAAAGATCAGGCGATTGCCACTGCCATTATTGATCTGGGAAAAAGTTTGGGTTTGTCTGTCGTGGCAGAAGGTGCAGAATTTGAGGATCAAGTCGCATTTTTAAAAACATCCCAATGTGATGAAATTCAAGGATTTTATTATTATAAGCCTCTTAATGCCGCCATAATTGAAAAAATACTGAAGAATGAAGAATGAAGAATGATGATTCTTATTGTCGTGATTTGTAAAATAGCAGTATAAAAATTTACAAAGCTAGTAGGATCGTATATAATAGAGCCAATTAAAGAAATACTAAAAAAGAAGGAGTAAAACACATGATTTATTTTATAATTGTTCTTGTTGTGGTCCTTGTCCTGGCCGTATTTTTAGCCGGTATTCGCATCGTCAGACCCACCAGCCGAGGACTTATTGAAACATTGGGTAAGTACACAAAGTTTGCTGAACCTGGCTATCATTGGATAATTATTGGTGTGCAGAGACTATATGTGGTGAATGTTACTGAGCAGATGTTTAATGCGGAACCTCAGGTTATTATTACGAATGACAATCTTAATGCTACCGTTGATGCTCAGATTTACTTTAGAGTTAAATCGGATGAAGAAAGTGTTAAAGATTCGGTATATAATGTAAATGATTACAAAAATCAAATTGTCAATCTCGCTAGAACGACTTTACGTAACATCATTGGTACGATGACTTTGAAATCGGCTAATAGCGAACGAAGCATCATCAATACGGATTTATTGGTAACGCTAAAGGAAGAGACCGATAAATGGGGAATTGATATCGTACGAGCTGAATTAAGAGAAATTGATCCGCCTGAAGATGTTCAGGAAACCATGAACAAGGTTGTTAAAGCTGAAAATGAAAAAGTTGCCGCAATTGATTTTGCAACGGCGGCAGAAACAACAGCCGATGGGGTTAAACGAGCAGAAATTAAGAAAGCTGAGGGAATTAAACAGTCACAAATTCTTGCGGCTGAAGGTGAAGCTCTGGCAATTAAACTGGTTAATGAAGCTGCTGAGCTCTATTTTGTAGGAAATGCGCAACTATTAAAAAAATTAGAAACAACTGAAATAGCGTTGAAAAATAATGCCAAGATTGTGATTCCGTCTGATACACAACTCATTAATGTCATTGGGGAAATGTCTGGTGTTTTACCGGTTGAAAGATCGAAAAATATGAAGTAACTGTTTTTTTGGGCTATTTTTCCTTTAAATTACGGATGTTTATTACCATCCCCCCAAATGTTTCGTGCTTAACCAGGGTAGGATCAAATCGGAGTACTTTGAAGGTGACTTGGATACAAAAACCGATGGCAAAAGCTGAAAGCAGGGTGCCCAGGCCAACCATCCCACCTAAAAGCCAGCCAACAATGACGACGCTGACTTCCAGGATGCCACGGCATAATCCCACAGGAAACCCTGTTTTTCGTGTCACCGCTACCATCAGGCTGTCCCTGGGACCAGCTCCAAAAGCGGATGAAATGTAAAAGTAAGTTCCCAGAGAAATAATAAAAAGTCCGAGAATCATGACAAGTGAACCAAGCCAAAAGTTATGCATTAGGGGAATGATATTTGATTTAAGAATTAAATCCATAAAAAGACCAATCATGAACATATTAAAGATGGTACCCAGACCGATTTTTTCCCCTAACAGACAGACAATGACGACGATGATCGCACCGACTCCGGTGTTTACTAAACCAATGCTGATGCCCAGAGTTTGGCTGATCCCGCTATGCAGAACTTCCCATGGGGCATATCCGACGTTCCCTTTCATTGTGACCACAATCCCTAATCCGTAGAGAAAGAGGCCAAAGTTTAATTTTAAAAATCGAAATAGATAAGTTTTCATGATGATCTCCAATTTGCGAATAATGTTTATAGTATAACACAAAATTAAAGATGAAGATACAAAAGCCAATGATTCCGGCTTTTTAATCAAAAACGATATTGACTGGTCCCACACCACCATTGATATCAATACGATTAGATGCAGTTTTTGAGCCGGTACCTTTTTCTGGAATTTTTTGACCATTAATTGTTATCGCTCCTAAACCTTGATCAGCATTAATGAAATAGTCATCCGGATTGCCGGAAATGTTTAAACTTGTTTGACCTACGCCACAGTCTATTTTCATTTTTCCGGTGATAGCTCCCTGTATCTTAATAAGTCCTACCCCGCCATCAATGTCAAAATCCTTAAGAGCTACATTTGAAAAGTTTACGGAACCAGCACCGCCTTTGAGTTCTCCAGCGTTCGCTTGAACATCGGTAGCAGTTATTTCCCCTGCGCCCTGGGAAATACTTAAATTATCAGTAGTGATGCCGTTGATTTCGCCCCTGCCAGCGCCCAATTCCAAATCGACACTTTCCAATTTCGAGCTTTTAGGAATGGTTACCACCAAATTGGGGGCATTATTTTGGTCAAACAGACTTGACAGCAAGTTGTCGGGCCCCTTTTCCTGAATGATTAATTTACCATCTTCCATTTTTGCCGTTAAGTCTGACGATAGATTTGTACCTTCCACTTTAAATTCATCACTGGTTTGAAGTATCAGACTACCGACGTTATAGACAATTGAAATGGAACTTAAGCTTCCGGTATATTCTTGACTGTAAGAACCTGCTTCATTTTCAATAAGTTGTGTTTTATTTTCAATTAACCCTAAGCCTGTTAATACGTAAATTCCACCATGGACAAGGGAGGAAATAATTCCTAATGCTAAAACAAGGCCAAAGGCAATGGCTAAATATTTAACCCATCCAAAGTTTGATTTCATTTTATTTCAGTGCCTCCAAAAATACTGATGCTGTTAACATAGACGGTGGGGGGATTTTCTCCAATTGGTTGCATTGCTTTATTTGTGGTGCCCCCGAAAATAGGCGTGCCGGATACTTCAACACGAACGTTGTTTGGCACCATAATATCGACACCGCCGAAAACTGCCGTGGTTGAAATACAGATATCTTCGTTGATGATGGCTTGTCTGAGATCTAAAGTGATACTGCCAAATACGGCCGTTAAGTTGGCCCCTTTGAATTCTTCACCAGGAAAATTTAATTCCTGACCGCCAAAAACAGCCGAGTATTCTGAAAGTCCGTCTTTGTTCAAACTTTCTATCATTTTCACATTTTTATTCATTTTTCCTTTAAACATAATGCTCAAACCAATTGCAATAATGATGATTGGAAAGATAAGATTCCCGACCAACTGGCCATTAAAATAGCCCTGTGCAGATACAAATAATAGCGCACCGATTCCTAATCCAATGGAATTCCAAAGTTGAACTCCGTTTTGAAACATGCTGATGGCACAAGGAATAATAATAAATAAAGTCCACCAACCATCAAAAAATAGTTGAAAATTCCATAAACTAAAGGCATTACCGGCAAAACCCAGGCCGATGGCCACTAATAAAAAGCCCCATAACAAGTTACCAACTCGATTTCTCATATTAACTTCCTTTTTATCCAAATTTTTCATCATTATATCATGATTTTGTCGAGTTTTACAAGTTTGTAATGAAACAAACAAAAAAGAAGGTATAAGTATACTGGCTTTTTAAAAAAGCACAATAATGAAATACAATCATTAATATTAAGTAAAAATAAAGAATTAACGGCAGAAAAGAAAACAATACTCTTGATTAATATATTTGCATGTGATAATGTTTAACAAAATAGCAACTACAGTCTGCGAATAAAACAGTGGGAGGGGTAACTTATGGCATTAACGGAAGTTAAACGATTTATAAAATATCTGGCGAAAAACCGTAAATCACTGACAGAGTATAATGAAAAATTACTTGCCGGTGGCAGCTTTCGGTATAATGAACCAATGCTTGTATCGGCGGGGTACTATGCATCTCCGATGATTCCAGAAAACATTGAAGATGATCTGCTCCAAAGAATAATTGATCTCGACGGAAGATCAGCACGAAAATTAGAAAAACTCAGTGCCGAAAAAGGCGAGATAATTAGTTTAAAGGATCGACTCGTTAGCAAGTTTGACGAATTGGTTTATGGCACTGAAAATAAAAAGGAATATGTTCTCAATAATGAAGAAATAAAACGACATCGACTTTTTGAACATTTAGCTAAATTGGCTCAGGAAGATGGTTTTAACATTTCAACGGATGATCTTCTTTATTTTATTGGAAAAGCAGTGCTGGTTATCATTGTGGAACATCCGGATTTTGATGAAATACAAATTTTTGATGCTGTATTGGACTCGTTTGATTAACTTTCCGATACCAGTAAAGGCGGTTATCAAAGGACTGAAATTATTTTTTATATAATTGCTAAACAAATGATCGCTAATGTCGATATCAGTAGATAAGAACACTATGAACAAATAGAAATAAGGAGTATAAGTTCTTATTAATAGATAGAATAATATGGTATGCCAATACAAAAATAGTTCGTTTATCAGAAAGAGGGAGAGTTATTTATGGATATGAACTTAGAAGATTATGAGGAAACTGCGGAAATAATAAAAGCACTGGGACATCCGATCCGACTTTGTATCACAAAAGGACTTATCGAAAATGGTCGATGCAATGTTTCCTATATGGAAGAATGCCTTGCGGTTTCGCAATCAGGAGTTTCACAGCATCTTTCCAAGTTGAAAAATGCTGGCATCGTAAAAGGTGTACGAACTGGAAATGAAATTTATTATGAGGTTGTCAGTGAACGTGCCCAGAATATTATTCGGGCATTATATGGTGAACAATAATAGCAAATATTTTGTTTGAATTATTTGACAAAACACCAAATTGATAATATAATAATATACAAATTATTAATTAGGAGTTATTCTTATTCATGAAAAGTAAACAAATTCAAATGTATACAGATATGATTCGTGGTGCGGGGTTAAAGGCAACCCCGCAACGTATTGGTGTCCTTAAAGTACTGTCAGAAATGACATCTCATCCCGGTGCAGAAATGCTAATGGAAGCCCTTGAAAACCAGGGTTATATTATGTCGGTGGGTACTATTTACAATATTTTAGAAACATTTTCCGAAAAAGGATTGATTCTAAAACTCAAAGATAATCAAGAAGTGATGCGCTTCGATGCAAACACCAAGTTTCATGTTCATATCTATAATGAAAATGATAATGCAATCTGTGATTATTTTGACCCGGAACTTGAAATATTGTTATCTGGTTATTTAAAGGAAAAGCTTCCTGACCAATTTTCTTTAAACCGTATAGAATTATCCCTTTATGCTTAGTTCTTTAAAGCATTAAACTTAAAAGTCTGGACACGATAGGTGCCGGGCTTTTTTTATTTTCTAAATCTTAAGACCGTTTGTTTTCCGCTTTTCATTTTAGCTGATTTAGTGTATAGTATAGATGATATAAAAAATTAAATTGAATTTAAAATTTTGGAGGATAATATGTCAGAGACAAACCCAATTGTAAAAATAGAAATGGAAAATGGACAAACGATGGAGGTCGAACTCTATCCGGAAGTTGCACCTATTACGGTTGAAAACTTTTTAAACCTCGTTAAAGATGGCTTTTATAATGGCTTGATTTTTCATCGGGTAATACCAGGCTTTATGATTCAAGGCGGATGTCCTTTAGGCAATGGCACTGGCGGGCCCGGACATAATATTAAAGGCGAATTCTCCGGAAATGCTATTCCTAATGATATTAAGCATGAACGCGGTGTGATTTCGATGGCCAGATCTGGTCAGCCAAACTCAGCGGGTTCGCAGTTTTTTATTATGGTGGAGGATGCTCCCTTTTTGGATGGTCAGTACGCAGCATTCGGTAAGGTGGCAAAAGGCATGGAAACAGCTGATGCAGTGGTTGCGGTTGACCGTGATCCGTCAGACAAACCATATGAAAATCAAGTGATCAAAAAGATTGAAGTTTTAGCATAAATTATATTTTAAAATTATTATATTTATATGATAAAATAAAATAAAAAGGATGTGAGTGCAATGGCAAAGTATTGTCCAAAATGTTATGCTGGTTTAAGGAATGATGATACCGTTTGTAGTAATTGTGGGGCAGAATTAGAAAAAAAAGATATTGTTGAAGAAGACTTCACAAGTGGCGTTTTCGATCATGAAAATCTTTCTCATGATGTTACCGATAAAGAAATTGTGCCTGAAACCGTAGATGATGAAACATCTTCTGAAGAAATTGTTGCCGATGAGATTATCGGTGATGGAATCGCTGCTGATGAAGTGGTGGCGGAAGAGATCGTTGTTGCTGAAAATGTTGTACATGATCCAGGGCCTGCTCAGACGGCACCTCAAAAATCGCCTGTCACTGTTAAAACTGAAGAAGTTATGACTCTGGGAGACTGGATGCTGACACTTTTACTGACCTATATCCCGGTTGTCAACCTAATTATGCTGATAATTTGGAGCGTTGATGAAAAAACAAATGTTAACAAAAAACATTTTGCCTGGGCCGCATTAATCTTTATGGGTATCGGCGTTGTTCTTTCGATTATATTTTCAAGTATTGTAGTTATGATCCTTGCTTCAGCAATGCATTCAATGAGGTATTATTAAAAACAAAAAAGAACTGTCAAATGCGACAGTTCTTTTTTTAATGCTGAAACGAGTTCCCCGATTATTAATTATTTTGTGATATCCAGGGCACCGAACTTTCGGAACCGGTTATAACGGGTTTGCGTCAAGATTTCAGGAGACAAAATTTGGCTTTTGCGAAACCGTTTATAGAGGTTAAGTTTTAATTCCCGATACACGTTTTTGAAATCTCGATGGTTTTCTGAGATGATTTTATCAATGACCTCAAGTTCCAGTAAATCCTGGGCCGTTAATTTAAGACAATTAGCGGCTTCTTTTGTTTTTGAAGAATCTTTCCAGAGGATACTGGCGCAGCCTTCTGGTGAAATCACGGAATAAATGGCATTTTCAAGCATCCAAACTTCGTCGGCAACACCCAGAGCCAAAGCCCCGCCGCTGCCGCCTTCGCCAATAATAATGGAAATCACTGGCACTTTCAGGCTCATCATTTCCATCAGATTCTGGGCAATGGCATGCCCCTGACCGCGTTCTTCCGCACCAATCCCGCAAAATGCTCCGGAGGTATCGATCAAACAAACAATCGGACGGTTAAACTTCTCAGCTAAATGCATTTGCCGAAGGGCTTTCCGATATCCTTCGGGATGAGCGGAACCAAAGTTTCGTTTAATTCGCGATTTCGTGTTTTTCCCGCGTTCCTGGGCGATAATCGTTACCGGCATATCTAAAAGATAGCCAATTCCGGTAATGACCGCCGGATCATCCCCGAAACAGCGATCTCCGTGAAGCTCGATAAAATCGGTAAAAATATTGTTTATAAAATCCTGCCCGGTCGGGCGGGTTTTCTTACGCGCCAGTGTTACTCGTTTATAGGCTTCCATGGTCGTCACCGCCTTTTGGTATGGAGTGGAGGGATAACAATCTAATCAAGGCATCTTTTTGAATATTACGGGGAACAATCCCATCCACGAACCCTTTTTCAAGCAAAAATTCGGCTCGTTGGAATCCTTTTGGTAATCGCTGCCGAATGGTCTGTTCGATGACCCGCGGTCCGGCAAAGGCGATTAAAGCTTCTGGTTCAGCTAAAGTAATGTCAGCTTCCATGGCAAAACTGGCTGTCACACCGCCTGTCGTGGGGTCGGTTAGGAGCGCAATATACAAGAGACCGGCATCACTGTGACGTTTTACTCCGCCGCTTGTTTTTGCCATTTGCATCAAAGCCAGCATGCCTTCCTGCATACGGGCTCCGCCGGAAACAGTAAATCCGATGACGGGGAGATGATGTTCGGTTGCATATTCAAAAAGAAGAGTTATCTTTTCTCCGACTACTTGTCCCATGCTACCCATCATAAAGGTTACTTCCATGACAAATAAAGCCACATCATAGCCGCCAATTTTTCCGATGCCGGTGATAACTCCTTCGTTTTCATGGCTAAACAGGGTGGCCTGTTCCAATTTTTCTTCGTATCCCGGAAACTCCAATCGATTGGTTGAAATGAGATTCTGATGATGTTCGGTAAAACTGCCGGGATCGATAATCATATTCAGACGTTGCCGGCCATTAATGCGAAAATGATAGCCGCATTTAGGGCAGATATGAAAATTATTATCTAAATCCGAAGTGAAACTCAATTGTTTACATGAGGGACAACTGCGGCAAAGTTCTGAAGGAATGGCAGGGTCGCTTTGACGCTTCACCCAATGATGGTCTTCTAGTTCGTTTTTTGGTTTTTTAAATAGACCTTTGCTAATCATTTAAAAACTCCCTTCCTATTCAGACAAGGGTTTGTCTAATTCTTTTTCCATAAAATCGGTGTAATAATCCCCTTTAACAAATAGGGGATGACTTAAAATATCGAGCTGTATCTGGCTGGTATGGTCGATTCCTTCAATAACTAATTCGCATAAGGCTGCTTTCATTTTCCGGATGGTCAGTTCTCTTGTTTTGGAATGGACGATCAGTTTTCCAACCATGGAATCGTAGTAAGGTGGGATGGTATAGCCTTGATAGAGCAGGGTATCAAAGCGTACCCAGGGGCCCCCCGGTACATGGAGGAAACTAATGGTTCCACAATTCGGCCTAAAATCAAGCAGTGGGTTTTCCGCATTGATCCGACACTCGATGGCATGCCCCTGGATGTGAACATCCTCCTGACCAAAGGTCAGTGGTAAGCCGGCGGCAATGCGAATTTGCCATTTTACGATGTCAACCCCGGTTACCATTTCAGTAATGGGATGTTCCACTTGCAGTCGTGTGTTCATTTCCATAAAGTAATAATGCCCCTGGGCATCCATTAAGAACTCAATGGTTCCGGCATTTTCGTAACCGATGGATAGAGCAGCTTTTCGCGAGACCGCCATCATCGACTCACGAAGTTCAAGCGTCAGGGATGGGGAGGGGCTTTCCTCTAAAAGCTTTTGATTCTTGCGTTGAATCGAGCATTCCCGTTCACCAAGGGCCACAACATGATTGAAGTGGTCACAGAGCAGCTGAATTTCAATATGCTTGACATGGGTTAAAAATTTTTCCAAATAGACGCCATCATCGTTAAAGGTATTTTGTGCTTCTTGACGGGCCAGCTGAAATTCGTTGATAAAATCTTCTGATTTTTCAACTAAACGAATGCCTTTGCCGCCACCGCCCGAACGGGCCTTAACAAGGAGCGGATAGCCAATTTCATCGGCCTTTTTCTGAGCTTCGTCAGGATCGTCAATGATATCGGTCCCTGGTACAATCGGAACTCCGGCCGCGGCCATAGTGGATCTGGCCTGATCCTTATCGCCCATTTTTTTGATAATCTCCCAGTTTGGTCCGATAAAGGTAAGTCCACATTGGGCACATAGACGGGCAAATTTGGGATTTTCTGAAAGCAGACCGTAACCCGGGTGAATTGCTTCGGCGCCGGTGAGTACGGCGGCTGATAAAATCGCGGAGATGTTTAAGTAGCTGTCCGTAACAGGGGCAGGACCGATACAGATACTCTCATCGGCCAAGCTGACGTGAAGGCTGTCTTCATCCGCTTTTGAGAAAACAGCGACGGTGGCAATGCCCATTTCTTTACAAGCTCTGATGATTCGCAGGGCGATTTCGCCACGATTGGCAATGAGTATTTTATCAAACACAGGTTTCCTCCTTAGTCCATTAGGGCAAATGAAAATTCGCCGACAACAGCAACTTTACCTTTTACGGAACCGGAACCACTGGCAAAATAAAAAGGTGGTTTAGATCGGGTAATACGGCAGGTAATTTCCAATGTATCGCCTGGCAGTACTTTATTTCTAAATTTTACTTTATTAAGTCCGGTAAAATACGGCGTTTTATTGGTGCCAGTGATTTCAGCAAGTAATACACACGTGGTCTGCGCCATGATTTCACAAAGAATGACACCAGGTACCACAGGGTTTCCGGGAAAGTGACCTTGTAAAAACCACTCATCACCTTTTACCGTGTAACGGCCAACTGCAGTAGTTTCATCAACTTTTTCAGCCTCATCAATAAGGAGCATTGGCTCTCGATGGGGTAATATGCTTTTTAATGCTTCACGTTTCATGCTTGATTTTCCTCTTTAATACGATACAGAACCTGCCCATATTCGACAATCTGGCCATTTCCAACGCATACTTCCATAATAGTACCGGATGTTTCGGCGGTAATTTCATTCATTAGTTTCATTGCTTCGATGATACACAGCGTATCACCTTCTTCAAAATGCTGTCCCCGCGAAACATAAGGGGGTTTATCCGCTTGGCTGCCTTGATAAAAGACGCCGACCATCGGCGATTTTATTTCTTTCCATTGAGTGTCAATTGGTGGTTCGATGGGTTCAGCCTCAACTATTTGTGTTTTGTGCGAAACACTTTTGGTCTCGCTCTCTTGAAAATAGTTTTCTGAAGGTTGAGTCAAACTAATCTCCCGTTTCAGTTCTATTTTAAGGTTACCCTGATCAATGGAAAGACTGGTTAGTTTTTCGGCAGACATGACTTTAGCCAATATCTGGATTGTTTCCGTGGTTAATTCCATATTTACACCTCTGTATATTTTACAAATGCCAAACAACCGTTATGGCCGCCAAATCCCAAGGATAGTGATAGCGCCACATCGCTCTGGATCAAACGTTTTTCATTGGGAACAACATCTAAATCACAATCCGGATCCGGTTCTTCATACCCGATGGTCGGCGGAATAACGCCATCTTTCAAGGCCATAATAGCAGCGATGGCTTCGATGGCGCCAGCCGCACCCAACATATGCCCAGTCATGGATTTGGTTGAACTGACCAGCGTTCGTGATAGGTGATCACTCATGGCTTTTTTAATGGCAATGGTTTCTGATTTGTCATTTAAGGGGGTGCTGGTACCATGGGTATTGATGTAAAACTGTGAATCTTCAAGGATGACTCCGGCAGCAACGGCTTCAGCCAGGGCCTGGGTAATGGAACGAGCGCCACCGATGGCTTCCGGGTGGGGAGCGGTGATATGATAAGCGTCGCAGGTATTTCCGTACCCGACGATTTCGCCATAAATCTTTGCTCCGCGCTTTAAGGCTGTTTCCAGATCTTCTAAAATAAGCGCTCCGGCACCTTCGCCCATAACAAAGCCGCTTCGGCGTTTGTCAAAAGGAATCGATGCCTGGGTAGGATCGTTAACCGTCGTTAAAGCCATACAATTCGTAAAGCCGGCAATGGCAAGCGGGGTAATACTGGCTTCCGTTCCGCCGGCGATAATGGCATCGGCATACCCGTGCTTAATGGCGCGGTAGGCTTCGCCAATCGCGTTTGTTGATGTGGCGCAGGCGGTCACTACCGGCAGACAGGGCCCTTGGGCATTGTAGCGAATGGCGATGGAGCCGGCGGCAATGTTGGAGATCATCATCGGAATGAAGAAAGGGGAGATTCGCCCAGGTCCTTTGGTGGTCATTTTTTCGCATTCAGTAATAAAGGTGTGAATGCCACCAATTCCAGATCCCATGTAGACGCCTAAACGGGTTGGATCCACGTGTTCCTGAACACCGCTGTCTTCCATCGCCTGAACGGCAGCGCCTAAGGCATATTGGGTAAAAAGATCTGTTTTTCGGATTTCGTTTTTCTTAATATAGTCCCGGGGTTCAAAATCATTGACTTCCCCGGCAATCGTTACTTTTAAATCAGTGGTGTCGAATTTTTTAATAAAATCAATCCCACATTTTCCGTTAACCAGGTTTTTCCATAGGGTGTCCACGGTGTTGCCCACTGGGGAAATTGCACCGCATCCTGTTATGACAACTCTTCGTTTCATTAATTACTCCTAAATATAGAGACCGCCATCAACTTTGATGACTTCTCCGGTAATATAGTTTGAATATTCACTGCTTAAATATACACAGAGGTTTGCAATATCCTCTGGCTGTCCCAAACGTTTCAACGGAATTAACTTGAGAATTTCCGCCTGAATTTCAGGTTTTAGATCTTTGGTCATGTCAGTATCAATAAAACCAGGGGCAATGGCATTGCAGGTTACTCCACGCAACGCCATTTCTTTGGCCGTTGATTTGGTTAAACCAATGAGTCCCGCTTTGGCAGCAGCATAATTACATTGTCCAATGTTGCCCATCAGGCCTGACACCGAAGAAATATTGATGATTCGGCCTTTCCGTTGTTTCAATAGATACGCGCCCACATGTTTGGTCATGTTAAAGGCGCCCTTTAAATTTGTGGCAATGACAGAGTCAAAATCATCTTCTTTCATGGCAATCAAAAGCTTGTCATTAGTAATCCCGGCATTATTTACAAGAATATCCAGATTGCCAAAATCTTTAATAATCTGGGCAACCATAATCTTGGTTGCATTAAAATCGGATACGTCACATTGATAACTCTGAGCTTTGACTCCCAGGGTAAGGCATTCATTTTTGGTATCTTCGGCTCTTTTTTCGCTGCCACGATAAACAATCGCAACATTTCCATGTGCTTCAGCAATTTTCAGAGCAATAGCCCTGCCAATTCCTTTGGCACCGCCAGTTATTAGTGCTGTTTTTCCTGTTAACATTTGAAAGACCAGTCCTTTCCGGCATCTTTGGCTTCAATATAATCCTTGAAAATTGACTCGCAATGATAGTAAGTGATAGCAGGATTTATTTTCTTTAAAAAGCCCCCCAGGGTTGTTCCGGGACCACACTCAATAAAGGTTTTGAAGCCATCATCGATCATTCTACGGATTGTTTTTTCCCAAAGTACCGGGTGATTGATCTGGTAAAGAATGTTAGATCTGATAGCTAAGGGCGATTCCGGGTATGGCTTGGCATCGACATTAGAGTAAAGGGGATTAGATCCTTTAGAAAAAGTCAATTCGAAAATTTCTTTTT
The DNA here is from genome assembly GCF_008086615.1 of Acetobacterium tundrae. GTDB lineage: Bacteria > Bacillota > Clostridia > Eubacteriales > Eubacteriaceae > Acetobacterium > Acetobacterium tundrae. The sequence goes on from NZ_RXYB01000004.1 coordinate 38,621, forward strand.
CTAAAATTTTAGTTGCATAAGTCATAAAAGGGGAATGAAAGCCGCCCGGTAAACTCAGCGGAATAGCTCTTCCGCCTGAATCTTTAACACGCTTAACAAATGCCGTTACATCAGATTTTAATAGCGACACCACTAGTTGACCGGGACAATTATAGTTAACGGGATAGCACTGATTGAACTCTGAACATAATGCTTCAACCTGAGTGTTGTTGCGCCTTAAAGCCACGACCATAGCAGCATCAGTTTTATGAGCAGCTTCTTCCATCGCCTGAGCACGCTTGATAACGAATTTCAAGCCATCTTCCAAAGATAACATATCGGCGGCAACCAGACCGGTTGCTTCACCTAATGAAAAGCCGGCAAGCCCTTGAATGTCTACGCCAATTGCTTTTAAAGCCGCCAAAGCAGCTAACTCCACAGCAAAAATACAAGGCTGGGTATTAATGGTTTTATTCAATTCTTCTTGCGGACCTTCAAAACATAGTTTTAAAGTCCCGACACGAAGGGATTCAATTTGATCAAATACTTTTTTCGAGGCAGGGCTCTGTTCATATAATGGTTTTCCCATTCCAATAAACTGGGATCCCTGACCTGGAAAGAGTACGGCTATTTTACCCATTGAAGTCCTCCTTTTAAGGCGGTTTCGGTTTCTTTTACCAGTGTTAAGATAATGTTTTTTGCGCTTTGTTTCTCTTTAATCAATCCGGAAATTTGACCGGCCATAAAACAACCATTTTGAGAGTCCCCTTCCTGGGCGGCAATACGCAGAGCGCCTCGACCGTATTCTTCCAAGGTTTCTTTGGGGGTTGAGGGGTCGTTTTCGGCTTTAAGAAAACTTCTGGTAAATGACGTTTTTAATGCTCGAACGGGATGGCCTAACGATTTTCCGGTAAGTACCGTGTCGATGTCCTTTGCTTTAATAATTTTGTCTTTATAATTTTCATGGATATTGGTTTCATCAGCGACTAAGAATCGTGTCCCTAATTGAACACCAACAGCACCCAGCATCAAGGCCGCGGCAATGCCCCGACCATCGCCGATGCCACCGGCCGCGATGACCGGAATGGAAACGGCATCACAGACCTGTGGAACCAGCGGCAGGGTGGCCATATCGCCGACATGACCGCCGGATTCACCGCCTTCAGCGATGACTGCCGTTGCACCGGCACGTTCGGCAAAGCGGGCCAGCCCGGTGGAAGGAACGACCGGGATCACTTTAATGCCGGCGGCTATCCAGAGCTTTATGAATTTTCCCGGGTTTCCAGCGCCGGTGGTGATCACCGGTACTTTTTCTTCAATGAGAACCTGGGCGATTTTATCAACATGGGGATTCATCAGCATGACGTTTATTCCAAAGGGCTTGTCAGTCAAGCTTTTGACCTTATGTATTTCTTGTCGCAGCCAGTTTTCATCGGCATTCATTGAAGAAATGATCCCCAAACCACCGGCATTGGATACGGCAGCGGCAAGCTGGGCATCAGATACCCAGGCCATTCCTCCTTGAAGAATGGGAAATTCAATATTTAAAAGATCACACAGTGGTGTTTTTATCATACTGTCACACCTATGCGATTGCTTTTTCGATAAGGCCGACAACATCACCAATCGTTTTAAGTTCTGAATCCATTTCAATGCTTGTATCAAACGATTCTTCAATTTCCATTACCAGTTCAACCGTATCCAATGAATCCAGTTCAAGTTCTTCAAAGCTGGACTCCATCGTTACTTCCAGTTCCGGTTCCTCTTTATAATTACGTAAAATTTCGACTACTTTTTCAAATACCATTTGATTAATCCTCCTAAGATTAAGAATAAATTTTTGTGCTTTTTTGTGAGAAGATCAGGACCATTCCAGGATACAGGCGCCAGTCGTCAGTCCGCCGCCAAAAGCGGTTAAAGCAATCTGGGTTCCCGGGATAAGCTTGCCCTGGCGGTTCATTTCATCCAGAACCAGGGGAATACTGGCAGCCGAGGTATTGCCGCAGGAACTTACCTGCAAAACAAATTTTTCCATGGGAATCTTTAATCGTTTTGCGGCGCTTTCGATGATTCGCAGGTTAGCCTGATGGGGAATGACATAATCTAAATCATCCAGGGTAATCCCGGCTTCTTTGACAACGATTTTCAAGTCTTTACAGATGGCAGAAACGGCAAAGCGATAAACTTCAGATCCATCCATTTTTAGATAAGGGAGTAGCGTTTCCTGATTTCTCAGAAGGGGGTGATTTCCCTTCTGCCAGGGGATGCACAAGGCATGTTGATTGCCGGCTGCTGTTAAATGAATGGCTTTGAGATCATCGCCTGAAGAAAGAACCGCGGCACCGGCACCATCTCCGAAAAGAACCGCCGTTTTGCGATCTTTCCAATCCACTAATTTTGACATGGCATCAACCGCGATCACCAGAATTTTCATGTCTTTATTTCGGCAAAAGTATGCATCAGCCACATCCAACCCGTACACAAATCCAGAACAAGCAGCGTTTAAATCAAAACTGGGGCAGGCGGCACCCAGTTCTTTCTCTACAAGACAGGCGAGGGACGGGGTAACGGTGTCGCCGCCAAGCGTTGGACAGATAATAAGATCCAGATCCTGCGGCTTTAATTGGGCATTGTCTAGGGCGTTGAGACTTGCATCAAGGGCAATATCCAAAATGGATTCCGCAACACAAATATGTCTTGTCTCTATTCCGGTTCTTGAAACGATCCATTCATTTGAGGTTTCAAGAAATTCGGTTAGGTCTTCATTGGTCTGAATTGTTTTTGGCAATGCAGATCCTGTGCCAATAATTGAAAAGGACATTTGTTCCTCCAAGCATCAAGGGGCAGTGGTTTCATTCTTTTCTGACAGCCCTGATAGTTTTTTTGTGAAAAATCCATTTAATTTTTCCATTCCGTGAATCAAAACTATTTTTTCATCATCGGCCATTTCTTTGGAAATATCGTTCACCATTTTCATATGAAAATAATGATGAATTTTATCGATCCTTAAACCTTTATCCATGAGTCGTACATAAACGACTCGTCCATCGATACTGCTTTTTTCTTTTACTACGTACCCTTTTTTAACCAATTTATTAATGGCTATTGTCATTGAAGGAAGCGTTATTTTTTGGGCTTGGGCAAGATCGCTGATGGTTTTACCGTTATTATCGCTTTTTCCCACATTCTCAATGATGTGCATTTCATTAATGGATAAATCAATATTGGCAGAATGTTTAATAAGATCCTCTTCAAACTTAAGAATATTGTTAAAGGTCTCCACTAAAAGTTCATTGAGTTGGGAAGAAAATGATTCCACAGACACACCTCCGTAATTATTTAGATAGTCTAACTAATTATAATGTTAAAAAAATATTTGTCAAGAAAAGCGCTGAAAAATTAAAAAATTACAGGCTTCTTCGTTGCATTAAAAATCCATCAGTTCATTCATTAATGATGCTACGGTGGTAATCTCAGTGATTTTATAGGCATTGGCTCCGGAAAAAACATAACCGTTTTCAAAATCTCCGCATTTTCCGGCCATCAGGGCCAAACCGATACAATAGGGTGACGTTTTATAATCACAGGATTTAATACAGTTAAACGGACAATTTTTAGGTTTTCTTAAACCGTCTGAAACTTCTTCTAAAAAATGATTGTGAATGGCTCGCCCTGGTAATCCGGCGGGACTGACGATAATTTCAATATCCGATTTTTGGGCATTGACCATGGCTTCTTTAAAAGCTAAGGCCGCATCACATTCTTCGGTTGCGACAAATCGGGAACCGATTTGAACGGCTGATGCTCCGGCTTCCAGGATCGCTCTGACGTCGGCTGCAGTCGTGATGCCGCCGCCGGCAATTAAGGGGATTTTTCGGCCTATTAAATCTTCATAAGGTTTGATTTCTTCAAGAACACCGGGAATAAGACCTGGCAAAGGCTGCGCCAATAATCTTTCGGGCGTCAGATCTTCCAGTTTGAAGCCTAAATGGCCTCCTGCTAAAGGTCCCTCCAGCACAATGGCATCCGGAGCTACTTTGTAATGCCGCCACCAGTGTTTTAAAAGCAGTTTTGCCACCCGCTTTGATGAAATAATCGGGGCTATTTTAGTTGCCGAATTTCGGGTTAGCTCGGGAAGGGTTAAGGGCAGACCGGCACCGGCAAAAATGATATCGACACCGACTTCGATGGCATCCTTGACGATTTGTTCGTATTGAGTCAGGGCAACCATGATGTTGAGGCCGATTGGCCGATTGCCTGATATCGCCTTGGCACGTTTGAAGTGATCCTCTAGGGCCTGGCGGTTGGCAAGCAGCCGATTCGTTTTGTAGTTTGGGTAATCACACCCCATTTCGACACTGGAAAGCACCCCAAGACCGCCGTTTTTCGAGACATTTCCAGCCAGGCTGGAAAGCGAAATGCCGATGCCCATTCCCCCCTGTACAATGGGTTTTGAGAATTCTAAATCTCCGATATTAAACTGATATTTCAAAAAAAAACCTCCTCTGCAATTAGTCTTGCATTTGGAGGTAATCATAGCATGATTAAACTTAAAAAGTAAAGAAAAAAGCTAATGCTCGGTAATTTTTTCAGGGTTATTTTGTTTAATCTTAAGAAAAGACCACTTGGTTTCGGCGGTGATAATGCCAAGAAAAATAATGATGCAACCCAGGAACATGGTAAAGGAAAATTGATCCCCTAGAAGCAAAATCGACAGGGTACTTCCAAAAACCGATTCCAAACTGAGGAAAATTGCCGCATGCGTAGAACTAGTATGCTTTTGCGCCAGGTTTTGCACTAAAAACGCCAGGAAGGTACAAAATACCCCAAGATATAGGCCGTTTAAAAGACCAGGAACGGGGATGGCGATCGTAAATTCTCCAGACCAAAAGACATAAAGCAACGAGATGATGGCGGCAAAAGCCAATTGAATCACCGTCAGCGCAATGGGGTCATGTTGCTTTGAAAATATCCCAACTACGACAATGTGACAGGCATAAAGAAAAGCGCAGAGCAGGGTTAGGGCATCACCGATATTGAAGGAAAAGCCAACCGAAAAATCAATAGTCAATAAAGCTAAACCCGTTATCATAATAAAAGCCGCCATAAAATTATATTTGTCCGGTTTGTTTTTCTTGACCGCCCAGTATATAAAGGGAACCATGATTACATTGGTACCCGTTAAAAAAGCCTGCTTTCCAGCCAGCATATATTGAAGACCGATCATTTGAGCGGCAAAGGCTGAGAACAGAAAAAATCCGATAATACAGCCAGCCTTAATGGTTTCTTTAGACAGATTTCTTAAATTCTTCCGAAAAATAATCCCCGATAAAAGCGCTGCAATGCTAAAACGCAAGGCCATCAGCATCATCGGAGTCATGGAATTTAGAGCATTTTTGGAAGCTACAAAGCCGCTGCCCCATACAAAGGACACAGCGATAAGCCCAAGATCGGCATAAAGAGGGTATTTTGAAGTTTTAGCCATGGTGATTTCCTTTCCAACTGTTATTAATTAATTATAACCAAAAAGATTGGGATAAGCAAAAATATTTTGGCCTCTCGGATTAAAATGGGTTATAATGAATAGATAAAAGATCAAATGTAAACAAACATTAGTGTGAATGTCACACTAATTAAGAAAAATAAAATAGCATAAGGAAAATTTAGATGAAACTCGTATTAGTAAGACATGTTGAAACATTCGGTAATGTAGAGCGCCGACTAAATGGCCATACAGAATCGCAATATACCCGTCGGGGTGAGGCAATGAAAGAACTTTTAGTTGAATCATTAATTGCTCTGGATGAGAAATTGACTTTTGATAAAATCTACGCCAGCCCAACTTCGCGGGCCTTTAAAATTGCCGCAGACGTTGGAGCCGCAACGGGAAAACAAATTCAGGTCGATAATCGTCTGCAAGAATTTAACTTCGGAATTTTCGAGGGAAAAACCAGCGATGAATGCTGTGAAACCGCCAAAACCGAGTGGGATTTATGGATGGATGATTATTTGGATTATGTCGTGCCGGAAGGCCAAAGTCAGCGGGAATACCACACTTTATGTAAAGAATTCTTAGCGGAGTTAAATCCCGATGAAACCGTCTTGCTGGTGGCTCATGGGGGAACTGTTCATGGGATGCTCACGAACCTTTTAGAGCTTCCGATTGACAGCAAATGGCATTTTGATATCAAGTTAGGCAGCATTACCGTTGTTAATTATAATGATGGTTTTGGAATGTTATCATCGATGACGACGCCGCCATATGATGAATTAATAGTGGATCAGCCGTCGTTAGGTGAATCAAACATATCAATAATGAAAGCGGCTATCGCAACTGACTGATCGGATTTTTGCAAAAATGAAATAATAAAGTAATAAAATTGAGAGGAAAAACTTATGCTCGTAGTAGCTTATGATAATCGAAGTGATGTTGAAATAGATGAAACCGTGCTGGAGGAAATTGAAGATGCCATGAAACGAACCCTGCTTCATCAGGAAATTGGGGTTGAATGTGAAATTAGTTTTTCATTTGTAAATGCTGAAGAAATAAAAGAACTGAACGCCAATTATCGGGGCAAAAATGTCGTCACGGATGTTCTTTCCTTTCCCATGCATGAAGATTTCTTATATGATCGAATGATGATCCTTAAAGATAACCCGCACTTACCGTTGCTGCTTGGGGATGTTGTCATTTGTATTCAGCAAGCCATGACACAGGCGGAAGAATATGGAAATACGCTAACCCGTGAGCTTTGCTATCTTTCGGTTCATAGTGTCCTTCATCTTTTGGGGTATGATCATATGGAGGAGAATGAAAAAGCAGTGATGCGCAGTATTGAAAAAGAAATTATGGGCGATGCTTAGGATACCAAGTTTTTCAAGAGAATTAAAATCAGGAGGTGGGAAAAATCAGAAGAAAGCTCACAAAAAGTTTTTCTTATGCCATCGATGGAATAAAATATACGATAAAATCGCAACCCAACATGAGAATTCACCTTGGCGTTGGGACAATTACCATCGCGGCAGGGATTGCCTTTAGAATCGCAAGTTATGAATGGCTGGCACTGGTGATAGTCATTTTTTTTGTTTTTATATTGGAGATACTAAATACTGCCATTGAAACCCTGGTTGATCTTTATACAGAAGAATATCACCATTTAGCGAAAGTTGCCAAGGATACCGCTGCCGGAGCGGTGATGGTTGCCGCGATCATGTCGGTCTGTGTGGGACTTATTATCTTTTTACCAAAAATAGTCAATTGGTTTTTCTAACCAAAGAAAGAATGTGAACGATGAACGAACCATTTAAATCAGGATTTATCAGTATTGTGGGACGACCAAATGTTGGGAAATCCACTTTATTAAACAATATTATGGGAGAAAAACTGGTCATTACTTCAGCCAAGCCCCAAACCACCCGAAATGCTATTCGTTGTATCTATACCGATGAATATGCCCAGATGGTGTTTATCGATACCCCGGGGATGCATCGACCCAAAAATAAACTAGGTGATTATATGCAAAAAGCCGCCGAAAATACTATTTCGGATGTCGATGTTGTTTTGTATCTGGTTGAGCCGGAGACGAAAATCGGCCCGGGCGATCAGTATATTCTTGAAAAGCTGAGAGCCAGTAAAACACCGGTTATTTTGGTGATCAACAAAATCGATTTGTTACCGAGAGAAGATCTTCTGGTCACCATGGCCGCGTATCAAAAATATGATTTTCTCAATTGTATCATTCCAATTTCAGCCGCCAAAGGCGATGGAATCAGAGAACTATTGGATATCGTTACCAAATTGTTAGAGCCGGGTCCGATGTTTTTCCCGGCCGACATGATTATTGATCAGTCCGAACGTTGGATCGTCCAGGAACTCATCCGGGAAAAACTTCTGAACCTGTTGAATGATGAGGTGCCCCACGGGATAGCCGTTGAAGTCACCTCCATGAAATCGCGAAAAGGAAAAGATATCATTGATATTGAAGCGACCATCTATTGCGAAAGAAAAACCCATAAGGGCATACTGATTGGCAAGGGCGGTTCTATGCTGACAAAAATAGGCAGTCAGGCTCGCCGGGATATCGAGTTTTTCTTAAAATCCAAGGTCAATCTTCAGCTTTGGGTGAAGGTCCGTTCTGACTGGCGGGAAAGCAATTTTGATCTCAAGGATTTGGGCTATTTTGAATAACCCATTTGGGCAGGCGCATTATGGCACTGATTAAAACAAAAGGCCTGGTTATTAAAGAACAGGCTTATAAAGAGCAGGACAAGATTTTGACGATTTTCACCGAAGATGAAGGGAAGATTCAGTGCATGGCCCGAGGCGTGCGCCGTCAAAAAAGCGGCCTTTTGGCCAGCACTCAGATTTTCGCCTATGGTGAGTTTGTTTATTATCCCGGGAAGAATTTTGGCATCATCAACCAGGCAAATTTAATCGAAGCGTTTTATCCGTTAAGAAATGATCTGACAAAAATGGCATTGGCCGCTTATTTGCTGGACCTCATTAACAATGCCTTTGATTTTTATCAAAAGAGTCCCGAGATCCTTAAACTGTTATTGCACGTGTTGTTTTATTTATCCGGAGGAAAAGCCAAAAATGATCTTGTTCTAGTTGGCGCCTTTCAGTTGAAACTCGTCAGTGTTTTGGGATATCGGCCCGGGATTACTCAATGTATGATTTGTAAATCAGACCAGGAACCGGCTGTTTTCAGTATTGAAAGTTACGGTATTTTATGTAAAAATTGCAAGCATCAGGCGACCGGTTATTCCTATAAATTAAGTCCGGGGATGCTGGAGCTCTTACGGGATTTTTTAAGAAAACCGATCAAAGAATTAAAAGAACAGGATGCTTCCATCGAAGATGCAACAAAAGTCAATGATTTATTGGACCATTACATTGGCTATTGCGTTGGGAAATCATCAAAAGCTTACACTTTTTATAAAAGTTTGCTAAATCCTTTATCGGAAATAAAATAAGTTCCCCTGGTACAAAGAGAGTCAATAATTATCGTGAAAAAGGAGAAAAAAATGTATCTGGCAATGACAATGGAGGGAAAAACGTTGGCGAGCAAGGTCTCGCAACGGTTTGAATTATGCAAGTATTTATTAGTCGTGGAAACAGCTGATTTAAGTTTGAATGTGATCGAGAATAAAGCTGATCTTTCAGAAGAAAACTTGGCACAAAAAGTAATTGAATTCGGTTGTGAAGGCATCATAACCGGCGAACTTAATCCAGCTGCCTTTGATGTTTTGGCCGATGCTTATATCACCAGATATTCAGGAGTCGGTCATTCGGGAACAGCGGCACTGAAGTTACTGGAAAAGCGAAAATTGGCGTTGATTAAAACGGTTGATGGATCCGATGGCTGCGGCGGAGATCACCAGCAGTTATAAATTAGAGGGTGGATTCGAAAGTGACCCTTAAAACAAAACTTTAAATTAGTGCTTTAAGAAAAAATATATAATAAAAGGAGAAAACAATGGGAAAATTTAAAATGGCACATACGATGATTCGCGTGTTGAATTTGGAGAAATCGCTTGCTTTTTACAAGGAAGCTTTAGGCTTTGAAGAAGTGAAACGAAATGATCAGCCTGAGGGCGAGTTTACCTTGGTATTTTTAGGGGATGGTGAATCGAATGGCCATCAATTGGAACTTACCTATAACTATGGTCAAGTTGTACCGTATGATTTAGGCACCGGCTATGGTCATCTGGCATTGCGTGTGGATGATCTTGAGGCGGCTCATGCTGAGCATCAGGCAAAGGGATATAAACCTACAGATCTAAAGGGTCTCAGTGGCGATGGCAAACCCCGCTTCTACTTTCTTGCCGATCCTGATGGCTATAAAATTGAGATTATTCGAAACTAAAACTGCTTGGCCCAACAAACTGGTATGCAAAAATTAATGGTAAAAAGCATTTAGCACACGTTGTTTCGACGTGTGCTAAAAAATGCAAAAAAATTGAAGTGGCTATTGGGCAAGCAGTGCTTTCATCTTTTCGATAACCTGATCAATGGCGGCTGCCGATACGCCCTGGTTAGTGACAAAGCGATACAGGCCATCTTCTTGACCGTTGATTTTGATCTTTTCACTATTTAAGCCGGAAACAAGAGCGGACTCGTTGATGACGGACTCATCTAAAGTGAAAAACACCATATTGATGTCCAAACGATCACGACGAACATGGCAGGAATCAATCTCTTCAAGACGATCAGCCAGATAACGGGCATTTTTATGATCTTCCGATAATCTTGAGATCATTTCAGTCAGGGCGATGATCCCGGCAGCGGCTAGAATTCCGGCCTGGCGGAGGCCACCGCCCATGAGTTTTCTGTTTTTACGGGCTTTGCGGATAAAATCATTGCTTCCTAACAAAAGTGATCCGACTGGAGCACACAAACCTTTGGAAAGACAAACGTTGACGGAGTCCCCGTAGGCGGCAATCTCTTTCGCATCCACCCCAAGGGCAACCGCGGCATTGAAAATGCGAGCTCCGTCAATATGCACGGGAATATTTTGCGATTTTGCAAGCTGGTAGACGGTCTGCATATTTTTAAGCGGAATAGCGGTTCCGGCTGAATGGGCATTTTCCATACAGATCAATCCGGTCTTGGGAAAATGAATATCATTGCCGCGAATCATCTTTTCCAGCTTGCAAACATCAACTCGCCCGTCATCGGTCGGGAAGGGACGGGTTTGAACGCCGGAGAGGACTGCTGCGCCACCGACTTCATGCATGAGGATATGACATTCATCACCCACGAGAATTTCATCACCCCGTTGGGTATGAGACATGATGGCCACCTGATTTCCGAATGTTCCGGAGGGAACAAAAAGGGCCGCTTCTTTTTCAAACCGTTCACTTGCTAATTTTTCCAATTGGTTGACTGTTGGGTCATCACCGTAGACGTCATCACCTACTTCGGCATAAGCCATCGCCTGGCGCATTGCCGCTGTCGGTTGGGTAACGGTGTCACTTCTGAGGTCGATCCACATTTTTTCTCCTTCTAAAATGCTGCTGTATTGTTTTTAAAATATTATACTATACTTTAAAAAAATGTGCCAGAAAACAGATCAAGTTTAAAATGAATGTTTAAAAATGAATCGGCCTGATGAATCATCGGCGGTTGGAAACGGTGAGAATGAAAATAATCAGATTTCGTCTGTCAAATAAATTAACAGGCATCATCAAAATTGAAACTGAGTGTTTCAGCGATTTCTTCCCAGGTAGTAAAACCAAGATAGGTTTCTTTGATTTCCTTAATACTTTGGCGAGATAAGTGTTTCAGGGAATTGTCCCACATGGAAACATCGCCGCTTTGGGAGTTTGCCAAATCATCAAGATTGGCATCGATATTAAGGAACGCATCACTTAATATATAAAAGCTGATTATTTCCCGTTCATTGACGCCGTTGTAATTTTCTTGTTCATATTTCATCGCGCCTTCAATTTGACGGACCATTTCAATTCGGTCGGTATCTAAATTCGTACTTTTCGTTAAAGCGTTTTCGGTCTGTTTGGCTTCGCCGATAAAAATAAATTTGTCGGTTTGAACAAAGATATCAGGCTGTGAGTTGCTTTCCAATATCCACCATTTATGAGGGAAACCGGCGGTTTCATCATGGGCAAGGATATTATTGGTGGCTTCTAAAACCGTTCGCTTTTCACCGGAAATAAGTTCATTTCTCTTTTTTGTTGTTTTGTTTTCAGGAAGAACTCGGCCTGCATTGGCCTGATTTAGATTCTCAACAAGCCAGATCAAGCGAGACTTTGTGGGCGCGAGACTTTTCTCTTTTAAGTCGGAACCGTCATAATAAACAGCCTCGATGGTGCCAATATCCTGATCCTGCCAACGGTCTTTTCGGTATCCGTCGTTCATCAGATTCAGGAGATTAATAAAACGTTTACAATCTCCCTGGACGTAATTGGCCATTAAGGAGTTTACCCTTGTTTTAGAACTGCTATTGTTACCCATATACACATTCTCCTCTAACACGATTTTTAGCAAGTAATTTAATCATTTTTCCTGAAGCCCAATCCAATAGCTGTGAAATAAATGAAAACGGAGTTACACATTAAAATCAATCTCTACGGTTTACCAACATTAATTCTCGTTCATGTCTTCTATTATACTATTCAAGTCGAATAAATGGTGATTTATATTTATGAATTCACACAATTAATCAGTTTTGTCGATTCAAACAGATACGGCTTTTTTTAAGGTATATATCGCTGGCTTGCGATAAAATGTGAGCGATAAGAAAGAAACAGTATTTATTTTCAAGAACTCATTATTAAACGGATTACAAATCACTTTGATTAGCGATTAAATAATAATTAAGGAGAGAAGATGGATGGTGTAATTATTGCTCTAAACAATGTATCCAAAAATTTTGGCAGGAGAATCATTTTAGAGCATATCAATTTGATTATCAAGAAGGGTGAGTCAATTGCTCTGCTCGGACATAATGGAAGCGGAAAAAGCACTTTGCTAAGAATGATCTGCGGCTTAACAAATATGACTTCAGGTAACATTGAATATACAGCCCGATTAAAATTTAATTATGTTCCTGAACATTTCCCCAAGATAGATCTTACAGCTCGTGAATTCATTGGCTATATGGGACTGATTGAGGGAATGCCTGAAAAAATGGTTAATGACAGAAGTCGAGAATTATTTCATGAGTTTTTTATGGACGAGATGATGGATGTTCCGATTAAACATTTGTCAAAAGGTACGATTCAAAAAGTTGCTGTTATACAGGCTTTATTGCAGACTCCCGACGTTTTACTGTTGGATGAACCTTTATCAGGGCAGGATAGTCAATCTCAAATGGCCTTTATTAACCTAAGCAAAGAATTAACTAATCAAGGGGTAACCGTTGTTATGTCCTGCCATGAACGTTATCTTGTCAAGCAGTTATCGCACACAGCCTATGAAATAATCGACAAAAATTTAATGCCGGTAAATTTGACCGGCTTAAAAGAAATTGACTATGATTTTATGGTTTTTGATGCCAACCGTGACAAGAATATTGATTCCAGCATCATGGCAGGGATTGAACAATTGAATGATTTTGAAAATCGGTTAGAATTAATTGTTAGAAAAAATATGAGTGATGAGGTTCTAAAGCAAATGTTAAAGGATGATTTTAAGCTCCGGTCAATGGGAGCAAAAGAAGAATGAAAAATCTGTTAAGATATCATATTAAAGTATATTTCAAATCAAATAAGTTATTATTGCCTTTTTTGATTTATCTGATTTACTTATGCACGGCATATAGTATTATGCCTTATTCAATTGTTTCAAGTTTTTCGGAATCAGCATGGGTTCTTTTTTTTGTGATGACCTATGTCGGATTCAGCTATACTGAGATGGAGAATCCGGTTACCGAACAATTGGTACTGTTGAAAGTCAATAACGACAATTTATATTATATGAGTCGGATAACAGTTCTTCTGATCGTTGGGGTTATCATGAGTGTCATGGGAATGCTATATCCGGTGATTTTCAATGTGATTAATCATTCTCAATTATTTACTAGAAGCTTAATGCTCTCGGATATTATCTTTGGACTTTTTTTGCATTGCACGATGGGATTCTTAGGGATTATGACCGGTTCGCTTTTTCATCCGAGAATTATTAAAAACAGAAAAATAGCGATCTTGATGGTGTTTTTAGTTGCAGTATTGGCCGTAGCAAAGGGATCATTAATAAAAGAACTGCCATTAGTTCGCTTAGTTAGCTGGGTTTTTCCACCGGTTTATGATATTCTTGTGACTTTTACAAATCGAGATTTTTTCGGTTTGCAAATGATGGTGATGCCAATTCTGGGGGGGATAATTTACGGGACCGTATTAATGCTTGCGCAGATACATTTTTTAAAGAAAAATAAATTCTAACGCGTTGCGATCGTATCAAAGAGCTAAAGAATCAAGATAATCTATTTTAAAATTTTGATTTCGACACCCCAAAGTGGGTACTTAAATGTAAGCTAATAAAAATAACGTGGAAAAATTAAATAGATATAAAACATACAGCTTTCGAAAAGTGAGAAACAAGAAAAAAAAACTCTTTTGTTAAATTTTAGAAAGTTTTTTTAAGAAAAATAATGATTTGTAGGAGTGTTTATTATTTTGAAATAAATCGCTTGAAAGGCTTTGCAAAAGGAAAATATAACAAGAGTATTAATTGCTCAAGTGATCTTTCGTAATTTACAAAAGTGAATTTATTAGCCAATTCGTAAATATTAAAATTTTATTAAATAATGATTGACAGAAAGATTAAATTGATTTAAAATTGATTTATCGTAAAAAAGAGTCAATAAACAATTGCTCTTTTGAAAAGATCAGAACATAGAAGTTTAACGAGGAGGTAGATTAGTATTGATTATTATTGGCGAAAAAATCAACGGAGCTATTCCTTCGACAGCTAAAGCAATTGCTGAAAAGGATGCAGACTTTATTCGAAATCTTGCCAAAATCCAAACAGAAGCAGGTGCGGATTATATTGATGTCTGTGCTTCGGTGGAGGATAGCATTGAACTTGATACCATGAAATGGCTGATTGACTTAGTGCAAGAAGTTACCGATACACCGATTGCCGTAGATAGCCCGAATGTACATACCTGCGTTGAGGCGATGAAATATTGCAACAAACCAGGTTTATTCAATTCCGTATCATTAGAAGGTGATAAAGTTGACATTGCATTCTCTGAAATCGCTAACACGAAATGGGAATGTGTGGCACTTTTAAACAGTGATAAGGGCATTCCCAAAACAGCTAAAGACCGTTTGGATGTCTTTATCGATTTAATGGCAAAAGTGAAAGAATATCATATCGATCCATCCCGCATCCATATTGATCCCTTAATTGAAATGCTCTGTACCTCAGAAGAGGGCATCAGCATGGTAACCGAAGTCATTAGAGGCATTAAAGAACAGTATCCCACCATTCATGTCACCGGTGCCGTCAGCAACATTTCCTTTAATCTGCCTGCCCGAAAAATCGTCAACCAGGCCTTTGCTGTACTGGCGATGAACGCCGGGATGGACAGCTTTATCCTGGATCCGCTGAATCAGGATCTGATGGGAATGCTTTTTGCCACCGAAGCGCTGCTGGGTGAAGACGACTACTGTATGGAATATATCGGTGCCTATCGTGAAGGTATTTTTGGTCAGAAAAAATAATTATAGAAAAAATAATTATATAATTTAACTACACACATAGTTAAGAAAAATTAATTAAAAAATAGGAGGAAGAAAAAAATGTCAAAAATTGAAGATGTAAAAGCTAAGGTAGAAATTGGAAAATCAAAACTTGTTCCAGGTTTGGTACAGGAAGCACTAGATGAAGGAAATAAACCAGAAGATATTCTTCAGGCGATGGTTGATTCAATGAGCGTTGTAGGGGAAAAATTCTCGGCAGGAGAAATATTTGTCCCTGAAATGCTGATTGCTGCTAAAGCAATGTCAAAAGGGGTTGATGTACTTCGACCACTTCTTGCCGGTGATGGTGCGTCTTCATTGGGAACCTGTGTTATCGGTACCGTAGCAGGAGATTTACATGATATTGGTAAAAATCTTGTTGCCATGATGATTGAAAGTGCTGGATTTACAGTAGTTGACCTTGGTGTTGATGTACCAGCTGATAAATTTGTTGCCGCGATTAAAGAAAATGAAAATGTAACATTAGTAGCGTGTTCAGGACTGCTAACAACAACAATGCCGGCACTGAAAGAAGCTGTTGCCACGATTAAAGCCAGTGGATTAAATGTTAAAGTCATCGTTGGCGGAGCACCTGTAACGCCAGAATATGCCGCTGAAATCGGTGCTGATGCTTATGCTCCGGATGCCGGCTCGGCAGCCGTAAAAGCAAAAGAAATCGTCGCTTAAATATAAATTACTTACAAGAAAATTGTTAGAGTGTCAAAATGATTTTTGACACTCTAAACAAAATCTTAGACTATGAAAAAAGGAGGTAATATAATGTTAACTAAAAGACAAAATTTAATGGAAACGATTAAAGGTGGCAAACCTGATCGCTTTGTAAAACAATATGAATATATGAATTTCATAATGGAAGCTCCAATGGGCGCTATGGTAGGTCCAGGGCAGACAATTGTGAATGACTGGGGCATTACATTCACATGGCCAGAAGGTCAGTTGGGCGGGTTCCCTGTCCATGATGATGAACACAAAGTATTAAAAGATATTACTGAATGGCGGAAATTCGTTAAAGCACCTTCGGCTATCTACCCAGAAGAAAGATGGGCGGCAGCGATTGAACATGCCAATTCAATTGATCGCAACGAAGAATTTGTAACGTGTTTTGTTGCTCCTGGGATTTTTGAAATGACGCATCATCTGATGAGCATGGAAGATGCTTTAATGGCGCTTTATGAAGAACCTGAAGACATGCATGACCTGATTGATTACCTTGTTGAGTACGAATTGGCATATGCAAAACAAATAGTTGATCACCTTCATCCAGATTGTATTTTTCATCATGATGACTGGGGCAGTCAACGTTCGTCATTCGTTTCTCCTGAAATGTTTGAAGAGTTCTTTTTACCGGCATACAAGAAAATCTATGGCTTCTATAAAGCAAATGGTGTTGAACTGATTGTCCATCACAGTGATTCCTACGCTGCAAATCTTGTTCCTTTTATGATTGAAATGGGAATCGACATTTGGCAGGGAGTTATGACAACAAATAATGTTCCCGAACTGATCAAAAAATACGGCGGCCAAATCTCCTTCATGGGTGATATCGATAGTGGCGTCGTCGATTTCCCAGGCTGGACACCGGAGATCATTTTTGAGAAAACGAAAGAAGCCTGTGAAAGCTGTGGCAAATTATACTTTATTCCAGGCGCAAGTCATGGCTTGAATTTTGGCTGCTTCCCAGGCGTATACGAATCAAATGATGAAGCGATCGATAAAATGAGCAAGGAAATGTTTTAACCTAACCGAATATACTTTAATGAATAGCTCTATTTTGGCAAGTTCCTTGTGAGGAACTAAGCCAAAATAGAGTTTTATGTCGTTCAAATTAAATTGAACAAAGAAATTAATTTTATAATTAAAGGGTGGTTAAGATATAAAAAACTTGTCACGCGTTGAATTACTCTCTATAATAGTTACAGAATGGTAAGCTCGATTGAATATTAATGCGAAACAAACTAATAATTTAGAAGCTTATCAATATTAGAATAAGGAAGTGAAAAATGAGCTTTGAATTAATCCAGGAGATTCCGTCCCCAAGTGAAATATTTGAATTACTACCCTTGTCAGAGGCAGGAAAAAAAATAAAAGCAGAACGTGATCGCATCATCAAAGATGTCTTTGAAGGTCGGGATGATCGATTTATATTGATTATTGGCCCCTGTTCGGCTGATAATGAAATAGCGGTTATCGATTATGTGAGTCGATTAAGTAAAATTCAAAAAGAAGTTGAAGACAAAATCATTATTATCCCGAGAATTTATACGAATAAACCAAGAACAACCGGTGAAGGATATAAAGGAATGTTGCATCAACCGGATGCGAATAAAAAGGCAAATATGGTCGAAGGCATCAAAGCCATTCGGAAACTGCACATCAGAGCAATTGAAGAAACCGGTTTATCCTGCGCCGATGAAATGCTTTATCCCGAAAATTACGCATATTTAGAGGATGTCCTCAGTTATGTGGCAATTGGAGCAAGATCGGTCGAAAATCAACAGCATCGTCTGGTCATCAGTGGTCTGGAAATACCGTCAGGTATGAAAAATCCCACCAGTGGTGATATTACTGTTATGCTGAATTCCATCCAGGCCGCACAGGCGGGCCATACATTCATCTATCGAAACTGGGAAGTAAAAACATCAGGGAATCCCCTGACCCATGCTATTTTAAGAGGTTCAGTGGATCAGCATGGTCGAAATTTTCCCAACTACCATTATGAGGATATTAAACGTCTGATTAAAATGTATCAAAAAAGAGATTTTCATAATCCGGGAATTATCATTGATTTGAACCATGCCAATTCAAACAAGTGCTTTAGTGAACAACCTCGAATTGCGCGTGAAGTGGTTCGTAATCGTCATTATGATGCTGATATGAAAAAATATGTTAAAGGTTTGATGATTGAAAGCTATATTGAAGAAGGAAGCCAGCCAGTTGATGGAGGCGGGTATGGGAAATCCATTACGGATGGTTGTCTGGGATGGCCAATGTCGGAAGCTCTTATTAGGGAGATTGCAAAAAAATTATAAAAAGTGGTTTCTTGCCCAATAATTTTAGCTTGCTAAATGGCTGATGACAAAAGCTAAGAAAAATCCTGAAGCAGTAGCCAGGGCAATGAATCTTCCGCCTTCTTCAAAAGCTTCAGGCATCATGGTATCAGCGATCATGGCTAAAATTGCACCAGCGGCCAAGGATAATGTAATGGCAATCATGTCTTTAGATGCGTTGCCTAAAAAAACATAACCTAAAACTGCAGCACAAACGGAGGTAGCGATCGTAATTCCCCAAACGAATAGAATATAAATATTTGATTTTCCAGCGCTTTTCATGCCCTGAGCACCAGATAGTCCTTCAGGAAAATTGCTTATAAAAACGGCAATCATCATGCTGAATCCAACACCTTGTCCAGCAGCTAACCCAATGCCGATGGCTAAAGATTCAGGAATACCATCCAGAATGGCGCCCAGAAGTATTGCTGATCCTGAATTCACATCACTCTTTTGATCCGTTTTATTTGTGTGAATCTGGCCGTGTCTACGTTTACGAAAGTGTCCACCCAAATGGTCAATTAAGTAATCACCAATGACAAAAAGCAATGTTCCGGCAATGAATCCAATTGATGCAGAATCAAAACCTCCAGACAAAAAAGCGTTTTCCATAAGATCGAAAGTTAAGGCCGAGATCAGCACCCCCGAACCAAAAGCCATAATAGCACCGATGGCATATTTAGACACTTTTAAATACATACCTAAAAGTGCCCCAATAAAGAGGGTAGAGCCACTGATAAGACCAAAAATTGCTGCAGTAGTCATTGATAGTTCCTTTCTGTAATAGGTATTGATTAAACATTCAAGTTTATTTAAGAGCTTCCGATTGTATTAAATGAATAAAATAGACTTAGTTCTATAGAATATTTTATTGATAAGTGGAGCTTACTACAATTCTCATTCTTTTGTCAAGAAGTCTCAAAGATGTTTTTTGAATTTAGATTAACTATTAATGTCTTTCTTGCAATAAACTTAATAAAAAGAGGGAATTCTTAAATATCTTGACTCTGCTTTAAATAATAGTTATATTCAAAAAGGTAAATAAATTTGAGAGGAAGCTTACATGAAGAACTTTTTAAAAGAATTTAGAACCTTTGCCCTGCGGGGAAATGTGATGGATCTTGCGATCGCGGTCATAATCGGAGCTGCTTTTCAGGGGGTCATTAAATCGTTAACCGATGACATTATATCTCCTATCCTTGGCATCTTTGCGAGGACCGATTTCAGTAATTTTGTATTACCGATTTTCGGTGTCGAAATTCGATATGGCTCTTTTTTTACAGCGATCATTAATTTCGTAATTATGGCTTTTGTGATCTTTTTTATGATAAAAGTTATGAATCATTTAGCAGGTCTGCGGAAAACTAAAAAAGTAACCGAAGTAAAGACAAAAACTTGTCCTTATTGTTGTACAGAAATACCAGTCAAAGCGCAGCGATGTCCAAATTGCACGACGAGTCTGATAAGACAGTGAGACTAAAACAAAAAGGTGCTCGAATTGAAAAATCAATTCGGACACCTTTTTGTTTTTTATGAATTGTGATAATATATAAAAATATGTTTTAAAAATAAATAATTTAAGGAGAAGAATGTGGAAACTAAAAAATTCTTTTCTCTGAGTTTGGACAACATTGAAATTGCAACCGCATTTGTTCGAGACTTGTTGGAGAAATATAATTGCACAAAAAGGGACAGCGTTCGGGCCCAGCTCTTTGTCGAGGAGACGATTGTCTACTGGAAAAAAGCCTCCGAGGAAAATGAAAAATTTGAGATATCATTGCGGAAGCGATTTAAAACAATTACCCTGTCGATGAACTACTGGGGGGATCAATCCAATCCATTGACACTGCCGGAAGAAACAGAGGATGCAGATTTGGATCTGATTGGTCAGAATATTTTAATTGGTTTATCATCAGTTACTTATTCCTACGACAACGGCTGCAACAATGTCTCCTATACCTTAAAGGAAAAGCCCCTCAATCCGGCAATGACTACGGCTATTGCCCTGGCAGCGGCGATTATTATCGGTTTAGGATTGCTGCATTTTGCTCCTGCTACGGGGGTTCTGATGGCCAATGCCATTCTGACGCCATTGAGCAGTATCTTTTTCGGCTTCCTCAATGCTGTCGTTATCCCGGTATTATTTCTTTCAGCAATCGGCAGTATTTTCAACATGGATAATATTTCCCAGATGAAGATAATATTTAAGAGTCTGCTTAAGTGGTGTGTGGGAATCATGGTGCTGGCTTCTGTTATAGTACTGGCGGCGGCTCAGCTATTTTATCTTGGTAACAGTTCTGTGGCTTCCAGCGGTGGCAATAGTGACTTATGGAGTCAGGTCGGAAAGATGATATTCGGCATCATACCGGCCAATATCATTCAGCCTTTTTTGGATGGGAATACGTTGCAGATTATGTTTCTTGCCATTATTGGCGGCATCGTGATGCTGACATTGAAAGGGCGTTTCCCTTTTGTTACAAAGATAATAACAGAGGCTAATTTAATTTTTTCAACGATTCTTGATGCCGTTTGTTCGCTGATGCCCTGGGTTGTCTTTATCAGCATCTTGAATATGATGGTCTCAGGAAATGGCGGAGCCCTTTTGGGAGCAATCGGAGTGATCGCATTGATTCTAGGGTGTTTCTTGATCCTGGTTCTTATTATGCTACTGAGTGTCGCACTGATTGAAAAGATGAGTCCCATCGCGTATCTGAAATCCGCCGCGCCATTTTTATTGATTGCCTTTTCTACAGCCAGTTCAAGTGCCTCTTTTGCAAGTCACAACGCAACGGCAATTTTCAAGCAGGATATCCGGGACTATGTGGTCAATTTTTCAATTCCAGTAGGGGTGTTATTCAACAAACAATCAGTCATTATCACGATGGTGTTGACGTCGTTATTTATGGGTGGATATTATCAGATGACCTTTTCAATTGGAGAAATTATACCGGTGATCATACTCAGTATGGTTTTGTCGGTAGCCTGTCCGCCAACTCCGGGAATGGGGGCGTTTCTTTTTACCATTGCGTTTAACCTGATGGGAATTCCTTTGGAAGGATTGGCGTTGGCCGTTAGTATTGATATCTTTCTGGACTATCCGTGTACCGCCATCCATGTGCTGATAACAAATATAGGCATGCTGCATACCGAACATATGTTAAGAATGAAAGAAAACAAGGCGATCTGACCAATAATTATGTTTTAAAGATATTCATAAATGTTTTCTTTAAAACGTCAGCAAAAATTGCAGCATTGGCTTCTTCAGGCCGATAACAGATGTAAATATCCTGATAAGCAGATTTATTGGCTATTTTTACATATTTTTTATATTTTCGGGAATCCGTATAATAACTGATATGCAGTGAATCACTTAAATACAAATGGGACGTGAAAAACAAATGCTTATAGGCATAGTCCAAATCATAATGATAGGCAAAATTTAATTTTATATTTTCCTTTTGGCATAGGTAGTCGATAAAAGGAGCAGTTTTAATAATGTTATTTAGTTCACCCTTAATATTTACGAACGCTTCATTTTCTAGTTGATTCAAGTTAATTTCTTTCAATGCTGCATATTTGGATTCCGGAGGAACCGCGATAAAAAGTTTATTTTTAAATAAAAAGGTGCTTTCTATATTTTGATCAGTCAGTTCTGCTTTGTATTTATTGATACTTAAGTGATCAGTAAAGATAATATCGGCCTTTTTTTCAAGTAACATTTCGATCGATTTTTCAAAAGATACCGTTTCTTTTTTTATGCGAATGTAAGGATATTTTTGCAAAAATGTGCTAATCGATTTATCTAGAATATTTTCTCCGAGATCGCACAGCACAATGGAAGAATGAGTCGTTTTATTGTTTGGGTTAAAATATTGATTCATATTATCGTAACTGTTTAAAATGGTACTAATATATCCCAGCAACACAGTCCCATTTTGATTGATATATATCTTTCTGCCGATGCGATCAAAAAAGGTGCAGTTGAATTCATTTTCAATATTCTTCAATGTTTTACTCAAAGCTGAAGAGGTAACAAAAAGTTCATCGGCAGCTTTGGCAATACTTTCGTGTTTAGCAATTATTTTGAACTGCTGCATCTGTAAAAAATTCATTGTATCCCCCTAAAAGTGCTTTATTATTACCCTAAAATCAAGTGAAAGTTATAGTAAAAGTATAACACAGTCTGGCATTTTTTTTCAATTATTGACTATCTGGTTAACAATAAAGATAAAAAAGCAAATAGACGTAATTGTAAATATTTTATAATATACAATTATAAAGAAGCAACTCATAATATAAAGTAATAATAAGTAGTAAACGCTTAGTTATTTTATAAATTTAAATGAAATAGGGGGATTTATATGAGCAAATTTATGGAAGTAGCAGCGAATCGGGATTATTCAAAAGAATGGCAGGCACCAGGGAGTTTTCCATGGATTTTTCAACGACCGAAAGATCCAATTGAGGAGCGACCAATCCGTGTCAAAGACAATTATACCCGGTGCGCCAAAGGGGAGCAGCCTTACTGGATGCCGGCATATTTTTACGAATCCAATATTGTTTGGCCAGATGCGATGGAAGAGCATCCGGTACCGGAAGTTGATGGCTATGACTGGTGGGGTGTTAATTGGATGATGGTGGAATCGGCAGGCGGGATGATCACAAAGCCGGAAACAAGAACAATCACGGACTTTGCCAATTGGAAAGCGGAACTTGAATGGCCGGATTTATCCCGGGTCGATTTCAAAACAGATGGTCAAAAAATTCAAAATATGCTTGATCCCGACAGACCTCATATTTATGAATGTGTGGAAGGTGTTTTTGAACGGCTTCACGAATTGATTCCTTTCGAAGAAAGTCTCATGGCATTTTATGAAGAACCGGAGCTACTGGAGGAATTCTTTCAGAAAATGGCGGATTACAAGATTGAATCAACGAAAAAAGTATTCGAGAACTATGGAAGAGTCGATGGTGTATTATATCATGATGACTGGGGAACGCAGCGGGCGGGATTTTTCTCCAATGAAATGTTCCGTGAACAGATCATGCCGGCAACCAAACGCTTTCTAGATTATGTAAAAAGCCAGGGCAAGTTCGTCGAACTGCATTCCTGCGGTAAGAACATTCAATATATTCCGATGATGCTTGAAATGGGAATTGATATGTGGACACCGCAGCTGTTCATCAATGAGCCGGACTTTTTGCACACAACCTACGGAAAGAATATGACTTTTACGTTTCCGTTAATGATTGCGCCGGATTGGAATGAAGACCAAATCCGCCAGGCAGTGCGGGATTTTGTGGATCATTTTGGGGAAAACGGACGTGTAATGTGCTGGATCATGGTAGAAAATTTTGATCAAAAACTAGAAGCGATAGCACAAGATGAACTGTATCATTATTCACTGAACTATTACAATAAACTCTATGACAGAAAATAAGCTATTTCGCTTTATCAATAGACTCCTATACTTGTACCGATAGTGGTTTGTCAATTGTTGGTACGGTTGTTTATCAGTCTGAGTCCGCCTTTGGGCGGATTTTTTTATTATTGGACTATTCTTTACTAATTTGACATTTTTATTAAACTAGCGTATTATTAAGCATAGATATAATATGCATACCAATTAATACTATACATATTATATTTACAACATGTAAATTTTGGAGGTGTAGAAAATGAAATCTCTCGATAAATCGATTGGTATGTCTATTAATTACGTAAACAGAAAAATACAAAGATATTTGTCAGCAAATCTAAAAAAATACAATATAACGACGGAACAATGGTCAGTATTACTGCAAATATTAGAAAATGATGGGATCAATCAAAAACAGTTGGCCAAAAAAGCTAACAAAGATCAGACGACCCTTGTTCGAATATTGGATATTCTTGAAAGAAAAGAGCTGGCGATTCGCAAAAAAAGTCCGGATGACAGACGCTTTTATTTGATTTACGGTACGCAAGAAGGCCGAAAACTGAAAGAAGAAATATATCCATTTGTAGAAGGTTTGTTCCAGAATATTATAAAAGGTATTTCACAGGATCAATTGGATTTATTTATTGATACACTAAATAAAATTGATGAAAATATACCTGTTGAAGAACAATAATTATGAGGCGGATCATTGTGCAGATAGATTGTGCTGCTTAATTTGACAAGAACAAACTATGCTCAAAATTTCCCGGGTATTTTGAAGGCACATAGGAGTTTTTTTAATATAGTGTAATTGCAATTGTTATTGAATAAGGAGAAGAAAATTTATGGAATTATGTTCAGAAAAATCAAATTATCAGAAAAAAAATTATAATGTGTTGCCAATCACGATTGCCCTGATTATGGCAGGATTTTGCTGTATGCTGAATGAAACGGTATTGAATATGGCATTAAATAAATTAATGGTTCAATTTGCCGTATCTGCAAATGCAGTTCAATGGCTTAGTACCGGATATATGCTTGTTATGGGAATTGCAATTCCCGTTTCGGCGTTGCTTATTCAAAGCTTTTCAACAAAAAAGCTTTTTATTGCGGCTGTCATAATATTTTTAATCGGAACACTTATCTGTGGCGTTTCAACGTCCTTTACAGTTTTACTGGCGGGCCGATTAATTCAGGCGGTTGGAACTGGTATTTTAATCCCAAACATCGTTAATACTTTAATAATTATCAATCCTGTTGAGAAACGGGGAAAAGCACTGGGGATTTTTAATCTTGTGATGTTTTGTGCACCGGCGATCGGGCCAACCATTTCCGGTTTAATTATTCAATCTCTTAATTGGAGATGGTTATTTTTTATAATCCTGCCTTTTTCGATTGTGTCTTTAATTTTAGGCAGCAAATACGTTGAAAATGTGACGAAATTGACGAATCCGCCAATCGATTTTTTATCGATTGTACTGTCAACTATCGGATTCGGCGGATTCATATATGGTGTCAGCAATATTGGCAGCTCCTATACATATTTGATCGCGATACCGATGATTGCTGCCGGTATCGCGTTAGTCATGTTCGTACTGCGTCAGTTGCACATGAGCGAGCCGATGCTGGATATGCATCCGTTCAAAGAATCCATGTTCAGTCTCGGTTGTATACTTATGATGATCATGCATATGGTTAATTTTGCAACGATGCTTATTTTACCAATGTTTCTTGAAGGTGCTTTAGGCATGACGGCATTTGCGGCAGGTCTTATTATGTTGCCAGGCGGAATTATTAATGGAATCATATCACCGATTTCAGGTCATCTGTATGATAAGTTAGGCCCCAAAGCATTGATTGCTCCAGGATATGCTATATCGGTTATTGCATTCATTTTACTTTCACGTTGCGTATCGATGACGATCAGTATCCCTGTCATTATTGCATTGCATTGTTTATCTCTCATAGGGGTGGGACTAATTAATACTCCGGTACAGACAAATAGTTTAAATCAATTGTCTCCGAAATATTATCCTCATGGTACCGCCATCACAAACACGCTGCAGCAAATAGCCGGAGCATTTGGAACGGCTCTATTTGTTGCAATTATGACCGCCTATCAAAATAAGTCTTTATTAGCGATGAGCAATCCAACCGCTCCGGGAAATCAATCGTTGAGTTTGATATATGGAGTACAACACGTTTTTACAATTGAAACTGGTGTTCTAGTTCTGGCTTTTGTATTATCTTTATTTATAGCAAATAAGAATTCAAATATAAAAACAGCAAAATCTTTGGCTGATGGTAGATTGGAAAATAGAAAAGTGATTTAAATGAGGAATATTGATTTTGATTTCTTATATAAGCTTGGACTTCAATCGTCCTTTATATAGAGCAGGGTATTTGACAATTGTAAAACGGTTGTGAGTTTTAAATGGAACCGATGGAATGGACACTAATAAAGTCTATTTCATCGGTTCTTTTTTTTACAGTGATTTTGAATAAATATCTACTAAAAGCTGTATATACAGCAGCGACTTATATGGTATAATAACTCGATATAACTTTTTTCTGATTAATCAATTTTGTTTTCGTTTAATGATTATATTATAATCTGGCAGTGAGGTAGTTTTATAGTAAAAAATATCTAACAATAAGTAGGCTTTGGTGTTTAATATATGATTGATATTTCGTTGTTTGAAAGGATAAATAACAATGAGTGAAAAAAAAAGAAATAGGGCGATAGCGCTTGATATGAAATCGATCGATTTTAATGTGGATAAGATCATTTCATTATTCTTGCGCAAGTCGGCACCAATGATTGACAAACGAGGTTCTAACTTTAGGTATTGTCAATGCCAGAGATGATTATATGAACAATCGACATTTTGTTAATAAGGCATTTCGCATATTTGTAATCAACAGCATCCTCTCTTCGGCCGGGATAGCGATGGAAACATTTGTGGATGCGATCATTCTGGGGAATGCGCTTGGTGAAACGGGGCTGTCGGTATTGGCGGTGGCAATGCCGGTGTATATGATCTATAATTTATTCGGTTACGCATTTGGGGTGGGAGGTTCCCTCAAAGTTTCAGAATGCATCGGTGAGGAGGATAAAGACGGAGCAAATGCTTATTTTACCCAGGCAGTGATATTTTCTGCTATTACCGGTGTGATCATTGCGGTATTTGGGAGGCTGTTCCTTCCGGAAATTATATTTCTGACTGGCGGATCGGGTATTACTACTGCCACAGACTATCTGGCTCCGCTTGTACTGAGCGCTCCGATATTTATTTTAGCACCGGTGATATCACTGCTGATTCGCAGTGATGCTGATCCGTTTCTATCCACTCTTGGTATCAGCCTATCCGTTGTGGTCAATCTCGCGCTTGACCTCGTGTTTATCTTCGGGCTGAATATGGGCTTGTTTGGAGCAGCGCTGGCGATGGTATTGGGGCAGCTTGCAGCAATCATGGTGTATCTGATGCACTTTCTCAAAAAACACAATCATCTTAAACTGCGTCAGGCGACCCTCAGTCCCCGAGCCGCGTATCGGCTTTTTCGAGGCGGATTCGGGATTGCCTCAACATTTGTCTATCAGGGAATCACACTGATTATCATCAACAATATTTTAAGTGCTGAAGTCGGTTTGAGCGGGCTTGCGATTTACAATATTCTTTTTAATATATCGATGTTTGCCTATGCAGTGTTCGATGGAATTTCGCTTGCTCTGACTCCGCTGGTGGGAACTTTTGTGGGTGAAAAGGATACCGAAGGTGTTTACAACACCATGCGATTAGCATTGAAGACTTCCATCGCTTTAGGAGCCATTTGTACACTGGTGATATTTATATTTGCCGATCCGATTGCCGCCATGTTCGGGGTGAGGGAGAATTTGCCGCTTGTTGTTCTGACGATTCGAATCTTTGCGCTTTCGGTGATGCAGAGCTGTTTCAACTGCGTGATGGCAAGCTTTTACCAGACGATTAAACGGCAGTATTTTGCAGGAGTCATTTATTTTATGCGGGGCTTTGTGCTGTTATTAGGCTTTTCTATATGGTTTATTCCTATTTTTGGCGTTTCAGGCACAGCCATGGCTCTGGTTGCAAGTGAAAGTGTGACGACTGTAGTTTTAGTAGTTACGGCGGTGATCATTAAGAAAAAAGGAGACTATCGCAATCTTTTACTGTTCGCCGAGCCTATTATACAAAAGGATTCATTATATGAAACAACGCTTTCTTCCGATCTCAAACAGCTGGAAAGCTGTGTTGCGGAGATTGAAGAATTTTGCGAGCGGCAGAACATCGATAGCAGCAATGCTTATTTCATAAACTTGACGATTGAAGAACTTGCGGCCAATATTATCAATTTCGGATTCAATGACGGGAAACCGCATTATATTAATATAAAAATCGTGTTGTTTGATGAGGATATTTATATTCGAATGCGTGATGACAGCACAACCTACAATCCTTTTGAAGAATCGGGAAAACTCGACGAAGAACTGGATTACCTCGGAGTTTCCATCGTTCGGAAAAAAGCAAAAGCCTTTGCTTACAACCGGACACTCGTTTACAACAATCTTCTCATTATTCTGTAGAACAAGGTGGTATTTATGAAAGAGCAAAAGAGTATTCGAAAAATAAGTCTTAAAACCAAATTTTCAACAGCAAGTATGATTCTGGCAATGGTGCTTTGTGTGATCATCATTATTATTTCCTATTTCAGTTTCCGTGATGCGATGTTTGCACGTTATGAACAGAACATTACTTCTCTTGTAGACACCGCGGCAACCCTCGTGCCGCTGGAGAAAGTCAATCAGTATTATGAATCAAAGCAAACGGATGCGGACTATGATCTTCTTGTCAAGGAATTTCAAATTATACAGGAACAAAACAATCTTGAATATCTATACGCTTATGTTCCGACGAAAGAAGGACTGGATGTCTTTGCACAGGGCACCAAGCCCGGAGACACCGGAAATTTCGTGCTCGGGGATGTCTTGGGTACCGATTATTATCCTCAAAAGGATATTGATGCGGCAAACGAACTTTTTACAAACCCCGATGCGGCTAAAATTTATATTACCAACGAAAGTAAATTCGGCTACCTCATTAGTGCCTTTGATGTGTTGCGGGATGCGCAAGGAAACCCGGTGCTGGTCGTGGGTGCCGATATGTCGATGCAGGACATTAACAGTACGCTCAGCAAATACATTATTTTCGTATCTGCTATTGCAGCGCTGATCTTTATTATTTTCATTAGCATTTATCTGCTTTTCCTGAACAAATCAATCATCAATCCCCTTCAGGTCATTGTCGACAACGCCACGGATTTTGTAAATAACAATATTGATGAAAACATGGGCGAGCTTGTCGCATTGGATATCAATGTAAAGACCGGTGACGAAATCGAAATGTTGGCGGATGCTTTCAATAAAATGACAAGCGACATCATTCGGTATATTAACGAGTTGACAAGTGTAACCTCAGAGAGAGAGCGTATTGAAACTGAGCTTCGCATCGCAACGCTGATACAGGACGGCATGCTGCCACATAATTTCGATTTTCCAGACAGAAACGAATTTACGATTTATGCATCCATGCGGGCGGCCAAAAATGTCGGTGGCGACTTCTATGATTTCTTCTTTGTAGATGAGGACAATTTTTGTATTGTCATTGGTGATGTTTCAGACAAAGGTGTTCCGGCCGCGCTGTTTATGGCAATGACCAAAGCCACGGTAAAAGATCTTGTGCTTCGGCATTTGCCAGTTGACGAAGCAATGACGGAAGCAAACATCAGTTTGTGCAAAAACAACGAGCAGGGAATGTTTGTTACTTTGTTTATTGCGATTGTTAATGTGAAAACGGGTGTTTTCCAGTGGTGTGATGCCGGACATGATCCGGTAATTATCTGGAAAAAGAACGGAGCGGTTGAAATGCTGACCGGAAAAAAAGGATTTGTCTGTGCCGGTCTTGAGACTGCTAAGTACGCGATGAATGAATCGAAAATCGAAAAAGGTGATATCATTTATCTCTATACTGACGGTATTCCAGAAGCCAACAATCCGGAACAGGAATTTTACGGTGAAAATCGTTTGACGACACTAATCGGTTCAACAGAAGAACATGATATCAAATCATTGTGTTCGAGCATCTTAGACGATGTTGACAAATTTACCGCCACTGCGCCTCAGTTTGATGACATCACCATGCTTGGATTCAAGCTCGAGGAGTAAAACAATGGAAATGACGATTAAATATGGCAATGAACTTTCCGCTGAAGAATTCAATTCTATTCTTGCACTTGATTGCAAGATTTTTGGCAACGAAATTCTGACAAATGAAGGCTTGGCGTTGAAACGTTTTTTAAAATGCCGTGACAGCATCATTACCGCCTATTCGGGCGATACGCTGATAGGGTTTATCAGTTTTTTCAATGTTGACCCTATTGTTTACGAACGGGCAGTATATAAACAAGAATATATTGACGATAACCTCAGTGATAGCGAAATCGAGCCTCTGAAAAAAGGAAGGGAAAATAACATACTACTGTTTGATCATGTTATCGACGAACCCTTCCGCCATCAGGGGGTCTCAAAGTTAATACTAGAGTCGACGCGAAATTATCTGAGAAAAAAGCATCAAGACGGATACCCTATCAATCGGATATTTGGATATGCAATTACTCCAAAAGGAGCGAGAATATTGTCTTCTTTCGGGGGAAGCGATATTTGGACGAGAGACGGTATCACATTTTTTGAAATTGATAAAGAAATATTTTTGAGGCGGATATGATAGTAATAAGGGACAAAAAACTGGACAAAAATAATCTTGCCGGGACCACGGATATTTTAACGGCTGCTTTTAAAGATGATCCTTTGTATCAAGCTATTTTTCAGAACGAGAGAGAACTTCGCCGGTATTTAAAACTGATGCTTGACTACTTTAATGAGAATGGCGAAATTCATACGGCTGTTGTCAATGATGAAATTGTCGGGGTTTCAATTTGGAATTTTAAGGGCACACCATTTTTCAGCATCCGCAATGCGCTTACAAGCGGAATGTTTGGGGAAATATTCAAATTTTTAATGATAACCCAGGTCAAAAGCCTGATTAAGCTGAAAAATGAAGGACTGATAACCGAGCGCTATCATTATAAACGGGAGCATCATTACCTGTTTATGATCGGTTCTGTGAAGAAGGGAACGGGTCGTTTGCTGATGGAATATGCCATCGGAAAATTCAGTGAATGCCCAATTTATCTAGAGAACAGCAATATAAAAGACAACAAAATCTTTTACGAGAGGCTTGAATTTCATTCAATAAAAACGATAGATGTAATGGGCGTTTCAGTAGATTTATTGACAAACAGCAAAGGTGACCAGCCTTAAAGTGTGTGACTGGCAATGATTTGGCCGATAATTTCCCTGCGATACTTAAATTTATCGATGCTGAACGATTCAGTATCGTCACAAATATAAGAGGTGAAGAAAAGATGCTAGTACTAGATATTCCCGGTTATGAAACAATCAAAGTGAAGAATATTGTGTTTGATTTTAATGGAACGCTTGCGGTTGATGGGGTTTTGGTGGCTGGAGTAAATGAAAAAATAACGGCGTTATCGGAGCGCGGGGTTCATCTTTATGTTCTGACTGCGGATACGTTTGGGACGGCAGTAAGGCAATGCCAGAATTTACCACTTGACATCCATGTGTTCAGCCAAGAAAATATTTCCGCGAATAAAATGCAGTTCGTTCAAACCATTGGCCCTGAGACTACCATTACCGTTGGAAATGGCAGAAATGACCTTGCCATGTTTGAAAAAAGCATTCTTTCAATTTGTATAATTGGCAGCGAAGGATGCTGTGCCAAATCAATGAATGCCGCCGATATCATCGTCAGCAATCCGCTTGATGCACTGGAACTGTTGCTGAAAAATGATCGTATCGTCGCCACGCTAAGAACGTAAAATTAAATCTGGATTTTTGACCTGGGAGAATAATCAATGGATATTCGAAAGATAGAATATTTTATCTGTGTTGTGGAAGAGGCAAGCTTTACAAAGGCAGCAAAACGCGTTTGTGTATCCCAGTCTGGTATCAGTCAGCAAATTGCCAGTTTAGAAGAAGAAATCGGGGTAACTTTGATCAATCGTTCGAAAAACAAATTCGCGGTAACCGAAGCTGGTGTGTATCTGTATAAAGCGTGTAAAGAATTCATTGAACAATATCATGCTATTGAAAGAAAAACAAGAGAAATTCATTGTAGAAGTCAGCTGGATATCAATATGGGATATGCTGGGCCGTTGGAATTTACAGTGATAGAACCTGTTGTCAGTATGATTCAGGAATCCTACCCGGATCTTAATTTTACCTTTGATAAAAGCAACTTCAGGGAGATCCGTGAAGCTCTTTTGAATCGGTCTATGGATATGGTTATCGCCTATTCTTATGATCTGATTCAGTCTAAACAGATTGAAACCATTCCGCTGATGCGAGATGCGATGGGATTGATTGTCAGCAAAAAGCATCCTCTTGCGGCAAAGAAAAAAATCAGAGCGATCGATGTGGCAAATGAGAAGCTGATAATGCTTGATCCGGATTATGGTCAAAAAAATTACGAGAATATGATCAAATGTTGCCGGATGGATGGTTATGAAGCAAATATCATTCAGGAGGTCAAAACCTGTGAGAATCTCATTCTGAAGGTTGCCGCTAACACTGGCGTGGCATTTTTTTCGAGAGGATATGCTGAAAAAATGTTTCAAAACATCTGTTTTGTGGAACTGGAAGGTACGCATCATATAAACCGGATCGATCTGGCCTGGCTGAAGGATAACAGCAACGATTATATTTTACGAATCATCAGGCTGATCCAGAAAAACGGTCATAAGTTATTCTAATAACGCAATCATATCCTTATATTAGACAGATATTGACTGAACGCGTATAATTATGTTAAATTATCTGCTTAAGAAGGAGTATTGAAAATGGAAAATTGCAAATATCCGCATCTCTTTTCACCAATTATTTTAGGAAGTACCTTGTTTCGTAATCGAATTTTTGCGTCACCGACCGGTTATCAGAATTTAAATGGAGACGGTTACTTGAATGACGGCGCAGCTGCCTACTATGAACGTAAGGCCAGAGGCGGAGCTGCTTCGGTAACGTCTTTTGAAGGCATCGTGGATGGCGAGTTCGGCCGGGGCGGGGCTACTCATATCTGTTTGGATACCCCGAATATCAAGAATAATCTTTCGCGAATAGCCTATGGAGTTAAAACTTATGGCGCGGTTGCATCGCTTGAATTGCAGCACACCGGCATGTTTGCCAATCGGGATCTGTCCTTTTTCGGAGCTTCATCAAAAGGAATTGCCTATGGTCCGGTAGAATGCGAACTGGGCGGAAGAACCATCCGGCCAATGGATGAAGCGATTATTGAACGCACCATCCGAAAATTTGTCGATGGAGCAGTGCTTGCAAAGATGTGCGGATTTGGCATGGTGACGGTACATGCCGGACATGGTTGGATGCTGCACCAGTTTCTTTCACCGATAACCAATCGCAGAACAGATAAATGGGGCGGTAAGGATGTGAAGAATCGCGCCCGCCTGCTGGTGACAATTTGCGATGAAATCCGCAAGGCCGTAGGCCCGGGATTCCCGATTGAAGTTCGGATCAGTGGCTCAGAATGCTACGATGGAGGATTTGATGTCGAAGATGGTATTTCAATTGCTAAAGAGCTGGACGGCCATTGTGACCTGATCCATGTTTCGGCCGGCAATCACGAAATCGAAGAAGTATTTCCGGTGACCCATCCGAGCATGTTTCTGGAAGATGGCTGTAATGTTGAATATGCGGCTGAAATCAAAAAACATGTCAGAACACCCGTTGCAACAGTCGGTGCTTTGGATGATCCGGAATTAATGGAAGAAATCATTGCATCGGGAAAAGCCGATATCGTCGAAATGGCTCGGGGATTGTTAGCCGATCCGGATTTTCCGAATAAAGTACGCAGCGGAAAAGAAGATAAGGTGATCAAATGTATGCGCTGTCTCTCATGTTTTTCCAGCGAGCTGACAAACGGCGAACCCTATTGTGCACTTAATCCTGAGACCGGCCGTGAATTGGAAATGAAGTTTGCGATTCCGCCGGCTTTTAAAAAGAAAGTACTTGTTGTCGGCGGGGGCATCGGCGGGATGCAGGCGGCTCTGATCTGTGCCGACAGGGGACACGAAGTCGTGCTTTGTGAGAAAAGCGACCGTCTTGGCGGCGTTTTGCTTTGTGAAGAGGATGTTGCTTTCAAGAAAAATCTGGAGTACTATCTTGGCCAACAGGCCCAAAGGATTAATGCTTCAGACATCAATCTGCATCTGAATACCGAAGTAACGCCGGAGTATGCCAAAAAGATCAACGCCGATGTCATCATTGCGGCTCTTGGGGCGCAGCCGGTCAAACCTCGGATATCCGGAATTGACAATGCCAATGTCATGTGTGCCCAGGATGCCTACACTGCCGTTGATAAAATCGGCGATAAAGTGGTCATCATTGGTGCCGGTCTGGTTGGGGTTGAGCTGGGTCTTCATCTGATTGCCAATGGTAAAAAAGTTGAGATCGTCGAAGCAACCGATCATGTTAATGACGGTGGAAACTTCCTGCATATGCTGGGTCTTAAAGTAGAAATAAAAAAACGCAGCTTAATCATCAATTATAATACAAAAGTCAAAGAAATTAAGGCTGCCGGCGTTTTGTGTGAGGTAGAAGGGGCTGAAAAAATAGTTGAAGCCGATACCGTCATCTACGCTGTTGGTCAGAAATCACGACGTGATGAAACGATTGCCTTGAACTTTTGCGCCCCGGAATTCTATCTGGTTGGAGACTGTATCGCTCCGAGAGATATTACGAGTGCAAATACTGAGGCCTTCATGACAGCACGGAATATCGGTCGTTTCTAGTATCGACTGAAGTGGATTAGTCACCTTAAGGTAACTAATCCACTAAATTATGCAAATAATTTATAGTTTGCTTCGGTATCGTTTAACATCATAGTCTTCAACAGCCTCAGTCAGCCATTTGTTTTTATTATTAACGGCTTCATCATCAGGAGCACCAAAAAGCCATCCATCAAAGATATAATTTCCTCCGGGCAATAGGTTGTCAATGACATCATTGACTGCTTTTTTGAAATTTTCTTCTGAGCATTCCGGCTTAATCAACTCGCCATTGGCATCGAATCCTCCGATGACAATTAAATCACTTCCGTATTTTTCCTTAATGCCAAGGAGATCATTACAGGTCTGAGCCGGTTCCCAGTACTGAACGCCAAAATCTCGCCAGTCATCAATAAAGGCTTCGCACTTGCCACAGTCATGCATGGCAACTGATAGTCCTCGGTCCAGCGCAAACTGTGCTTCTTTGGCATGGTATGGTTTGATAAGTTCACGATACTGATCTGGCGAGATAAAAGGTGCTCCCCAGGCAGCCGTGTCATCAACGATTTCAATTAGATCCGGTTGATAATAGTCGAATGATTTGGCTTCGACTTCGGTATAGAAATCACAAAGGTACTCCATCAGTGCCTTTACTTCTTCCGGTTCTTCATAAATTGCACACAGACCCTCGGTAAAGCCCATAAAGGACATCAGCAATTGAAAATAGCCAAAGTGCATGCTGTACATCATGGCTGTTTCATCTGGATTAATGCCCATTTTTGCCAGAAAGTCCATATCGTTCTTAGCCATTTTTTCCCAGTCAAAGCCGGAAATATCAGGTGCTGTAATCACATCGCGCCACTTGGTAATGTCTTTGAGAATAAAATTATTCGGTTCCGGCATGCCTGAATAACCGGTATCTTTGGTTGTGATATAATTGACTCCCCAGATGTCTTTTCCGCCTTCAGGACTGCGATGCTGATTTAAAAATCCCGGTCCGCAAAACATCGTCATCAGTGGACGTTTGGAATACGGATTTGGCCCATAGGCAAATTGCATGAGAGTGTCAGAAGGAATACCTTTTGCCATATCTAAAAAATTCTGTTTGGGTGTACGCTGTGCTGCCATAATGAATACCTCTTTTCTTCAATATATAGTTTAGCCTAATATACCAATGTATTTGGAGATGCTTATGTAAACGATATAAATCAAGCCAAAATCAGTATAAACCTTACTGTTGTATTTGTAAATCATACCATTATATTGATAATTATCGATTAACCTTATATAATAAGTATAAGGTTATGGCAAATTAAAGGGAGGCAACAAGTTAATGCAGATATCACCGGAATTAATCATAAAGGGATTAAAAAATGAATTTCAGGATTTTACGCTGTTGTATTCAGAAAAAACCGATTTTTCAACAATGAAATTATCGGGGATTTGTTCGATTGATACGGAAACGGTAATAAGAAATGGGACCCTTTATCTAATGGATCCGGGGTGCGATTTATTAGTTAATGCAGATATCATTCAAGGACTCGAAAAATCAGACGCTGTGATTTGTGCGCTTAATCGTATGGCAGATGAATTTGAACAACACTGTATTTCCTATATCTGCTTTATCAAAAATACGGTATCCGGTGATGATAGCAACTTTTTAGGACATCATTTTTACAATCGCGTTTTTCACAGCATCTATGACATTTTTCAACAATATCAAACTTGGCAGCAAAATCTTTATCTTGCCGTTGAGAATGATGATATTCAGGAAATGATGGACTATTCAGTCCCCATTTTTGGCAAGTCCATCTATGTTGCGAATAAGAATCAGGAGTATCTCGCGGCTGCTGGTCCGTGTCTGGACTACAGCGGCAGCGGTTCCCAGGTGCCGTTGGAGACATTCAATTATTTGAAAAATGAAGATTATATCAAACCGTCATTTAATAAGCAGGAACCTTTCCTGTATCCGGCGGGCATTCTCAATTCCGATGCACTGTGCCGGGATATCTTTGTCAATGGTGATTTTTTTTGCAGAATTATTATCATTGATGAACTGGGTAATGAGTCATTCAGTCCCGGGGATTATGAATTGATCAAGATCCTTTGCAATGCGCTGCAGCTCTTGATCAATCAAAACTATCAGACGGCGACAGAAGACAAAGGAAACTCAGAAAAAAGCAGCAGTTTGATTTCCC
Source organism: Acetobacterium tundrae (assembly GCF_008086615.1). GTDB lineage: Bacteria > Bacillota > Clostridia > Eubacteriales > Eubacteriaceae > Acetobacterium > Acetobacterium tundrae. Next base: position 75,428 of record NZ_RXYB01000004.1, read on the forward strand.
TGTTCAATCAAATTATCAGTGATGAAAGAGTTGAGAAAAGTCAACTGGATAGTGCTCTGCTTAGAAACGGCTGGCTGAAAGACGAAGGCTGTTATATTGGCTATCTGCTTCTTTATCCATCAAATATACAGGACAAAAGTACTTTTTACTACTGCCGTTACATTGAAAAAAAATTTGTCGGTGTTTATTCAATTGACAGAAATGATCATTTGATATTGATTATACAGGAAAGTATCTATCCGTCTCTTGATAAGTTCTTTGCTGAGTTCATTCTTTTTATTCGCGACTGCAATTTCCGGTTTGGCGTCAGCAATCTCTGTTCCAACTTTATGCAGTTGTCGTTTTATTATCTTCAGGCTGAGATTGCAGTGAATCAGGGTATTCAGAGAAATGAAACCATCTGGTGTCACAAATTCGCAGACTACGCATTAAATTATCTGCTTCAGGAAGCCTGTCATAAAATGCCGGCAGAATTATTATGTGCACCTGAACTGACCGTGCTCAAAAACTATGACAGGCGCAAAAAAACCGATTATTACCTAACTTTGAAAACGTATCTGGACAATCATAGAAATGCAACGCAAACGGCGAAAGAGCTGTATATTCATAAGGCGACAATGGTTTACCGTTTGAAGCGACTGAAAGAACTGACCGGTATTGACTATGATGATAAAGATAAAATGCTGTATCTCCATCTATCTTGTAAAATATTAGAAATTGACTGAACTATATCAAGGATAATGCAAAAATTAGGAAGTGAAAAATAAGAATTAGAATGAATGTAGTTATGTGGTAATATTAAAGACAAGATTAGTTCCCAGGTAATAGTATTCATATAAAAAACGGCACTGGTTAGAATTTAATTTGCTAATATTCCAATGATGAAGTGAGAGGAAATATGTATGCGAGAAAAGGAAGTTATTGTCAAGAAAAATAGTCGCGAACAGGCAAAGGGAACAATACCGGATTCACATGCCCAGTCAGCACCCGAAGTTGAACTCGGAATACTGGATATAGACCCATGGTTAAATCCTTACAAGAGGGATTTGGAACTGCGAATAGATTGCTATCGGGATGTAAAAAAAGCGCTTCTCGGTGAAGGTGACAGCTTCAAAGATTTTTCCAACGGGTACAATTATTTTGGCTTTCATTGTACGAACAAAGGTTGGTATTACCGGGAATGGGCTCCAGCTGCAGATGCGTTGTTCTTAATTGGTGATTTCAATAACTGGGACCGAACATCTCATCAATTGGTCAAGAAGGAAAACGGTGTATGGGAAATATTTATTCCCGGGAAAGAGTCATTGAAACATGAATCCCGAGTAAAAGTTTATGTTATACACAATGGCCATGGTCGGGACCGGATCCCTTTATATATCAATAGAGCGGTACAAGATCCGGATAGCTACGATTTCTGTGGGCAAATCTGGAATCCTTATCGCAAATACAAGTGGCAGGATTCTGATTTTCAAAGCGATCACACAAAAGCTCCGATTATTTATGAAACGCATATTGGCATGTCTCAGGAAAAAGAGGCGGTCGCAACTTACCAAGAATTTGAGGAAAATATTCTGCCGAGAATCAAAGAGCTAGGCTATAACACGATTCAAATAATGGCCCTGATGGAGCATCCTTACTATGGTTCATTTGGTTACCATGTTTCCAATTATTTTGCTGCTTCATCGCGCTTCGGAACCCCGGATGAGTTGAAATCTCTGATCGATAAAGCTCACTGCTTGGAAATCAGGGTTCTGATGGATATTGTGCATTCACATGCTGTCAAAAATATCAACGAAGGGATTAATGAATTTGACGGTACCGACTATCAGTTCTTTCATACTGGCAGCAAGGGCTATCACAGCGCCTGGGATTCGAAACTATTTAATTACGGAAAACATGAAGTCATTCATTTCCTGCTGTCAAATTTAAAATACTGGATGGAAGAATATCATTTGGATGGTTTCCGATTCGATGGGGTAACCTCGATGATCTATCATGATCATGGACTGGGAAGCAACTTCGATAGTTATGGTAAGTATTTCAGCGTAAATACTGATGTTGAAGCCATCACCTATCTGCAATTTGCGAATGAGTTGATCAAGGAAATAAATCCTCAGGCAATCAGCATAGCCGAAGACATGAGCGGTATGCCCGGTATGTGCCTACCGATTGAAGATGGCGGAATCGGTTTTGATTATCGTTTGTCGATGGGAATACCGGATTTTTGGTTTAAAATAATCAAGCTGAATGACAACGATTGGAACATGAATGAACTTTGGTATGCGTTGACTACCGGACGACCAGGAGAAAAACGCATCAATTATGTTGAATCACATGATCAGGCTTTGGTTGGCGATAAGACGCTTATGTTCAGCATGGCGGACCAGGATATGTATTCACAAATGGCTAAGAAAAGCCAAAATCTTGTCATTGATCGTGCGATAGCACTGCATAAGATGATCCGTTTCATCACGATATCTGCTAATTCTGATGGATATCTGAACTTTATGGGTAACGAATTCGGACATCCGGAGTGGGTCGATTTCCCCAGGGAGGAAAATGGTCACAGTTACAAGCACTGCCGCAGACAGTGGAGTCTTGCTGACAATCCGTCATTGCGCTACGAAGAACTCAAATATTTTGATGGAGCCATGATCCTTTTTATGGAAAAAAATGGCCTGATAAGCGTGGTGCCTAAGCTGTTATGGCTGGACCAGGAACGAAAGATTATTGCCTACAGGAAAAAAGACTGCATTTTTATCTTTAATTTCCATCCAACTGAGTCCTATTCAGAGCTGGAAATACCAGTCCATGAAAATGGCCGCTTCCAGGTTGTTATGGATACAGATGAAGCGTTATTCGGTGGATTTAAACGTATATCCCATAACGAAACCTATGAATCTCATCCCTTGAAGGTGAATCCGGAATTTATGGGGCTGTTCATCTATTCACCATGCCGAACCGCGATGGTATTGAAAAAAATATAATAATAAAAAATTTTATTATGCACGAAAAAATTTGACAAAGCGAAGCATCAGGCAATTTTTGAAATTCAGATAAGGTTCATTCATATTTAATTAATGCGGCTGAATGGAAAAAACGCGAATCATTTTTATTGAATCAAAACTTGGTCAGGTTGGGGGTGATAAGGAAACGGAAGTTTCCTTTGTCACCCTCTTTTAAGCTGTAAATAAATCAACAAACATCAGGTTGAGAATCACGCTTCGACCCGGTAATTTCAGACTATTTAAGATTAATCCGTTCGCCAACGCTTTAGTGTTGGGAAAAATGCTTCCATTATTACCCTTGCTTCGTCAGTCGGAATTTCCGGTTTTTCTTTAATCAGGAAAGGAATACTGACTTCAATCATTCTTTTCATTGAGATATTGCTTGTGAACTCTCCGTTTTTATAGCAGTCATCGCAATAATCCTGGCTCTTTTCGCCGTTCTTTTCAGTACCATATAATTTGTCCGTTTCACCCATGGGTTTACCGCAACTTTGACATAGCTGGTCACTCATGTCGATACCTCCAATCATATTATAATAAGAATGATTACATAATATCATCAATTTCTGCTGTTTTCAATGGGTTAGTATCCGGTATAGATATTCCGCCAGGATACAGGAAAAAGATGAAACAAGATATCTATAAAAAAGTTATTGAAAATTCTAGCATCGGATATGTTTTTCTCCGTATCATATCCGATCATCTTACTGGTCTCTATAATCGTCGCTTTTTTGATATTGAAATGCAAAGATTAAATATTGAGCGAAATTTACCGTTAGCACTGATTGTTTCAGATGTCAATGGATTAAAACTAACAAATGATGATTGTATGAACTGTAACTGTAAGAAGGATAGAGAAAAGTTTTTGAAATAGAAACGGGACATCACAAACCTTAAGTGATGTCCCGTTTCGCATACTGCGTCGTTCAAAGATAGTAATTTTAATAATAAAATTTGAAGAAATTTGTCAAGTATGCAATAATAAATTTGAAAATGGTAACTTAGATAATTTTAATTATTGAGCTTTTGAAGAAATAGAATAGTTTTGCGTAGTATTAGCAAAGTGTTTTCAATAGAAAAAAGAAATGATAAGAAATGCGTACACACTAAGACAAAATAGGGAGAATTATATGACGACAGATGTATATATTGTTTCTGGATTTTTGGGAGCGGGGAAAACAACGCTTATTCAAAAAATTTTAAGAGAAACATTTAAAGAAGATAAAGTTATACTGATTGAAAATGACTTTGGTGAAATAAGTGTGGATTCCGCTTTGTTGAAATCTGACGGCGTAGAAGTAAAGGAAATTAATTCTGGGTGTATATGCTGCAGTCTTCAAGGGGATTTTGTGGCGTCCATCAGGGAAATTGTAGACAAATTTAAGCCAGACAAAATTATCATTGAACCATCTGGCATTGCCAAACTTTCAGATATTGTTAAGGCCTGTAATCATTCACAGATTAATCAATACATCAAGGTAAAGAAAAAAATTACGGTGGTCGATACAGAGTTTTTCGAAATCTATCTGGAAGACTTTGGTGAATTTTTTGAAGACCAGATAAAAAATGCGGATGTAATTGTGCTTAGTCATGGCGAGACCTTTCCAGATAAGGCAGCGAAGGCCGGTGAATTGATTAAGTCGATAAACCCGCATGCTTTTGTTTTTTCGAAGGAGTGGGCGCATATTAGTATCGATAAAATTTTGTTTTGCGAAAATAATCACAAAAATAGGAACAGCTGTGTCGAGCATCATGAATGCGGCGGTTCTGAACATGATGAACATGAACATCATCATGATGCTGAAGAAATATTTGATACGCTTACCTTGTTTACAAAGAGAATATTTACAGTAAATGATCTGCGGGAACGAATATTGGAAATGAAACAAATCTTTCAGGGGGCCATATTGCGAGTGAAAGGGATCGTTTCTGGAGAAAATGGTTACATAAATTTACAGTATACTCATGGTGATTTGCAAATTACAGAAACATCTGCTGAAGGTGATTTTATCTGTATTATCGGCAGTAATCTGGATAAACAGAATCTAGCCAGGATTTTTGAAGGATACTAGTCTATTTTAATTGGATGAACCAATTTATAAATCGGTAATTATACGATATCAAACAAATGATTGTTGCTCTGTCTTTATATAAGACAGCGCAACTTTTTTTATTGAAAAAATGTACACCTATTAAAGTAAGAATAATATATTTGACTAATAAAGAATAACAATTCAATATAACAAAAAGTTATATTGAATTAAATGATATTACACTTTGTTATATTAAGAAACTCTAGCGTTTGTTGAATATCAAATATGTTAAAATAATAACAATGTGTTTAATTAACTGCTTATTAATAACCGATTAAATGGATAGTTATTAAGGTTGGCATCTTCAGGCCAGCTTTTTTTGTGGATCGGCGGTTGCGATTAAAACAAGATTTTTTTTATTTCGCAATTTTCAATATGAGGAGGTCTGGAAAAGATAAATAAGATGGATGAAGTAAAAGAAATGAAATTCAAAAAACTGACGGATTTTAAATGTAAAAGAGCAGAATCATCGGGCTTTAGCGATGAAATCATCAGTGATAATCTGTACCGTGTTTTTGAAGAAGCAAAGAAAGTCGGAGTTTCAATTGCGTCCTATGCTGATCCTGCAAGTAGTGTTAATATCGTGGGCCCGAAATTTACTGAGAAGATGGCTGTCAAATTTACCTACCCATTGCTGAAGAGAGTGGCTGATTTAAGTGATGATAATATTTAAATAAAAATGAAAGAGAGTGTAACAATGAAATTACAAACTGAACTACCTGCTGTATTTGAGGAGTTTGCGGAAGCAAGAAGAAATGGATTTCTGGCTGTAAAAAAAATAAAAGATCAAAACGTGCCGGTTATTGGAGTATTCTGCGGTTATTTTCCACAAGAAGTGGCGATGGCAATGGGAGCGGCAATCGTCAGTCTTTGTGCCTTTTCAGATGAGACAATTGCTGAAGCGGAAAAGGATCTTCCCAGAAATCTTTGCCCACTTATTAAATCAAGCTACGGATTTGGCAAAACCGATAAATGTCCATACTTTTATTTTTCAGATCTGGTGGTTGGGGAAACAACCTGTGATGGAAAGAAAAAAATGTATGAATATCTTGGGGAGATCAAGCCGGTTTACGTTATGGAGCTCCCCAATTGTCAAAGCGAAGAGGGTCTGAAACTTTGGAAAAAAGAAATCATCCGTTTAAAAGAAACACTTGAAAAAAAGTTTGGTGTTACTATCACTGAGGAAGCTATCAAGGAAGCTATTGTTGTGAAAAACAAAGAACGAAAAGCATTAAAAGAATTCTATGAATTATCTAAATATGATCCGGTACCGATGCTGGGTCAGGATTTATACAAGGTAATGATGGGCACTGGGTTCGAATTTAATCGCGTGCTCATTCCAGAAAAATTAGATGACACTAGAAAAAAAGTTCTTGCAGAATACAAGGAAGAAAAGAAATATTCAAAAAAGCCCCGTATTTTAATCACCGGATGTCCAATTGGCGGGGCAACAGAAAAAGTTATTAAAGCCATTGAAGATAATGGTGCGGTTGTTGTTGCTTTTGAAAGCTGTGGTGGAGCGAAAACGGTTGAGGATTTAGTTGATGAAAGCAATCCGGATGTTTATGAAGCTTTAGCTGAAAAATACCTTGCGATTGGTTGTTCCTGTATGACACCCAACCCCAATCGAATAAAACTTCTGGATCGCATGATTGATGAATATCAGGTGGACGGAGTAGTGGACATGATCTTAACGGCTTGTCATACTTACAATGTGGAAACCCTAAGCATTAAACGTTTTGTTAATGATAAGAAAGAAAAATCTTATATATCGCTGGAAACGGATTTTTCCACATCTGATATTGGTCAAATAAATACCAGAATGGCAGCTTTTATAGAAATGCTTTAAGTAAAAATGGTTATACCGGAAATTGATTCAAGTTTTATATTTCACAGTATCTAAAACTAAGGAGGGTATTGAAAATGATAACAAAAGAGAAATATTTACAAATGCTGTCTGATAATGTAGTAGACATGGAAGATGAGCTGGTTGGAGGAGTTGCCCAGGACTACATCGATGCAGGTTATCCTGCTTTGGAAGGTATTTTAAAAGGATTGGTAGATGGGATGAACAGAGCAGCCGTTTTATATGAAGAGGAAGAGTATTATATTCCCGAACTGTTGATTTGTTCGGATGCCATGTACAATGGCTTAAGTGTTTTACGACCGCTTCTGGAGAAAGTCGATGCTAAAGAAAAATATAAAGTCGTCATTGGTGTTGTTGAAGGCGATACCCATGACATTGGTAAAAATTTGGTAAGGGTTATGTTGGAAGCAGCAGGATATGAAGTGTATGATTTAGGAAGAGATGTTCCGTTACAGAATTTCGTTGACAAGGCAAAGGAAATAGCGGCAGATGTCATTGCAATGTCTACCTTAATGTCCACCACAATGCAAGGAATGAGGAAAGTAATTGAAAAACTTAAAGAAGAAGGCCTTCGGGATTCAGTAAAGGTAATCATTGGAGGTGCTCCCATTTCCATAGCTTTTGCACAAAAAATTGGTGCTGATGGTTATTCCGCCAACGCTGTAGAAGCGGTGAAGCTGGTGAACAGTCTTATGGAGAATGAAGCCGTGGAGTTAGGCGCTTAATGCAGAATTTTAAAAAATATTTGGGTCTTTTAAATTCAGTTTTTGTGCTAGACTAGCCAGTGTTAATTAGCATGAAATCAAAAAAAACATGTGGGGTTTGCATACTGGTATCATTTCCCAGCATCTTACATTGAGAAAGGATTAAATAAAAAATGACAAAAGAAGAATTTCTAAAAAAATTATCAGATTGTGTCGTAGACATGGAAGAAGACAGCGTTGTCAATATTGTAAAGGAATACATTCAGGCAGGATATGATCCCCAGGAAGGCATGCTGGATGGATTGGTGGACGGAATGAAACGGGCAAGTGTACTATTTGATGAAGAAGAATACTACATTCCGGAATTACTGGTCTGTGCCGATGCCATGAATAACGGGATCGAGGAATTCAGAAAATACTTACCAGAGGCGAAAAAGGATGATAACCAGGGTAGAATTGTTTTGGCAGTGGTTCAGGGAGATACCCATGATATCGGAAAAGATTTAGTTAAGATTATGCTGGAAACCTATGGCTACCGGGTGGTGGATGTTGGACGGGATGTATCAAGCGAAAAAATTGTAGCCGCCGTTATCGAAGAGAATGCCGATATGATCGCCTTGTCGGCGCTGATGACCACAACCATGCAAGAGATGAAGAAGGTGATAGAACTGGCTGAAAAAAAGGGCATCCGCAAGCAAGTAAAAATCATTATTGGAGGAGCGCCGGTATCACAGAATTTTTCAAATTCAATTGGTGCAGACGGATATTCCAGTTCAGCAATTGGGGCAGTACGCTTGGTAGAGACGCTGTTAAAAACGACATAGAAATATAATTGAGAAAGAAGGATAACAATGGGCCAATTAAACAAACGTGAAATTACAAAAAATATACTTGAGCACAAAGGAACGGATTATATCCCGGTTATGTTAAATGCAGTAACTTTCTCTGCTGCTCAATACGGATATTCGATGATGGATATTTTTGCAAGCTCGGAAAAGTGGGCAGAATGTGTTATGGGAACACGAGAAAAATTGGGCTTTGATGGATTGTGTTGTGGAAATTATGTTCTGGTTCCAGCAATGATAGCCGGGCATATGGAGAACAGCGGTGGGGTAGCATCAGGAAATGGTGAAGATACGATCCATTGTCTGGAAGATATTGAAAAACTTAAACCATATGATCCCGATCAATGTATGAATTTGCAGGGGGGTTTAAAAACATTGGAAATTATGCGGCGAGAACAGCCTGATGAGCCGGCTTATGTCATTATTTTGAATCCAGCTTCCATTGCTTTAAATATGATGGGCGGGAAAAATGCCTTTAAAAGCATGATAACAAATCCGAATCTGTTCATAACGCTGGCTAATACCATGGAAGACATGGTGTTTTCGGGAGCACAGAAATTAATTGATGCAGGCGTAGATTATTTGTGGTCGCCGATGCCAAACTTCAGCGGTTATTGCATCTCCAGAAAATCCTATGAAAAATGCTGCTGGGAAAGCAATAAAAGGTTCAACAAACGGATTCATGATGCCGGAGCAAAATTAGTGATTCACACCTGTGGGAAATATGATGACCGATTGGATTTAGTGGAACAGGAATATGGAGACGGATGGCATATCTCTGATACTGTGACCGCAAATATTGCAGAAAAATACGGAGATAAGGTTGCTATTATGGGAAATATTCCTTGTAGTTCGGTATTAATGGAAGGAACTCCGGAAGAAGTATATCGGATTGCCTATCAGGATTGTCTGGATGCCGGAAAAAACGGGGGCTTTATCCTTAGTGGAGATTGCGATATGTCGCCGTTGACACCGCTTGAGAATATCAGACAAGTGGTACAGGCGGCGAGAGCCGCAGAAAAAGTATTGTACAAAAAATAGCGAACAAGGCCGCATTATGAGCGGTCATTTTGCGTAAAAGGAGGTTTTGTAAATAATGAGTGAATTTAAAAAAGCCATTTGCGGGGTATGTCCTGGAGGTTGTGAAATACAGGCTGAGGTTGAGGATGGCGTTCTGATTTCCGTAAAAGCTGCGGAAAATACACCTTTTGGTAATCTCTGTATACGCGGGAAAGCGGCACCTGAAATTGTCTATTCGCCTGATCGGATAAAAAAACCGCTGATTAGAATCGGTGAAAGAGGAGAAGGACGTTTTCGTGAAGCCAGCTGGGATGAGGCCCTGGATTTAGTGGCAGACAAAATGAAGAACATAAGCAAAGCATTTGGACCCCAGGCTATCGCCAGCCACTCAGGCAGGGGCGCATTTGAACAGGCCATGGGCGATTTCTATAATGGCGTTGATATGCTCTCTTTAAATCTACTCCAAGCGTTTGGCTCTCCCAATGCCGCAAGTGATGGATCCTTATGTTATGTTTCTTACGGATTGCTGGCACCTTTAACAACTTTTGGAATACCGGCTACAGGTTTGCTTCCGGATTTTGAAAACAGCAATCTGATCGTCATCTGGGGCGCCAATCCGGTTACTGATTCTCCGCCGTTTATGTTTAAACGGATTGTTAATGCCCAGAAAAATGGAAAAAAAGTTATCGCCATCGATCAAATGAAAAGCGATATTGCTACCCGTGCGGACCAGTGGATTGCGGTACGATCCGGCACGGATGGTGCCCTAGCTCTGGGTTTAATCAATGTAGTCATCACCGAAAATCTTTATGACAAAGAATTTGTGAAAAACTGGACGGTGGGATTTGATGAGTTAAAGAATTATGTTGAACAATTCACGCCGGAAGCGGTAGAAAAAATCACGGGTGTTCCCAACGAACAGATCGTGGCTCTGGCCCGTGAAATAGTAACATCAAAGCCAGTTACTTTACGTACCTATACTGGGCTTGAATACAGTAATAGCGGTGTTCAGAATATTCGGGCGGTATTTATTCTCTGGGCGTTAACCGGAAATCTTGATATTCCCGGAGGGCTGATCATTGGTTTGCCGCCAAAACTTCCGATGGCCCCAGTTGATATTCCCCGTCCGCAATTAAAGCCCTTTGGAGCGGCAGAATATCCTCTTTTTTATGAACTTATCGGGAGTGCTCATTTTATGGAATTTCCGAAAGCCGTGTTGCAGGGCGACCCATACCAAGTAAAAGGGCTGATCATCAACGGCTCGTCCACCTTAACCTCCTATCCGCAACCGGAGATTTTTGAGAATGCTTATAAAAACCTGGATTTAATGGTGGTGATCGACCGCTTTATGACAAAAGATGCCCTTTTTGCCGATGTTATTCTTCCAGCAACAACCTATTTTGAAATCGATTCTTATCAGCGTTATCCTGGCGGTTATTTCCGGTTGCGCAGGAAGGTTATTGAACCGGTCGGGGAAGCGAAGAATGATGTTTTGATTATGGGAGAATTGGCAAAAAGACTGGGCTTCGGTCATCTTTATCCCCAGAGCGAAGAAGAAATATTAACCAGAGGCTTTGCAAAAAATCCGGAACTTCTTGAGCGTTTGAAAGAAAGTGAAGATGGAATCCAGCTGCCTAAAAAGCCAGTGGAATATAATAAGTACGAAAAAGGTTTGCTCCGTGCTGACGGACAGCCAGGTTTCCAAACACCATCCGGGAAGGTGGAATTTCGATCTTTTCTGCTGGAGAAAAACGGTTATGAAGGTCTTCCGGTTTATGTTGATCCAATAGAAGGACCAAACAGCAATGAAGCGGCTTTTAAGGAATACCCATTAATTCTCAATACCGGCGCAAGAATCCAATCCACTTTTCGTTCACAGCATTTAGGTATTCCCAGTCTGGTGAAAATTCAGGATAAACCACAGGTTTTAATCAACCCGAAAGATGCCGACGAAAGAAGGATTAAACAAGGGGACAAAGTAAGGATTAAGACGAAAAGAGGAGAAGTGAATTTTTGGGCAAAAGTAACCGAAAATGTTCTTTCAGGCTCGGTTGAAGTCAATCAGGGCGGCGGTACTGGCATTCAGGTAAAGGAATGGCAAGACAGCAATGTAAATGAGCTGACGGATTTTAGTAATCGAGATCCGATTTCAGGATTCCCAATTTTTAAAGCACTGCTTTGCCAAATTGAAAAACTGGAATAACAAAAAGTTGTAAAAAGGAGATCGATTAATTATGAAGAGCCAAGAAGAATTATTGCAGATGTTATCTGACGATGTAGAATTATATGAAGAAGAATATTTTATTCTGGAACTAGGGGCCTAAGTAATGCGAAAATTTACACAAAAAGATAGACTTTTGGCTGTGGCGAGAAAACAGGAGGTTGATAAACCGCCTTGTATCTGTCCAGGTGGAATGATGAATATGATATCCAGGGATATTATGGTGAAATCCGGTTGCCTTTGGCCTGAAGCACATATGGATTCTGAAAAAATGGCAGCGCTTACCTATGCTTTGAATGAAGCTGGTGGTTTTGAAAATTACGGAGTGCCCTTTTGCATGACGGTGGAAGCCGAGGCAATGGGAGCAAAAGTGAACATGGGCGATCTGATCTGCGAGCCCCATGTGGTGGATTCTCCGTTAAAATCAACTTCACAGGTGAACCTATTAAAACAGATCGATGTAAATTCCGGCAGAGTGAAAGTGGTGCTTGACACCATCAAAATTCTAAAAGCTAAAAATACGGATGTGCCGATTATTGGCAATGTGACCGGGCCAGTCAGCACGGCGGGTACCTTAGTGGACATGTCTGTTTTAATGAGAGAATTCCGTAAAAAACCGGTTGATGCGGAAAAACTGCTGAATTTTATCGTTGAAAACTTGGTTGTCTATGCCAAGGCTCAAGTGTCGGCCGGGGCAGATGTCGTGTGTATTTCTGAGCCAAGCGGAACAGGTGAAATATTAGGTCCTAAAATATTTAGAGATTTTACCATAAAATACGTCAACAGAGTTTTAGATGCTGTGGATGTTCCGGTAAAAATCGTTCATATATGTGGTAAATTGAAAAGAGTCTATCAAATTCTTCCGGAATTTCACTGCAATATTTTCAGCTTTGATGCCATTGTACCGATTATGGAAATCAAGCCATTTATCCCGGAAATGGCGGTAATGGGAAATGTAAGCAGTTTTGCATTGGGAGAAGTATCTTCGGAGAAGGTGAAAAGCCTGGTGAAGCTCGCCATGACAAAAGGGGCGGATGTTGTCGCACCGGCTTGTGGGTTATCGACTACCACACCTTTAATTAACATTCAAACTATGGTAGAAACAACAAAACAGGAAAATGTCAGCTTATAACAGATTAATGGGAGTAAAAGATGCCAAGAATTATTATAAAAAACGGAGCCGATATAGATCGTGTTTATGAATGTGATCCAGAGGATAATCTGTATCATTTCATGACCGGACTGAGCTTAATCGATGCACCCTGCGGCGGGGCGGGGTGCTGCGGAAAGTGCAAAGTGAAAATTTTGAAGGGGAATGTTATTCCCGCAGATGCCGAAAAAGAATTCTTTTCAGAGCAAGAAACAGCCGAAGGATGGCGTTTGGCGTGTCTGCATACGGTTAAGGGTGAGCTAACCCTTGAATTGGAACCGGAAGAGGTCATCGGGAAAATCATCAGCAAGGGTTATTTAAAAGAATTTACTAAAAAACCATATATTTCCAAGCACCTCGATGAACTGGGCAATACGCTTGTTATGGCGGGCAATGAAGTGATTGATCGGGAAGTGGGAGATACCAGAAATCGACTTTTTGGTCTCGCTATTGATATTGGGACGACCACGGTTGTCGCCGCTCTGATTGATATGTCAAACGGACGTGAACTGACCAGCATGTCCTGTTTAAACGGACAAAAAATCTTTGGACAGGATGTAATTACAAGAATAAATTATGCCATGACCCAGAAAAACGGGACATTAATTCAGCAAAAAACGATATTGACAGATTTGAAAAATTTAATTGCGAAGATCATTGCAGAATGCTACAGGGAGTATGATTTAACAGCCAATGATATTTATGAAATTACAGTGGGCGGCAATACGACGATGATTCATCTGTTGGCCGGAATTGATCCTTCATCAATGGGAACGGCCCCCTATACACCAGGATTTAGAGGCCCCTTGATATTAAGTGGAATAAATGATTTGCAATTGCCGGTATCAAAAAAATGTCTGGTATACTGTCTGCCTTCAGTTTCGGCTTTTGTCGGCGGAGATATTACAGCGGGAATTTTAGCCTGCAGCATTCAGCAGAATCCCGGTAACATTCTGTTTATTGATATCGGGACCAATGGGGAAATGGTGCTTTCAAAGGGTGGAAAACTTTCTGCCTGTTCCTGTGCCGCTGGTCCTGCTTTGGAGGGAATGAACATCAGCTGTGGAATGAGAGCAGCCAATGGCTCTATTGAAGAGGTAAAACTATTAGGTGATGGTGCTGATATCAGTGTGGAGATTTCCGTGATTGGGAACGAAAAACCAAAAGGTCTTTGTGGCAGCGGACTGCTTTCCGCTGTGGCAGAACTCAACAGAACGGGCATATTACAGAAAAGCGGAAGACTGCTTGATCATCCGCTGGTAGAAAAAGTGGCGGGTAAAAAACACTTTGTTATTGATCAGGAAAATGATATCTATTTGACCCAGCAGGATATCAGACAGGTGCAGCTTGCAAAAGGAGCGATTCTTTCCGGGATTCAGGCAATGGTTCAGGCAAATGAAATGACTTTTAGAGAAATCGATCAGGTCATGGTTGCAGGTCAGTTTGGTGCTAATTTAAAAGCAGAAAGTTTAACCGGTGCCGGACTAATTCCCAGTGAATTGGAAGATGTGATCACTTATGTGGGAAATACTTCGAAATCTGGAGCATATCTTTGTTTGCTATCTACAGAAGAAAGAGCAAACGGCGAAAAAATAGTCGATGAAGTCAGCTATATTGAACTATCAAGTCTGGCCGGTTACGAGAAATTATTTATTAAGGCAATGAAGTTTTAAAAAAGTTATTTTGAAAAATGGGTTGAGTATTGATGGCTGCTTAGAAAAAAACATCAATTCTAGAGCGATTGGTATTTCGGAGTTTGGCAATGACAAAATTATTATAATGAAAAAACAGGAGGGTATGTATAATGCACAAGGATGATTTAATGACCCCTATTGAGAGGGCTCAGGCTTTGGTAAAAGGGGAATCGGTCGACAGAATGCCGATTAGTATGCTTTACGGTGCTCCTGCCCATTCACTTTTGGGTTGGACGAGAAGACAGGAGCAGGAGAATGCCCGTTCTATTGCCGATGTTCAAGAAAAAATATATGAAGTCTTTGGTTACGATGGGGTAACCGCTAAATATGGACTTCATGGCATGGGAATAGCTTTTGGAGCTAAAATGTCTAATCCGGAACATCAGCAACCGGCAATTCTGGAACATCCCATTAAAAATATTATGGATTTGAGTATGTTGGATTTAGATCGTGTTACAGTGAAAACAGATCCCACTGCGAAAAAAGCCTTTGAAGCGGTGAAGATATTAAGAGATGAATTGGGCGATGAGGTAAAATGCGGCATGGGCTTTACTGGCGCTTTTACCTGTGCATCTGCGTTAGTAGGTGCAGAACAGCTTTTAAAAGCTCTCCATAAAAAACCTGAACAAGTACATAAACTGTTGGATTTTACCACCCAGGCCTTACTGCAACTGGCAGAGCCATTTTTAAAAGAGGGCTTTGGAGTTTCAATAGCTGATCCAGTGGCATCAGGCACAATTCTGACAAAGAAAATGTTTCATGAATTTGTAGTGCCTTATTCCCAGCGTTTTGTAGAAGGATGCGAGGCGGTTAAGCCGGGACCTATTTGCTGTCATATTTGCGGTGATACAACAAAAGTATTGGAAGAGATGGTGGAATGCGGGTATAAAATTCTTAGTCTTGATAATTTGGTGGATTTAAGCGTGGCTAAGGAAAAAGTTGGAGATAAGGTACATCTATTAGGAAATATTGATCCCATTAGTATTATGCATCAGGGAACACCTGAGCAGGTTAAAGCTAAAGTTGAGGAATGCTGTGAAAAGGCTTGGGACAGCCCCAAGGGATATACCATTTGTACCGGATGTGATACTGCTTATGGTACACCTTTGGAAAATTCACTGGCATTTATGGAAGAAGCCCGAAAATGTTCAAAATATCCGATGAAACCAGAGAATTTTAAATAAGATAATAATTGTATTGTTTTTATTTTATAAAATATTGGTGAATATCCAACAGGTGGGGATACTTGGCAAACAAGGAATCCACCCGTTCTTTTGCCTTTTGAATAATGTCAGTCGTGCGTTTCGGATTTCGATCATATCCCAGACAATAGTACATTAAATCAACTGAATGGATCAGCGATTCTTCATCACTAAAATCAAAGCTTTCAGTTTGCTTTTGTAGAATGGCACTAAAAGTAGAATAGGTAGTTGCTAAAAAAAGAGTGAGATTTTTTTCTTGATCATAGCTGTTTGGCTGCATATGGTTAATTAATTTAAGGTAAATCTGCTTAAAGCTACTTGCGTAAATGGCTTCACAGCTAATATTATCCGATTGAGTCATTTTGACAAAATTGAGCTTTTCAGGATTGGCTGTATTTATGCGCGAATTGAGATTATAAAAACTGACAATGTATAAAAAAATATCTTCATCAGGATTAACAATATATTTGAGGTAGGTTGATAAAATCTGATAGTCTTCTTTATAAATTTCGATGGCAATATTGCGCTTAGTCTTGAAATGATAGGTGATCAAGCCTTGGCTGATACCTATTTCTTGAGCAATGCGACGAAAGCCTACCTGGTAGCCTTCAGTAAAAAAAAGATTTTTGGCAGTATCATAAATAAGTTGTTTGTTTGTTTTTGCTTTATTAACACTCATAGTTTCTCCGTTTCGATAATATAAAATCAATTAATTAAACCACATAAACAAGGAATTATCAATACTAAGCTATGTGTGTATAAAGAAAGGGTTGACGTGTTAATGTTGCAATGATAAACTATACACGTATAAATCGATGGTTTGCTAGTTAATCATTTTAGTACAGAAGCGTACCGAAGAAAATAAAATTTATTGTCGATCAAGGAAATAAGCTAAAGCTCAAAGCGAAGTATCACACCATGATACTTCGCTTTTTTAAATGCGAATAAAATGTTTTTCTTGAAATTTAATTGCAACAGTGATAATATATATATGATGAAATCGTAAGGATCGACGTGCATTTTAATAATGCAGATAAATTAGAAAACGAAAGATAATTTAAACGAAGATAAAATTATTGACAGACAGAAAAAGTCAGATTATGTCTGAATAATAATGGATTAAAAAGTAAAAAGTAAAAAGTAAAAAGTAAAAAGTAAAAAGTAAAAAGTAAAAAGTAAAAAGTAAAAAGTAAAATTTGAAAGGCAAAGGTAAAAAAATGGAAAAAAACAGGAGTTTGTTATTAAAAATGGTTCTGTCTATTGGACTTCCAACTGTAATCGTATTCGCATTAATGATCGGGATACTATTGTATACTGGAAATGCTCAAAGTGTTGTTTGGATAACCGGAGGAATCGGATTGGTTATCATGATGGGAGTAATCATTTTAGCATCAAAAGGAATCTCAACTAAAATAAACGACCTAACCGAAGTTGCTAGTCGGCTTGCAATAGGCGATACTGCAATTGAACAAAATAGGAGTATTCAAAATTCAAGAGATCGATTAGGCGAACTGAGTTTGGCGATTGCATCAATTGCGGAAAATATGAAAATTCAATCGATTGTTACAGAGAAGATGGCAGATGGAGACTTAGCAATTGATATTCAACCAATATCTGAAAAAGATCTAATTGGGAAGAATTTGATAATAATAAGAGATTCCATTAAACGAGTTGAAACAGATACGGCGATGCTTTCAGATTTAACCGGTAGGGGGATTTTTAATAAAAAAGGTAATGCAATTGGAATTACAGGGAATTATAAAAAGATAATTGAAAACGTCAATCAGACAATAGATAATGCTGATAATAAGATATTTTGGTATGAGTCAATGCTTGATGCGATTCCTAATCCAATTCTCGTTGCAGACTTGGATGTAAAATGGGCATTTATAAATAAAATATTGGAAGGAAAATTGCAGGCCGCGGGTATTATTAAAGATCGAGAATCGGTTTATGGAACAGACTGCTGTGAATTTAACATAGCGGTTTGTAATTCAAAAGAATGTACTGATGCCTGTGCTATATATCAATTAATTTCTAAGGGAATTACAGAAATGAAATTTGAATTCGAAGGAAGCTATAACCAAAAAAATACAAATTATGTGAAAAATAGAAAGGGCGAAAACATAGGTTATATAGAAATGAGCTCAGACTTAACATCAGTTATGAGTGGAAGTGTCTATACCAATAAAGAAGTTACACGGTTGAAAAAGAATTTGTTACGTTTAGCAGAAGGTGATTTAGAATTTGATACGAATATTGCTGAAGCAAACGAATATACGATTGAATTACATGATCAGTTTACAGAAATTGGGGAAAATTTAAATCATGTAAAAAGCTCAATTAGTCAACTAATTGAAGATGCCACCAAAATAACCACTGCAGCAATTGAAGGAAAACTAGATACACGGGTAGATGAAACAAAATTCAACGGATCATGGAAGACTCTGATTGGCGGTATGAATAATTTTCTTGAAGAAATTGCAAGACCAACACGAGAGATAGCGGATGTCATGAATAAAATGTCAATTGGAAATTTACAAGTGAATGTTAATGGCGAGTACAAAGGTGAGTTTGATGAACTAAAGCAATCGGTCAATAATACCGCCGGTAATTTAAACATGGTTGTCTCGAAAATATCTGAGGTAACCAAAAATATTGCTAATGAAGATCTTGATATTGAAAGTGTTGAAATATGGCAAAATGATTTTGCTGATGTTTCTCATGCATTAAATAAAATTATTGAAACATTAAATTCTTTAATCGGGAACATCAATGATGCAGCCAAACAAGTCACCGCAGGCTCCAATCAAGTATCCGATGCAAGTCAGGCGTTAGCTCAAGGTTCGACGGAGCAGGCAAGTTCTGTACAGGAGTTATCAGCCTCGATAGCAGAAATTGCTGATCAGACGAAACAAAATGCTATGAATGCGAACAAAGCCAAAGACTTGACAACGGATGTTCAGGAGTACGCAACTAAAGGCAATGCACAAATGGCAGAAATGCAGAATTCAATGACTGAAATCAATAAATCTTCCAGTGACATATCAAAAATTATTAAAGTCATTGACGACATTGCTTTCCAGACGAATATCTTGGCTTTGAATGCTGCTGTTGAAGCTGCGCGAGCCGGACAACATGGTAAGGGATTTGCCGTAGTTGCAGAAGAAGTACGTACTTTGGCAGCACGAAGTGCGGAAGCTGCCAAGGAAACATCAGGTCTTATTGAAGGATCCATCGAAAAGGTAAAAGACGGGACAAAAATTGCGGATGAAACAGCAGCAGCTCTTAATGAAATCGTTGAAGGAATCGTCAAAGTAACAGATTTAGTCGGAAATATTGCAGAAGATTCGAATGAACAGGCTTCTGGTATTGCCCAGGTCAACATGGGGATTGAGCAAGTTGCTCAGGTGGTTCAAAATAATTCGGCAACGGCTGAACAGAGTGCAGCTGCCAGTGAAGAGCTTTCCGGTCAGGCAGAAATGTTAAAAGAAATGATCGGACAATTCCAATTAAGAAAATGACAAAAACTCAAAGTGTGATTAAAATGTATTGATTGAAAACAAATAACAACGGTGATATCATTATATCGTTTCGTTTTGATGATTCTGTGCGCATTTATACAATACACTGAAATAAAAAATATTATTAAAAATGCGGATAATACCATAAAAACAATAATAATATAAATAAAGTGGGAGAACATTGGAGAAAAAGGGGAGAGAAATGGAAAAAAGAAAGAATTTGTTGTCAAAAATGATTCTGTCTATTGGATTACCGATTGCAATTTTATTTGCAGTAATGGTTGGAATATTGTTTTTTGCTGAAAATCAGTTTGACGATATTCAAAGCCTTATACTGTTAACTGGTGGAATTGGTCTGGTAATCATGATTGGCATAATCATTTTTGCAATGACAAACATTTCAAATAAAATATCAAAGCTTGCTGAAGCTGCTGATAGGCTTGCAACAGGAGATATAGATGTTGATGTAAATATTCAAAATTCAAATGATCAATTAGGTGATCTGGGTTTAGCGATTACTACAGTCGCTGAGAATATCAAAACTATTTCTATTGCTGCAAAGAAGATGGCGGATGGAGATTTATCGGTTGAAATATTGCCAAATTCCGAAAAAGATTTACTTGGTAAGAGTTTGCTGACTATCAGCAATTCTGTTAAACAACTTGAGACTGAAACCGCCACGACTGCGGGTTTAGCAAAAATCGGAAATTTTGATAAAAGAGTCAATGTCAAAGAGCTTTCGGGTGATTATAAAACGCTGATCGAAAATGTGAATACGACCATGGATGCAATTACTGGCAAGATGGAGCTTTATCTGGCAATCGTTGATGCACTACCTTACCGAGTGACAACCATGGATAAAGACAGGAAGATTATCTTTGTTAATAAAACGCTTGAGGATTTGATGAAACTGACTGGTGCAGCAGAAAATCGGGAATCAATCTACGGAGTAGATTGTAATACATGCAATTTAGACATGTGTAACACTGAAGACTGCGGCATTAGAAGACTTCTTGAAAAAGGTTTGACTGAGTATCCTTTCGAATTTATGAACAGGTTTTACAGAATGGATACCGTGGATATGAAGGACAAAAATGGAGATTCAATAGGTTTTGTTGAGATATCTCATGATACAACCCCAACGATGAGTGTTAATGTTTATACTGAAAGAGAAGTAAAAAGATTGGCCAGCAATCTGCTGAATATGGCAGACGGGGATTTTGACTTTGATATGAATATTGCGGAAGTTGGGGAGTATACAGTTGAAATAAATAACGAGTTTAAAACGATTGAACTGAGTTTAGGGTTAGTGAAAAAATCAATCGGTACCTTGATTGAGAATGCAACACAACTCACTACCGCAGCCATCGAAGGAAAACTGGAGATAAGAGCGGATGAAACTAAATTCAAGGGATCATGGAAAGAACTCATCGGTGGCATGAATGATATACTGGAAGAAGTTTCGAAACCGCTTAAAGAGGTTTCTGAAGTGTTCCCTTTACTTCTGGTAGGAAATTTAAAAGCGACTGTTAATGGCTCATACCAGGGTGAATTTGAAAAATTAAAACAGTCGGTCAATAATGTTGGCAAAGTTTTAGACTTTGTTATCAGTGATATTTCAAATGTTACGGGTCAAATGGCTGATGGAAATTTAAATGTTGAAAATATAAGAGAATACGATGGTGATTTCAATGCCATTTCTATTGCAATTAATGAGATCATCAAGTCATTAAATTTACTGTTGGGTAATATTGATGATGCCGCCCAACAGGTCACAGCAGGCTCAAATCAAGTATCTGATGCCAGCCAGTCTTTAGCTCAGGGTTCGACGGAACAGGCGAGCTCAGTACAGGAGTTATCAGCCTCAATTGCAGAAATTGCAGATCAGACAAAGAATAATGCAGTTAATGCAAATAGAGCCAAAGAATTGACGACGGATGTTCAGGAATATGCTGCTAAAGGGAATGCACAAATGTCTGAAATGCAGAATTCAATGGCAGAAATCAACAAATCTTCCAGTGACATATCAAAAATTATTAAAGTCATTGATGACATTGCCTTTCAGACGAATATCCTGGCTTTAAATGCTGCTGTTGAAGCAGCACGGGCTGGACAGCATGGTAAAGGTTTTGCCGTGGTTGCGGAAGAAGTTCGTACTTTGGCAGCACGAAGTGCGGAAGCAGCCAAAGAAACATCTGGTCTTATTGAAGGATCTATTGATAAGGTGGAAGCTGGAACAAAGATTGCGGATGAAACAGCAGCTGCTCTTGATAAAATTGTTGAGGGAATTGTCAAAGTAACAGATTTAGTCGGAAAGATTGCAGAAGATTCGAATGAACAGGCTTCTGGTATTGCCCAGGTCAACATGGGGATTGAGCAGGTGGCGCAAGTTGTTCAAAACAACTCGGCAACTGCAGAACAAAGTGCAGCAGCGAGTGAAGAACTGTCTAGTCAGGCACAGATTTTAAAAGAAATGATTGGACAATTCCAATTAAGGAAATGATAAAAATTAAGATTTATAAATAGAAAGCATGATTTATTAACTAAAACTCTTTTTTCGGTAAAATCAATTTATGATTTAATCCGAAAAAAGAGTTTTTTTTGAAGTCAGGGAGACCAAAGTGAACTATTAAATCGCTTTCATCATTTGTAATAATAATGTTAACCTCTACACATTTGATGAATATTTAAAGTGATTAAGGGTAATAGTAATGTATATTGTAAAAAAAAATCCCGATTATTAACTTAAGGGAATAAATAATTTGGATGTGGAGGTGAAAAAAAGTGTCAATAAATTTTGAAAACGAACCAATGATGGATATCTATATTTTTGAAACAACTCAAATGCTGGATCAATTGGAGCAAGCAATTATCAGTAGCGAAAAACAGGGTGGCTTCAGTGCTGAAAATATCAGTGAGATATTTCGTTTTATGCATACAATTAAAGGTTCGTCGGCAATGATGCTTTTTAATACGATTGAAAAGGTGGCCCATACCGTTGAAGATGTTTTTTATTTTATAAGAGAGCAAAAGCCGGAACAGCTGGATTATTCAGGTATTTCTGACCTTGTTTTGGAATGTGTTGATTTTATAAAAATTGAAGTCGAAAAAATTACGAATAAAAATGAACCGGATGGTGATGCTGAAACCTTGATTGAATCTTTGAAAATCTTTCTTGATGGAATGAAAGCGGAATTTGGCGGAGCTGAAATAATGGATAAGCCAAAGGAAACAAAAGCTAAACAATATTATATACCTCAGGAAAAAAATCCAGCTATATCATTAAGTGCTTGCTTTCATGCTCTTGTTTTTTTTCAAGATGATTGCATGATGGAAAATATCCGTGCGTACACTTTGGTTTTGGGACTAATGGATATGGTAGAGGAAATTTATTTTTCACCAGCTGATATTGCGGACAATCCCGAGACTGCAATTGAAATTCGCGAGATGGGGTTTGAAGTTTATATGAAGTCGGATGTTGGTTATGAAATGATTAAAGCTTATTTTGATAAGTGCATTTTTGCTGATCGATTATCCGTCCGAGAAGTGGATGAAAGGGCTTTGAAAGCATTTCAGAAAGAATTGGAAGTTGCTAAGCCAGCGATACCGCAAGCGCCATTGATTGATTTATTTGAGGATAAAAAATCAAAGCCTGCATCAAATGAAGTGACAGGAAAACTCAATAGCTCAAATGGAAATAGTGCTAATGGTCAAGCCATGATTAGTGTAAATGTTGATAAACTTGATAAACTTATGAATTTGGTGGGTGAACTGGTAATATCTGAATCGATGGTTACCCAAAGTCCGGAAGTCGAAAATATTGAATCTGAGAATTTCCATAAAGCATCTTTAGAGCTTCATAAAATTACTGAAGAACTTCAGGATATGGTGATGGCCATAAGGATGGTGTCGTTATCAAATACTTTCATGAAAATGAACCGAATTGTCCGGGATATGTGTAAGAAACTAAACAAAGAAATAGTCATGGAATTTATTGGTGAACAGACTGAAGTCGATAAAAATATCATTGAACATATTTCGGATCCATTGATGCATGTGATCAGGAATTCTATAGATCATGGAATTGAAGACGAGAACGAGCGACTGGCAAAAGGAAAAGATAAAGTTGGACATATTATTCTGGAAGCTAAAAATATGGGTAGTGATGTTCTTATTGTTGTGAAAGACGATGGGAAGGGGCTCTCAAAAGAAAAAATCATTGAAAAGGCAAAAAAGAATGGAATTTTAGAAAAATCAGCAGAAGAAATGACGGATCGGGAAATTTATAAACTCATTTTACTACCGGGGTTTTCTACAAATGAGGCAATTACAGAGTATTCCGGCCGGGGTGTTGGTATGGATGTGGTGGTAAAAAATTTAGAAAGTATCGGTGGAGTCGTGCTGGTTGACAGCGAACCGGATCTTGGAACCACCATTACGATGAAAATTCCATTAACCTTGGCCATTGTCGAAGGTATGAACATTAGTGTAGGCAGATCTCGGTATACGATACCCATAGCCACAATCTCAGAATCTTTCAGACCTCAGGCAGGTGATTGTTTTAGAGATCCGGATAATAATGAAATGGTCATGATTCGGGGAAAATGTTATCCGATTTTGCGATTGTATGAATATTACAAAATAAAAAATGGTCAAACTGATTTATTAAAAGGCATTCTTATTATGGTGGAACAGGATGAAAAACGAATTTGTATTTTTGCAGATGAACTTCTGGGACAACAACAGGTGGTGGTGAAATCCCTTCCCCATTATGTAACATCCACGAAGAAAATTCTTGGATTAGCTGGATGTACCCTTCTGGCTGACGGGAGCATCAGTTTGATTATGGATATAGGGGGGCTCACAGGATTACGTATCCAATAGCTTTTTATGAAAGGAAATAAAAGATGAATAATGAAGCAGTGAATATTTTTGATGAAGAAATTGATCAAAAGGGACAATATCTCACATTCTTATTGGAAGATGAAGCCTATGGAATTTGGATTGGCTACGTTACAGAGATTATTGGAATACTGCCATACATGGAAGTTCCAGAATTACCGGATTATATCCGAGGCATCATTAATTTACGAGGCCGAATTATTCCAATCATGGATATGCGATTGCGTTTTAGTAAAACTTTTGTTGATTATAATGAACGAACCTGCATTATCGTCACTGATATAGAAGCAGATACTGTAGGATTAATCGTCGACAGTGTTTCAGAAGTTGTTACGATTGCTGACGATAATATTAACGACAAACCCATGATGAGCACCGGAATTTCGAACCAATTTGTCAAAAACATCGGTAAAGTTGGTGATGAAGTAATACTATTGTTGGATTGTGAAAAAGTACTAATGCATAATGAATTCGAAAAAACGTTGAATGAAGATCAATATGGGAGGAAAAAAGAATGAATTGGTTTAATAATTTAAAAATTGGGACAAAATTGATTTTTAGTTTTTTACTTGTTGCTTTAATCGCAGGGGGGATTGGTATTCTTGGTGTAGTCAATATCACAACCGTGGATAAACAGGACACATATCTTTATCAAAAGATGACTGTACCATTAGGCGAACTGATTTATCTCGTCGAATCTTTTTCTGAAATAAATTCAAGTATTGATGATGTTGCGACAGCAACATCCCAGGAAGAAATAGCCACACTTGAAACCGGCATTCAGAAAAATAGCGCATCGTTTGATGACTATTTAAGCAGTATTAATACGACTTTGGTATCTGAGGAAGGAAAACAACTGATAGAAGAAATTACGGTTAAAAAAGAAAATTTAGATAAACTTGTCTCGGAAGTAATTTCGCTTGCAAAACAGGGAAAGCAGCCTGAGGCGGCAGCGCTTAAAAATGGCAGTGATTATACAAATACACGCGGAGTTATTAACAATGATATAAACCGTGCAATTGAAATAAAACTTCAAACTGCTGAAGATACATCAAAAAATAATAACGCAATTGCTAACTCATCAACGGTTATGACCATAATAATCATTGTCATTGGAATAACACTTTCGATTTGTCTGGGTTTCTTTGTCTCATCGACGATAAAAAAACCCATTCGTAAAATGATGGCGGCATCCAAGAAAATGGCGGATGGAGATTTGGACGTAACTGTTGATATTCATACTAAGGATGAGATGGGAATATTGGCAGATTCTTATAATCAAATGCTGACAAATATCAATGAAGTTTTGCACAATATTAATGAGGCCACCGATCAAGTATCTTCCGGTTCCCGACAGGTTTCGGATTCAAGTATTTCTTTAGCTCAGGGTGCAACTGAACAGGCAAGTTCGGTGGAAGAGCTGACATCATCAGTCGAAGAGATTGCATCGCAGACACGTTTAAATGCAGATAATGCAAATCAGGCCAATGAATTAGCTAAAAATACAAAAAATAATGCAATTTCCGGAAATGATCATATGCAGCAAATGTTACGATCAATGGAAGAAATTAGTGATTCATCCAACAATATTTATAAAATTATTAAAGTTATTGATGAGATAGCTTTTCAAACAAATATTCTGGCACTTAATGCTGCTGTAGAAGCTGCTAAAGCGGGGCAGAATGGTAAAGGATTTGCAGTGGTGGCGGTAGAAGTCAGAAATTTGGCAGCACGTTCAGCGAATGCGGCAAAAGAAACCACAGCACTTATTGAAGGTTCAATCAAGAAGGTTGAAGGAGGCACCAAAATTGCCAATGAAACAGCAACAGCCCTGAATCAGATTGTAGAATCGATAGAGAAAGTATACATGCTTATTAATGATATTTCAGTAGCTTCAAATGAACAGGCAATTGGGGTTGATCAGATTAATCAAGGGATCGTTCAGATTTCTAATGTTGTTCAGGCTACTTCTGCGACTTCAGAGGAAACCGCAGCAGCCAGCGAAGAACTGGCTAGTCAGGCAGAGCTTTTGAAAGAACAGGTTGCACGTTTTAGACTTCGACGAAGTTCATTTTTGGAAGGCGGAAGTTATGATCAATTAAATTCTGAAATGATACGAATGTTTGATAAAATGAAAGAGGAGAATAAACAGGCAATTATTAGAAACAAAAAGAAGGAAACAGAGATCCCTTCTGAAAAACGAATTCGTCTGGATGATGATGAGTTTGGGAAATATTAGATAAGTGTAATTGAAAATTATGAGAGGTGACACGAATGATTGAAATTACGAAAGAGGAGTATGCGCTCTTGACCGCTTATATTTATAAGGAGTCTGGAATTAACTTAAAAAAAAATAAAGAACTGCTTCTTGTTGGGCGGCTGCGTAAGTTGCTTATTGAATTGGGTTTTGATTCTTTTTCGGAATACTACCATTATCTGATCAACGATAAAACCGGAGGGGCAAGTTCGGTATTGATTGATAAAGTTTCTACCAATCATACTTATTTTATGCGAGAAGCAGATCATTTTGAGTATTTTAAAAACACCGTGTTGCCTGATATAAAAAAAACGAAAGAAAATGAGGCAAAGCATGATATCCGATTATGGTGTGCGGCCAGTTCAACTGGGGAAGAACCGTATACCCTTTCTTGTATCATGAAGGAGTATTTTGAAAAAGACGCACATTTATGGAATACTAGTCTTTTGGCAACTGATATTTCAACTACAGTATTGGTAACTGCTAAAAAAGGAATATACAGTTGTGAAGATATCGAACCCCTCCCAAGAATTTGGAAATTAAAATATTTTGTACGTCAGGATGATAATTTTGTTAGGGTTAGTGACGAAATTAGGGATAATGTGATCTTTCGTCGGTTCAATCTAATGAATCCTGTTTTTCCATTTAGTCAAAAATTAGATGTTATATTTTGCCGCAATGTGATGATTTATTTTGATCAACCGACAAAGGATCGACTTTCTGAAAAAATGTATGATTGCCTCGAACCAGGCGGTTATCTATTTATCGGTCACTCTGAATCCATTGATCTGCGAACAACAAAATTTAAATACATGATGCCTTCAGTCTATCAAAAATGCGTTTAAAAGATTGAATTTTAAGAAGAGAAAATAGGGCTGTTGGGAGAAAAAATCATGAATTAGAAAATTATACAGGTAAATGGAGGGTCGAATGAAAAAAATTAAAGAACAACTGGAATCTAAAGATAAGGCATGGCTAGTTTCCACTCTTTATAGTGCTGGAGACGCCATTATGACCAGTGGGCTTGATGGATGTGTCGATTTTATTAATGTCATGGCTGTTGAAATATTAGGGAGCCCTTCTTCTGAATTGATTGGGAAACCATTTACTGAAGTCTTTAAAATTTATCGTCATGGAAGAAAGGCCCCCATTCGTTTTGGAAAAATCAATCATAGTATCGGTCTCCCATCCCAGTCTTATTACGTTAGACCCGATGGTGAAATTAAATACTTGTCAGCCCGTTTATCACCTGTATTTTCAGATACTGAAGAAGAGATCGGCAACGTTATTGTCTTTCGGGATATTTCAAAAATTATTCATGCAGAAGAATTAATTAAGAAAGAACGTAATAATTATAAAACAATATTTCAACTGATGCCAACAGCCATGGTCGTCACTGATATAAACGGAATCATTCGTGTAACTAATCAGGCATTTCTAAAAATATTTGGAATGGATAACAGCAAAGTGATTGGAAAAGGTTTCGGAGATGCTTTTGGGTGTGTGAACAGTTATGAAGGTGGTTGCAACGCTTCATTAAACTGTACTTTCTGCAGAATAAGAAATGCAATGAATAAGGTGGCTGAAGATGAAATAGCGGTAAATGAAAATTTGGTTCCCTTCAAATACATCAGAGATGGAGTTGAACATCTAATATTCTTAAATACCAGCATTATGATAAGCATCATTGAGGGAAAAATGGAGTTTGTCATGACGATAGAAGACATCACTGAAACAATTTACTATGAAAAAAGTTTGAAAGATGCCCGAAATGCTTGCATGATAACATTAGATAGTTTGCCGATGATGATTTTTAAAATAGATAAAAATCATGAATGTGATTTTTTTAATGAAACATTAAAATCCTATATGAATATCGATAAGGGATCATTTTTGGAAGCACTCCAGATGCATATGAAACCTTCTGAATATATACGGCTTTATCAGGTCTTTAATGAATCCTTTCTGATGGAGAAATCTTTCAATATTGAAGTTGAATTATCGGCATCCGATGAAACCTATCGGATTTTCAGGGGAATGGGAAATCCTTATTATGAAAAAAATGGTGAATTCGCTGGAATAATTGGTCTATTTCTTGATATTCATGATGAACGATGTGCCGAAGAACTATTTCGAAAAAGTCAGGAAAAGTATTTTTCATTATTTACAAACCTGGACAGCAGTATTACATATTTTAAAGCAGTTTATGATGATAACAAGACAATCATCGATGCAGAGCTGATTGAAATGAATCAAGCAACTGAAAAACTATTTTGTACTAGTCGCAATATGGTTATTGGTCATCGGGTTACTAAGACAAACTTTCTTGATCCAGAAGAAATCAGTAAGCTTCTCAAATGCTTTAATAAAGAACTTTATGAAAGTAAAAATATTAATGTTGAAGAATATTATTCAGAACGGTTGAAACGATGGGTGGAAGCATCTATTTGCAGTCCTGAACCAGATCATATTGCAGTGCTTACCTGGGACATCGATGCTAAGAAGCAAACTGAAATAAAATTGAAATCTGCGATGGAACGCTCTGAAGAAGCCAATCGTGCGAAAAGTGAATTTTTAGCAAATATGAGCCACGAAATTAGAACACCTCTTAACGGTATTATCGGTATGATTGATCTTACCATGATGGAAACTCTTTCTGATGAACAGAAGGAAAACTTAGAAACGGCTAAAGGGTGCGTCCATTCATTGATAGATATCATTAATGATATTTTGGATTTTGCTAAGATTGAAGCAGGAAAATTGATGATTGAACCAATGAGTTTTAATCTCATTGACCTGATTGAATCGACCATGAAAATGCATCAAAATCATGCGATGGAAAGAGGATTAAGCTTAAGTGTTCATTATGAAAATGTGCCAAAAATATTTGTTATTGGTGATAGCAGACGCCTTAAACAGGTTTTAAATAACCTACTGAGTAATGCTATTAAATTTACTAATGTAGGGTCAGTTAAATTGATTGTCAATCAGGAGATTATTTCTGAAAAGACAGATCAAGTGATGCTTCATATTGATGTGAAAGACACAGGTATTGGAATTGATCCGAGTAAATATTCAAAACTTTTCAAGAGTTTTAGTCAAATTGATGGCTCTCATACAAGAAAGTACGGAGGCACAGGTATCGGATTGGTAATCACCAAGCAGTTAACCGATATGATGGATGGAAAAGTTAGCTTTGTCAGCGAATTTGGTTCAGGAAGCACTTTTTCTGTTCATATTCCAATGAGATCTACAAATAAAACAGGAGTAAAAATAAAAGAAAGTGTCCCGGAGATCAGGTTTAATGGCAGTAAAATTTTATTAGTAGAAGATGACCGGGTCAATCAGATTGTTATGTGTAAAATGCTGGAGAGTTTTGGAATTGAGACGGATTTGGCTGAAAATGGAAAAGAAGGGGTTCTATTGTCAGGGAAAAAAAAATACGATCTGATTCTGATGGATGTTCAAATGCCGGTGATGGATGGGATAATGGCGACGCAAATTATCCGACGAAAAAAAGAATTAGAGGATATAGATGATTTTGATCTTCAAAAATTAGATCTCTTATTAAATGAAGCAACCCCGATCGTTGCATTGTCAGCTTATGCACTTAAAGGGGATGAGACGATATTCAGAGCCAGTGGCATGGACAGTTATTTATCAAAACCGGTGGATCGGAATCAAATGAAAAACTTCCTTAGTGAATATTTAACTAATAAAGATACTAATGAACTGGCCATGATAAGAGATCGAGTTGAACGTTATCATAAAAATGGTTTCGAAAATTCAGAAAAGAATGAAAATATATCGGCAACTCTAGATGGAAAAACAAGAAAAGAAATCAATCAGAAAATAACACAGCTCAAAGTACTTCTCAGTGATAGAAATTTTGTGATGATAGAGGTAGTGGCTCATCAATTAAAACAATATTTTGATGAAATAAACGCAATAGGATTAAAAAATCTAGTTTTTAAGCTGGAATTGGCGATTCGCAAGGATCAATTGGAAAACATACCCCAGTATTTGCAGCGGATTGAAGAAATTTGGCTCATGATAAAACAAGATAAAGTTTAGGAGGAAAGTGGGATGAAAAGAATTTTAATAGCGGAAGATGATATGGTAAGTCGTAAGTTTTTAAGCAAATTTTTAAGCAAGTATGGGGAGTGCGATTTAGTGGTGGACGGGCTTGAAGCAATCGATGCCTATATGCTTAATGTTCAGGAAAAAACACCCTACAATTTAATCTGTTTGGATATCATGATGCCAAAAATTGACGGAGTAAAAGTTCTGAAAACGATAAGGGATTTAGAAAAACAGCAGGACCTGCCAGAAAAAGAAAAGGCAAAGATTATTATGACTACAGTCTTAGGAGATTCGAATATTGTTCAGTCAGCCTTTGATTTTGGGTGCAATGCTTATGCCAACAAACCATTGGATATGAAAAAAATAACTGAAGTATTGGAAAAAATTGAATTTATTGAATAGAAATGATCAATATTGAAATGACAGCAGCAATTATGAATAAAGAGTAATGAATTAAGGCGCTCAAAATGGAATTCCAGTTTTGGGAGCCTTGCTTTTTTTGTTATTGAAAAAAAAAGAATTATAGATTAAAATAAAAGAGAAATCAAAGAATAAAAATAGATTTTGATTATAAGCTGGACAATCGATTTAAAAAGAACCTTTTAAGATAAAAACAGCAATGATAACAATACAATTATTTTAGGTAGACTTTTTGTCAGATGGTAAACGATAACACAAAAGGAGAAGGATTTAAAAAATATTGGGAAGTGATTTGTTAATAAAGGCGATTCATTAAATATGGGAGATTTAAGATGTGATTTTAAAAAGACCCCAATCATGTTGATAGGGATACGCTTTAAAAATATTCTAACAAGTTGCGCTCGTTTATATCTTTTATAATGAGCTTTTTTTTATGCAACAGTTATTATCCTATACAGTGAACTTGGAAGTAATTTTGTGCTGGTGCTAGTTTGATTTATCATATGAACACATGAACAATTATTCATTTATTTATTGACAAACCCAGAATAGTTGAGCTATAATACCTGTATGAACAGTTGAACGATTGTTCAACTGTTCATACAGAAAAATGAGGTGATAAGATGGCTAATAAAGTACAACCGATTGAACGGTGTGACTGTGACGTGATTCATGAAGATATTGTAAAACAGGTGAAAAAGAAAATGCCTCAGGAAGAGACGCTATATGATCTCGCAGAATTATTCAAAGTATTTGGAGATTCCACAAGAATTAAAATACTCTGGGCGCTGGATGAAGCTGAAATGTGTGTGTGTGATATCGCATTTTTATTGAATATGACCCAATCAGCTGTATCTCACCAACTTAGAGTCCTAAAGCAAGCGGATCTGGTTAAAAATAGAAGAGCAGGAAAAATTGTCTTCTATTCTTTAGATGATGAACATGTCAAACAAATATTTAACCAAGGGTTGACGCATATTTTAGAATTACGGGAGGATCAATGATGCTAAAAAAAGAACTGATACTTGAAGGATTAAACTGCGCCAACTGTGCATCAAAGATAGAGTGTGAAGTCAATAAGCTTAGCGGAGTTAAGGCATCCATGAATTTCATGAACAAGACACTGACTTTAGAGATAGAAGCAGATGCAGCTGTGGAAACTATTGTAGATCAGGTCAAATCAATCGTGCATAAGCATGAACCGGATGTAAAAGTTGTTTTAAAAAGCAGAAACGCAAAATTAAATATAAAAGAGATCAGTGAAAATCAAGATGAAAACGGGGATAATCGCAAAACACAAATCATTAAACTTGTAATTGGGGGAGCGTTGTTTGCGATCGGGTTGATCTTTGATTTTCAGAATTGGTTGGAATTAACTTTGTTTTTAATCAGTTATATTATTGTCGGCGGCGACATCGTTTTACGGGCAATCAAAGGAATCGCTCGTGGGCAGGTGTTTAGTGAGCACTTTCTGATGAGTGTCGCTACAATTGGTGCCTTCTTTGTCGGTGCATATCCTGAAGGGGTAGCGGTTATGATGTTCTATCTGGTTGGTGAACTATTTCAGGATATGGCAGTGGATCATTCCAGAAAATCAATCAGTTCATTAATGGATATAAGACCTGATTATGCAAATTTAAAAGTAGGGAATGAACTCCAAAAAGTATCACCGGAAGATGTGAATATCGGAGATATGATACTGATAAAGCCGGGAGAAAAAATCCCACTGGATGGAAAAGTTATCGAAGGGCTTTCAATGGTTGATACATCTGCATTAACCGGTGAATCCATCCCTCGAGAGTTGGAACCGGGAGCAGATGCCTTAAGCGGATTTGTTAATAAGAACGGTGTTCTGACAGTTAAGGTGACAAAAAGTTTTGGAGATTCCACGGTGTCAAAGATTTTGGATCTGGTGGAAAACGCCAGCAGCAGAAAAGCTCCTACAGAGCAATTCATCACAAAGTTTGCACGCTACTATACGCCGGTGGTTGTCTTTGGTGCTCTGGCGTTAGCTATTATACCTCCACTGATGATTCCAGGAGCTGTTTTCTCAGATTGGGTTTATCGTGCCCTGGTATTCTTAGTGGTTTCCTGTCCTTGTGCCCTAGTGATTTCGATACCGTTGGGATTTTTCGGCGGTATCGGCGGCGCTTCCAAAAGAGGTATTTTGATAAAAGGCAGTAACTATCTTGAAGCATTGAATAATGTTGAAACGGTTGTCTTTGATAAGACCGGGACGCTGACAAAAGGCGTATTTAAAGTGACGCAAACTAATCCTCAAAATGCTTATACAAAAGCGGAACTTCTCGAATATGCAGCTTATGCCGAAAGTTATTCAAATCATCCGATTGCACAATCAATTACAAATGCTTATCATGTTGAAATTGATCAGAGTCGCATCAAAAATTATCAGGAAATAGCAGGAAATGGAATAAGTGTAACGATCAACGACAATGAGGTTTTAGCAGGAAACTCGAAATTAATGGATAATGAAAATTTAAGTCATATCGATGATGTTAAGACTTCAGGAACGGTGATACATGTTGCAATCAACAAGAAATATGCAGGTAATATCGTCATTTCAGACGAAGTTAAAGAAGACTCAGCGCATGCCATTAAAGAGCTTAAATCACTGGGCATCAGAAAGACGGTTATGCTCACCGGAGATTTAAAAAGTGTGGGTGATAAAATCGGAAAGCAGTTGGGACTCGATGAAGTATATTCCGAATTACTGCCTGAAGATAAAGTTGAGAAACTTGAATGGCTGGAAAGCAAAAAAACTCCCAAAGGGAAACTTGTTTTCGTCGGCGATGGGATCAACGACGCACCGGTACTGGCAAGAGCCGATATTGGAGTGGCGATGGGATGTTTGGGATCGGATGCTGCGATTGAAGCCGCCGATATTGTCATCATGACTGATGAGCCATCAAAGATAGCATTAGCAATACGAATAGCAAAAAGAACGAGGGTCATCGTTTTTCAGAATATCGTTTTTGCTTTGGTTGTAAAGACCATATTCCTTGCCTTAGGGGCATTGGGTTTAGCATCAATGTGGGAAGCCGTATTTGCTGATGTAGGAGTGGCTTTGATTGCCATTTTTAATGCCATGAGAGTCATGAATACAAAAAAAATATAAAACATATCCGACGATTCACGTCACTGGAGCGATCAGCAATATTCATTCAACCTCCCGGTCCGTAAAATGGTTACTATGGATTTTACCGTTGTAAAAGAATCGAACTGATTTCATCTGCAGTCATGGGATTGTAGAAATAAAATCCCTGGACTTCATCACAGTGCTCTGCTTTTAAAAAAGCCAGTTGGGATTCGGTCTCCACGCCTTCAGCAATAACGGCTAAACCAAGATTATTTGCCAGTTGAATGATAATTTTGGCAATGGCTTCATCCTTAGTTTTGTTGCCAATGCCATGAACGAATGCAGGGTCCATTTTAATACGATCGATGGGCAGTGTCTTTAAACGGTTCAGAGAGGAATACTCGATACCAAAATGATCAATGGCAATGGTGATACCCATGACCCTAAGTTCATTCATGACATTAACTTTGCCTTTAAGGGCAATACTTTCCGTAATTTCCAATTCAAGTGTTTCCGGTGGGATCCCAGTTTCGATGATAACTTGTTTGATGGTGCTTAATAGATTTGAATTAAGAAACTGTTCTCCAGAAAGGCTTACTGCCATGCGAAAGGGCGGGATGCCCATAGAATGCCATATTTTGTTTTGTTTGCAGGCTGTCATTAGTAGCCATTCCCCAATGGGACCGATTAAACTTGAATGCTGCTCCGCAAGAGGGATAAAAGTTTCCGGTAAAATGAGCCCCAGTTCTGGATGATTCCAGCGGATTAAAGCTTCAATGCCAATGATTGTGTTTGTTTCAACGGATAGTTGAGGCTGATAGTACAACACCAGTTCATGACGCTCCAATGCCCGATAGAGGGCATTGGTCAGTTTCATTTTTAACTGGATATCTTCTTTTAATAGGGGTGAGCATAGCGTATATTTATTTTTGCCTTGGTCCTTGGAGGTATACATGGCCAGGTCTGCATTTTTTATCAGCATATCCGGTTCATCCCCGTCAATGGGGTAGAGAGCGACCCCAGCACTGGCGGTGATAAAGAACTCCTGATTTTTAATTTTGAAAGGATTTTTAAAGGAATTCATGATCATTTCTGACATTTGAGGAATGTCATTGCCGACTGTGATATTGGGGAGCATAATCAGATATTCATCCCCTCCGAATCGGCAGACGGTATCTTGTTTCCTAACACATCCAGTCAGCCGTTGGGCGACTTTTATCAGGAGTTCATCCCCGGCATTATGGCCCATGGTATCATTCACCGATTTAAACGCATCCAGATCGAGAAATATTATTCCGATAAAAGTTTCAGCGCGTTGGGCGGAATAAATCGCTTCCGTTAAACGGTCTCTGAACAGCGTGCGGTTTGGTAGACCTGTTAAAGCATCGTAAAAGGCCAGGTAGCTGATTTCTTTTTCAGCATTGATTTTTGCCAGAGCATCGGCCAGTATGTTTGAAATGACTATTAGAAGATCCGGAGAGTCTTCGCCCCAAACATGGGGATTTTCCATGGAATCAAAACCTAAAAATCCTAATATTTGATCGTTGGTGATGACGGGAATCGACAAGACAGATTTAATCTGATGACTTTGTAAAAGGGCTTTTTCAGTAATCGCTTCAGGGGGAAGAGTTTCAAGATTCGGGATATAAAGATTGGAGTTATTACTGATTTGGGAAACAAACCAGGGAACAGCGCTTGTATGGATGGTTTCTACCTTGCCAACTGAGGGTTCAATCCCATCGTTGCACCATTCATAGGCGTAAGAAATGGTTTTCATATCCGCAGAAAAAAGGCACAAATATGAACGGTCCACTTGGTACTGTTTGCCGCATAATTTCAGAAGATTCTGGACTTTTTCCTGGTAGTTCAGTTGGTTGGAAGTGATCAAGTCCGAGGAAATTTGGGAAACCATTTTTTGAAAGCGAACTTGTCTTTCATTTTCTTCCAGGCGCTGGAGAAAAATGCGATTCACGTAAAAGGCCATAGCCAGGAATAGGAAAACAAGAAGGAAATGCATGAGGTGGTCTAACATATCCATATGAATGGTGATGGAGGGAATCTTTATTGAGACCAGTGCCATGGTACTGAGTATGATCGTACCAAATATTCGCAGATATGGCCCATTGCGAAAAGGGATTAAGAGGATGATAAAAATAACCGGTGCGGCCCAGATGGTGATGAAGGTGTAGTTAATATACTTAAAGGCTAGAATTGGAACGGTTAAAGCCAGAATATAAACCATAATCAAGTCTTTATTTTTGGCTTGTATTGGAGAGTGGTTAAGGCCAATAAGAGCCAGACCTAAGCTGCAAAGGAAAGCGCTGAATAATAACGTAGATCCGAAATTAACATGAAAGATAAAATAACTGGCAGCAAAATCAAGACCCCCGCCGATAAGATAGAAAAAGGACAGGAATTTATAGATTTGTGTATAGTTGACATTGTTGAGAATTTCCCCTTCACTGGTTGCTGAAATAGTAATATCAGGTTTCATAAGATCATAATGCCGAATGGAGTAAAAAATGGCGCCAATGGGAATCAGGATAATTACCGGTGCCATTTGAGGTGCAGTGCTGGTAATATAAGTATTGAGCAGAATATCGGTGGCGCTTCCTAAAATGAGCGCAATTGAAATGGTAAGAAACAACAATAGTGCTGACATTC
This sequence comes from Acetobacterium tundrae, assembly GCF_008086615.1. Classification (GTDB taxonomy): domain Bacteria; phylum Bacillota; class Clostridia; order Eubacteriales; family Eubacteriaceae; genus Acetobacterium; species Acetobacterium tundrae. Next base: position 112,179 of record NZ_RXYB01000004.1, read on the forward strand.
TCCCTTTCTTATCGGATTTTAATCCCCAGATGATAATAAGTCCAATGCTGAACAGTGTATAAGTGATGTAATAAACGTTGAAAAATAAGTCCCAGCTATTGTTGATGGATTGGTTGATCCACCCATAAGGTGAATAATGAAGGTTATATTGATTAGTAGCAATGGGATTATATAGTGAGAATGCAATAATATTGATCAGCATCGGTAAATATATCAATATGGTCAGCCACTTTTTTCTCAACCATTTTGTCCGATTGGTGAGAATCAAAATAAAATGTAGCAGAAAACTATACATAGAGCCCCAACCAAGGGCGGAAAATCGACGCCAAAACAAGGCTGTATCATAATCTGGTGCAGAATTGGCCATGGAAAAACCAAATGCCCAGATGGACAAGGTGATACACAATGCAAAAAAGATCCATTTCCGCATCGGTACGTCATCGTTTTTTAATATATAAAATCCAAAATATAAATATGCCATGAAGGAAAAATAAAAAATCAAAGAAAAAAAAGTTGATGTTGATATAGTAACCATTGTGCTAACCTCCGATTGATATTTAGTATCTACATACCCTAAAAATCCGGAATTAATTATTTCGTTTTTTCTGTTTTTAGAAACAATTATTTGTTTTGTATTTGCAAGTTAATTGAGGATTGATGAATTCAGAAAAATAAAATATTACTTTTGTCTCGCTATTATTTCTCTGTTAATAACTGAAAATTTGGGGTAAAATTAATGATATGGTTTACAACTGAAGAATATAATATTTAATAATAAAAAATACTCGCTATAGCGATGAAAGGAAAATTTGAATGACTGATAATATTGGTCAAGAAGACCAAATAAAAGAAGAGAATCAGCACGGCAGATATTTAACTTTTCACTTAGGGGAAGAAGTATTTGCGGTTGAAACTAAATATGTGACTGAAATAGTCGGGATGCAATTAATTACGAGTGTTCCAGAAGCTCTCTCTTATATAAAAGGGATCGTTAATTTAAGAGGAGTAATTATACCGGCTATTGATGGTCGGCTGAAATTTGGAATCGAATCGGTAGATTATGACGAAAGAACCAGTATTATTGTCATCAGTATCGATGCGGTATCTTTTGGCTTGATTGTCGACGGCGTTGAAGATATGCTAACAATCAATGACGATGAAATTGCTCCCCCGCCATCAAAAATAACTGGTTTCACAAACCACTATATAAAGGGTTTTGGAAAAGCCGAAGGAAAGATTCAGTTGCTTCTGGATTGTGAAAGCCTGCTGAAAAGCGGTGAAATGCAAGTCGTTGAGGAGTTATTTGAAGAAGTCGGTTAAAACAACAAGAATATCAGTGAACTAAGAGCAAAAGTATCATTAGGCGATACTTTGCTTTTTAGGTGATTGGCAAAACGCCAAGTGAGCACTGGCACTAGCTTAGCGTTTTCTTAATTTTTTGCCAATTGATATAATTTACAGAATAGTTAAAGATTTTAGGCTTATTATCAACAGTAAGGAAACAAATAAGCCTCCCTTTATTTTCATTCCTGAAATAGAAATCGCAGATAACAGATGATCTGCGATTTCTATTTTTTTTGTATGATTAACTCAAACTTTGCACATAAATAATTAACTTGAGGTTCATGTTATGAAAATTATAACACAAACCAATACAGACTTAAATTTCAATTCTAAACTAGTGGTGCGTATTTTGAAAAAAATATCAGGTAAGCTCACATTTAAAAACATGCAATGCCTACAAAACCTGAAGCTTTTCGGTGATTTCGGTTTTTGAGTATCTTTTAAACATCGTTTTACCAACCGATCGATATACATGAATTATGTGACCCATCATCATTGTCCGGAGTTCGAAAAAGATACGATCTATTGATTCACAAACTCCTGCAAGATCCATTGGCAGAAGTTTACCACCTTGGTTGCTGCCAGAGAAACTAACCAGCGCATCAACCGTCTTACCCATGAATTCCGGGAAAATGTTTTAATCATTGATGATACCTTTTTCGAGCGAAACCGTTCGAAAAAGGTGGAGTTGCTTTCACGCGTCTTCGACCAGGTGAAACACTGATACACAAAAGGATTTCGTTTGCTAACTCTGGGCTGGTCTGACAGAAACACCTTCATCCGGGTTGCAGGTTCATTACTTTCATCAGATGTTGACAAAATCTGATGAACAAGGCGGATAACAGTCTGGTTAAAAGAAGCCTTGCAGCCTAGACGAAATTGGTAGCGGTTATTTTTGCAACTAATTTCATTTTAAAGGTTTTAACTAAATTTGCAAATACAAAAAATAATTAAATTTCCGAGGCTGCCTGAAACAAAACAATAACTTCAGCTCAGATATGCGATCTTTGCGCATCCAGTTAGATGTGTTTGGATGAGAGGAAGAAAGAGTGCAAATGGAACAACTGGATAATATCGTTGATCATATCCGGTAATATTTTGGTAATCTTTCAATACGTTGAGCTATCACTATAGGCGATCAAATAAGATAATCATGAAATAGAACTTGACTAGTTGCATTTAAAGGCATATGCTCAATAATAAATATATGTTTGCTATTTTATTTTTGTAAATAATGATGCGGGTTAAAAAACCTTAGCAATGATGTTAGAGAGCTAAACAAATAAAAGCAAGAAGACACATAATACGAAAATAGGGTTTTAAAAAAATATTGCAGTATGAATTTTATAGTATACAAAATAAAAATAAAGAGTTAGGAGGATGAATTTTGGAAAAAAACAGTAAAAAAATTTCAAGTTTTTTAGTTGCGGTTTTAATTTTGAGTACAGTTTTACCAAGCGTAGCTTTTGCTAGTAATTCTCAAGACAACATAATAAAAAACAAAACTTCGAATAACGAAGTAATGTCTACTGAATCAGCTGAATCAGTTCTTGTTTTTGTTGGAGGGATTTTTGTTGGCTTTATTGTTGATGGAGTAGTCATATGTGCAAGTGGTCAAAGTAGTGCAGATTGGGTAGCTGATGCATTGGCATATTACTTCGCAAATCCAGAAGTTACTTCGATTTATTTAGGTGAAGGCGGTGGTGGCAGTTGGTAATCTATTTTACAATTAAGAGAATTAGTTTGAAGTGTCTAAAATGAAAAAAAGCAAAATAATAATGATATTTTTATTGGGTGTTTTATTTTATTTTATAATATCTATACTTTATCATTTGTATACTTAAAATTATAATATGCTCCCCTTATAGTGGACAGTCTAAATAAAAAAACTGTTTATTACAAGGTGGGGCATATTTTTGATGGAAAGAAAAAGCAAAAATATACGAGAAGAAAAATTAAAAGTGCACCAAACAATTGCAAATAGCATAGATCCGATTCACAATCAAACTCGGATGTTGGGAATAAGTAAAACGACAATCAATGGATTTGCAATTATAATGCCTCAGGAATTGACGGTTTACAACCAATTGTTAAAAATGTTGCTTACAGTTATGTTCTCAATAAATCAGCTGGAATCGGAGATGTACTATCTCAAAAAATTGACACCTATGAAGAATTAAAGCATGCTATCGAAAATTATATCGACTATTACAATAACCATCATTATCAGAAGCGTCTGAATTGTATGCCCCCACTCGAATACAGGGGTTATCTGGGGTCTGTTGCATAAGAATGCCGCCAATCATAAATGAATATGATTGGCGGCACACATATTCATTTATAATTATTTGTTTTGTCTACTTGACAGGGAGCGGTTCAAGAATGGTTACACCCACAATGAGAATGATCGTGAACCATAGCTAAAAGAGGGTTGGGGGTTCCTTGTGTTTTTTTATTAATAAAATCGCTGTAAGCAACACTAAGTGATTCATAATTATCAAAAATATTTGTATCCCCGATGTTTTTATTGAGTTGTAACAGTAAATCTCCCGCGAAGGAATGGGTGATGTACCCCGGCAGACTGAGCGGTGCATTGATATAGCATCTGATGGCAAGATACTGACCGTAGAATTGTGCAAGGTCATACATGTTTTCAGAGAGATCACCGGTTAGTATTTTCTCGTAGGCGGGTACTAATTTACTGATATAGGCAAAAACTAAAGCGTCTTTATCAGCATTTGTCAGGTGATAGAATAGTGTCGGACCCCTAAAACTTGCTCTAACTTCCGAAACAAATTGAAAACAATCATGGTCAGGAAATGAATCTTTTCTCAGGTTGAGGATATTATATTTGGTTTTGCACTCGAAATAATCGATTGCATGCGTATATTCATAGGCGATTGTCTGAGAATAAACACCGCTTTCATTAAAATGATCCTGCCGGATCAACAACAAAAACATTGAATTTTGTTCATCCGGCAGCACTAACAGTTCATTGCTGTTTTGAAGTTCCGGTTCAGCTCCTTTCACATCCATTTGGTCGTTCTTTGTATTGCATAATTCGAACCTGTCTGAATAAATATTGTCAGTTACAATAACTTCAAACGGGCAATCGTTTTTACTTTTGAAAATATGATCATACCCTTGTATGATATCTTGGACGATAGACATTGTGAGACCTCCTCTTATTCACATAAATTTGTGAATGCTCGCTAATGTTTAGTATATCCTTTATGCGTTATGGTGTAAATAGTCGGAAAAAAATTAAATGTAAAGGTAAAAAAGCAACGGTTAATTAGGCCGTTGCTTTTTGTATGAATTATAGGTGTTTAAATTCATAATCAATGACACATATGGCCCTTACCAGCTGCCGCCGCCGCCGCCGCCACCACCGCCGCCGGAGAAACCACCGCCGCCTGAGAAGCCGCCACCGCCGAAGCCGCCGGAGCCTGAGTTTGGTGGAACAATGATATTGGATGAAATTGAATTCATGCTGTGCATCAGCGCACTGGCAAATACAATCGACGTAAAGGGATCCCCATAGGTCTGTCCGTAATACCAGCTAGGCTGTTCAATGGCAAACGATTCGAAATTTTTCGCCCATTTATCCGTGACCCCTAAAACATAAGCATAGGGCAGAATATTGTAAAAATACTGAGGGTTTTTATTGACTAAAGCTAAAATACGATCTTTTTCAGCTTTTTCAATGAAATTCTTAAAACCAAGAACTTCGCCTAACCACTGACGGCCAGTTTCCGTTCGTTTGATTGAGATGATTTGGAATACTGAAATGCCATAGGTGGCAAGTAAAGCTATCAGTGCCGGGATGATGCTTTCATAACCCAATAGCATGCTGGCAACAAACACAATCAGAGCAAAGACGACAGTGAGTACAATGCCTAAAATCAACCGACCAGTTGTTTTTTTGGTTGAAGTGCCCTGTCGGTTTCGAATTGCAGTGGTGATGATGTTAACGCTGAAGATTGTTGGCAACACAGTAAAGAGTGCGGAAAAACCGATAGCAAGCAGACCATCCCCCAAAGATGTCAGCATGCTTGAGCGATAAGCACCGTTGATCACCAGTGTCAGCAGCGGAAAGCACATGATCGCTGTGATGAATCCAAAGCCAGCCTTTGATGCCGCGGTAAACAGTCTATTTTCCGGAAGATTAAAATAACTTTTGATCTGGAGCTTCGTCGCAACAAACGTATCGTAAAAGCTGGCCGGCACGCTTTCGGTTGAAAAACTATCTTTTTGATCAAAAAGATTAACAAAAAAAGTCTGTTCAAAATCTTCTGCTGTATCTGGCAGATTCTTAATCTTATGGAATATAAATTTCTTTTTATCCACCTGTTCGATGGTCATATAACCCTTATCCGCCCAATACATGAGCAGGGAAAGGACTTCCGGTTTGTCAAGAGCGCCATCCACAATAAAACCAATCTGGGATGGGGTGAAATCATGTGGAGGGTAAAATTCGACCGGTTCCACAGGCTTTTCGTCTCGTCCGGTAAAAAACCAGATCAGAGCTGCACCCAGTAAGGATAAAGCAAACAGGATATACATCAAGGGATCAAATTCGTTACCGGTAAAGGCTCCCACAAAATAACCTTCAGGTAAATTGATTTTTAAGGTAACGCCTTCATTGTTGGATAATGGCCGATTCAGAGTTCCATTAATGGTATTTCCGTTAATGGTAAAATCAACGGCGGTGGTATCGGTACTGCCATAGCCACCTGTAATAAATTCTACCTTAGAAGAATCAAAAGCTTTTGGCATAACAATCGTGAAACTGGCGTTCTGAATGCTTGTATCCCAATTTTGTGGAATGATATTGTAATAAACATCATCCATAGAATTAATTTTATCATCACCTGGGTTCCAAACGTAAGAAATGGGGTAGGTTTGAGTTCCAGATACTGTTTGATTTTTATCGCCAATAGTGATGACAACATTATTATTTTCATTGGATGTTTCATATTTGAAATTAGAAACCGAAACATTAGAGACTCGGGCGGTATAAGGTGTATCGACGGGCTTTCCATCAATCTCGCGATAAAAATCTCCTTTATAAGGAATGTATCGAAAAATACCATGGCGTGCTGCAGAAAAAGCGACTATTATGTTTTCTTGTATATCATAAGCATGATTTTCCTGAACGTCCATGGTCACATTATATTGTGTTATATCAAAAGCTTCTTGAGCAAACGTGCTTCCAGGAAAAACAGATCCTAAAAGAAGAAGGCCAAGAAGAAGAAGTGCGCATCGATTTTTCACTTCGTTTACCTCCAAAATGATATTTTTAATTAAATTTAACTTGGACGTTTTCTCGTTCTTCTGGAGCTCCCACTTCAAAGAATGGTTGTTTTTTGAAGCCGAACATATTGGCAACAATATTGCTTGGGAAGGACTCAACCTTCGTGTTCATTGTTCGAACGGTTGCATTGTAGTATTTTCTTGAATTGGCAATGTCATTTTCGATGGATTGCAGCTGTTGCTGCAAATCAAGGAAATTCGTATTTGCCTGGAGTTGGGGATAAGCTTCCGCAACAGCAAAGAGACTTTTCAAAGTTCCCGACAAGGCGTTTTCATTGGAGATCTTTTGGTCAATACTGGTTGCGCTCATGGCTGCTGTTCTGGCAGCGGTTACCTTTGCGAAGGTTTCTGATTCATGGGTCGCATAACCTTTTACCGTTTCCACAAGGTTGGGAATCAGATCATAACGTTTCTTTAAATAAACATCCATAGTCGAAAAAGCCTCTTCGACTTGGTTTTTAATCTTAACGAAGTTATTTCGAGAAACGATGAGCCAAAGGCCAATTATAACAACAAGACCGATAATAATTAGAAGTGCAATCATTTTTAAATCCTCCTTTTTAATTTTGTTTGCTCTATTATAACACTTATTAATGAAGGTCACAACGAATCTTTACGGATACGAGGTCCGGATTGACAATAAAAAAATAGTACAACAAGAAAAGCTTTACATGCTTTTGGTGTGATATTTTGTCTTGTTGAATGGGTATTTGTATATTACAATGAGGTTAAATTAGAAAGAATCCGAATTCCAAAGATGAATTGGTAAGGAATAAGGAATCGGATTAGATTTTTTACTACAATACCTGAGGAAAGGAGATATTAGTTTATATGAAATATTCACACATTATATTTGATTTAGATGGGACGCTTATTGATTCCAGCGAAACCTTTCGTTTCTGTCTTGAATATGCTCTGGAAAAAATGCATTATCCGGACCCAAAAGTTATTGATGTCAATCCGCTGATTGGACCGCCGATTCTTAGAACTTTTCAGGACGTTTTTGGGTTTTCTCCAAGCGAAGCCCAACAGGGATACAAGTTTTATCTTGAAGAGTATGTCGACAATGGCAGAATGTATAAAACCCCGATTTATGACGGAGTGAAAGCGACGATTCATACCCTATATAAAAACAAGTGCTTTCTGGGAGTAGCGACAACCAAAAATGAAACTAACGCCAGAAAAATCATCAAGAGCATGGCATTTGACATTGAGATTGACCGGGTTTATGGAACGTATAACGACGGCACCCGAAGCAATAAAAAAGAAATCATTACCGATCTTCTGAATGATCATCAGATCGCTGATTTATCGGATGTTTTAATGGTTGGAGATCGCTATTACGATATTATCGGGGCAAAAGAAGTTGGCATCGCTTCCGTGGGGGTGACTTATGGCTGCGGCAGCGTGGAAGAGCTCAGAGAAGCTGGGGCAATACAACTCATTGCAAGTTTTTCCGAACTCCTGAATATTGTTTGTTAGGAGGACAGTATGCAAGAAGATTATTTAAATTTAGAACGTACAGCAATCATTAAAGGTGACTTGAAATACACAAATATTGGACAGATCATAAAATCTTCGTTTTTTAAAAAATTAATTAAAACATTTATTAAAGAACTGGAGGTAAAAAAATCTTATCTAATCAAAACACTGGAACCATTTCAAAATGAAAACCGTGATTTTAATGAACGTGAATTTGTTGATTTTGTCTATTTGCTCAACATCAATTCACTGGAAGAAATTATTCGTTCCGGCTATTTTGATATTCAAATGACTTATGAAGAGTATTCCCAGTTGTTTTTGGGCTTTCTTGAAGGCTTTTATAATTACTGGCGAGGAATCCAGCGTTTTATGATAAAAATGGATGGTTACAGCCCGGATGAAACCACAAAACGCTCGAAAGCTTTTTCGTTGATATCAAACAATGATGCGTTTAAGAAAATGGTTCTGGATCTTTACCGTAATATTCATTTTAATGTAACCGGAAAAGGTGTGCGTATTTATCGACAGCTGCCCAGTGGTGCCCAGGTGGCATTTTTAGCCGATTATTTTGAATTCGACCGGGAGGCTAAGAGCAAAAATGATTCTCTTTATCAGATCCCTTATATTTGGGAAGCGATTTTTGAGCCCCCTGTTATATTTTACACCCAGTCGAACAAACGCGAGGGGGTATTTCCGGTTAAGGATAAACGTATTTTACAAAAATTTTATCTGGCGAGTGATGAATGGTTTGCAATACCCCTGAAGGTCGGCCGCTTATTATCCATTGTTTATGTTCAAAAAGAGTATATGGCATTAGGCGCTGGCTTGTTCAACTTATTCGAAATGGCCACACCAGAAGAATTTACAAAACAAAAACCGGATTCAGTGGTTTTCTTTGGTCTGGATGAAAGTATTTTTGACGAAGATGAAAAACTCGGCTTTGTGACAAAAGAAGATGATGTCTATTATGGACTGATTCCAGATCTTGCTCAAATCGATTATTTTGGGTATATGAAGAAGATTTTGCTGACGCTTCACAATGTCATCCAGATTGAAATGAAAGCACTGCCGATTCATGGGGCCTTTGCAAAGATAAGAGTTGGGGGCAGAAAATCGGCGAACATCATGCTGATTGGCGACAGCGGTGCTGGAAAATCCGAGACACTGGAAGCCATTAATAAGCTCCCCAGAGAAATGGCGTGTGATTTTGACATCCTCATTGATGATATGGGATCTCTTCATTTTAACAAGGAAGGTGAGCTCATGGCAGTCGGCACTGAAGTTGGCGCCTTTGTACGGCTGGATGATCTACAGCCGGGTTATGCCTACAGCACAATGGATCGCAGTATTTTTATGAACCCCAACATTGCGAATGCCCGAGTCATTGTTCCTCAAATGACCTATGAAGAAATTTCAAAATCGACCCGGGTGGATTTCATCTTTTACATCAACAACTACGAGAAAATCGATGATGAAGTCCCAGCCATCGAAATATTCGAAGATTTAAACGCGGCCTATGATGTTTTCTCTGAGGGAAAACGGATGGCCAAAGGAACCACTGGAGAAGTGGGTTTAACCAATACCTATTTTGCCAACCCGTTCGGTGCGGTTCAGATGAAAGAAGAGCATGAAAAAATTGCCAGGAAAACATTCAAAAAAATGAAAGAAATCGGAGTGCAGGTTGGAATGATTAGAACACAGCTGGGGATTCCTGGCTGCGAACAGGATGGACCCTACATAGCAGCTCAAGAGTTGATTCGATTTATTGATAAAACAAACTCAGAAAAGCTGTAAAATATGTTTGATCTTTTGGAAATAGGGTATATAATATACTTATAGAAGATTATAATCATTATAAAGGAGAAAGATATGGGTAAACTGAACGGTACACAAACACTACAAAATTTAATGCAGTCTTTTGTCGGAGAATCCCAGGCTAGAATGCGTTATACATTTTTTGCATCGGTTGCCAAAAAGGAAGGATATGTTCAAATCAGCAATATCTTTACTGAAACAGCCGGAAATGAAAAAGAACATGGTGAATTGTTTTATAAATATATTGTAAGCAACGAATATGTTACTGGAGAAGCCGTTAATGTCAACGTCAATGCCGACTTTCCAGTGGCGCTAAGCGACACCAAAAACAACTTACTGCATGCAGCATCTGGGGAGAATGAAGAATGGAAAGAACTTTATCCTAAATTTGCTGAAATAGCAAAAAAAGAAGGTTTCCCGGAAATTGCAGAAACCTGGCTGGAAGTTGTTGTTGCTGAAAAAGCGCATGAAACACGTTATTTGAAGCTGGCTGCCAATATTGAATTGGGAAGAACCTTCAAACGTTTCAGTGATGTTAAATGGAAATGCTCAAATTGCGGTTACATTTATGAGGGCGCAGAAGTACCTGATACTTGCCCAGCCTGCAAGCATGCAAAAGATTATTTTGAACTGTTTGAGGAGACCTACTAAAATTTATTTAATTGAATAATATAATTAAAACAATCAGTATCATGTATTAACGGCATGCTGCTGATTGTTTTTGTGTGAAGAATATGATATAGAGATAATGTGTTCATCAGTTTGTAGAGGCAGATGAAACAGATTCATAAGTTTGAAATTAATAGTTGACAATATAATACTTCGGTAGTAGAATTAAAAATAGTTCACGAGCTGAAGTATTGTAGTGAAATGAAAAAGGAAAGAAGACAATGGATAAAGAGTTTAAGGGCAAATTTGAATCAATAATATTTGAGTATATTGACAAGATAAAATTTCTTTTATCACCGGAGACGTGGGGCAATGATCTTTTTAACTGCTCTAAGAATGAGCTGTTTATGATGCTCCTGCTGTACCGAAGAAGTGATGTGAATATGACTCAGATTGCTGATTATATCGGGGTTCCCCTTAATACTGCCACAGGAATTGTGGCGAGAATGGAAAAGCGGGGGCTTGTCAGCCGTGAAAGAAGCGTTGAGGACAAACGGGTTGTCACCATCCATATGACGGATGATGGTTTGGGTAAGATTAAACGCATCATCAGCGAGATGAGTCGCTATGGGCAATTGGCCATGGACAGCTTTACGCAAGAAGAAATTCAGCTGGTCTTTAAATTAATCGACAAAGTGATGGACACCTTGCGTCGGGATCGTGTGAAAAGCATCAATCATAAAAATCCTGAAACAAAGGTAAGAAAAATTACCATTGAGTGATCTCAGAAGGTGCCACTCAACAAGCTGTAATAATTATTGGTATTACGATTCCTAATCAACCTGCTGCCGGAAGGCAGCATCTTTTTAAACAATACTTCGGAAACTGAACAATTCGGAAAGGGAATAATATTAAAAATATGGAGGAAGTTATGAAACGGATACTTATTTTTACAGGCAAAGGCGGCGTTGGAAAAACCAGTGTAGCAGCAGCTCATGCCTTGAAATCATCAAATGAGGGGAAGAAAACCCTGATCATCAGCACAGACATGGCCCATAATTTGGGGGATCTATTTAATATGACCTTCGGCGGGAATGAAGTCCGGGTGGCTGAGAATTTATATGCATTGGAAGTGGATGCAAATGACATGATGGAAAATGATTATAAAAATATCATGAAGGCCTTCACCGATCTGCTTGGTTCATTTAATCAGGATAATTTAGAGATGGATGAATTTACCATGATGCCGGGAATGGATGAGTTATTCTCGCTCCTTAAAATCCAGGACATTTATAATAACAGCGATTACGAACGGATTATTGTGGATTGTGCCCCGACCGGAGAAACATTATCTCTGCTTAAATTTCCAGAGCTATTATGTTGGTATATGGATAAATTTTTCCCAATGGGAAAAGTGGCCATGCGGATATTATCGCCGGTCTCAAAGTCGCTGTTCAAGATTCAATTGCCGGACAAGCATGCCATGAGCGATATCGAAAAGCTCTATGTAAAGCTGATTGAATTGCAGGAGTTGTTGAAAAATAAGGAAATCACCTCGGTCAGACTGGTTACGATTCCTGAGAAAATGGTGGTGGAAGAGACAAAACGGAATTATATGTATATGAAACTGTATAACTATCATGTGGACGGCGTTTTTATCAACCGGATTCTCCCGAAGGAAATAGACAATCCTTTTTTTGATGAGTGGGTTAACATTCAGAAAACCTATATTGAAGAGATCAAGAATTGTTTTGAGACGGTTCCTCAGTATAATATCCCCTGGTATGACACGGATCTCCTCGGGCTGGATTCCATCAACCGCATCTGCGAAGATGCTTTCAGCGGGAAAGACGACCTGTTTGATATTAGGGATGATATTGAAGGGGAAAGTTATGAAGCGAATGAAAATGGTTATATCATGAAATTGTATCTGCCGAATATTTCAAAAAATGAGGTGTCGGTCAATATCAGTGGGTCGGACGTGATTATAAAAATCGGCAACTACAAACGGAATATCCCCATGCCAAACACGCTCCGGGGAATGGAAGTTGTTAATGCTAGGTATGATGCGGATACTCTCGTCATACAGTTTGAAAACCAATTGGAGGTCAGAAATGCGTAGTGAATTTATCGAGAAAATGATCCAGGCGAAAAAGATTGAGAAAGAAGCATTTTCATCACTGCTACCAAAATCCATGGTTGGACATATGGATGTCATCGAAAAAGAAATGAAAATGATGATCAGGGAACTGGCAATGGAATGTGTTATTGACGCAGCCCATCCAGGAAGTGAGCCGAAAGAAGAAAAAAAAGTTAAGAAAGTTACAATCAGTTGAAAGATAAGAGGATAAAAATGAGAATCATTTTATATACAGGAAAAGGCGGCGTCGGCAAAACCAGTATCGCGGCTGCCACTGCAGTTAAGGCGGCTAAGGACGGTAAAAAAGTATTGATTATGAGCACTGATCAGGCTCATAGTCTGACTGATTCTTTCGGAGTACAACTGGGAAACGAACCGGCTGTCATCACTGATAATCTCTGGGGACTTGAAATTGACGCGATCGTCGAAGGGGAACTGGCCTGGGGAAACATGAAAAACTATATGAAGGAATTACTGACGTCAAAAGTGGCAGGTGGCATTGAAACCGAGGAACTGCTTGTGTTCCCAGGGCTGGAGGAATTATTTTCGCTATTTAAAATCATCGATATTTATGAAGAAAACCAATACGATCTTTTAATCGTGGATTGTGCGCCAACCGGAGAAACCATGGCGTTGCTGAAGTTCCCGGAAATGTTTGGCAATATGATTACGACTATGCTTCCGATGAAGAGAAAAGCTACAAAAGTGGCGGGCCCGATGGTTGAAAAGGTAATGAAAATACCGATGCCGAAAGACAATGTCTTCGATGATATTGAAAGGTTGAATCAGAAGCTTTATCAGCTCCAGACCATTATGACTGATCCGGAAATTTTGAGCATCCGCATTGTTACCACCCCGGAACGGATTGTCATCAAGGAAGCAAAAAGAAATTTCACATATCTTCATCTGTATAACTATAATATTGATGCGGTGATTGTCAATAAGGTTTATCCCAGACAGGCATTGGATGGGTATTTCAGCAAGTGGATCAACCTTCAGGAAGAAGGGCTTAATGAAATCAGAGAGAGCTTTTGCAATGTGCCGATTTTTACTTTGATGCTTTTGAATAAGGAACTGAAATCGGAAGAAGTGCTTCTGGAAGCAGCGGAAACAATTTTTGGTGATACAGATCCCACAGATGTCTTGTTTGCCGATAAGATATTTGAAGTGAAAAAGGAAAGCGACGGGTATTACTATATTTTAAACCTCCCGTTTACAGATAAAAATGAAATGAATATGGGGCAGAAGGGAAATGAACTGATGATTCAGATTAAGAATCAGAAAAGATGCTTCACCTTGCCGGATATATTTAAGAATAAAAGCGTGGAAAGTGCCGAGTATAAAGAAGATCGACTCTATGTGAAATTTGTGTAGATAAGGCTAAAGAAAATAGTAAAAAGCATGCGCCTCACAATCGAGGAGGACATGCTTTTAGTGGCTAAAAATTATATTTCATTATTGTGGTCTCGTACCGCCATTTTGACCGCCACCACCACCTTGACCGCCACCCATTCCAGTTGCCTGACCGTTGCTGGTAGTGACCGAGGTAAGTGTGATATCAGTAGTTTGACTGCCACAAGTTAAGGTATAGGTTGTTCCTTTTTGAAGTGCTGGAGCACTGATTACTACCGACTGATAAGTTTTAACGGGCGTATATGAAACGATTATATTCCCAGATGCATCCGTTAAGGTTACTTCGGTTCCCGCAGTACATGCTGTTGTGAAGTTATTAAGTAAGGAATACTGAGTTGAAGTATCGGAAAATCCTTGTGCCATTCGCGAACTTCCTGCGGCAATGATTGTTCCACCAGTGATTTCAGCTGTGCCATTATAATCAAGAGCACCATTGTCATTAGCTGTCGGTCCGCTGACATCAATAGTCCCCCCTGAGATATAGAGATTACCGTTGCTGTCAATCCCATCGCCGGTCGCATTGATGTTAATTGTTCCGCCCGAGATGGTGAGATAGCAGTTTGCATCAGCTTCCATTGCGCCACCGCCCGGACCATTTGAATTAGTTGTTGTTGTTGTGATTCCATCGGCGGCGTTAAAACCATCATCCTGTGAAGTAATATCAATTGTTCCGCCTTCGACAATGATTGCGGTGCCTTCGATTCCTTCAACACTGTTTGTTATTTTAATCGTTCCGCCGCAGATGTAAACATATCCTTTAGTATTATCCTCGTCATTTTTTGAGGTAATTCCTTTTCCGGTTGATGAGTTGATATTAAGCACACCGTCTTTGATTTTTATACAATTTTTACTGCTGAGGGCATCTTTTACAGCGATAATATTATAGGTTCCACCAGTAATAATCAAATCATCTTTTGAGACAATGGCATGTTTATAATTAGCCGTAATATTTAAAGTACCTTCCCCATTGATGGTTAAATCAGCTTTACTGAAGATAACGCTGTCGACGGTATTTTCATCCGTCTGAACATAGGCGGAACCGTCGGTTAAGGTATTCACAGTATCTTTACCAAGTGTGACAAATACCTTGTTGGCACTTTTAATATAGATTGGAGCATTATCGGCACAATTGATGGTCACACCGTTTAGGACAATCTGAACCTTGTCTGTATCCGCCGCTGCCACCACAATCTGTCCGTCCGACAGGCTCCCAGTAACGACATAAATACCTTCTTTGCTGATGGTCAGTACCCCGCCGCTTGCCGTGGCGCCATCGCCTGAAACCTGAATAGTTGTTCCAGCCATCGTCACATGTACGGCTGTGCTATCGTCATAGGTTGTTTTTAAATCTCGGTCCGAAAATTCCGGGTCGACGGCAATTGTAGAAGTGGATGGAACAACGGCCGTTAAACCGGCTGTTGCTACTGCCACAGCAGCAGTAGCTGTCGTGGCAGTATTAGCGGATGATTGACATCCGGTTAATAATAACATGATTATAAAAAATGGTATCAGAATCTTTAATCTTTTCATAGTAAGTCTGTTTTCTCTCTTTCATTTATAGTTTAGCATCATTGCTGTTATTAAATATACAATAGTTGCGTGATCGAAATGTGAACAAACACTGTTTTTTATGAAAAATCGAAATGGTGTCATATCATTCAAGAAATATTTTTGTTATGGTGATAAAATAATATAGAAAATGAGAGAAAGAGAGAAAAGTCATGGCACAAGTGCAAGAACAGCGGCATGTTTATTATGACCGCGATTTAGAGATAGAAGCTTATAATTTGAGTGGAATCATTCAAAAATTCCCCAATCACTTTCATGAGTATTATGTCATCGGATTTGTCGAGGGGGGCAGTCGGCACTTGTGGTGCAAAAACCGCGAATATGATGTCGCCACCGGAGATTTGCTTCTGTTCAATCCCCGGGACAATCATTTCTGTGCGCCCATCAATGGAGAAATATTAGATTATCGGGCGATCAATATCAAGCCGGAAATTATGTCAAAAGTGGTCAAAGAAATCACCGGTAAAGACTATACACCTTATTTCACCCAGAATGTAGTTTGTCAAAGCGACATTACACTATTTGTTCGGGATTTTTACAATGCGATTATCCGTCGTGCCCCAAAGCTGGAAAAGGAAGAGGTCTTGTTTTTCCTGCTGGAGCAAGTTCTGCAGGAATATGCAGCGCCTTTTGAAGGAATTGATATATCGGAACCAAATCAGCAAATCAAAATGCTTTGTACCTACATGGAAAATCATTTTGCGGAAAATATCACCCTGGACGATTTATTGGAAATGACCAATTTTGGCAAGTCCTACCTGCTGAGGTCCTTCACAAAGCAAGTAGGCGTTTCGCCGTACCGATATCTTCAGACGGTACGGCTGGACAGAGTAAAAAATCTTTTGGAACAAGGCATAGCACCGATTGATGCGGCGTATATGGCTGGCTTTTCCGACCAAAGTCATTTTACAAATTTTTTCAAGGAATTCATTGGGTTGACGCCGAAGCAGTATCAAAGAATCTTCACGGATACAGAACAACCGCCGGAGCCGGCAAAGGAGTGGCAGGATGACAAATAATAAAAATCCGTCGGGGCATATTGCTGCTTTTATCACTATACTGATTTGGGGCACAACCTTTATTTCAACGAAGGTACTGCTCCAGACATTTGCTCCGATCGAGATCCTGCTCATCCGTTTTGTAATCGGGTACTTTGCTTTATGGTGTGTTTGTCCCCGCAGATTGTCTGTATTGCTGAAAAAACAGGAATGGACATTTGCCGCTGCCGGGCTGTGTGGCGTGACGCTGTATTATCTGTTTGAAAATATCGCATTGACTTATACATTAGCTTCCAATGTCGGCGTCATCATCTCAATCGCGCCATTCTTCACCGCCATTTTCGGATGTCTGTTTTTACATGATGAAGGGCCGGACGCACGTTTCATGGGCGGTTTCTGCATCGCGATGGCGGGAATCTGCCTGCTTAGTTTCAATACCGAAACGGCCTTGGCACTTAATCCATTAGGCAATATGCTGGCAATCGCGGCGGCGGTTATCTGGGCGGCCTACTCAACTTTAACAAAGAAAATCAGTGCCTTCGGCTACAACACGATTCAAATGACACGGCGCATCTTTTTCTACGGCTTGATTTTTATGATGCCGGTCGTGTTCCTGATGGATTTCAATGTCACGCTTTCCCAGCTGGCCGAACCCAAAAACCTGCTGAATCTTCTGTTCTTAGGTTTGGGGGCATCTGCGTTTTGCTTCGTCACATGGAATTTCGCAGTCAAGCTCCTGGGTTCCGTCAAAACAAGTGTTTACATTTATATGGTGCCGGTAATTACGACGGTCACTTCGGCCTTCGTACTGCACGAACAAATCACAGCAACGGCGGTATGCGGTATTGTTCTGGTTTTGACCGGCTTGCTTTTATCGGAAAGCAAAAAAATTGCAGCAAGTATATAATTAAGTTTAAAATCATTAAACATGAAATTCTGATCAGTTGGAGACAAAGCCCTTCATTTAGTGATATAATTTTATCATCGATTCAAAAACAACAATAGTAAAAGGCGGTATCAAAGACAACCTATGGATATGATTTTAATTATTGAAGATAATAAGGATGTGAACCATATGCTGGCAGAAGCATTAACCGATGCAGGCTATGCGGCAAAATCCATATACACAGGAACAGATGGCATCCGAGAAATCAAAAATCATGCCTACGATTTAATTTTGCTGGATTTAATGCTTCCCTATAAAAGCGGTGATGAGATCCTCAAAGAAGTCCGGTTGTTTTCGGATGTGCCGGTGATCATTATTTCTGCAAAGGAACTGGTTGGCACAAAAATCGACCTTTTGAAAATCGGCGCCGATGATTATATAACTAAACCCTTTGACTTAGGAGAAGTGGTAGCCCGGGTGGAATCCAATCTAAGACGTTCCCATCGGCAGATCCAGGAAAACAAGGTTTTTCAGCATAAGGATCTAGCCCTGGACGACAGCACCAAACGGGTGAGTGTGGGGGAGAGGGAAGTCGAATTAACTACCAAAGAATATTTAATACTGGAACTTCTCTTAGAACACCCCCGTAAGGTTTTTACCAAGTCGAATCTCTATGAAACTGTATGGGAGGAAGATTATTTTGGGGATGATAATGCGGTGAAAACCCATGTGAGCAATCTGCGCAGCAAACTGAAAAAGGCCAATCCTCATGAAGACTATATCGAAACCGTCTGGGGATTTGGCTATCGGCTGTACAAAGCTTAAATGATCTGTCCCACGATACTGAAAAACAGCCTTTGTGAGGTGTCATTGTACAAAAAAACGGATTTCGAATTTGAATTATCTCTTTCCTGACATATTTTTGTCCTTCTTAACCTTTTCTAAACCTATTGATTCTAAACTAAGGTCAAAGGTAATTGCGAACTATATATAAACCGACATCAAGGGATAGACATTTCGCAATTACCACAAAAGTCAGGAAAGGATTGGTAAATGAAATGAATGATTGTGTGCTGAAAATTAACAATCTCACAAAAACCTATAAAAGCACGGATGTACTGCATAATGTGTCGATCACCCTGGAGGCCGGGAAAATTTATGGACTCATCGGACAAAATGGCGCTGGAAAAACGACGCTCATGCGGTTGATCGCGGGACTGAGTTTCCCCAAAAGTGGGAGCATTGAGCTTTTCGGTCATACCGGTGAAAAAGCATTGCAAACCGAACGAAAACGGTTGGGATCCATGATTGAATATCCCGGTTTAACCCCTAACATGTCTGCCGGCGATAATCTTAAACTTCACAGAATTATGAGAGGCATTCCTAATAAAGAAGTTGAGGCTGAACTCCTGACCCTGGTAGGACTTGGGGGAACCGGAAAAAAGAAAGCTAAAAACTTTTCTCTGGGCATGAAACAGCGTTTAGGCATCGCCATCGCCCTGCTTGGCAACCCGGAACTTCTAATTCTGGATGAACCCATTAATGGCCTTGATCCCATTGGGGTCGTCGAAATTCGTAATCTGCTAATAAAGTTATGTGAAGAACGCCAAATGACCATTTTAATTTCCAGTCATAATTTACCGGAGCTCTATCAAACCGCAACCGATTATATCATCATCCATAAAGGAGAGATCAAACAGACATTGACCCTTGAACGGCTTGAAGAAAACTGCCGACACCATATTCTCATTAGCTGTGATCAGCCGGAAAAGCTCACCAGCATTTTGGAAATGGCTTTGAATACCACCAATTATAAGGTGATGCCTGATCAGTCGGTAAAACTTTATGATTATCTGGATGATAAAGCCCTGGTGGCACGATTGATTTTTGAAAACGGGATTATTGTGACGAATTTTTCAATTGAAGGGGATACTCTGGAAAATTACTTTATTTCTGTGGTAGGGGGTGAAAGTCATGCTTAATTTAATCCAGGCTGATTTATTTAAACTGCGCAAATCAATGGCCATTAAAATATTGTTTTCTATTACCACCATCAGTGCCCTGGCCATGACCGTTCTTGCATATCTACTGGAACAGGGACAGATAGATGCCGGAATGACTGGCATTGGTTTTATGTTCTCGGATGTTAATATGGTCAGCATTCTCGGTGCTGTGTTAGCAGGGGTTTTCATCTGCGGTGATTTTGATAATAAAACAATCCATGATGCTATTTCATCCGGCAGCAGCCGAGGAACCGTTATTGTGAGTAAAGTCATTGTATTTTTTTGTGGGATCGGGTTTATTTTACTTCCCTATGCCGTTGTTACCGGGATTGCTTTATGGACAGGTTTTGGATTTAATATGGGGGCTGTCTCCGTGGGATTTCTGAATAACCTGACCCAGGCTAGCACAGCTGCTTTTCAGGCATCTAATCTTTTGAAATTCCTGTTGATCGCTTTAGTATTGATCATTGTTTATGCATCCCAACTAAGCGTTTGTGTGCCACTTGCTTTTATTCTCAAGAAACCGGTTCTGGTGGTACCTATTTATTATGTAATTTCACTTCTTGGTGGCCAGTTGTCATTATTGGCAGCCAGTTCGCCAGGGTTTAATCGTGTTTTTTCATTAACACCCTTTGGAGGCCATTATTCGTTTTTGGACTTGAATGCACAAACAGCAGACATTTTCAAAGCTATTTTAGTCAGTTTGATCTTCATTATAATCATGCTTGCCATTACCTATGTCGCCTTTAGAAAAGCAGAAATCAAGTAGAAACGAACCCTGATTTAACGGCCAATGCATGATGGTGCTGCATGATGGAATTTCCCATAAGCCAGAGATGTTGGCCTTGAAACACAACTTAGGAGTATCATATTTCTGAACTGAAATTTTAAAATATTTCAAACATTATTAACAGAAAGGTTGGTGAAAGGATTGACGATTGCATTGAGTCTTTTGATTTTTTTAGTGGGCCTCCTGGCCGTTTATATTGGAATTCTCCAGTATCAGCTTCACAGCATGAACAGCCAGCTTGATAAGCGTTTGAGAGAGAAAACCAGGCAGCCATTGTCCCTGGAACTCATTAATCCAGAACTTAATTGTCTTGCCGCTAATATGAATAAAAGTCTCAAAGCCGAAGAAACCCTTCGGCTTAGCGGCATTCGTGAAGAAAAACAGTTTAAGGAAATGATTGCCAATATATCCCATGATCTGCGAACCCCTCTGACTGCCATTAAAGGCTATCAGCAACTCATGGAAAAAGAGGAATTAACCGAGGATCAACAAGCAAAACTTCACATTGCCCAAAAACACGCTGATGAACTGGGCAACCTGATTCAGCACTTTTTTGAATACTCCTATTTGTTAAATGCCGAGTCTGAACCAACAATTGAAGGTTTTAATCTGACAAACCTTGTGGCCGAATGCCTTGCAGAGTCAGTTGCAGTTTTTGAAGAAAACAATCTGTCGGTATGCTTTAAAGAAGGGCCATCGGTCTTTGCTTTTGGAGATCAAGAAATGACTACCCGAATTGTGAAAAATCTCATTCGGAACTGTATTGCTCATTCGCTAGGGAATGTTAGGGTAGAGATTTTGGCGGAAGAACATGCGGTGATTTCATTTAAAAATCCGGTAATGAATCCACAGGAAATTGATGTAAAACGTCTCTTTGATCGATTTTATACAGCAGATAAAGCCCGGGGAAAAACCACCGGCCTGGGACTTTCCATCGTTAAATCTCTTGTCGAAAAAATGAACGGCCATACAAAAGCGAATTTACAGGAATATGAGCTTGAAATTCGAGTTGAACTGCCACTATGGGAGATGCCCTAATAAAACCCCATAGCTTGTTTAATATATATTTTTTTTAATGCCATATGAATGATCCCTGAAAGACTGGACCAAAAATAAAAACCACCAGTGTTTTTGAAAAGGAGATTAGCATAAAATACAAGCTGCAATGAGACTGAATTATATTATCGGTTTATTCACACTTTTATTGCCAAACTTAACCTTTCCTAAACCTTTTGACTATAAACTGAAGCCATGAAACGATTGATGATCAAAAATAATGAGAAAGCAGAAATCTTTATACGTTGGAGGTATTATGGAAAACAAGAGAGAAATACTGTCGGTTAAGCATTTAAATAAAAGCTATGATGCATTTAAATTAAAAAACGTGTCGCTAACCCTTCAGGCTGGTTCTATTATGGGGTTTATTGGACGAAACGGGGCAGGGAAGACCACAACCCTGAAATCCATGGTGAACCTGGTTCACTCTGATACCGGATCGGTTGAATTCTTCGGGATGGATATAAAGACTCATGAATCTGAAATCAAGCAGAGGATTTCCTTTGCTTTTGGTGGGGTGGATTATTATCTGCAAAAAAAGCTGGGGACAATTACCAACGTATATAAACGATTTTATGATCAGTGGGATGAAAAGGCCTATGAGGATTACCTCAAACAGTTTGAACTGAATCCGAACAAGAATGTTAAAGAGCTGTCCCAGGGAATGCGTGTGAAATACGGCCTTGCTCTGGCGTTATCCCACCATGCGGAAATTCTGATTCTGGATGAGCCTACAAGTGGCCTGGACCCGGTGTCTCGGGATGAAATCCTAAATATCTTTACTGATGTGGTGGATTCGAAACAGGCAAGTATTTTATTTTCTACACATATCACATCCGATCTTGACAAATGCGCTGACGAAATCACCTATATTAAAAACGGAGAAATTCTTGTCAGTGAGGAAAAGGACACTTTTGTTGATTCCTACCGACTGGTGGAAGGATCGATGGACCAGCTAACTGAGAATTTAAAGTCCATCATTATCGGTTGTCATGAACGCAGGGGAGAATTCTCGGGATTGATCAAAAGCAAGGATTGTGGAAATGCGCAAGACATCAAGTGCTCCCCAGCCGATTTGGAATCCATCATGGTTCATATTGAAAGGAGAGCATAAAATGAAAAATTTACTTTACAAAGAATTTAAACTCGCCTTGCATCCCACCTGTTATATATTCCTTTTGATGGCGTTCATGCTTCTGATTCCCAACTATCCATACTATGTTGCCTTCTTCTATCAGACATTGGGTATCTTTTTCATTTTTGTGGGAGGACAGGCGAACAATGATGTGTATTTTACAACCCTTCTGCCCGTTCCCAAAAGGGCTACAGTGAAGGCACGATTTGGCGTGATCATCATCATGGAACTTGCTCAAATTGCCGTTTCGATACCTTTTGCTATTCTGAGAAACATCCTCAATCCTTTAGAAAATCAGGCGGGAATGGAAGCCAATATTGCACTGTTCGGCCTTGTTTTTATAATGTACGCCATTTTCAACATGGTCTTTCTACCCATGGTTTATAAGACGGCCTTCAAAATAGGGCTGCCCTATGTTTTCGCCTGCAGTGCCATGGCCATCTTCGTTGGTGTTGCCGAGCTTTTAATTCAGCTTATACCAGCTCTGAAAACCACACTTGATACTTTGAATCTCCGCTATTTGCCTCAGCAGCTGGCTGTTCTTAGCTTTGGAATTTTGGTGTTTTTACTGGTGACTACTCTTGCTTACCTGAAATCCGTAACGCGTTTTGAAAAAATAGATCTGTGAGCGAGTCAATAAAACTTATTTGAGATCAAAGAGGAGAAATTCAGATGATTGACTATTTATCATATAGTTTAGAAGTAATGGGAATTATTCTAATCGTGTGGTCATTAATTTGCCTGATTCGGGTAAAAAAACAGGATTCCTATGGTGTTGAACTTGAGGCAATCGTGGCTGAGATTCACCAAAATAAAGTACGAACCGGGAAAGCGGTTTTTGATGAGTTTACACCAATTTTAGAATATACAATTGCAAATGGTATCTATCATGCTGAAGGGCCTACGGTACAGGTGGGTACACATTATCAGCTGGGTCAGACTGTGTTAATCAGGTGTAAACCAGAAAAACCTGAAAAAATCGTTACTGTTGGAGATAGAAGTGGCTTATTTAACTTAGTGCTAATTGGAATCTGTGGTTTGATGATGGAAATTTTGAGTTTCCTTTTATGATGGACTGGGGAGATTGTAAAATCCCCCAGGATCCCATCTAATTTATATTGTTATGGAGAACTGATAATTTGGAATTTGCATTTTCAAACCCTGCTTTTATTTTCGTATTAATGCGTTGCACCAGTTCTTCTGTCAGTTTTTATGATTGCTTCATCATGAGTGATAGTTAACTTATTATTAGATTGGGTTGGATTTTCATTTTTTATCGTAATTTCATCAATTATATTGCAATAAGCAATATAATAATAAGGAATGGAAATGCTTATGATGGTACCTAGGTGAATCATGAATTCAAGGTTAGTAGATTTGCAAATGACTTTCTTGAATTCAGAAAGATTCAGAATTATCAAAGAAAATAGATTTAAAAAAATGGAAGTCGTATAACCTGAATTTCCAACACTAACGGTATGAAAGATACAAATTAGCAGTTGAACCAGGGTAACTAATCCGACAAAAGGGAGATCGAATGGAAATGTTACCTGATAAACTGCGAGGGCTGAAAAAAAGAGGACATAGATGGCAAAGGTAATATAAGCATTAATAGCAGCAACGGTATTTGTTTCGATATATTGATTTGATGATTGCATTTGCGTATTTGATAGTATCATAAACATTAGTCCTTGTCTGAAGCGTATTTTGTTATAAGTTAGTTTACAACAAAAATTTGGATGTCATATGTTAACTTTATGTTTTATTTGTGAAGATTAAAGTATATTAATCTTCACATTGATCGATGAAAAAAATCCCGTTTCAAAATTAGGGGTTTAACTTATAAAATGAAGTATTGATTTAGATAAATGTGAATAATACAGTAAATCAGGGGTATAATTATCATGACAAAGAAAGCAAATAAATGAAGGGAGAATAGAAATGATCGATTTGGATTTAAGAAAACTGACATTTAGCGATGATCTCTATTTGTCGAATACAACGGGGGAAGTATTGAAGGGGGATTACCAGAATGGGATTCTCGAAGTGATGGGCGACCGAGGCGAAATCTCGACGTTCGATTCGGTTTATGAGGTAGTGCAGCCAAAATTAGATCGGCTGACCTGGCATGCAAAATATCGACCCATAAAATCGGAAATGGACGAAGTTCTCGGGTATGAGGAAATCGGGAAGGATAGCTGAAAAAAATCGAATTGGTATCAATGCGTTGAAATCCCCTTCTGGGGATTTTTTTGGGTAAAGCATTTAATGTTTATGACAACAATTCATCCAAATAATCAACTCGATTTCTCCCACCAGTTTTTGCATGATACAGAGCTTTATCTGCAGTTTTGACTAAATGTTCATGGGTAGAACCAACAGTTGGAATCATACATGAAACTCCGATGCTCACAGTAACACAGTTTTTCACCAAAGAGCCTTCATGGGGAATGGCAAGGTTATCGATTCTTTTTAGCAGCCAATGCGCGATATTTACAGCTTCTTCTTTCGGGGTCTCAGATAAAAGCACAATAAATTCCTCGCCGCCGTAACGAACCACCATATCGGTTGGACGTGACAGAGAAGTTCTAAGTGTTTCCCCGATTTTCATCAAACATTCATCACCGGCTATGTGACCATACTGATCATTATAATTCTTAAAATAATCGACATCAATAAATAACAACGCTATTGGATTTTGCTGTTTCAAGCACCGAAGCCATTCCAATTGGATTGCTTCATCATATTTACGTCGGTTCCATAGCTCGGTCAGCGGATCTCGCAGTGAAAGTTTTTGAAGTTCATGATTGATTAGTTCCAATTCAAAATTTTGCTGTTCGACTTTTTCGTTTGAGGCGGTCAGTTCTCTTGTCCGTTGAGAAACCAGGTCATCCAGATGATCATTCATTGCGGTCAATTTTTCACCCATTTCGGTTTTGTATTCTAAAGAGTCAGAGAAGCTCTTTGCCAGCAGCAAAGAATTAGCAATGGCGAAGATCAATTGACCGGATGAACTGTAATCATCGTCTTGAAAGATCATTTTTAATAAGGGCGGCCAACTATCATTGATCCATCCGCTAAGGGCGACAATATCGATGAGACTGGTTGACGCCAGAACCAGACCACCCAAGAGAAAAAGCCAACCGTTTTTTTCTTTATTAAGGACTATTTTTATGAGTCGGGTTAACAGATAAATAATAAGAAAAATACTCCATATCTGATAAAAAGGATTGATGACGGTATTTACGTTTGTTGGGGTAAGAAGAACGACCACGGCATAAGCCACTGCCAGAAATTGAACCATTTTGACGATTTTGGAATGTAAATAGTGAGGAAAAACCGACCTGAAAAACATGACAATCATTGGTAACGCCAAACAGTAAGCAAGGGTCTGTATTTTTCGGGCAATTTCAAAGTTCAAGTATGGGAAAAGAAAGAAGAGAAAGGATTCGCCAACAATTAAAGTTCGAATGGCCACCAGCAGACAAAATAAGCCAAAATACAGCGGGGCAGGGTCTTTTTTACTAAAGAAAAATAAAGCCAGATGATAAATACCGATTATCATTAAAGCGCCAAAAAGGAAAAGTTCATAAGCAATACCATTATAGCGTAATCCAAGGATCTGGGGTTCTCCGCCAAGTTGGATGCTGTTGAGCAGCCCCCCGCAGGGCATAAAAAAATTAGAAATCTGAATGACAATTTCATTTTCTCCCGGCTGCGCTTCAAAGGAAGCAACCTGTGGCAAATATTGCGGAGTCATTGTATCTCTAGTTTTCCCCGTTTCCCCAGCATTTGCGATCAAATTTCCATTGACCCAAAGTTTATAGGCCGTGCGGACTTTAGGAATCTTTAGCGCCAGAATTTCTTTTTCAGAGGATATAAACTTCAATCGATAGGTTGCATAGCCGCCGCCGGAAATTTGCTCATTGTTTAGTTCGTATTTATTCCATGAGGAAGGAAAATTTACATAACCACTCATGGCGCTCTGTTCCAATTCTCCAGGTTCCAGAAGCTGATTCCAGTAAAATTCCCATTCACCGTCTAAAGGAATCACTTTATTTTCCAAACTAACTTGGCTGAAATCAAGAAGACCTTTTTCAGCTTCTTGATGTGGTGTAGAAATTTGATTGGAACATCCTCCCCAAAAGGGCATCATTAGGATGATGATCAGCAGTAATATTTTATGTTGGCGCATGGGATGCCTTCTTTCCGGTAAAATTATAAAATCAATGCGAAATGGAGACAGAAAACGGCTAAAATAAAAACTTGTAATGCTTTGCAATCTCATTATACTGCGAGAAGCTCAGTATAGTCAATCAGGATAGCGCTTTTGATGCAAGTCTTTTTAATAAATCTTAGGCAAATCATCCGATCCGTTCAGGTACGCCATTAATAATAATTTAATGGCGTTTTATCAGCTTCCGAATATAGGTAGAATTATGGTATAATTAAAGAAGTAATAGCAGCAGATTGAATCGCATATTGCTTCCTTGATAAATTTTTCACACCAGTCGTTCTTATTAGATCTGGTGTACAGAAATCAGGCTGATTATCTACAAAAAATGAAATCAATTTATATTTGTGAATTAAGAAATGGAGAATGAATGAGTATTTTAAATGTCGAAAATCTTTCTCATGGTTTTGGCGATCGGGCGATTTATAATCAAGTCTCGTTTCGATTGTTAAAAGGAGAACATATCGGTTTAATTGGTCCAAATGGTGAGGGTAAGTCCACGTTTATGAATATTGTAACCGGAAAGCTGATGCCGGATGAGGGCAAGGTGGAATGGGCCAAGAATGTGCGGGTTGGTTATCTGGATCAGCATGCCATTTTACAAAAGGGAATGACAGTCCGGGATGTACTGACTTCAGCCTTTGAATTTTTGCTGGAGATTGAAAGCCGGATTGGTTTTCTCTATGAAAAAATGGGTGAAGACAGTCCCGAAGAACTGGAAAAGAGTTTGGAAGAAGTGGGAGACCTCCAGGAACTGTTGGAGTTTCATGACTTCTATCTGATTGATTCAAAAGTGGAAGAAGTCGCGAAGTCTCTGGGTCTGAACGAAATCGGCCTGGAAAAAGATATTACCGAATTAAGCGGCGGCCAGCGGACAAAAGTACTGCTTGGAAAACTGCTGCTGGAAAAACCGGATATCCTGCTATTAGATGAACCGACAAACTATCTGGATGAACAGCATATTGAGTGGTTAAAGCGGTACCTGAATGACTATGAAAATGCATTTATTCTGATTTCCCATGATCTGTCTTTTGTCAATCAGGTAATTAATATCATTTATCATATGGATAACCAGAAACTGATGCGTTATGTCGGTGACTATGGTAAATTTCAGGAAGTGCTGGCAGCAAAAAAAGACCAGGAACAGGCGGCTTACAATCGCCAGCAAAATGAAATCGCCGATTTAAAGGACTTTGTTGCCAGAAATAAGGCCAGGGTGTCGACCCGGAATATGGCCATGTCTCGGCAGAAAAAGCTGGATAAAATGGAAATTATTGAGCTTTCAGCTGATAAGCCGAAACCCAGATTCCATTTTAAAGAAGCCGGTTCAACAGGCCGGCGCGTTTTTGAGACCCATGATTTAGTCATCGGTTATGATGAACCACTGTCGAAACCGCTTAATTTAATCATGGAGCGAAAACAGAAAATTGTATTAACTGGAACAAATGGAATTGGTAAAACAACCCTCTTAAAAAGCATTCTGGGATTGCTCCCGCCGATTAGGGGCACCGTTGAACAGGGTGAAAAACTGGCAACTGGCTATTATGAACAGGAAATGGATCAGAATATCAGCACCAGCTGTATTGAAGAAGTGTGGGAAGAATTTCCCGGATTAAATCAGAATGAGGTGCGTTCTGCGCTGGCGCAATGTGGACTGACAAGAAAGCATATTGAAAGTATGGTCAGGGTGCTGAGCGGTGGTGAGCAGGCGAAAGTAAGGCTGTGTAAATTGATTAACCGATTGACAAATGTACTGGTTCTTGATGAACCGACCAATCATCTCGATGCCGATGCGAAAGCCGAACTTAAGCGCGCATTGACAGAATATAACGGAGCTATTCTGATGGTCTGCCATGAACCCGAATTTTATGAGGACTTTGTCAGTCAGGTATGGGATTGTTCCCAGTGGACAACCAAAGCTTTTTAAATTGCAGGAAAGACCTTGTTTGACGGTCTGTCAAACAAGGTCTTTCCAATTAACAATATTAAGAACCAGAGAAGACATCTAACGAACGCTTCAGTTCGATGAGCTGTTTTTTACTCCCACGCAGGGAATTTTTGATTTCATAAACAAATTCCATGAAAGCAGGGATAATAATGAGAAGACTGTGATCAGCAAGCCGAGACCGAAGACGATATTTCCCCATGAAATAGAAGCTAGAGACATGCCAATACTCCCGAATACGGTGAAGAGTGTACCAATTACAGAAGAGGCAGAACCGGTATCACTTTCCTGTTGATCAAGTAGCAGATTGGTACTGAAAGGGCGCATCACAGTACCTGCTACAGACATGAAGATGAAGGACGCCCAGAATAATAAGGGTGTTAAGGTACCCAGTGTCATGACTAAAACGCCGCTTAATGTTGCAATGGCTAAAATTATTGAAGCAAAGAGCTTTTTATCCATATTGCTTAGAAATTTAACATAGATAAAAGGTCCCGCTATGGACAGCAAGGCATTGGCGGCAAAGAAATAGCTGTAAACCTGAGCACTGAGACCAAAGTAATCCACATAAATATAGGATGAAACAGCAATATAACCCATAAATGGAAGCGTACTTAAAGCAAATATGAAGGCCGGGATAATAAAACTCTTATTTTTACTGACAATGATCAAACGACCGAAGGAGCCAAACAATGTTCCGGTATAGCGATCTTCATCTTTTAACGTCTCCTGGAATAGAAGCGAGAAACCAAGGTTGACAAGACTAATGAGTGAAAGGGTCCAGAAGGAGCCTCTCCAAGTGGAGAAGCTTAAAATTAAACCACCGATAATGGGTGCAATCATGGGTGCAAGCCCCGTGATGGATTGACAAATGGCTAAAATGGATTCCCGTTTTTTTCCAGAGTACGAGTCCTTTACAACCGCCATGGAAACGGATGTAATCGCCCCGGAACCGATCCCCTGAAGGATTCTGGCGGCAATCAGGAAGTAAATGTTTATTGAAAGCGCACAGGCGATACTACTTGCGGCATACAGAATGCTTCCCACAATAAGAATGGGTTTACGGCCATACTTTTCACTGAGAGGCCCCCAAAATAAAATGCCAATAGCATAAAAAAAGAAAAATGCACTTAAAGTTAAATTTGTTACGGCGGAACTGCTTCCAAAATATGAATTCATGCTGGGCAGCGCTGGCAGATACATATCTGTTGAAAGAGGAACAAACATGTTCATGAGCGCCATAAAAACGATGAGGCCTTTATTTCCCAGATATTTCTGCTTGTTTCCAACTTCCAGGTTGGTTTGGTTAGGTGATTGAGTCATTAATTTCTCTCCTTAAATTTCCTGAATGTTTTTATAAACGGTTGTTAATAATGATTGCAATTCAGTGATTTGATCGCTTGTCAATCCCTGCATCATTTTTCGTTCGGTTGTTTTCCTGAAATGATCCATTGTAAAAAAAAGATTGATACCTTTTTCAGTGAGAAAAATAGTCTTTAGCCGTTTGTCCTTTGAATTATGTTCATTTCGGACAAAGTCTTTTCCTTCTAATCGGTTTAAGATACCGATAATTGTCGGATGGGTCACTTCAAAAAAGTCTTCAAGATCTTTCAGAGAGGTTTGTGTCTCATTACGATCATGCAGATAGAAAAGAATACGTGCCTGAGATAAAGTCAAATCAAACTCTTTAAGGGTTTGATTAGCTTTTTTTTGAAGACATTCACTAATAAGTTTTATAAAAAATCCGATTTCGTCATTTTGTTGCATCATTACCCTCGCTAAATATGTAGCATGCTACGATTATATATAAAAAAAATAAAAAGGTCAATAATTAATACTGACTTTTTTAAACCTGAAAACCATATCATATTCTAGAAGGGAACATCTCTATCAAAAGAATGGATCGTCAATTACAAGAAGGAATGGATCACAGTTTGGAGTTGAAGCAGAGAAACCGATGAAAATTAAAAATCATGCTTTTACAGCCCATCGCAATTTAGCAGAACGAGCACGGCCATTGGCATTACATTCCTCTGATGATGGCCGAATAGGACCGGGAGCTATTTCACGATAGACGCCTTCACGAAAAAAGCGCTGAAATGATTTTTTAACGAGACGATCTTCTCCTGAATGAAAAGAAAGGATCGCAATGCGCCCACCTTCAGCAAGGGCCGCGGGAAGTTTTTCCAAAAATTCATATAATACTTCAAATTCATCATTGACATCAATTCGCAACGCCTGAAAGCATCGTTGACAGGATTTTTTAATCGCATCTTTACTATTATTTCCGGGAATAGATTTAAGCCCGTCTTTGATTACTTCCTGAAGTTGAGTTGTCGTTGAAATGTTAATTCCTTTTTTGCGTTGGGAAATAATTGCGCCAGCGATTGCGGCGGCGTTAGGCTCATCCGCATTTTCCATCAACATTCCTTCTAATTCATCCTGGGAAATAGTTTTTAAACGATCCGCGGCAGATATCCCTTTTTCAGGATTCAGGCGTAAGTCTAATGGCCCTTCACTTTTAAATGAAAATCCTCTTTCGGGATTATCTATCTGCATTGAAGAGACGCCTAAATCTGCCAATACAAAATTCAATGGCCCTGATTCTAATGCAAGTTGATCGATATCGGAAAAGTTCATTTGCTTGATGGTTAAAATTTCAGAGCCATAACCTAAGCTCTCTAAGCGTTTTTGGGAGCGGGGCAACTCAATTGAATCGACATCCGTTGCATACAAATGCCCCTTTGAGTCTAAACATTTTAACATCTCCAAAGTATGGCCGCCAAAACCAAGGGTGGCATCTAATCCAGTTTGTCCGGGTGTGATTTGCAAGAATTCCAATATCTCTTTAACACAAATTGAACGATGCATACCAGCAGGGGTACTGCCCTTTTGGATAACTTTTTCTACCGTATCAGCATACTTTTCAGGTTGCAGTTCCTTATACTTATCTTTATAAGCTTTTGGGTGCGTGCCTTTGTATCGCGGACGTCGCTGATGTTTTTGCTCTTGATTATCCATTGCGCGACACTAGAAATTTAACGTGTGCAAATTCGAAATTTGAAATGAATTTCATATAATATGTTGTACTCACTCTTTTTTCCACCTTTTTAATAGTTTTTTAATGTTGTTGAAATATTATAATACCAAATACTACTCATAAAATCAAATTCACAGCAAAAAGACATGCTTTTTTAGCCGTCAATTATTTCTTTAAGGACAATGTGGCGATTATAATGTTACAATATTTGCTGAATAATAATGGAGTGGGGGAGTATTGAATCAGCGATTGAATCAGTAATGAGCAGTGAAAAAATAACAATATCGGTGTAATGAAAGCACTGACAATTAATGGAGGCAAATATGAATAAATTATTATCGATGCAGGATATCACCAAAAAATATAACACAAGTGAGGAAAACCTTGAAATGCTTAAACACATCGAATTTTTAGTGGACGAGACGGAGTTTGATTCAATTCTCGGTTCAGCTAAAACAGGAAAACAGCCGATGATGACGATCATCGGCTGTTTAGACGTATCGGCTTTTGAACAGTGCGAGCATCAGCAAGTACCAGTTGCGTCAAGCTCATTGATGCATTGCGAAGTATCTAGAAAGGTGTCAGCATGAAATATATATCCTTTATAGTTCCCTGTTATAACTCAGAAGACTATATGAATCGCTGTATTGATTCATTATTATATGCCGGAAATGATGTGGAAATCATCATCATCAATGATGGCTCAACAGACAAAACACGTGAAATAGCTGAGAATTACAGTATCAAGTATCCAGATATGATCAAGGTTATCAACAAAGAAAACGGCGGTCATGGTTCTGGAGTAAATGTGGGACTGGAAAATGCAACCGGGATTTATTTCAAAGTTGTGGATTCCGATGATTGGTTGGATCGGCAGGCGTTGGATCGATTGATGTTCAGAATTAGAGATTTTTGTCTAAAAAAACAGAGTAACTCCGGAACCATCATTCCGGATTTGTTTATCTGTAATTATGTTTATGACCATCTGTATGAAGAAACGCGTCATGACATCTCTTACAAGAATGTGTTGGATGACGAAAAATTATGCAGGTGGAAGGATATCGGCAATTTTAGAGCATCTCAGTATTTGCTTATGCATTCGCAAATCTTCAAAACAGCAATTTTAAGAAAAAGTGGGGTAAAACTGCCAGAGCACACGTTCTATGTCGACAATATTTTTGCCTACCAGCCGTTACCCTATGTTGAGCACCTATACTATATGGACGTTGATCTTTATCATTATTTCATTGGCAGAGAGGATCAATCCGTGAATGAAGATGTCATGCTCAGCCGGATTGATCAGCAAATTCGGGTAACGGAACGGATGCTGACCTGTGTGGATTTACATGCCGTGAAAAAGAACGAACCGAGACTTGCAGCATATATGTATCGCTATCTGTCAATTATTATGTCCATCACCAATATTTTATTGCTGATGATTAATTCTGAAGAATCGATGCTGCAAAAAAACAAATTGTGGAACGAGATCAAGTCACGCGATAAAAATCTTTATCGTAAACTGAAATATACATCAATGAGTGGCTTGACTAATATGCCCGGTTCCGTTGGTAGAAAACTGTCGATTTCCGGTTATCGCGTTGCTCAAAAAATTTATAAATTCAATTGATGCTACCGGCATCAGAAAGGAGGGGCGGATGGCTGTAAAAGTAAACAAAAAGTTGCTTTATTTGCTCTTTTTCCTGTTCGTCATGGGTCTGACGATTTATACAATGCTGCAGGGCAATGACGTTGGGGAGATCCTGATTGCTATTTCCAGTATGAATGTCGGCTATCTGTTCCTTGCTATTTTGGCGGCTCTGATTTTTGTTGTCCTCGAGGCCGTCATCATTTGGTATTTAATGCATGGTCTTGGTGAAACAAACAGCATGCTTCAATGCATTGCCTATTCTTTTATCGGCTATTTTTATTCATCCATCACGCCTTCAGCCCTGGGCGGACAGCCAATGCAGCTCTATTATATGAGAAAAGATGGAAACTCTTTATCGAATAGTTCGGTGATATTAATGATATTGGCCCTGTTTAGTAAGCTAGTGCTTGCTCTCATCGGCATTGTGCTGTTGGTCTTTTGGTATGCTCCATTGACTTACTATCTCAAGAGCTTCATGGCTTTATATTATCTGGGCTTGGCACTCAATATCATATCCGTCGCCGTTCTGCTTGCCGCCATGTTCGTACCTGGGATTGTGCGTCAAATCACTCAATCTATTGATGGATTTCTGATTAGAATCCATATCCTTAAATTATCAAAGGAACGCCAGCTGAAAATTGAAAGTTTTATTGAAGGTTACCATGGCGCCGTCAATTTTTTAATGCTGAACAAAACGAAAATTCTGGTTGTCTTCATCTTGACATTTCTACAGCGAAACTGTCTGTATATTCTCACGTATTTTGTCTATAAGGGATTTTCCCTGAGTGGGACTTCTATGGTCACGGTGGTACTGCTTCAGGCGGCGATTTATGTGGCCGTCGAAATGATGCCCCTGCCGGGGGCTCAAGGCATTACCGAATTGATGTACTACACCGTATTCCAGGGGGTATTCACCAGTGCCTTGTTAACACCCTCACTTATGGTTACCCGAGGGTTGGACTTCTATTTTCTGGTGATTATCAGTTTGATTGTTGTCGTTGCCAAGTCGTTTCTGTTGAAAAAAGATGTAAAGTCAATAAAAATAGAAAAAAAACGAATAATCTAGAAGAACCGATCATTTAAGTCTAAAATCAAAGATCAAAGCTAAGAAAAGGACGTCAGATTGCAAGGCTGCCGATTCAGGTATATATTACTTCCTTGCAAAACTTAATATATGAGGAAATTATATGAAATTCAACTATCTCATCGTCGGAGCGGGTTTGGCGGGGCTGACCTTTGCTAATCTGCTGGCTCAAAATGAAAATAACACAATCCTAATCATCGAAAAAAGGCAACATATTGGCGGCAATGCCTATGACAGCTACAATGCCAACCATATCCTGATTCACAACTATGGCCCCCACATTTTTCATACCAATAATCAGCAGGTTTGGAAATACCTGAGCCAATTCACCGAATGGCAGGATTACCAGCATCGCGTCTTAAGCTTTGTGGACGGACAGTTTATTCCCATGCCGATTACGCTGGAGACCATTAATCAGCTGTATAACACCAACCTTTCCCAGTTTGAAATGGCAGATTTTATCGAAAGCCAAAAGGAAAAGGTGGAGTTGATAAAAAGCAGTGAGGATGTGGCTTTAAGCAATGCCGGCAGAGATATTTATGAAAAATTCTTTATGAACTACACCACTAAACAATGGGGAGTGTCGCCGAGCGAACTGGATCCATCGGTAATATCCCGGATCCCTTTCCGGTTCAACCGGGATACACGGTATTTCACAGATCGTTATCAGGGGATTCCCAAAGCGGGTTATACTAAAATGTGTGAGCAGATGATCGATCGCCCGAATATCAAGGTGATGCTCAATACTGATTACAAGGAAGTGACAGACGCGATTGACTATGACAAGATGATCTACACTGGACCAGTTGATTATTTTTATGATAATCAATTTGGTAAACTGAAATATAGGAGCGTCCGTTTTGAAATGGAAGACCATGATTGCGAATCTTTTCAAGATGCAGCGGTAGTTAATTATCCCAACGATTATGATTTCACGCGGATTACGGAATATAAAAAAATAACGGGACAACAACACCTGAAAACCACTGTCATGAAAGAATTCCCCTGC
Organism: Acetobacterium tundrae; assembly: GCF_008086615.1. Lineage (GTDB taxonomy): Bacteria > Bacillota > Clostridia > Eubacteriales > Eubacteriaceae > Acetobacterium > Acetobacterium tundrae. Next base: position 147,695 of record NZ_RXYB01000004.1, read on the forward strand.
GATGGAGAAGAGCCTTTTTATCCATTCCCAACAAAGGAGTGGCAGGAATGCTATTTGAAGTATAAAGCAAAAGCCGATGTTGAAGAAAATGTTGTTTTTGCCGGCCGGCTTGCCGAGTATCGCTATTACAATATGGATGTCGTCGTTGCCAGAGCGATGGAGATGGTTGAATCGATATCGTCTCTGAGTATCTGATGATTTGTAAATTAAATTAATGAAAAAAAAACTACTCAATCAAATTCTAATTGAGTAGTTTTTTTGATGGTCAAAAAATTAGAACAGCATTTTTTTAACCATCACAGAATCACAGGTATGCAATTCTTTTTCCAAAACGGCTATTTCTTCCTCTTTATCAGGCAGAAATTCCAAAATAATTAGTCCGGTGATACTACATGATGATTCGGACGATTCGTGTAAACCAAGACGTGTTTTTATGATACAACCGTTTTTTGTCAATAATTGCTGAACCTTTAATGCATCACTTTCGCGATTTCCAACTTGAATCCCCATAATTTGTCTCATAAATAAACCCTCCTTATAAAAAATATTATTTTACCATTATACGCTTTAAAATGAGATTTAAACAATTTTCTTTTTCCACTTAATATGTTAATCATATTATTTTTACTAATAACGCATAGTTTGTCATAAAGATACATATCTTTGGATTGGTCAGTGTTGCTTTTATCTACATTATTTACATAAATACAACTGCTCCATGATAAATAAGATAGATCGCCATAAGTGTGAAATAAACATTGCCTATTTTAGCCCCGTTTTTTGACATAAATCCATTCACCGGGCCAAGAATACTTTGCGATTTTTGGGGCATGGCATAACTGATTATAACGGGAAACGCAATCATACACATGGCGATTATGATTGTCACCAGGAGAATAGCTATACCATCCCAGTCACCCAGCTTATTCATGGCGATAATTTTAGCTGCAGCAATAAAAGGAATAAGGGTAGATATATTGATGAACATGTATAAAAATCCGATAAGTGAGTAAGGCCTTTTTTTATTTTTAGCAGCATCATTTTTGGGCTTTTTCTTAGAAAAGACTGATGTAACCACAATGACTATAATCAGGAATCCAAGGACAATATCAATGATACTGGATGTAATATCAGGACGCATGGTTGAAGTGACAGCCGGCTTGGCTGTGAAAAAAATAAACAGTCCCAGTAAGGTCAAACATAAGGTCCCGCCAAGGACAAAGCTCAGGGCACTCTTTTTTGAATTGTTTTTACCACTTAAAATCATCATAATAAATAAGAGGCCAGTTGGACTGATGGCTGACCCAATGGCTAGAGGGAGAATCTCAAAAAAAGTATGTTCCATAAATACTCCTTAAAATATATTTGATTTTTTCTTATTATACCCTGTATTTTATAAATATAATAGACAAAATCAATTTAATCTGAGGCTGGATTTTTGGTGACGGTCTTTTGAAAAGGGGATGCTTTTAATCTTTCGTCAAAAGCAATTTAATGATACAATAATAACATTTAAAACAGTTAACGACCAAAATATTCCAGCGAAAAAGGAAATTAGTGTAATGCATCTTAATATTAGAAGAGTATCTATAGAAAACTTAGAAGCAGTAGTCGAAGTGGAAGCTAGATGCTTTCCATCGGCAGAGGCTGCTACGAAGACATCATTTGAACAACGCATTAAGGTATTTCCAGAAAAATTTTTTTTAGCAGAAATTGATGGGAAAATAATTGGGTTTATCAATGGTTGTATAATCAATGAAACGGCTATCTATGATGAATTATATAATGATGCGGAACTACATGTTTCAGATGGTGATTTCCAGACTGTCTTCGGACTTGATGTGATACCAGAATATCGTAATCAGGGAATTGCTGCACAATTAATGAATCACATGATAGAAGCATCAAAATTAGAGGAACGCAAAGGCGTTATTTTAACATGTAAAGAGAAACTTATTCATTACTATACAAAATTTGGGTTTGTAAATACGGGTACATCTAAATCAGTTCACGGTGGTTCTAAATGGTATAATATGATTTTAGAGTTTTAATTGTGACTTTGTGCCAGGCTCACTTAACTTAATTCATATAATGGCGTAATAAAATGATTTTAAAATGGGTGATGCGGCGCAAACTGATTGTTTCATGCGGAAAGATCTAATTTCTCAAAGCTAACCTCGTTTAACTAATACGGGTGATTTCTTTGGCAGCATCTAACTTAAATAATTTTAATTATAGTATACAGTGGAGGAAATTTATGAAAACACCGATTCTGGAAACACAGAGATTAATACTCAGACCATTTTCACAGGATGATGCAGAAGACGTGTTCCATGGCTGGGAAACCGACCCTGATGTAGCGCAGTATATGTTCTGGACCAGCCATAATGATATCAATAAAACAAAAGAATGGCTGTCCTTTGAAACTGAGAAAATCTTTGATGATGACTGGTTCAGATGGGGGCTGGTGAAAAAAGAAACTGAGAGTTTAATCGGCACCGGTCTGATATATTATGAGAAAGAATTTAGGATGTTTGAAATTGGCTATAATTTAGGCAAACCGTTCTGGGGAAAAGGTTTTGCCACTGAAGCCATGGGCGAAATTTTAAGATTTGCAAGCGAGAACCTAAAGTTAAAAGAAATTGTGGGGAGACATGCAAAAGAGAATCTGAGGTCTGAACATGTCATGGAGAAACTGGGGTTCAAATATTTTGAAGACTGCAACTATCCCTGCAATAAGGGCGCGATTATTCTGGAGGGAAAAGTCCTTCGGTTAATATTCTAAAATCAGAATAAAAAGAAGTTCGGAAAGACGAAAGTACCTTTTCGATGATAAATAAAAATGAAATCCCCCCGTATTTGGAAATCAGTCCACGGGATAAGTTAATCAATTGATTTTTTGAATCTTTTGTAGTTTAATATAAAAAGAATATCTAATAGACGAGGAGAATAAAAATGGCAAAACAGTGGTATCCAGTTATTGATTATGAAACTTGTATTAGTTGTGGCAGTTGCACAGAAAAATGTACCCATGATGTATATGATAAAGAGAAGGCACCTTCAGCCCTTGTTATTTATCCGGATGGTTGTGTTGATCATTGCCATGGATGCGGAAATTTATGTCCAAGTGGATCAATTACCTATAATGGTGATGATACGGATTGGTTACCGCCTAACCGGTAATGATGTAGATTACCCAAGATCGGGTGACAGTTCGGGATCAACGAAAAAGTTGCAGTTTGAGTTCAGCATTTTCACCTTCAATGTTGGCTCTTTTTTTTATATTTAGCTAAGAAAGTTTTGTTTTTTTGAATTGTGTCTGTTTCATCATTGATAAAATGATAGCCTGGAGTTTGCATTTCATTTGTCATACGACAAGTCGATTTGTGGTGTTTATGTAAGTCAAAACGCCCCCGTGTTATTTTTCGTGTTATCCCTGCTGATACGTCAAAAGCTATGAAGTGAGTAAGGAGATTTGAATATGATATCAAGAACATGGCATGGGATCGTGCCCATTGAAATGAGTGATTCTTTTGAAAAATATGAATACGAGACAGGTGTAAAGGATACATTGGCAATCAATGGAAATAGAGGTGCATTTTTAAAAATTGTTGATCAAGGCGAGTATGCGCATTTTTTCTTGTGTACGAAATGGGATTCAATGGAAAGTATGATCTCATATGCAGGGAATAAACCTACAATTGCTGTGACATATCCTGAAGATGAGAAATATGGTCTCATTTCTGATCCCATTGTGATTATTCAGGAAGTTGGAGATGACGGCGATCCCTTTGTTACGCTTAATAATTTTCATGTTTCCAGAGTCAATCTCGTTTAACATAAGAAATATTTATTTCCTGATGCCCATTATATTCCAGCGGTATCATTAGTATGAAGTATTTGTTGCATACTGGCAATAAGAACAGAAAAAGGGAGGAAAGATCAATGAATAATATTCTTCTGGTAGAAGATGATTTGAGTCTCATCGATGGACTTGAGTTTTCCCTGAATAAAAACGGATTTCAGGTTGATGTTGTCAGAACTGTACAGGAAGCGCTTTCTCGATTGTTAATACAAAATTATGACCTTTTACTGTTGGATCTTGTGCTGCCAGATGGAACGGGGTTTGATATATGCAAGAAGGCAAGACAAAATTCAACGGTCCCCATTATATTTTTGACTGCCTCAGACGAGGAGGTCAACATTGTGATGGCCCTCGATATGGGTGGGGATGATTACATTACTAAGCCATTTAAGCTCAATGAACTCATTTCCAGAATTAATGCGCTATTGCGACGTGCCGAAATCACGCATGATTCACAAAATGAACTTAAATCCAATGGCATCATTATTAAGATGGATGAAAATCGGGTGATTAAAGAAAATAGCGTTGTTGAACTCACCGGAGCCGAATATCGGCTTTTATGTTTATTGATGCAGAATCCGAACATGACGTTAACCAGATCTCTTATATTGGACAGACTTTGGGATGAAAATGGGAATTTTGTTGATGATAATACATTGTCAGTTTATATACGCAGATTACGGAGAAAAATCGAAGAAGATCCGCAAAAACCATTGAATATTGTAACGGTCAGAGGCGTGGGTTATAAATGGAACGACCAAAAGTGAGGATAGACAATGTTGATACTAAGTGATAAAAATGTGAGATTTCAAGCGGCAGTAATGGTGTTAATTCTGTTGCTGCTTATTATTGTCAGTCAGATTTATGTGATGCGGATGGCAGGCGATTATAAAAGAAATATGATTGCACATGATGCTGAAATAGCGGGGTATCTGCTTGGAAACGGATTGGATGAACAGCTGATAAAGATGGCCTTCACCACTCAAAAAACAGCAGTTGATCAGAAGATGGGAACAGCCGTGTTAAAGGATTCGGGCTATGATGAAAATACAAGTAATTTCTTATTGCCTGAGATCACGGGATTCCAACAGAAATATGCGTTCATCGCATTGGCACTTTCGCTCAGTTTTTCCTTGCTCTTGTTGGCGACATTTTCTTTTTTTCTATGGAAACAGGATAAACAGCTTAATGATGCTGGCAAAAAAATTCAAGGTTTTATGGATGGGGACGTATCCATCCGTTTAGAGGACAGTTATGAAGACCATCTCTCTCGTTTATTTGCAAAAATCAATACTATGGCAACAGCCCTAACTGCTCATATGGAAAAGGAAAAAAACAATCGGCTTTTTCTGAAAGAAACGATTTCCGATATATCTCATCAGTTAAAAACGCCTCTGGCGGCATTGCAAATGTATAATGAAATTATTCTGGATGAAAAGCCAGGCAATGCGGTGGTGGTTGATTTTTCGCAAAAAAGTCAGCGGGAGCTGTTACGGATGGAAAATCTGATCCAGAATCTATTGAAGCTTGCCAAGCTTGACGCCGGAACCATTGCGCTGGAAAAGAACACCCATGACTTGAATGAATTTCTTGAAAAATGCCGGTCTGCTTTTATGACCCGTGCAGCACTTGAAAATAAAAAAATCAGTCTGGTCTGTGATCGGTCTATCAGGCTGTGCTTTGATGAAATTTGGCTCAATGAGGCCCTGGGGAATATCATTAAGAATGCCCTTGATCACACAAAAGCAATGGATTCCATTGCAATATGCGGTGTGGAAAATAGATTAGCAATTGAAATTACGGTCAAAGACAACGGTTCTGGCATCCATCCGGATGATATCTATCATATTTTTGAGCGCTTTTATCGAAGTCGATACTCGAAAGATCAACAGGGAATTGGTATTGGTCTAGCACTTTCAAAATCTATTATTGAAAAGCATGGCGGCACGATCACAGTTCAAAGTGAATTGGGGGAAGGAACCGTGTTTCATTTGATTTTTCCAAAGCTTACAAATTTGTAAGAAAAGATTCACTTGTCAGTCATGTGAGCATGCTATCATTTCAATAAAGAAAGGTGAGGTGTGAACATTGAACATTTTATCAACGCTTAATTTATACAAAACATATGGAATGGGCGATACAAAAGTAGAAGCATTGAAACAAGTGTCTTTTTCCGTATCAAAAGGTGAGTTTGTATCGGTTATCGGGCCATCAGGCTCAGGGAAAAGTACACTGCTTAATATGGTTGGTGCTCTGGATCAGCCCACATCAGGAATGGTAATGATCGATGGCAGGGAGGTCCATAAAATGAAAGAAGAGGAACTTTCAGTATTTCGTCGTCGCAATATTGGTTTTGTTTTTCAGTCCTTTAATCTGATTCCCGAATTAAATGTAGAAGAAAATATTGTGCTTCCCATATTGCTGGACTATCAAAAGCCCGATCAAAATTACATTAAGGAATTACTGGGGCTCTTGGGTCTGACGGAAAGAAAACGTCATCTGCCCAGCCAGCTTTCAGGAGGACAGCAACAGCGTGTGGCTATCGGCAGAGCATTGGCTACAAAACCAGCCATTATTCTTGCCGATGAGCCAACGGGGAACCTTGACAGCAAAAATAGTCAGGATGTGATGAATTTATTAAAGCTGTCGGTAGATCAGTATCACCAGACGGTCATTATGATTACCCATAATCACAGTTATGCATCCTTTGCGGATCGCGTCTTTCAGGTAAACGATGGCATGGTCAGAGAACTTGGAGCGAGCAGGAGATGAAAAACTATCTTGATTTAGCACCGAAATATTTGTCCGGGCATAAAAATAAAACCAGGCTGACAGTTCTCAGTGTGATAATGGCGGTGGCTTTGGTAGTGGGAATATTTTCCATGTTGGATGCCCTGGTGACATTCGAGAAAGCCCAGGTACTTAAGAGTGAAGGCAATTATCATATTCTCATTCGAAATCCAACGCAGACTGAAATTGATACCATTGCAAGCCGGATCGATGTTGAGAATTCAGGAATACTGAAAGACCTGGGTGAGGGTAAAATAAATGACGAGACGTGTGCCCTGGGATATATGGATGGGAATTTTGCTGGCAATTTGAATATTGTGCTGGCAGAAGGTGAGGCGCCCAAAAATGATCATGAAATCATGCTTGAAAAATGGTATTTAGACCAACTCGCCTTGCATATTGGTGACACGATAAATATTGCCTTGTCTAACGGGATCACCGATGATTATGTGATTAGCGGTGTTATTAATGATTGGGGTGCCACCAAGGCCGCTTCCATCCCCTTTGAATTTGTGTCAAAGGGAACGTCAGAGGGGCTGTCAGCAGTGACCAGTCAGTATTTTGTATTGCTTAAAGAGGGCGTTAATATTCAGAATGCGGAAAGAGAAATTGCAGCCGGCTTAAATATTTCGGAGGACCGGGTTGGCTACAATGAAGGTCTTCTGGCCCTGATGCTTCAAACCAAAAATAACCGTGTATTAACGTTTTATCTCATTGGGGTGGTACTTTTTGGTCTAGTACTGGTTACCGGGGTTGTGATGATCTATAATACTTTCAATATATCGGTGATGGACCGGGTTCGACAATTTGGATTATTACGGTGTATTGGTGCTTCAAAAAAGCAAATCAGACGAATTGTAAGAAGAGAAAGCCTGATCATTTTACTGAAGGCCATTCCGATTGGTGTGTTGGGTGGAATGTTCATAACGTTTATCTGTTCCGGGATACTAAAAATTTACAATCCTTATCTATTTGGCGATATTTCAATTTTCAGTTTCAGTGGAATTGGTATTGGAGCGGGGGTGCTGACTGGGTTTCTGACAGTTTTAATTGCTTCCATGTTGCCGGCCAAGAAGGCCGCAAAGGTGTCTCCAGTCAATGCAGTTACCGGAAGTGAGACCGTAAAAATCTCAGGAAGGCAGAAACAAGGGGTTTTCACCAGACTGTTTCCAGTTGAAATTGCCATGGGAGTAAATAACGCCATTAATAAAAAGCGGACGCTGATCCTCATGACCAGCTCGATCGCCATCAGTATTATCCTGTTTTTGGGATTCAGCGTTCTGGTCAATCCTGCTTTTATGGGGATGAAAACCGACGAACCATATACCCCGGATCTGACCCTAACTTCAGATCAGGTGATGACTTCTGAATTATCGTTAAAATTATCACAGCTTGAAGATGTTAAGGTTCTAGGGAAACCAACTGAACATCTGATTGATCTTCAATTGAGTGGCAAAAATGACGAACAGACAGTCAATGAAGTCGCGGCAGTGATTGATGACACCATCACGCTGCACGATAAACGGCAGATGAATGCTGAGGCTGATAACGCTTTTATGACCATCGCCGTTTTCATATATGGGTTTGTGGCAGTCATTGCCTTAATCAGTATATTAAACATGATCAATACCATGAATACCAGTATTGTATCCCGATCCAAATATCTGGCAATGCTACGGGCCGTGGGGATGTCGGACAAACAGCTTAATAAAATGGTTTTAGCGCAGTCGATTACTTATAGTCTGACCGGGTGTATCATTGGGTGTGGATTGGGAGTATTACTACAAAAGAAACTGCTAGATTTTCTTGCAGCGGACTGGTCATTTCCTTTATATCAGATAGTAGGGATTACAGTAATTTGTATCATGACGGGGACTTTATCAGTAATTGGCCCATTGAAAAAAATCAAGAAAACGGTTATTTCAGAAACGATTACCTCATTGTAGGTACAAAAGCTCATTGCTGGCAATGGTACCAAGTTCATTTAACTTATTTTGCTTGTCTTGAAGCGAATGAACTTGAAGCATTAAATCAGAAGTTGATGTATTATCGGGAACAATTAAAATCGGGAGAAAGCTTCTGAGATGAGATTCATCTCAGAAGTTTTTTCTTTCTAAAGAAATGAAAGAGGCTTTTCAGCAGGTTTGTTTGAATTGGATGATAGTTTTATAGTGAAATACGGCTCATTGAGTCTCCTTTTGAAGGATTTTTTTGTGTGATCGAAAAAAATTCTTGCAAATACAGCTACCATGTAATACAATATAGCTAGTAGTATGCATTACATGGTAGCGAAAGGAGGATCAGATGATTCCATCACAAATGCTTAAAGGAACACTGGAAGGCAGTATTTTGGCCATCATCAGTGTACAGGACAGTTATGGATACGAGATTTCTCGTCAATTGGAAAAATTTGGCTTTGGTAATATTTCTGAAGGTACAATTTATCCTTTACTGCTTAGACTCGAAAAGAATGGATTGATTTTGGCGGCTTATCGAGAATCAGGCAAGGGTCCAAAACGAAAGTATTATCAACTTTCTGATCCTGGAAAGAACGAACTGAAACAATTTTTCGATAGCTTTGAAGAATTGGATAAGGCCGTGCATCGACTATTGAAATATTTGGGGGAGGACAATCAATGAACAGTAAAACGAAAAAGTTGTTGCATGAGAATAATGAATTTGAAAAAAATTTAAACGATATGAACAAAAAGAGTCTCACAGACATCGTCGTTTATCTGCGGGGTTGCAACATTTCGGAGTATCATCAGGAGGAAGTCCGAAAGGATATTATGCAGATGGTTGCCGATGGCGAAGCGAGAAACGAAAACATGAAGTCGGTAATTGGTGACGATTTCAAACAATTCTGTGATGAAATCGTCAATGCTTTTCCGCCTCGGTCAAAGAAAGAAAAAATATTGGTGGCGTTCAGTGAGGCTTGCTCATTATCAAGTCTGATGTTGGGCATTTGGCTTGCGGGCGGGATACTTGAGGCTGTTCTGAAAAAAACGACGTTTTCGGCATTATTCCTGACGCTGGGTGATGTGATCAATGGATTATTGATTGTGACCATTGCGATCGGGGTTGTGAATTTTGTCTGCAAGACATCATTTAAACCGGTAAAGAAATCAAATCGGATCAAGTCTTTTTTGGTCACATGGGTGGTGCTGTTTCTGATATTTGCATCGATCTTTCTGATTAGCCATTTTTTGACATTCAATCTTGTAAGTATCCCTACAATAGGGGTCATTCTGTTAATAGTTGGATTGTTGGCTGTCAGCCGTTTTATTGACAATGTAATGATTTGATTAATCAAGAGCATACTGACGTTCTGATTGATCAAAATGCACCCGCTATACCAACATATCGGTGCGTGCTTTTTTGAATCGTCCGGCGTATGATGAATACAGTTGGCTAGGCATCTATGTCAATCCGCATCGGGACACCATACTGATACTAAAAAAGCAGAAGAAGGTGGAAGGATGTATTGTGCAATTATTGGTGATCTCATAAAGTCCAAAGATATTATACCGTCTGAGCGGAAAGCACTTCAGGAGAAACTGGAAAAACAGTCTGGAGATTTTTGACAAAGTACTGGCTATCAGATTGATGGAAATGGTTAAATCAAATATTTGTAAAAATCTTGTCACATCCCATGCCACACATTGAGCAGGCTACTTTTCTGTGTTAAAATGAAGTGAATTAAACATCTGAACAACAAATCTTATTAACCGTTTAGAAGGGATTTGCATGGATACGAATAGAAGCAACACCGGATTTATTGAACGTTATGGTACTAAAAAAATGGATCTTGACGAAAAGAAGTATATGCCTTGGATAAAAATCGGCATATGTCTTCTTTTTTATGGTATAACGATGTTAATACAATTTCAATTTCAATTTTTATTTGGTATAAATATAGGTGGCATAGCTGCACAATTCCAGGTGATGATTTCTACCTATCTGGTTATCTCGGTAAAAAAGCAAGGGTATCTGATCGCCATTGCGATGAATATGGTGGTATCTGTCATGGTGGCATTTGTGGTTTTTGGAAACGGTAACACGAATGCAATACCGGGTGTGATTGTCCCAATCTGTACAATCATTACCATTAGCATTATTTCATTTTATGAGAAAAGTCTCGATGCTAAACTGGAAGAAGTTTCACAACAAAAGGAAGAACTTGCTGACCTGTATGAGGAACTTACAACTTCGGAAAAAGAAATTATTAAACAGAATATCCTGATGACAGAATACGATAATGAAATAAAGAAAAGAGAAATCAGAGAAAATTATTTTGCCTATATCGATATTTTAACAGAACTTCCCAATCGTAAAATGATTATTGAAAAACTGGATCAATTTGTGGAAATTGCTCACAATGAAAAAATAAATTTTGCGGTTATTTTTATGGATCTGGATGATTTCAAAAGAATCAATACTTCTAAGGGTTATCGTATTGGCGATTTATTACTGAAAGAAATTGTTGCAAGAATAAAAAGTGTGATCCATGAAGATGATATCATGGGTCGCTTGGTCAGCGATGAATTTGCGTTAATCATCCGTCGTAATTTGGAAGAAGAAGAAATCTACGAATATGTGGAAAGAATAAGATTATCTTTGTCGGAGTGCTTTATTGTCGAAAAGATGGAATTTAATATTAGTGCAAGTTTTGGAATTTCAATTTTCCCCCGAGATGGTATTAACTCGGAAGAATTGCTAAACTATTCTTAATGCAGCAATGTATAAAGAAAATGAAAACAGAATGAACAGAGGAACTTTTTTTGAGTGAGAATAATATTGGCGTATTTTGCATCGTCACCGGATTTTCTTGATGAAAAACTGGATGTTTTAGCGTAAAGGAGCATGAAAATGTATATAATTTTATTGAAGTATATTAAACCGTTAGAAGCCGTTGATGCGGCAATCTCTGCTCATATTGAGTATCTGGACAAATACTACAACCAGGAAAAATTTATCTTATCCGGAAGAAGGAACCCAAGAAACGGCGGTGTCATTTTATGCAATGCCGGAGATCAAAAGGAAGTTGAAGCCATAATAGCGGAAGATCCATTCCATATCGGAAACATTGCTGAATATGAAATCATTGAATTTCAACCCACGAAGGGCATACCGGAACTGGCAGATTTGATCAGTTGATGTATTAAACGGCAGAAGTATACGATAACATTTGAGTTGTGTATTTTGCGAAACAGTGTCATAATTGACACAGTCATATAAATAAGTGGAGGTAAAAAATGAGAGTAGCAGCTTTAACAAACAACTCCTCAAACATTGTCAGTAATACTCAAAAGAGTTTAAACAAGAAAGAGGATAGCATTTCACAAGGAATCAGAAAACAAATTGATAGCATAAAAGAACAAATGGCAAATCTTTCAAAAAATGAAGAGATGTCGACCAAGACTAAAATGAGTAAAAAGCAAGAACTGCAGGCAATGGTTGACGATTTAAATAAACAGCTGACGCAACGACAAATTGAAATCCAAAGTGAAGCCACTAAAAAGGAGGTCGAGGGAGTGGAAACCAAGACTTCAGATAAACAAACACCAGGCAATACACAAACAGTTGCCGGAAATTTAGATGTTGTCTCAATGAAGGGACTTATCAGTGCCGGGATTACCATGTCACAGGTTAATAAATCCGAAGCGGTAAAAACGAATATGGAAGGTCAGGCGGGGGTTTTAACCGAGGAAATAAAACTTGATAGAAGCAGAGGCAAAGATTCAAGTTTGAAACAAAATCGACTTTCCGAAATCAAGGGAAATATCTCCAGCGTTTCCACCAATACAGCCGCAAAACTTTCAGACGTTAATAAGAAAATAAAAGATACAAAGAGTGCAGTGTCAGAAAAAGATCCAGAGAAAACTGGCGAAACTGATTCCATAACCAGTGAAGACAATAAGGAAACTAATCAGATAAAAACTGACGTGGGTGTAAAACTTTCTGAAGATAAAACGAATATAACTAACGACATTATCAACAATGAATTTATTTCTTACGATCCTGTCGATGTTCGCTTCTGATTTTTTTGCTGCCAAAACAGTAAATGATATCAGCATGGCAGTTTTTTAAGCTCTCTTTCAGTTTGTTTTCTGTTTTGAACCGGGTAAAAGGTTAAAATATGAAAATATCATAGCATAAAATATAGCAAGCCCATAAATTTTTTACGGGATTAGCGAGGTGATGATGAGTCAACCGCTGACCTGGCGATCGTCTTTATGAACCAGTACGTTTATTCAATGATCTTCGCGACCACCACCTTGATCGAAAACAAATTGATGGCTTCTGTCGAACCTGAAAGCGACGATGGCATGCAAGCTTTTATTGACACACGGCACGGGCTGATCATCGATATTGATGATCAGCCCGTGCCTGCTGAGAAACAAAGACTGTCTCGATGAGTTTAAAGCTGTCTCCCTCTTTCTTTATAAAAATGAAGACGCTGTCCTACATGAAAAGGACAGCGTCTTCATCGCTGATATCAAAAGGGACCACTCCCGGATCAGTCGGGTGGTGACTGGGGAAGGCATTGCTATTTTCAGGGCCATGCATCAATTGAAACTTTGACTGGTGAGGATGCCTAGCACTGCGGTTAGCGTCGAAAGAGCCTGTGCTTGCTTATGGTATGCTACTTGTCTTTAATAAGAAATCGTTCCGGTTTGATCGGAATTTAAATACATAAAATTGATGCCGTTTTCGGCAGATTGATCAGTACCGACGCCGCTAAAGACAATTTTTGTGCCGTCATTTAAATCAATGCCGCTAGAGAATCCCATGGCTTTCAGGGAGGCAACATATGTTTCGGCGTCTGCCTTGCTCATATCTGAAAAATTAACAAGGGTCAGCTTGCCAGACATAGAATTTTCGTCATAGCGCGTTACATCGGTGATTTTACAGACTGGGGTGGGGAGTTTGCCGTTGAACTCGTCTGGCCACTTGGCAAGTTGGGACGAATCCGAACTCTGTGTCGAACCTTGGGTGGTTGTGGATGCATCCGTGTTCGCTGGGGCATCACCGGCGGTTGACTTTTGTGGGGTGCAAGCGCAAAATAAAATCAGTGTAATGGCCAAAATGATAAAAAGGGTGATTTTTCTCATATTAACTCCTTATTTGCATTTATTGTGTGGTCTCACAGGCTATATTTTTCGGGTTCACCAATGTAAGCGATAGTGTTGATTATACAGATGGTTTTCACCGCTTATTCAATACTTCGATTATAACATATTCGCTGTTTTTTCTCAATGAAAAAACGAATGTTTTAGCTTAAATGAGCGTGAAATATGGATGTAATTTTATTGGAATTTATCAAACCATTAAAAGTTGTAGATGGGACAATCCCAGACCATGTTGAGTATCTGGACAAATATAATTTTCATGAATCGAGGTTAACCGATGGATAAAGATAAAATAGAAAGCATATTTTTGAATAAACAATTCAGTGATTTTAAATGGGTCACTGGAGATAAAATAAAAGTTGCTCAATGGGTTCGAGTAAAATGTATGTACGGATGTGATAGTCCGGTAAAAAAAGTACTTGCCCACCAAATACACCAACAGTACAGGAATGTCGGGAGTTTTTATCGGAATATGAAAGTGCAGTAATTTTTCATTTTCAGGAAAAGCTTGATACCGACGAGGCTTTACATCAATGGTGTAAACATACTAATAAAGAATTACTTAAAATAGAAAAGGAAATTTTTCTGCTGGGATTCCATAAAGCGTTCGCTTTGCTGGTGGATGAATGTAATTTATGTTCGGATTGCGTATCGGACAGAGTCACGTGTAAAAATAAAAAAATGGCAAGACCCTGTACCGAAGCGATGGCGATTGACGTTTATGGAACCGTTCGGGATCTTGATTATCCCATTCACGTGCTAGCCGATAAGAATGTGAAAATGAATCGCTATGGAATACTGCTCATCGATTAAAGGAGGCCAATTAGATGAAAGTTATCGCAATTATGGGGAGTCCGCATAAGGGAAAAGGATATGAGATCGTTCAGAAGATTGAAGTAAAATTGAAACGTAGCGACGATATTGATTTTCAGTATATCTTTCTAAGCGATGTCAATTTGCAACCCTGCATCGGTTGTTTTTCCTGTATCGCAAAAGGGGAAAGCTTCTGTCCATTGCAGGACGACAGGAAAATCATCGAGAAGAAAATATTGGATGCGGATGGAGTCATCCTTAGCACGCCAGGGTATACCCAGAATGTGAGCGGTTTAATGAAGAACTTCATGGATCGTTTTGCCTATAGTTTACATCGTCCGAAATTTTTCAATCAGTCCCTGATGCTAGTTGCCAATGGCGGTTCTGGTTTGAGAAAGGTAAATAAGGCACTTGCCATGACCCTTGGCGGCGGCAGCAAAGTCTGTGAATTGAAAATAACCACCACCCCTTGGGAGCCTACAAAAAAGTATGCAGATCAGACGGATCGAGCCATTGAAGAAAGTGCAAAATGTTTTTATGCATCGATGGTCAATAAAAATAATACTTCGCCTGAATTGGGAAACTTGATTTGGTTTCGAATCTTCAAAAAAATGGCCAGTTTGTCCGAACAGAATTTACCGGCAGATTACCAATTCTACAAGGATAAACAGAATTATTTCTATCCTGTCCGGGTGAATCCCATAAAAAACGGACTGGCTGAAATCATCGCGATTTTTGCGGTCTGGAGTATGATAAAGCAGGTGGCTTTTAAGTAGGTTGAGGGCGTATAATAAAAATAAAAAGGAGGTGTGATGAAAAAAGTGTGGCATGAATTATATCCGGTAAATTTGGAACCTTCTTTTGAGAAAATTGAGGCTTATATTGATAATGATTTGTGGATCGAGATGAATGATTTTTTAGCAGATACCTATTCGGTTACGCCGCAACTGGCCTTTAGCAGGTGCTCAGCTCAGCCGGGATGGAATATTAAATATAAGAAAAACGGAAAATCCCTTTGCACCCTTTATCCCATGGATGGTTATTTTATCGCATTGGTAGTGATCGGTACCAAGGAAATGACAGAAACGGAAATCCTGTTGCCGCTTTTAAGCGAATACACCCGGGATCTTTTTAACAGTGTTCCTTTTTCAGCCGGCGGAAGATGGCTGATGATAAACATCACCTCAGAAAGGGTATTAAATGATGTAAAAGAACTAATAAAAATTCGGGTCAGACCCAAAGAGAAAATAAAGCTTAAAGTAAAACTGCCCAAATAATCGTAATTTTGAAGCTGATAGGCGGATATGCACGGAGTGTGACACCCCCTTTTTTAACTAGCGAAGGGGCAACACCGTGAATGTTTTTAAACGCCCGGTTAAATGCGGTGGGAGACGTATACCCATATTTCAAAGCCACATCAATGATTTTTTCGTCAGCGCCTTGAAGATCAACTGCCGCCAGCGTCATTCGCCTGCGACGGATATATTCAGATAAGGAAACATTTGCCATATAGGCAAACATCCGCTGAAAATGATACGTTGAGCAACAAGCAACGGCTGCAATTTGATTATAATCGACCTCTTCGGTAAGGTGTTCTTCAATATAATTTATTGCATTATTTAATCTTTCAATCCACTCCATTTATTCAGCTCCTTGTTACAATTATACTATTCTAAAATTATAGGTCCTCTCTTTTCATGCACAAATTAGCGAGTTGCTGTTAATGCAAAGCACATAATTATTCGAAGATATAAGCACTGATGATCTCCCCGTAAATAATTGGTATAGTCAAATACGTCAATTTCTCTTTTCAGACTTAGTCTCCTAGAGTAGTTTGTGTTTATATAATATAATAAAATATACAACTAAGCAAGTAGGGCACTGTACGACTTTATTTATGAATCCAATCAGGGTAAAAATCTGTATTTTGTATCAGAGGTGAAAGAAGCTCAGATAAATCAAATCAATGTAAAAATCGATCAGAGTTGCACTTGCAAATAACATCTAATATGTTTATGAGGAGAGCTGAAAGGAATAGATAGAACATTAGAAAATGAATTCAGGAGAAAAAATGATTAAACAAGACTTGAAAATAAAGGGGATTCCTGCAATTTTATGGGGAGAAAATTCTAGAAACATATTTATTGCGGTACATGGAAATATGTCAAACAAAGCGGATGATGTAATTGTAATTCTAGCAGAGAAACTAACAAAAACCGGTTACCAGGTACTCAGCTTTGATTTGCCAGAGCATGGAGAACGGAAAAAAGATCCAACCCCATGCAAGGTTCAATATTGTGTCAAAGACCTTTCAATTATAATGGCATATGCAAAAAAAAATTGGAACAATATCAGTTTGTTTGCTTGTAGTATGGGCGTATATTTTAGCTTGCTGACCTACAAAGATGAGGATTTAAAGCAGAGTATATTCGTTTCGCCGGTTGTTGATATGGAAAGAATGATAAATAATATGATGACGTGGTTTAATGTAAGCGAGGAGCAGTTAGAAACAAAAAAGGAAATTGCCACACCGATTGGACAGATATTATATTGGGATTATTATTGCTATGTGAAAGAACATCCGATTAGGTCATGGCCTAAATCGACCGTAATTCTTTACGGTTCGGATGATGATTTGTGCGAATTTGACATCATTTCTAATTTTGCACACAAATTTAATTGCGACCTGACGGTAATGGAGCATGGAGAACATTATTTTCATACGGAAGAACAATTAAATTTCTTCAGTCAATGGATAGAAAAGCGGATAAGCGTTTGAGTCAAATGCAGTTATAATACGAAAAGTTAGTGCAAAATTAATAGCTTTTATGTATAATTAATATTAAACAGTTCGGATGCAACAAAAATAGTTTAATTCTTCATATGAGCCGTTGGCTGATGACTTGCCAGAGGCTTTTTTGATGATTCACCAGATAAAAAAACACATGGTGAGCTTTATGATAAAGAAAACGTCGCTGTTATAAAACCCGTTGTGTAAATGATTACAGGCAAGATTCTTTAATATCAATTAATTACGAAACTTAGATCAGCTTCGTAATTAATTATTTTAATGTTTTAAGGAGAGAGAAATGAAAAGAAAATTAAAAGCGGCGTGTCTGGTGTTGAGTATGGTTATTTTACTGACGAGTTGTTCGACAGCGGAAAAGTCGGTGCTGGATCCCAAAAATCCGGTGTCAATCACCCTTTGGCATTATTATGTCGGGGACAATAAGATTGCCTTGGAAACGGCTGTGGATCAGTTCAACAAAGGTGTGGGTTCCGAAAAAGGGGTCGTCGTTACGGCAGTGGCTAAAGGCAGTATTTCAGAATTGGAGAAAGCAGTAACCGATTCGGCCAAGGGTATTATCAATGCTGAACCCATGCCGGATATGTTCTCAACCTATCCGGATAAAGGACTTGAGATTGATCAGCTGGGCAAGCTTTGTGATTTAAATGATTATTTTTCGAAAGATGAACAGAAACTCTATATTGCAGCATTCCTGAATGATGGCAAGTATGACGGCGATCGTTTGTTGAGCATTCCCATTGTGAAAAGTACTGAGCTGCTTTATGTCAATGCAACAGCCTGGAATGAATTTGCTGCCGCCACCGGTGTTAATGAAAAAAACCTGACCACCTGGGAAGGGGTCTACGCAGTCGCACGTGCCTACTACCAATGGACCGATGCACAAACCCCGGACATAGCCTGGGACGGTAAAAGCTTAATGGGTATTGATTCGGTTGCTAATTATATTATCATTGGTAATAAACAATTGGGTGTTGAGGTCATTGATGGAAAGAATGAAAAGGCAGTTTTAAATCATGCCGACCTGAGAAAGCTTTTTGATATCTATTATGGCGGAATGAGCCTTGGCTATTTAAATGCAGTTGGTAAGTTTCGTTCAGATGATATTAAAGCTAGTGATTTAATTGCCTATGTTGGTTCGTCATCAGGCGCTGCATATTTTCCCACCTGGATTGAAAAAGATAATACCCGATCTCCTATTGAATTTACTGCTCTGGCATATCCTTGTTTTGCTGGAGGCACCCCCACCGCCATTGTTCAGGGAGCAGGTATGAGTGTGACCAAATCTACACCTGAGAAGCAGGAGGGTGCGGCGCTCTTTCTAAAATGGTTTACCGCCGAGGAACAGAACATTCCCTTTGCCATGACAACCGGCTATTTACCGGTAGAAACGGGAGCTTACGGGAATGCGGACTATAACGCTTCATTGAAGTCTCTAAGTTCCGGTGACCAGGCAGAAAAAAATGTGGCGGCGGTTTATGATATTGCTTTAAATCAGATTATGGAGTCCAATACCTATGCGTCCACACCCTTTAAAGGCAGTTATAATGTTCGGTCGGTTTTGGAAACATCCCTCACAACTATGGCAGAATCCGGACGCCAAAGTGCTGTTGCCTTAAAGGAACAAGGAATGACCGAAGATGAAATAGTGACAGCCCTGGATATGAATGCCCGTTTTGACGAGTGGCTTTCCAGTATTCGCAGTCAGTTTGATACATTAGGAATTTCATATTCTGAGGAATAAACTACGATGTAAGGAAAAATGCATGAAAAAAACATGGACACTTCGGAGACAGTTAAATATTTTATTGGCATTGATTGTTATATTTCAAAGTATCGCATTAATTTTTGCTTTATGGTTTTCCCAGGTATATTTTATGTTGGATGCAGAAGCGGTTCGTTTGCTTAGCAATACAACAGAAACCCGGGCCCAGACCTTCGATTCATCCGTTGGTGCAATGATTGGCAACATGGCAAATGAGACCGAAAACTTGAATTCAGAATTGGTTCAATTAGCACAGCAGAACCAGAAATCTCCAGAAGATCTATATCTCGACGACGATAGTTACAATCAGGCTGCTTTGGTGGCAAGTGCTACGCTGGTATCAATTTTGAAGCAAAATCATGTCACTGGGGCATACTTTATTTTGAATGGATCAAATGCCAACAAAGCGGATACAGCTGCGCATTCCGCAGTTTACATAAGAAATTCGACTCCGGATGTGAGTGCGTCTACAAATTATTCGCTGGAAATCGGCCCGACTGCCGTATCCAAAGAATATCATATGCCAACCAGCATTCGCTGGAATCTGGATATGCGCTCCGATAAAGAAGAAAATTACTTTGATTTTTATGAAAAGCCAATCTGGGCGAGTACCCAGTTTAAGGGCTCAGAAATGGAGCGTTTTGGTTATTGGTCCACACCAAAGGATATATTAAATGACAATCAGCAGGTTGTGTGTTATACCATGCCGGTATTAGATGAGAATGGTAACGGATACGGTGTCATCGGTATCGAAATTGCCATGCCTTATTTTTCTCAGCATTATTTGCCAGATTCGGATTTGCTTTATCACAACAGTTTTTATGTGATTTCAGAAATGCATGACAATGCCCTGGACTTAGGCTGGTTTATTCCCAGTGGTGTCCTGGCAAAAACCTATTTAAAAAGTGGTGAGCCATTGCAATTGAAGGCGGTAAAAGAGGGCGGAATATTTGAAACCACATTGGATGAATTGGGAACCATGTACAGTTCGGTGCAAAAACTGAAGGTTTACAGCGAGAATTCACCTTTTGTGGATCAAAACTGGACATTGTCCTGTTTCGTACCCAGTGATGTTTTGACAGAAAACTCGGTGTCTGTGCGAGAGAAAGTGTTTTACAGTATTGCTCTTACCACGGTGCTGGCATTTACTGCTGTTTTTGTATTAGTCTATTTTTTCACCCGCAAGATTTCCAGATTGTCAAAATATGTTCGAAATCTTTCACCCTATGATGAAATTCATTTTTTGCCAACAGGTATGCGTGAGATTGATGATTTAACGTCTGCGGTTCAATTGCTGAATCAGAGCCTGATGAATGTTTCCAAGACCACGTCGAAAATATTGGAATTGAGTTTGTTACCCATTGGCGGATATGAGGTTCTTGATAACAACAAACATGTCATTCTGACGGATTTTTTATACAAGCTGCTTCATATTGATCAGGGAAGTCTGATTTCTAAGGATGACTGGGTTCTGTTTTATAATAAACTGACTCAATATCCGATAGATGATCACGATGATATTTATGAGTATTATGATGAATACGCTGGAAAACAGCTATGGCTGCGTATCTTGGAGGCTAGACAGCCAACCGGTTCGGTTGGTGTTATTTTGGATGTCACTGCTGATATTGAAGAAAATCGTCGCTTGGCCAATGAATTGGATTATGATTCATTAACGCATTTATTCAGTAACACGGCTTTAAAACGTGAGGCAAATCGAAAAATAAAAGAAAAACCGGATAAAATCGGAGCCATGATTTTTATAGATTTGGATAATTTGAAATACATCAACGATAATTTTGGACACGATATGGGGGATCGCCTCATCATCCGGGCCAGTGAAATTTTTCGCTATTTTGAACAATTTAAAGGAATTGTTTCGCGAATTTCAGGAGATGAATTTGCCGTTTATTTACATGGCTATGAAGATCAGGATGAGCTTCGAAAAATTATTGGAAATCTCTATTCTTATAGTAAATCCTTTAGTTTCATTAGACCGAATGGTACCAGTAACCGCATCCGTTTTTCGTCTGGAGTCGCCTGGTATCCCGAGGATGCAGACAACGTCATCGATCTATTAAAGCTTTCCGATTTTGCAATGTATGAGGCAAAGAATAAGGAAAAAGGACGATTGTTTGAATTTAATCGGGATTATTATCAACAGATGTCGTATCTGTTGGAAAATCGCGAAGTCATCAATCGTTTATTGGATGAACAGTTGATTCATTTTGCTTTTCAGCCGATTGTGGATTTGAAAACTGGTGAAATCATTGCCTATGAAGCATTGATGCGTTCGTTACTGAATGACTTTAAAAATCCTATGGAAATTTTAACGGTTGCTGCTGCCCAGTCAAAATCTGCACAGTTGGAACGAATGATTATTTTAATGGCATATAAGACCGTTGAAGAAAATTCTCAGGAGATCGGTGAACGCAGAATATTCATAAATAGTATCCCCAGCCAAAGACTGAGTGAAGAAGATCATTTGATGCTTGAAAGACATTACCGTCACATTTTTAAAAATATTGTGATTGAGGTTACCGAAGAAGAAAATAATAATTCAAATAATATGAATGAAAAAATCAAATTTATTCGGAAAAGTGGGATCCAAATTGCAGTAGATGATTTTGGCAGCGGTTATTCCAATGAACTGCGTATCCTTTCATTGCTGCCGGATATTATTAAAATTGATATGAAACTGATTCAAGGGATTCACAGCAATAGTGACAAACAAAATATAGTCGCTAATTTGGTTGAATTCTGTCATAATAAAGGCATTAAAGTCGTGGCGGAAGGCATTGAAGAGTCAATGGATTTGGTCAAAATCATAGAGATGGATATTGATTATGCACAAGGTTATTACCTTGGACGTCCAACCTTTTCATTTGCAAAAGAGGATGAACGATTAAAAAAAGAAATTCTCGATTTGCACAAAAAATAGAAGATCGTTTATTTGTTGTAGAAGGCATTTTATAATGGCTTTCCAGGAATCACCCTGGCAATTTATGAGAAAGAGCATTAGCAGTTGCTCCTTTTCATCGTTTTTATGATTATTGATATGACAATTTCCTTGCTGGCAGTGAAACGCTAGGATGAACGAATAAACAATATCCCGGCAAATAGATGGAATTTTTTTATGATGTCCTAAAGGTTGATGCCGCCATTGCTGAAACAAAAAAAATGGACGGCATTTTCCATGTCAGGGTTTGGCTTAAAGAAGGGTATCTGCAGGTAGGTGAAGATATTATGGATGTTCTCATTGGTGGTGACATCCGACCGCATGTTATCGATGCGTTACAATTCCTGGTTGAATCGATTAAAACAACATGTGAAACTGAAATCGAAAAAAGTAACATTAACCCGATATTTTAAAGCTAAATCAGTTAAAAGATGGAAGACTTGAAGTCGAAGCGGTCTAAATGATTACTTATATTTAAAATACCTAGTTTATACGAATCGGGGTGTCAGGATAACAAATTCTTCAGTCCTGATTACTGCGTCTTAATAATCGCATAAAAACGGCAATGTTATCGTAATCAAAGATTAAATATTAACCGGTAAAGTAAAGCTTGAAATTATTGAAAACTGGTGATATAATTGATTTTACAATAATTATACGCATATAAATTGTATGGCGGTATAATATCTTATAGGAGGAAATGTTTATGCTAACTAAAAGACAGAATTTATTGGAAACGATTAAAGGCGGCAATCCTGACCGCTTTGTCAATCAGTATGAGGCTTTTGTGTGTACTGATGCAATTTACGGTATGATAATGGGAGATCCGATTTCAGGCCAGGGTGAGTTCCCGATGCCTGGTGGCCAGCCGGCAAAAAATGGTTGGGGAATTACCTTTGCGTGGCCGGAAGGAACTCCTGGAGCATTTCCATTGCATGATGCCGAACACAAAGTGCTTAAGGATATCACAAAATGGCGAGAATTTGTAAAAGCGCCCAAGACAGATTTTCCACCGGAAGCATGGGCACCGTTTATGCCGGCAATAGAAGCAATCGATCGTAACGAAGTTTTTGCAACCGCATTTGTTGCCCCTGGTGTCTTTGAACAATGCCATCATTTAATGGGCATGGAAGATTGTCTGATGGGCTTCTATGAAGAACCGGAAGAAATGCATGCGCTTATCGATTATATCGTCGAATATGAATTGCGATATGCAGCGGAACTGGTCAAATATTATAAACCTGACTGTATCTTCCATCATGACGATTGGGGCAGCTCCTTGAATTCGTTCATGGCTCCAGAGATGTTTGAAGAATTTATTGTCCCTGCTTACAAAAAAATATATGGTTTCTATAAAGCCAACGGCGTCGAGCTGATTGTTCATCATAGCGATTCTTACGCTGCGAATTTGGTACCGCTGATGATTGAAATGGGAATCGATATTTGGCAAGGCTGTATTTCGTCAAATAATGTTCCGAAACTCATTAAGAATTACGGTGGAAAGATTTCTTTTATGGGAGATATCGATAACTCACTGATTGATAACGAGGCTTGGACTCAAGAAAGTGTTGGCGCTGAAGTGCGAAAGGCCGTAAAACGATGCGGAAAACATTATTATATTCCGTGTATTACACAAGGCGGACCAGGCAGTGTATACCCTGGCGTTTACGAAGCGATTACAACTGAACTTAATCAAATAAACAAGGAATTGCTTTAATTATCCAGTGTTGAAAAACGGTGGCCTAAAGAAATAAACCATTCATATGAACGCATAGCCGGAGATTTGACTCCGGCTATTTTAACGAACAGGCACCGTTTCAACCGTTATGTTTTAACTGGACATCTCCAATTTTCAAAAATGCTATGGAGTGTTTTAACACTATAAAAGTGTAAGTGTTGTACATATCATTAGTGTTATCACATTTGCACTTATTTATTTGTGCATTAAATCCTGTTCCTGGTGGCAATCAAATGATACAATATTTCATAAAGTGATCGATATAGGGACTATTTTGTGATCAGTGAAAAAGTCTGTCTCACTTTGATAATTTTTATAAAAAAAAAAGGCTGTGCAAAGCCATTGGAAACAGAGGAGTTTAATGGGAGTATTATTTTTTGTATGCATTGGAATCATCGGGATGATTGTTTTTAGTCTGATCTCCGGCCGAAGAGCCAGAGTTATCTTTCGGCAATGTTTAATGAATGAGTTTGGAAAAGCACCAACCAGTTTTAATCCCGATATTTGGGGAAGTGTTTCCGATTATTGGGATCGAAAACTCAAATACGACAAGATCGATGTCGCCATCGATGAACTGACCTGGAGCGATTTGGATATGGATGATATCTTTAAACGTCTGGACACCTGTTTAACCTCAGTTGGTGATGAGGTGTTGTATGCAACGCTTCATGAGCCAAAATGGCAAGAAGAACCACTTAAAGAGCGAGAAAAGCTTATCAATTTTTTCGCTGACAATCCCAAAGAACGGTTGGAAATTCAAATGATTCTGTCAAAATTGGGCAAAGCAAGTTACAACGATGTTTCGGCACTTATTTTTGAAAGTCAAATAAAAGCACTTAAGAATCCGAGGGTCTATACAATTCTGGCTATTATTCCTTTGCTTTGTCTTGGAATCTGTTTGTTTAATCTATCAATCGGTCTGATAGGCCTGATTCTTTCTGTCATTATTAATGGGGTGGTCTATTATTATTTTAAAAAAGAAATAGCCAAAAACCTCTTGACCATTCATTATTTATCAGCCATGCTCCGATGTTGCAACAGACTTTTGCCGTATCAGACAACGGACGGACTCAGCGGTTTAATTGAGCAAATTCGACAAGACAATATCCCCTTTAAAGCCCTTGCCGGAAAACTTTCAGGAGTTATGATGGGAGGCACATCCGATATTGATATACTGCTGGACTATTTAAAAATTATAACCCTCTACGACTTCAGAACTTATAATAAAGCCATTGCCCTGGTGTCAAAAAATAAAGAAGCCTTTCATCGTATCTATCAGAACATCGGAGAACTGGATCTTTCGATCACTTTGGCATCATTTCGAAAAAGTCTTCCCGGCACCGTTAATCCGTCTTTTACCGCTGAATTTGAAGTGGTTGCTGCTGATTTATATCACCCCTTATTGAAAACACCCATAGCGAATGATATTGAACTTCTGAAGAACAGCCTTGTTACTGGGTCTAACGCTTCTGGAAAATCAACATTTGTCAAGGCTTTGGCAGTCAACAGTATTTTTGCCCAAACCATTTACACCTGCACAGCCAGCCGTTTTTCGCTTTCCCATTGTCTGCCGATTACCGCCATGGCAGTGAAAGATGATATTCTTGCCGGGGATAGTTATTTTATGGCTGAAATCAAATCTTTGAAGCGAACCATCGATCAGGTAAGCAGCTTACCCTGCCTGTGCTTTATTGATGAAATATTAAAAGGCACCAATACCATCGAGCGAATTGCCGCTTCCGCAGCAATTCTGGATTATTTAGACCGGGAAAATTGTCTTTGTCTGATAGCCACACATGACATTGAGCTCACCAGTGTTTTGGCAAAAAGCTATGATAATTATCATTTCCAGGAGACGATTACGGATGAAACGATTCTGTTTGATTACAAGTTACATACCGGCCCGGCTCATACAAAGAATGCCATTGCGTTATTAAACTATTTAGAATTTGATCCGGAAATTATCGCGAATGCCAATATTTTGGTGGATACGTTTATAGAAACCGAAAAATGGCCGTTGATTTCATAAGGAAGCTTCTTAATCGCAAAATGACCGGCCAGATTCCAGTTGAGGATTGGCGCGGTCATTTAAGTAAGTAAATAAACGGTCTCATCTTTTTAACGATTGAAAAATTGCTCGGCTTTTTCCACCCATTCTTCGGGATGATAAGCACTGATTTCTGAATGACGATAACCCGGCAATTCGATTAATTGACATTTTTCAACATAGCTTTGGAATAGCAACCCGGACTGTTTAATGCACTTCATTTCCTTGCTGCCGTACCAGTAGATGATATCGGCCTGGCTGTCTTTTAAGCTGTCTTTCAGTTGATAACAATAGTAGGTTTCAAAAACCCGATTCATGGTCGCAATTTTAACAGCCGGGAGATCCCTTAAATATAACGCTGTAATTTCATCGGGTAAATGCATTTGTTTGGGAAGCTTCGTTAGCGCCCACTGATTGAATTTTTTTGAAAACAACCATTTGCCAAAAAGTTTATAGACAAATCGACTGTATGTCAAAAGACCGGGTTGCGGAATGCACAGGCCGCTTTCGATAATTGCCTTTTCGGCAAGTTCCGCTCGTCTGGATAAGAGTTCAATGGCAATCTGTCCGCCCAGAGAAACCCCGCTGAGGGCAAAAAGTTTGCCACTACAGTTATGATCAATATAATCCAGTAATTGATCAGCAGCTTTTTCGGTCGAGATATAGGGGACCTCGGCTTCTTCACCGTGTCCGTCTATTACCGGTAAGATCACATGGTATTTATTTTGCAATAATCGGGCTTCTTGTAAATAAAGCCAATAGGACCAACCCGCACCGTGAATGAGCATGATTGATGGTGATTTTTCATCCCCATATTCGTAGAATTTCATAATAGTCATTCCTTTCTGTCTTTTTCAAATAAAAAGCTCATCCAGCATATTTTCGATCATCTGAAGGATCATTTTCGCAATCCCGGCTGCCACCAGGATGTCTTTATTTTGGAGGGTAAGATTCATGATCTGAATCCAGTTAATGACTGCATCCAGATCATAATTCTCTTTTTTTTCTCGTGCATGGAGTAAATTTTGCTCCATTTCCGCTTTGATATCTGTCATTCTATGAAAGCAATCACGGGGAAGTCTTGTATATAAGTTCTGTAGATCTTCTCTGGTGATGAAACGATAGACATTATCCTCATCTTTCAAAAACATACGACTGTATAATTCGCCTAAATCATTTCGTTCAAGATATCCCTTTGATTGAATGATTTTTTCAAGCTGCTGATTTGTTCTTTTCTGGTATACGTCGGCAAGTTCATAAACGAGCATTTCTTTTGAACTGAAAAAATTGTAAAATGTGCCTTGGGCAATTCCCACTTTTTTTGTAAGCTCTTGAATATTCATTCGTTTTAAACCATTTTGTTTGATTAATTCCAATCCAACCAGCATCAGTTGATTTCTTATTTCTTGTCGCTTCTCGTTTGAATAAATTTTTGGCACGCAGCTACCTCCCAATAATATGAATATATTTATTATATATTCATATTATTCAGTATAGTCCAGAAGTTTCCTTTTGTCAAGCCAGCCTATAAATCGACTTTGAGTCAGTTATGCAACTACCTGGGCTTGGATACAAATGGTATCACCTGGTGTTCTAAATTCTATCTGCTCTGAAACCTTGAAATCGAGTTCGGCCGCCTTCAAAATCTCAATGAAAGCACTAATATACTTCTCGGTTTCAAAACTCAGTAAAAAATCAACCGTGATGTTTTCTCCCACCGATAGCATGTTTATAACCAGTCCGGTTGTTCCACTGCTGTACATATGCATGGAGTCAATATGGTGTTCGCATTCGCCCAGCTGGAACTATCCCATATAACTGTATAATAAACTGGATATGTTTAATAACATTAATGTTCCGTTAAAAATTTGTTAAAGTAAGCATTTTTAGAAAACAGAGTAAAAAAATAACCCCAGATGGTATGATTTTATAATTAAAAACCAATCAAACAGGGATTATTTCATAGACATTAAGGATAAAACGGCATTTAATACCGGATAGATTTGAGTGAATAGAACAGACTAATCTGCTTAGAAACAGATTAAATGGCTAGAATTTTTCTCATATGGATAACCTTGGAAAAACCTGAATTAGAAGTGAATAAGCTGGTATCTTCAACGTCTACAACAGCGAAACCAACTCTTTCATATAGCTTTTGTGCGTTAGAATTTGTATCAACGACCTCAAGGAAAACACATTTTCGATTAATTGATCTTGCAAAATCAATCGTGGCATTTAATAGCTTTGTTCCAACCCCCATACCACGGGCGTTGCTTGATACAACGATGGGATCAATGTGTACTTCGTGCTCGATTCGATTGTTGTGGAGCAGACGATAAATACCATAGGCAAGAAAACGCCAGGTAGCACCAAAAAGACCGAAAACTTTTGAAAGTGAAGAGAATTTAAAATTGACAAAAAGGCCATCGCCGGTTTCAAGACCAATAAATCCCAAAAGGCTGTTCTCGCTTAATGCATAGAGTCCTTTTTTATAATTAATACACTCCCGTAGTACCGCCACCGCCTGGGTTTCGTTTTTAGCAAACAACCATAATGTGCTGAACTTTTTTTCAAAAGCGCTATAAAAGAGTTTTGCCACCTCGGTTTTTTGATCTTCGTTAATTGATTTTGTGATTTCAATATTAAACTTTGCCATAAGAAAATACTCCTTTTAATTTAATAGCATATCAGATGATTGCGAAACGGACCGCAAAGTGAATAACCCTTTGATAAGTACCGATCACATCGCTTCCTGATAAAAGACAAGATATTATTTTATTTCTGAAAAACCCGATAAAACGGTATTTAACAATAAATCAGTCGCATCATTTTTGGCAAGATTTCCAGCTTGAATATCCTGCCATGTCATAAATAATAAGCTGTAGATTACGTTTAGTATCCATCGGCTAGGGTAATCCTTTTTAAGATAACCATTATGTTGCCAAGCTTCAATGGCATCTAGAATCGGACGTTTCAGATGGGTTTCACCAGCTACGATGGTCGGATTTTCATCAACAGAAGCTGCCGTGCCGAGAAAATAGATTTTATTGCCAAGTGGTATGAGGGCATCAAAGAGTCGTTTAAGAGAAGTCTTCATGTCATCGGGATCAATGATGAGCGAAGCAAAAGTTTCCTCGACTAGATGAATGGCATTTAGTGCTAGTTCATCCAGAAGGGCTTCCCGGGAGACAAAGTGACGATGCAATGTGGCAATGCCGATTTTCGAATAATCGGCAATCGCTTGCAACGTTGCTGTTGGTTTTAAAGCTAACAATTCAGTAGCCGAATTTAAAATGGCTTGGTGTTTGATGTCTTTCATGGTTAAAGTTGTATTCATAAGGCCTCCAAAGATATACTCATATCAAATGATAGATTATACTATCATTTGATATGAGTATATCTTTTTCATGTCGAATAGTCAATAGTCTTAAGAAAAATTAAACGATCCTAAAGCTTTTTTAATTCTATAAAACTTAGTTTGCGTTAATAAATAAAGTCCAAATTGCAGGGGAATTTGGAGTATGATGAGAATTTCAACAGTTGACACTACGTGAGATAACAAAGCAAAATGAAGGAGTAAAGCTGAAAAGAAATGATTGATTTATTTTTGAAGACTATGAATTTACGGTCTTGAATTGCGACCAGAAAAGAGTCATAAAAGTACGGATTAAGAAAATAAAAAAAATATTGACAGGCTAGTGAACACTAGCTATACTATAGCTAGTGTTCACTAGCCTGCTTTTGTTAAGGAGATAAGATGACAAAACGCAATACCAGAGAAATAATTTTAGAAGAAGCACTGAATCTATTTTCTGTAAAAGGATATGAAAGTGTAACAGTAAAAGAAATTGCCCATGCAGTGGGAATTAAAGACAGTTCACTTTATAAACATTTTGGGAGCAAACAGGCAATTTATGATACATTGCTGGAGTGGATGAATCAAAAATTTGAAGAAACAGTGACATTTTACCGATTGCCCCAGGGAGAAATAGAGAATGTCGCCCGTGAGTATGGCCGGAATGATCTGGTCTGGCTTAAAAAAGCCTGTGAGGCAGTGTTCTTGTTTTTTTTAAAAGATCCCCAGGCATCAAAATTTCGCAAAATGTTAACCATTGAGCAGTACAAAAATGATGATGCCGCCAAAACCTTAGGCAATTGGTTTTTCGATGATGCCATCAAGTTTCAGACTGATTTATTTAGCGAGATGATGCGTCAGGGAACTTTCCGGGAAGGACCACCAACTATTATTGCCTTACAGTTTTATGGCCCTTTCTATACTCTGCTATGTCAATATGACAGTATGCCGGAAAAAGAAGCGGAAGCACTCGGAATTCTTAAGGCCCATATTGAGCAATTTGCTTTGATTTATCAAATTAGAAAAGAGGAAAACTGATGAATTTAAATATAATGATGGATCTGGGAATGACCCAGATCATGAAAACAGCCGGCCGATTCTATATGAACAACGCCAGGGGACGGGCATTTTTGAGGTGCATGTTGCCGGAGATGGCAAAAAGCACGGCGATCCGAAAACAGCAGGAGAAAAAAGGCCTGCATGTGCCGCCGTTTCTAATCGCCAGTATTGCCTCACAATGCAATTTGCGCTGTGCCGGATGCTATGCCCGGGCCGGCGGAGGATGTGGCAGCACCATTGGTAAATCTGATCTGGATACCCTCCAATGGGGGAAAATATTTGATCAGGCTTCCGAGCTGGGGACCGCCTTCATTCTGCTGGCCGGAGGAGAACCCTTTTTACGCAGAGATATTTTAGAACTGGCCGGTAAGTGCCCGAACCTGATTTTTCCGGTTTTTACCAATGGCACCATGCTCAACGATGATGCGGTTGAATTTCTCGATCAGCATCGCAACATCATTCCCATTCTCAGCATTGAAGGCAATGCTGAAGAAACAGATTCCCGCCGTGGGATTGGTACCTATGATCAGATTGAATCGGCAATGGCAGCTTTAAAAAAGTGTCACATTTTGTTTGGGGTATCCATCACAGTTACAAAAGAGAATTTGAAACTGGTGACGGAGTATAAGTTTTTGTCATCGCTTGAAAACAAAGGATGTGGGGTGACTCTGTATGTGGAGTATGTACCGGCTGAAGCAGGAACTGAACATCTGGTACTGGATACCGGGGAGATTAAGCTGCTCCAGAAAATTTGTCTTAAGATGAAAAAATCCTTTCGACGAATGGTGATTTTGTCATTTCCCGGTGACGAGCAGGAAATGGGCGGATGTCTGGCATCCGGACGGGGATTTTTTCATATCAATCCTTATGGTGATGCCGAGCCCTGCCCTTTTTCACCCCATGCCAAACAGAACCTGACAAGCGATTCCATTGAAGATGTTCTGCGGTCCCAGTATTTTGCCGATCTCCGGGAGATTACTGCCAACGCCGGAAACCATGGGGGATGCACCTTGTTTGATCAGAAAGAGCAAGTGGAAAGGCTGATGGCTTAACACCCGTTGCTTGATGCGTGCAGAACCAGAAACTTATTGTGAATAGAGAGAAAATGGAAGCTGTGAAAATAAGTGAAGCTGTTGAATGCTGGTGCGAAGAAGACCACATTAACAATTCTTTAACATCATAAGGATATGATATATTTTGATAGATTTGCACATGCAGACTTAGGATTAGGATACAAAGCGGTGATTAAAGGATGAAGTTTCGGTAAGAAAATCCGGAAGACAAGCGGATCAATGCCATGCGTCCCTTCTGGAAAGAATTTCTGATTGTCTTTGGAGTGGTATTAATATGCAGTCCCGGTGAAGTGCTGATTTTTAATCAGCAGATGCTGGACAAGGCCAATCCATGGATTATGGCCCTGGTTGGCATGTCCTATGCGCTGTTTATGAGACTGATTGTCAGTCTCGGTACCCGCTTTATTATGTATACCGGATTTCAAAGGCCAATGACGGAAATCGAGCAGGCAGCCCGAAAAGTGGCCGCTGGTGATTTCACCGTCCATGTTCATTCCCAGCGAAAGGACAATAAAAAAGATGAACTCGAGGTCCTGATCGACGATTTTAACAAGATGGTTGAGGAATTGGCCACCATTGAAACATTAAAGAGCGATTTCATTGCCAATGTATCCCACGAAATCAAAACCCCACTGGCGATTATCCAAAGTTATGCCTCAGCCTTGCGGAAAGACGAATTGCCTCAGGAAGAGAAACAGGAATATATTGATACAATTGTTGAGGCATCTCGGAAACTATCCACCTTAGTGACGAATATTCTGAAATTGAACAAGCTCGAAAATCAGAAAATCATCCAGACTGAAACCTACTCGCTGGATGAACAGCTACGCTGTTGCATGCTGGTGCTGGAAGAAAAGTTTGACGAAAAAAACATCGAATTTGTCGCCGACCTGGACGAAGTAGTAATTACCACCGATGAAAGTCTGATGGAAGTGGTCTGGAATAATCTGTTAACCAATGCCATTAAGTTTACCCAAAAAGATGGTTTGGTAAAAATAGAGTTGAGAAAAGATGACGGCCAAGCCATTGTTAAAGTCAGTGATACCGGATGCGGCATCAGTGAAGAAACCTGCCGTCGCATCTTCGATCGCTTCTATCAGGGCGATACATCCCATGCAGAAGAAGGAAACGGACTGGGACTGGCTCTGGCAAAACGGGTTGTAGATCTGGTGGAGGGAAAAATATCGGCCGAAAGTGATCCTGAGAAGGGCACGACATTTACGGTGATTTTAAAATTATAAAAAAATATCCGGAAAAGCACGGAGCAGGTGAATTCGATGATTGAAAGCAATTACGATGTGATTTATGAAGCCTGTGAAAAGACCAGCCAGCTTGCAGATACGATGAAAATGCTTTAATTCTATCCACAGAAGGTTCATGGTCTGCAAAAAATTAACTTACCATAATAGTTTTCCCGATTGAATGTATCCGGTAACAGAAGGTTATGGCATTATCGTGATGCAGATGGCTCAGACGTTAAAGATCAGCTATAATAATCGTGGCAATACTGTCTACTTATTTCAGCTGGTTTTGTTTAATGAATTGAAGATAAAATAGCCAGCGATTACACACCAAAATATTTGGTGCTTTTTTTTGCTAAAAATTATTAAAACTTTCACTTTAACACACTATTAATGTTTTAAAATTATAGCATTTATTCATTTTTGATGTTAAACTTAAATGGTCAAAATTTCAAACGAATTACAGGAGAAAAACGGATGGATCAGAATAAAAGTCTTGTTAAAAAGAAACTTGCACTATTCATTTCAATAGCGGTATCCCTTTTTCTCCTGATGGTTTTTTTGCTGATCATTGGGATGTTCTTGAATAACATAAAACAGCAGGAGACATTAAAAACTACCGATAATTTCATGGATTTTAAAAGTCAGGTGGAACAATTGATTTTCACAAACAAAACGCTGGTTCAAGGTTTTGAGGCTTATATCCAAGTGAATCCAGAGATAGATGAAGAGGAGGCCTATACATATCTTAATAATCTCTTATCTCAAAATGAAAATCAAATCAGGAACATTGGGGTATGTCAGGATACGACCATCATCTGGAATTATCCAAAGGAAGGAAATTCAGCAGCAATCGGAGTTGATTTATCCAAGTCTGAGAGTCAGAAAGATTTGGTCCTTAAGGTTAAAAATGAACTGGTACCGATCGTTCAGGGACCGGTTGATCTGATTCAGGGGGGAACTGGTTTTATTATCCGTCTTCCCATCGTCAGAAAGGATACCGGTTATTGGGGACAGATCAGTATCGTGCTGAAAGGGGATAAAATCATTGAAGACATTAATGCCTATGCAGAAGATGCCGGATTAAATGTCGCTATCTTCAATGATCAAAATAAAACGGTTCCATTTTATGGCTCCATGAGTGCGGTTGGAGAATCACCGCTAACCTTTGATATCGATCCGAACTTTGTTGACTGGAAGGTTGCCGTATCACCCAGAGATGGGTGGGAAAATAATCAGTTCATTTTTGGGAGTGCCATTTTGCTATCAGTGTTAATCGCCGCCGTGGCGGGTCTATTAACACATAGAGCCATAAAAACAAATGATCAATTGCGCATTCTGTCCAGCCATGATTCTCTGACCGGCCTTTTCAACCGGCATTATTTAAATGAATATCAGACCATGGTTTTGACAGCAGCTAAGAGAAATAATCGGCATGTCGGGTTTATTAGTATGGACTTAAATCATTTCAAAAAAATTAATGACACCTATGGCCACAACGTTGGTGATCTGGTTCTTGTTGAAACAGCCCGGGTTTTAACCGAAAGCACTCGGATAGAAGAGGCCGTTTTTCGACTGGGCGGTGATGAATTTCTCATTATTATGCCGGATGTAGAAGACAGAACTGTACTCCAACATGCTCGGGAACGACTTTCAAACAGTTTTAAAAATGAATTTCACCTAGCCGATTACCCGGTCAAAATAGATGTAAGTATCGGCACGGCATTATTCCCGGAAGATGGTGATAATATTGATGCATTGCTTCAAATTGCTGATGAACAGATGTATACAGATAAAAAGGAACAGAAAATGGAACAAGCAAGAAATCAATCAGATAATACCGGTTGAAAGACTGCATATAGCTCAGTATGTAATTGTTTCAATATGGGGGTGCGGACGAAAACATGGACTTTAGATAAGACTGGAGGTAGGTCATGTATTCATATAAAGAACGAATGAAAGCAGTAGAACTTTTACATCAAGTATGATCTAAGCGCTGCCGACACAGTGCGGAAATTGCGATATCCAGACCGTAAGATGCTGGGTACCAGTCGATGCAACCTGTATAGCTGGAAAAAAGATCTGCTTGGGCAGGAGAATACGAAAACCATGAAGCAGATGGAAATCTGAAAATGTCTATAAAAGAACAGAAAAACCCAGCTTAAGTTAATGATGTTTTTTACAATAACTATCGGCTTCAGATTGGGATAAACCTTGATACAGAGAAATGTAAGAATATCGAAGCAAATGGGGTGGTGCTATCGGATGCCGGTTCTGATGAGAACCTGACTTTTGTTTTGAATAAATTATCAAAGAAACTTTACAAAAGATCAACACTTATGTATAATAAACGTGTATATACACTAAAAATAAAGGTGATCATATGATAACAGAAAATGAAAATAAAAAATCGTCTGTTTGTAACTGTCTCAACATGCGACGCGCATCCCAGGCGATAACAGAAATCTACGACCATTATCTGGTGCCCAGTCAAATCAGTATCAGCCAGTTTTCAATTTTGAAGCACATTCATGCAATGGAGCCAGTGAGTGTCAGTGCGTTGGCCGCAGAAATCCGGTTGGACCGCACCACATTGGTCCGCAATTTAAAACCCCTCGAACACTTAGACTTGATTCATGATATTGCCCAACCCGGCACCCGGAACCGACAACTCTGTTTAACGATAAAGGGCAAAGAAAAAATGGAACAGGCTCATGTGTATTGGAATCAGGCCCAGGCTCAGATTGAAGCACAGCTGGGACAGGAAGACAGCCAAATTCTACAAGACTTGTTATTAAAAATTGAGGTCATGGTGCCTTGATTTTTTAGATGTATCGTGTAAGTACACTAATAAATGATGAAAGAGAGAATGTGTGTAAAATGAAAGAGATTATTAAAGCGGAAATTTTTCGGTATGTCAGAGAAAATGAGAACAATTATTCAAATAAGTTTCAAGCTCCCTATTTTGATGAGCCATTGGTTCAATTTGCTTCGGCAACAGATGAACTGTTCAGTCAGTATAAAGAATTCATCGCACCCGAACATTTAACTCCACAGGAAGTATTTGACATCGCCTATGAAGCTGAAGCAATCAGCCCTAAGACGGTCATCAGTATTGTTTTACCTGTTTCAGAAATAATTCGTCAAAGCAACCGCATTCAAAAGGAGTGGGCGTCGGATGAATGGACACTGCTTCGAACCTTTGGTGATGATTTTTTCATTGACGGTTTGAATGATCATCTGTCTCGATTCTTGAACAATAAAGGATACAAGACTGTTAATCCAATAAATCTAAAAGTGTTCAAAAAATACATTAACGAGAAAGGACCTTTATCAAATTGGTCACAACGGCATGTCGCTTTTGCTGCAGGTCTGGGGACATTTAGCATTAATGATGGCTTTATCACCGAGAAGGGCATAGCGGTTCGATTAACATCGCTTGTTACTGAAGTATTGATTGAGCCTGACAAACGAAAAACAGAGAGTCATACAGCAAACTGTCTCTATCTGTCAAAAGGAACATGTAAAGCCTGTTTCAAACGTTGTCCGGTAGGCGCCATTACAGAAAAAGGACATGATAAAATTGTGTGTGCACAACGATGTTATGGAGAAGAATCCCAATCTCGGGCAAAAGCAATTGGTGGGAATCCGAAAGCTGGATCAGGCTGCGGTTTATGTCAAACTAATATTCCATGTGAGTTTTCTAATCCCATGGGAATGATTAAAAGCAAGGATGGTTGCAATGAAGAAGCAAACTGAAATTGAAAAAAATCTGGCCCAACTGCCCATTCTGGAATATGTGTTTTTCAAACCGGAAGAGATTATTTTCGCCAAAGAAGTTCGGGATCTTTGTGAAGGAAATGGCTGCGGCATGTATAATACAAACTGGGCCTGTCCACCGGCAGTGGGAAGCATAGAAACTTGCAGGGAAAAATGTCATGCTTATGATAAAGCCATGCTTTTTACCACAACTACCGAAATGGCCAGTAGTTTTGACATGAAAGGTTGGATGGATGCAAGAGTGGAGCATGAGGCATTAACCAATCAGGTTGCGGATGTTTTTCGCAGATACGACAAAAATGCCTTGATTCTATCGACTGAAGGATGTACGGTGTGCAAAAAATGTGCCTACCCCGATGCTCCCTGCCGCTTCCCGGATCGCATGTATCCGGCCACTGAAGGTTACGGTATCATGGTGATGCAAATGGCGCCGGCTTTAAATATCCAATATAATAATGGCGCCAATACCGTTACCTATTTCAGCATGGTTCTATTTAATGAATAGGGGGCATACAATGACGAGCTCGTACGATATCATTTATGAGGCACTATTACCCAAACTGGCTAAGTGTAACCTACAAGAAAGTGCCGCCCGTTTTAACCTGCCCATTGATTCCAATGGGCAGGTTCACATCGGTTTTTTAAAACGAGATTATCTGATTACAAATGCAGGTGTAACACTGATTGACAAGAAACCGGTTAATATCAATAATCGGTCCATCCTGATCCATTACATTTTGTCGCAAGTTACTGGTGATCCTGTTTATTTGTTTAAACCTCTTTTTCGTATGACGACTGTTTTTTCAAGCGGCGATAACGGAAAACCCAATATGATGGATGCACCTTTAATTAAAGTATTTGAAAATGACATTATTAAATTAGAAGAAACGATTATAAAATTGGGAGGAAAACCAGAAATTTCCAAAGAATCCAATAGCCGGTGCTGGCTGTTAGAAGTTTTGCCTAAAATACCGGTTAAAATCATCTATCGGGAAGCAGATGAAGATTTCCCGGTTGAGATTCAAACCCAATTTGATGAAAGTGCTCCGGAATTTCTGGAGTTTGAATGTCTGGCATTTTTATGCGGCTGTCTCGTCAGAGCATTGATTAAAACTGCCGAATATGGGACAGTGGACGGCTGGGAGTAGCAACCGGCCGTTGAGTTTTTAATCGCACACCGAATTTTCGGTGCTTTTATTTGCTAAAAACATGAAAACCAGTACGTTCACAGTGCCTGCCATTCATCGGCTATCCCAGAAGCCTGAACGCAATCAGCTGTGTGAACAATGCTATATTATAAGGGCTTCTAAACCTTCGATTTGTCGAGTAACTGCACTTGCCTATTTCATCGCATTCTCCTTTTTTTCTTTGATTTTATCATATTGTATTGTAAAGTGGAGCGGAGTCATATAAAATAAATGAGTTCCCGGTAAGATTACGGGATAATTTTTGGCCGCACTATTTTTATTGAAGAAAAGATGGAGTTAAAAGATGATGATATTAGACACCAGGATTCAGATTGTCACCATATGTTTTTTTATAATCGTATATTTTGATCATATCAAGAATAAAAAATTACCACTTTTATCGAATTATTTTTTTTCAACGATGCTTTTTTTTACAGCAGGAAATTTATTTTTTGACCTTGCTAAAGTATATACCATCATATATATGGATATGGTTTCACCGCTGATTAATCGATTATGCAATCAGCTTTTTTATGCAACGCTAATCATGATTGTGGCATTTTTGTTCTGGTATGTTGAAATTCTAGGGCATAATCAGAAACGAATGGAATGGAAAAAGTTGACATTTAGTCTTTTGTTGCTTATTTTCCCGATGTATATGATCGTGTTTGGTGAACTGAATTATTATATTGATGATAATCAAGTTTATGCTTATGGATCAATGGCAGATGCCTTCTCGTTAACTGTTCTGATTTATGGCATCATGATTATTATCGACACTTTTTTATATAAGGATACAATTGGTAAAGATAACCGTTTTGCCATTCGACTTGGTATCATGGTTTTGATTGGAGGCGTGGTCATTCAATTCTTCAATCATGGACTGCTCACGTTAGGGGTGACCATTACGCTCATGATTCTATTTATTTACTTATCTCTTGAAAACCCTAAGGAATATATGGATGAAGATACAGGAACTTTTAACAAAAGAGCATTTCATCTGATGATGGAAGAAAAAAAAGAAGCAGACAGACCGCTGATTCTTGTGAGTGTAGTAGTTGATGATTTGAATAAAATTCAAACCATGGTGGGACATGACCGCACCAATCATGTGCTTAAAATCATTGGTGATCAGATGAATGAAGTATTTCAGCTTGAGGAGCATTTTCATGGAAAAATGATGAAACAGGTATATGAATTCAGTATGCAACACAAGCGAAAAATGATTAAAAACACCTTTTTATCGAGTGCTTATCATACCCGAAGCAATGTGATGACTTTTTTAATCGAGCAGCCCCTGGAATCCATCCAGGATCAATTGAATCAGATCTCAATGTTTATCAAAGAACCGATCACTTGTTCACAATACACCATTGCAATAAAAGCACACATAGATGTTATTTTAACAGATGTATACAAAGAACAGTCTAACTGTGACGAAGTATATGAAATGATGAATTATATGGCAAACCATAATGAAGCACGATCTGATACTAATGTTCATTTTCTGAATGAGGAGATCATCAGTAAAAAGATGCGTTACACGACGATTAAAAATATCCTTCGGGATGCCATTGCAAACCAGGGTTTTGATATGGTATATCAGCCGATTTATCATGCAAAGACAGGGGATTTTCTTTCGGCAGAAGCACTGGTACGCTTAACCGATACCACCACAGTCGGTTTTGTCTCACCGGAAGAGTTTATTCCCATTGCTGAGAAAAAAGGAATGATGATGGAGTTGGGTCAGATCGTATTTGAAAAAGTTTGTGCTTTTGCCCGTGAAAAGTGCCTTCAGGAAATAGGGATTGAGTATATTGAAGTTAATTTATCCGGTATTCAGTGTGTGCATCCGGATCTACCCAGTCAGTTGCAGAAGATTATGCAGAAATATGAAATAACACCGGGTTTTATCAATTTGGAAATTACAGAAACCGCATTTGTGGAGTCAGGAGAAATGCTCCAGGTAAATATGCATAAACTCAGGGAGATGGGTTGCAGCTTTTCAATGGACGATTTTGGAACCGGCTACTCTAACCTGTCTCGGATGGCAAAAGTAACATATGATCTAATAAAACTCGATAAAAGTTTAATTTGGCCTTGTTTCTCTGAAGAAAGCGGGAAAGCCAATGCAATTTTAGAAAGTGTGATTCGGTTGCTACATCAATTGAATGTCAAAATTGTAGCAGAGGGTGTGGAAACAGAAGAAATGGCGATCTACCTGAATGAACACGGGGTAACCTGCTTGCAGGGATATTATTATTCAAAACCTATTGGTGAAGAGGCGTATTATAATTTTCTAATCAACGATCATGGGAGGAGATAATCATTAACTTAAGACCAAGATTTTCTGATGACCGATTGTGCTATAATGTACTAAATGAAAATTCTGTTGAAACAATAGTAAGGAGAAAGTTATGGCAAAAGCAATAATTGCAAGTGGCGTTTGTGGTTTTACAACCGAGGTAAAGGCAGAAAGTTCAGGCCAGGGCATTGTTACCCTGGAAATTCTGACCGATTGTCCCGCTTTTCAGAAATTAAATGATGCTTTAAAAGAAGTTGATGGGATGGCTTGTGTCTTTGGCAAGATCGGTGAAGGACCTATCTATGAAGCCTGCCGTGTTAATTGCAAGCATGCAGCTTGTCCGGTTCCTATGGGAATAACCAAAGCAGTGGAAGTTGCCGCCGGTTTAGCTTTGCCCAGGGATGTAAGCGTGATATTAACGAAATAATATGAGCCAGTTATTTATCATCAAGCTGAAGTTTGGAAATAGAGGAGAACGAGAGAATAATGCTTAAGCAAATCAGGTATTTTCAATCTGTGGTTCGTAATCAAAGTTTTACCGAGGCCGCCGAAGAATGCTTTGTTTCTCAGTCGGCTATTTCTCAGCAGATCCAGGCATTAGAAAATGAGCTGGGGGTGAAACTCATTGTTCGCGAAAAAAGGTGTTGTGCATTCTGGAAGGTCAATAATTCAGTTAGTAAGCTTAAAGAATTCTCAGAAACACTTAAAAATTCAATAAAGAAAACTGAAAAAGACTGCGTTCATGGTTATGGAGGCAGTCTTTTTACAGTTTTAGCATTAGAAATAAAGCTATTTAAACCTTGACTTGTAGTCCACTCCAAGTGCTAAAATGAAAAAAAAGGAGGTGCTTTCACATGAAACAAATTTTAATAAAAAGCACAGCGACAACATAAAAACAGCAGTTGTTTATATGACAAAAAATATTAGTACTGAGGGACTTCTGGCTATTTATGAAGCCCTGGATCAGGCATGTGTGGATCTTGTCTATGCAGCAGATGGGAAGGCCTTAATTGAAAGAATGGAATCCAGACATGCTATTCATACTTTGGAGCATGGTGATTCCATCGGCCTCGGGACCAGAAATTATAAGGTGATCTAGTTATTAGACTGGGCTTCACGATGAAGGACCAAGGCTTAAAGTAAACTTAATTATTGAACAGTGCTATTGACTTAGAGTCGACTCCATATGATAAGGTAAATAAAATAAATAGTGAATAATAAAGAAAGAGGAAAATACCGATATGAAACAGAAAAAACTGGGATTTGGCTTTATGCGCTTACCGGTAACTAATCAGGAAGATTCAACAAGTATTGATACGGAGCAACTGAATAAAATGGTGGATACCTTTTTAGAAAGAGGGTTTACCTACTTTGATACAGCCTATATGTATCATAACTTTAAGAGTGAAATTGCTTTAAGAGAAGCCCTGGTTAAACGACACCCAAGAGATTCTTTTACGGTTGCCACCAAGATGCCAACCATGTTTTTAAAAGCAAAAGAAGATCAGGAACGAATTTTTAGCGAACAGCTGGAAAAATGCGGCGTAGATTATTTTGACTATTATCTCCTTCATAATCTTAATGTTTCCCATTATGAAATAGCAAAAAATATGGACAGTTTTGGATTTATCCAGAAGCAAAAAGAGGCGGGGAAAATCAGAAACATCGGCTTCTCTTATCACGACAATGCGGATTTGCTTGATGAAATTTTGACCGCGCATCCGGAAGTGGATTTTGTACAGCTGCAGATAAACTATATGGATTGGAATAATGAGAGCATCCAGTCCGGAAAATGTTATGACGTTGCCACAAAGCATGGTAAACCGGTTATAGTGATGGAACCCATTAAAGGTGGTACCCTTGCAGCGGTTCCAGACAAAGCGGCGGAAGTCTTAAAAGCCTATCATCCGGAAATGTCTATTTCTTCCTGGGCAGTTCGTTATGCAGCCAGTTTGGAAAATGTAAAAATCGTTTTAAGCGGTATGTCAAATATGGATCAGTTACTGGATAATACCGGATATATGGAGGAGTTCAAACCTTTTGTTAAAGAAGAATATGATATCATCAATAATATCATGAAGATCATTAATGAATCAATCGCCATTCCATGTACAGCCTGTCAGTATTGTGTGGAGGGGTGTCCGATGAATATACCAATTCCCAAATACTTTGCTTTATATAATGCTGAGAAGCAGTGTAAAAAGCAAGTGTTTTCAACACAAGGTGTCTATTATGGAAATTATACCAAAACGCATGGAAAAGCGTCAGACTGTATTGAATGCAAAAAGTGTGAAGATAGCTGTCCGCAACATATCGAAATTACAAAATGGTTAAAAGAAGTAGCCAGCACATTTGAATGACATGATTTCAGCTAATGATCAGAACCAATTTGGAGGAAAATAAAGATGACCATTACCGAAGTAAGTAAAAAATATGATATTTCCCAGGATACGTTGCGTTATTATGAGCGGATTGGATTAATTCCTGCGGTCAACCGAACTAAGGGTGGCAATAGAGACTATACCGAAGAATCCTGCGGATGGATTGAACTGGCAAAATGCATGCGCTCGGCAGGGATTCCGATCGAAGCTCTGATTGAATACTGCGCGCTGACCCTGCAGGGGGAAGAGACCATCACGGCCCGAAAAGAACTTTTGGTTGAAGAACGTCGAAAGCTTTTGGAAAAAATCGAAGATATGCAAAAAACCATGGACAAGCTCAATTACAAAATAGACCGCTATGAAAAGGCGGAAATCACCGGCGTTTTGTCCTGGGATAAATAAATCCAATGTTTGACCGAATCAAATGAGCGTATACAAAATTGCATTCCTTAAAAGGATGGGGATTTTTATAAAAATTAATGATTTCTATTGACTTAAAGTTCACTTCATATGA
The DNA here is from genome assembly GCF_008086615.1 of Acetobacterium tundrae. Classification (GTDB taxonomy): domain Bacteria; phylum Bacillota; class Clostridia; order Eubacteriales; family Eubacteriaceae; genus Acetobacterium; species Acetobacterium tundrae. Next base: position 190,506 of record NZ_RXYB01000004.1, read on the forward strand.
TAAAATAAATAAAATTAGTCATGTGCAAAATAAAAAACAGCGAAAACGATGGCGAACATGTTTTATTGGGCATAAGAAAACTACAATTGTTTAATATTGATTAACGCTGTTTAAATTTAAAATTAAGGAGATTGAAAGATGTTGTATCGAAAATTCGGAAAAACAAATGAAGAAGTTTCTATTTTAGGGTTTGGTTGCATGCGGTTGCCGGTTATTGACGGGGTTCAAACAAATATTGATGAGGTGAAAGCAATTGAAATGATCAGATACGCCATTGATAACAGCGTGAATTATATTGATACAGCCTATCCTTATCACGGAACCGGTTTTGACAAAGGGGGAGAGAGCGAACCTTTAGTTGCCAAGGCATTAAAGGATGGCTATCGTGAACGGGTTAAACTGGCAACGAAACTTCCGGTATGGCTGGTTCAGACCAGAGCCGATATGGATCGATTATTAGATGCGCAGCTTAAACGGCTAGACACCGATGCCATCGATTTCTACCTGATGCATGGACTGAACAGCGCCTCCTGGCAAAATCTGGTAAAACTGAACGTCGGTGAATTTCTGGATCAGGCAATTAAAGACGGTAAAATCAAACATGCTGGTTTTTCTTTTCATGATGACTTTGATTTGTTTGTCGAAATTGTCGATGCTTATGACTGGTCTTTTTGTCAAATCCAATACAATTATCTGGATGAAAATTACCAGGCCGGTACAAAAGGCTTAGAATATGCGGCCAGCAAGGGAATGGGGGTTACTATTATGGAACCCATCAGAGGCGGTGCGCTGGTTGACAAATTACCTAATGAAGTTTTAGACGCCTGGAAGGAAGCACCAATCAAAAGAACCCCGGCCCAATGGGCACTCAGGTGGGTCATGAATCATCCCGAGGTGTCAGTGGTCCTGAGTGGCATGACGGAGATGGCCCAGGTGGTTGAAAATATCAAGACCGCCAATGAAGGTGCCGCCAATTCCTTAACGAACGAAGAAATCGCGTTAGTGGATTTTGCCAAGAAATCAATAAAAGAAAAGATGAAGGTCAACTGTACTGGCTGTCGATATTGTATGCCTTGTCCAAACGGAGTCGACATACCGGGACATTTTTCTCTTTATAACAATGCCTTTCTATTTGATTCGCTCCCAAGAGCCAAAGGTCAATATGCGATGATGTTTCCTCAAGATGCAAAAGCGTCGAATTGCGTTGAGTGCGGACAATGTGAAGAACAGTGTCCCCAGAAAATTGCCATTATCCAGGAGTTAAAAAATGTCAGAGCCGCCTTAGAATAAAAATGCTGCTGAAAAAACTCCGTGCCTTTAAGGTACGGATATTTTTTAAAGAAATGAATAATTGTTGTTGACTTGAAGCAGACTCTAAGTAGTAATCTATTAATAACGATTAAAATAATTGAATTGAACTTAAAAAAAGGAGTAAACAAAATGAAAGTACTTTTAATTAATGGCAGTCCCAATGCGAAGGGCTGTACGTATACCGCATTAACAGAGGTGGAAAAAACCTTGAATCAAGAAAACATCGAAACAGAAATCATTCATGTGGGACATAAGGATATCAGAGGGTGTATCGGATGTGGAAAATGTCGAACACTTGGAAAATGTGTTTTTGATGATATTGTCAATGAAACGGCAGTAAAATTTGCTAAATGTGATGGCATCGTCGTTGGTTCACCCGTTTATTATGCGTCAGCCAATGGGACAATAATCTCTTTTCTCGACCGCTTGTTCTATAGCGCCAGTTACGATATGACCATGAAAGTCGGAGCGGCCGTGGTATCGGCGAGAAGAGCCGGGACCACAGCAACCTTTGACGAGCTGAATAAATATTTTACGATATCCAATATGCCCATTGTATCCAGTCAATACTGGAACATGGTCCATGGTTTTACACCCGAAGATGTCTATCAGGACAAAGAAGGCTGCCAGATTATGCGGACATTAGGTAAAAATATGGCCTTTATGATTAAGAGCATTCAGCTGGGAAAAGAAAAATATGGTTTGCCGGAAAAAGAAGAAGAACATATATTTACTAACTTTATCCGATAAAAGCGGTTAGTTAGTCACAAAGAGAAGGCAAACTAAATGTTTAAACGGTAATTATTGATGTATTTAAAATCTCCGAACCTAAAATGGTCGGAGATTTTTTTAAGAAAAGAATAAATAACTATTGACTTGGAGTGAACTTCAAGTGGTAAAGTATAAGATAATATCAAAGAAATAAAACAAGATAAGCCAGAGGTGAAAATGGAAACACAGGAAATATTGAAAAAAGTAAAAACGGGCGAGATTTCTGTGGAGGAAGCAGAGCTTTTCTTTCGCCGGCAGCCGTTTGAAGAAATGGGTTTTGCCAAACTGGATACCCATAGAAAAATCCGATCGGGTTTTGCCGAGGTGATTTTCTGCAGTGGCAAGGCAGACTCCCATTTGCTGAATATATTTGGAAAACTCTATGAAGAAGATGGCGAGGTGATGGGAACCCGGGTCTCAGCGCATCAGTATGAAGTGATTAAAGAAGTTTATCCGGAAGTTGTGTACGACGAAATATCCCGGATTATTAAAATCGAAAAACCCGGCAAGAAACGGGTGGGAAAAATTGCCGTCTGTTCGGCTGGGACCGCGGATATCCCCGTGGCGGAAGAGGCCGCCCAGACGGCCGAGTATTTTGGCTCCTACGTAGAACGGCTTTACGATGTGGGCGTTAGCGGAATTCACCGGATTCTTTCCCAGCTGGATGTGCTCCAGAGTGCTAACTGCGTGATTGCGGTAGCCGGGATGGAAGGTGCTCTGGCCAGTGTCATTGGTGGCCTGGTGGACAAGCCGGTCATCGGGGTGCCCACCTCGATCGGATATGGGGCCAGTCTGGGTGGCATATCAGCGCTACTGACGATGATCAATTCCTGTGCCAACGGCATTTCGGTGGTTAACATCGATAATGGCTACGGGGCAGGTTATACGGCTACCCAGATCAACCGATTGGGGGTGCGATCATGAGCCAGACCTTATACCTTGAATGTTATTCCGGCATCAGCGGCGACATGACTGTGGCGGCGCTTCTGGATCTGGGGGCCGATCAGTCGGTGCTGGAGACGGCACTTAAAAGTTTGCCTGTCACAGGTTTTGACATTGTCATCAGCCGGGTTAAAAAAGCGGGGCTGGATGTCTGCGACTTTCACGTCAAACTGGATCAGGACCACGAAAACCATGACCATGATATGGCCTATCTTCATGGTGATCATCACCACCATCACAGTGATGAACATGGCCACGCTCATGATGATGCTTCGGAACTGCAGCATCATGAGCAATTGCAGAAAAAGACTTATTCACATGCCAATCGGGGACTTCTGGAAATTGTTGCAATCATTAGGCAGGCGGCGATCACGGATCATGCCAAAGAGCTGGCCATCCGGATCTTTTCAATTATTGCCGATGCCGAAGCCAAAGCCCACGGAGTAGAACGGGAGCAGGTGCATTTCCATGAGGTGGGAGCGGTGGACTCGATTGTAGATATTGTAGCGGTAGCGGTTTGTCTGGATAACCTTAATATCCGTGAAGTGATCGTGCCGGAACTGTATGAAGGCCGGGGTTTTGTACGCTGTCAGCATGGGATCATCCCCATTCCCGTCCCGGCAGTGACCCATATCGCGGCCAGCCATGGCTTGAATTTGCATCTTACCAGCACCGAAGGGGAGCTGATTACCCCAACCGGGGCGGCCATTGTGGCCGCTATTAAAACCGGTGATCAGTTGCCAAAGCAGTTTACCATTGAAAAAACCGGCATGGGCGCGGGTAAACGAACCTACGACCGCCCCAGTCTGCTGCGGGCCATGCTGATCACCGACAAAACGAAAAATAGTGGTGGCATTTTCAAACTGGAAAGCAACATTGATGACTGCGGCGGTGAAATCCTGGGTTTTGTCATGGATCGGCTGTTTGCGGCCGGAGCCAGAGATGTCCATTACACGCCGGTATATATGAAAAAAAACCGGCCCGGCTATCTACTCAATGTGATCTGCAAAAAAGACGCCATTGAAGAGTTGGAACAGATTATTTTTGAAGAGACCACCACCATCGGGATCAGACGCATTCAGATGGAAAGCACCGGTTTACGGCGAACCGTCAAAAGAATTCTCACCAGTCTGGGGGAAGCTCAGGTAAAAGTCTGTGAGCTGGAATCGGGAAAACGGATTTATCCCGAATACGCCAGCGTGGCGGAACTTTGTCAAAAACACCGGATGGCGTATCAGGACGCCTACCATATCATCAAAAAAGAATGTGAAGCAGCTGAAGGAATCTCACAGCGCACATTAGCTGAGCTCAATCGGTTTGAGTTGCCGTTAACCTTAGGACCGGATTACAATTGAAAAAGGATCATTTTATGAAATATCGAGAACTGGGACGAACCGTAATAAAAGTCAGTGAAATTGGAATCGGAGGCGAAGGCTTTGAGAATCGCAGTTTTGAGCATTGTGAGGCCCTGGTCGATTGTGCCCTGGAAAGCGGCATCAACTTTATCGATCTTTACAATTCCAACCCCGATGTCTGAAGCAATCTTGGTAAGGCACTGAGCAAGTATCCCAGAGATGCGTTTGTGATCGAAGGTCATCTCTGTTCGGTATGGGATGATGGACAGTATCGCCGCAGCAGAAATATCAATGAGGTCAAAGAAGCACAAAATTAAAAATAAAATATGAAGTTAGAAAGGTGAAAACATGAACAATAAGAAGATTTTAGTAGCATATTTTTCAGCAAGTGGTGTGACCGCGAATGTCGCAAAGACACTTGCTCAGGCAGCACAGGCGGATATTTTCGAAATAAAACCAAAAGTACCCTATACAAGTGCAGATTTAGACTGGATGGATAAAAAAGCACGCAGTACCATCGAGATGCAAGATAAAATGTCCAGACCGGCTATTGCAGAGAAATTATCGAATATGGAAGATTATGACGTGATATTTTTAGGCTTTCCAATCTGGTGGCACGTTGCGCCAACCATTATTAATACATTCCTGGAGGAATATGATGTTGCAAGAAAGACCATTGTTCTTTTTGCAACATCAGGTAGCAGTGGCTTTGGAAAGACCGTCGCTAATCTCAAAGGCAGCTGTGCTGATTCAACAAATATCAGTGAAGGAAAGCTTCTGAATGGTAGAATTTCAAAAGAAGAACTAACTCCCTGGGTAGAGAGATTTTAGGAAATATTCAGAAGCGAGAAAAAAAGTCAAAGTCTTGAAGAATGAATATTAAAAGCAAACCCCGCTAATATCACCAGGATTTGGTGATATTAGCGGGGTTAAAAATTTCGTTGTAGAATCAAGTTGAATTAGTTAATAATAGTTTAATATGATCAGTAGAAAAACTCAATCGATGATTTATGAAGAATGAAAAAACTCAAAAGATGAGAATCTACTTTAAAGAAGGAGGAATACAATGGAAATAAATGATTTTCTATCACACTTGACCCGTGGTGAAACGGTTGTGGGCGGTTCTGAAGTGCATCAAATGATGCATGAACTATCCCAAGAGGCATTGAAAGTGACTGCTGAAATCAATGGTTCCTACCATACCCCGGAAGAAATACGGGTCTTGTTTTCCCGCTTGATAGGTAAACCGGTTGATGAAACCTTTGCCATGTTTCCACCTTTTTATACCGATTGCGGAAAAAACATCCAGGTGGGGAAAAATGTTTTTATCAATTCCGGATGCCAGCTTCAGGATCAGGGCGGGATTACCATCGGTGATGGTGCTCTGATCGGACATAATGTGGTGCTGGCCACCCTAAATCATGACATTGATCCGGACAGACGCTGCGATATGCATCCGGCTTCCATTATAATCGGTAAAAACGTTTGGATTGGGGCCAACGTGACGGTTGTTCCGGGCGTCGCCATTGGCGATGGTGCGGTTATTGCCGCCGGTGCTGTTGTCACCAAAAATGTGCCGCCAAATGTCATTGTCGGCGGTGTCCCGGCAAAAATCATCAATAGAATTGAACCTGATCAGAAATAAATTGCGAAATCGCAAAGAAAAATTGGAGGTAAAACAGGATATCCTGACATTTTTACATCATTATAATCGACCACGAATATTGAGAGCAGTCTCTTGATTTGTGTTTTTTTATGAGAGTAAAAAAAATTCAATATTTTACTTGACCTGAAGTTGACTTAAGGGTTTATAGTGGATTCATCGATAAAAATATTGATTGATAGGAGAAAAAAATGAAAGTAACCGTAATAACTGGAAGTCCTCATAAAAAGGGAACATCGGCTTTGTTGGCAGATAAATTGATTGAAGGGGCTAAAGAAGCAGGACATGACGTGTTCAGATTTGATGCCGCTTTTGAAAATGTCAAACCATGTCTGGCTTGTGAGTATTGTTCAAGCCATGATGGAGAATGTGTGCACAAGGATTCCATGAGTGACTTTAGTCACCAATTGGTGGAAGCAGAACTGATTGTATTTGTGACCCCGCTTTACTATTTTGGCATGTCAGCCCAGATCAAAGCGGTGATTGACCGATTCCACGCCAGCAATGCAAAAATTGCCGGGAGTAAAAAGGCGATGCTTTTAGCGGCGTCCTATGGTGCAGACGATTGGACGATGACGGCCTTGGAAAAAATGTATGAATCGACGCTGCGTTTTCTAAACTGGGAAGATGCCGGAAAGTTGCTGGCAACTGGATGTCCAGTACGAGAAATGCTTGAACAAACCGATTTTCCCCAAAAAGCCTACGAAATGGGTAAAGCATTAAAATAAAGTTTAGGAGATGAAATTATGCCAGTAATCACATTAGAAGCAGGAATATTGAATGCTGATCAAAAAAGACAATTGGTTAAGGAATTCACCAATACAGCATCAAAAGTGATGAATGTACCGGAGCAGGCATTCATTGTACTGTTGAAAGAAAATGAATTAGACAATATCGGATTTGGCGGAGCACTTCTGTCCGACCAAAAAGCATAGAAAGAAGAGGAGACACGATTATGCAAAACTTTGATTTTTACAATCCCACTCATATTATATTTGGTAAGGACAGACTTGCTAGTATTAACGAGAATATTCCTGTAAATGCAACAGTCTTAATCACCTATGGTGGTGGAAGTGCTAAGAGAAGCGGTCTGATCGACAAAATCAAGATGGTTCTTGGCAATCGAAAGATTTATGAATTTGGCGGGATCGAGCCAAATCCAAAATACGAAACGATAGTGAAAGCGGTTGAAGTTGTTAAGAATGAGCAAGTTGATTTTTTACTGGCTGTTGGTGGCGGGTCAGTTATCGATGGCACGAAGTTTATTGCGGCAGCATCGAAGTTCGATGGCGATTCCCGAGAAATACTAAAAGGTGGATATGCCCCCCTTCCCGTGGAAGAAGTTGTTCCATTTGGCACCGTGCTAACGTTGCCTGCCACAGGGTCTGAAATGAATCCCACGGCTGTCATTAGTTATGAACATGCTAAATACTTCTTCTCCAGTCCATTGCTTTTTCCGAAGTTTTCAGTTGTCGATCCGACGATTACGTTTACCCTGCCTCAAAAACAGGTTGCCAACGGGGTGGTCGATGCATTTATCCATGTTACCGAGCAGTATCTAACTTTTCCCGTTGATGGCAGAGTGCAGGATCGCATGGCTGAGGGAATATTGCAGACGTTGATTGAAATCGGGGGAACCTCTGTATCTGAACCTGAAAACTATGATGCCCGTGCAAACCATGTGTGGAGTGCTACGATGGCGTTAAATGGTCTGATTGGCTGCGGTGTGCCACAGGATTGGTCAACCCATTTTATTGGTCATGAGTTGACAGCGATGTTCGGGATCGATCATGGGCAGACTTTAGCAATTATCCTGCCTTCGTTATTGGCGGTAAGACGCGAACAAAAACGAGCAAAACTGTTGCAGTATGCAGAACGAGTGTGGCATATTGATACGGGAAGCGAAGACGAAAAAATTGATCTGGCAATTCAGAAAACACGGGGATTTTTTGAAAGTCTTGGTGTAAAGACGCATTTGTCTGAGTATGGTATTGGAGCTGATAAAATACCAGCGATTGTGGAACAACTAAAGGCGCATGGCATGACGGCCATCTCAGAAACCGGTGACCTGACGCTGGAGATTAGCCAGAAGATTCTTGAAAGTTCAATTTAAGGTCTGAAAAAGTTATATACTTCAGTAATACTATATTTTTAAAATAAAATATCTTTACATGAGTCAGAACCAGAGCGAGAGAAAGGAGCGATTACTGATGACGATTAAAGAAGCAGCCGAAATAACCGGGATTAGTATTGATAACTTACGGTATTATGAACGAATTGGCTTATTTCCTGAAGTGCCAAGAACCGCCTCTGGGATGAGAGATTATGATGAGATGTCATTAAACTGGATTGATTTTGCGATGCGTTTTAAAAGAGGCGGGATGTCATTAGAAGCGATTCGCGAATATATTCAATTGGCTTTACAGGGAGAATCCACGAAGCCAGCCAGAAAAGAGATTTTACTGGACGCAAAAAAAGATCAGGAAAAAAAGATGGCTGAAATTCAGGAGAGCCTGGATGTCATTAACTATAAATTGGATACTTATGAGCAAAAATGCGAACCAATCACGATCGAGATGGTAAATGCCTGGAAAGAGAATCAACGCTTATTAAAAGATGAAAAATAATGGTTTGGAGAACGGGAAATTCTCATTTTTTTAAGTAAATCTGACTAGATGATATAGGTGCAGTAAAAAAAACAAAAATTCGCTTACAAAAAATTTTCATTTCGCATATAATAATGCTATTGAAATTTTTAGCGCGTATAATTGTTCAGCGTGAGATCATTTATTTGGTCTCACGCTTATTTTTTGCCGCCAGTTTTTTTAAAAGAACCAGCAATTGTTCTTTTTCATCCGGGGAGTAAACCGAGAAGCATTCTTTTAAGTCCTGAAGATGGGATGGAAAGATTGCTTCAACCCGGCTGCGGCCTTTTTCCGTAATGGCAATCAGAGCAGAACGCCGGTCTTTGGGATTGACATAGCGGCTGACAAACTGTTCCTTTTCGAGATTGTTGATGACAACCGTCATATTGCCACTGGTCGAAAGAAGTCTTTCAATGATTTCGGTAATGGTCATATCACCCTTATGATACAAGGCTTCAAGGACGCCAAATTGAGTAATCGTCAAGCCGCTGTCTTTTAAAATAGTTGCTGATCGTCGTTGGAGTGATTGCGTTGTCCGGCTCATGGCGATTAGCAGGGCAAGATCAAGTTTATCTTCTTGGTTATAAAGCATCGGCACACCGTTATATCGTGTTTTTGTCGGAGATCAAATAACTGGTCATGGACATCGAACCCAAGGTGCGAGAATCATTAAATATCGTAATGTTGTCATCATCACCGGCAGCGCCCAGTACATATAAAAGGGGATAAAAGTGATCAGGAGTGAAGAAGGCCAGCTTTGATGATTCCCCGGCGGAGTGGTAATTGATGACATCCTGATAGCGATGGTTTAAAATGCACTCTTTAATATAGGCATCAAACTCGTCAGCCCATGAATAACCACTGCTGAGTTCCCAATTTACGCGGGACAGATTGTGGACGATGTTTCCGCTGCCGAAAATGAGAACACCCTGATCTCGCAGTGATTGGAGTTCCTGGCCGATCTGATAATGGGTTGCCGCCGCGGCACTGAGATCAATACTGAGCTGAAACACAGGAATTTCGGCGGTCGGATACATGCGATGCAGCACCGACCAGGTACCATGGTCAAGTCCCCAGGTATTGTCAACCGTGACAGCTCGGGTAATCAGATTTTTTGTGAAATGAGCCAGCTCGGGAGCACCGGGTGCGTCATAGACAACCTGGTAAAGTTCGTCCGGAAAGCCATACATGTCATAGATCATTTCGGGTTTATCCGAATCGTTTACTTTTGTTCCGTTTGTGTACCAATGGGCCGAAATGGACAGAATTGCCTTGGGAGTTGGTATTTTTGCAGTAAGTTCCTCCCAGCCGCGGGTAAATTCATTGTTATCAATGGCATTCATCGGAGAGCCATGGCCGACAAACAGGACCGGCATTTTTTCATTCATGTTCGTTCACTCCTCTACTTTTAAGTGATTTCAATCATTTGATATGATTGAAATTGGTTGTTACCAGGATTATATCACTAACTAGTGATATAATCAATGATCACCAAATGTCTTTAAGTTTTATCTCAGAATAAACACCCACTAGCTTAAATAAGATAACTTAAGCTGGCGGGTTTAAATCAGAAAATCATTCAGCTTTTCCCGGCGGTTTGATAGCTTTTGAGAATCGCTTCATTAATCGAAAGACCATGGGAAAGTTCTTCCTTGAAACGGTTAAACAGCAGAATATGGTAATCCGTGCCGATGCCGAACAACACCAGAATGATAAACATCTGGGTGAAACTGGTCACCGAAAAATTAAACTGGTTGACCAGAATGTTCGTAAGTCGTTATTGAGAATAATAATTCTGATTTTGTATTCGTTTTTGGAGCACTCCTGTTGTGATGTGATGATTTGCAGGATGTAAAAAAAGCTCTGGACAATGGCGACATGGCCATTTTACTGAGATTGTGAGACTCCGACAAAAGTTTTTATGGCATTTCCAGTCTAAATTGTAAATGATTACTTCTGGGGTGGTGTTAAAAGTTCTAAAAAGGTGTATAATACAATAAAGACATATAATAAGCGGAGGTGTATTTATGAATATGTTACAGTTAGAACGAATGAAAAATGACAACGGTTTTATTGCGGCACTGGATCAAAGCGGTGGCAGCACACCTAAAGCACTTGCAATTTATGGAATCCCCAAAGAAGCCTATACTGATGACACGGAGATGTTTCAATTGGTTCACGACATGCGATCAAGGATTATGGAAAGCCCGGTTTTTACCAAAGAAAGAATTCTTGCTGCGATCCTGTTTGAAAAAACAATGGATTCAAAAGTGGATGGAAAATACAGCGCAGATTATCTTTGGGTAACGAAAGGAATCTTACCCATTTTAAAAGTGGACAAGGGGTTACTGGATTTAGAGAATGGTGTTCAATTAATGAAACCGATTCCAAATATTGATGATTTGCTGAGTCGCGCTAAGGAACGTCATATATTTGGTACTAAAATGCGTTCGGTCATAAAAGAAGCGAATAAAATCGGCATAAAAGCAATTATTGATCAACAGTTTGAAATTGGCAAAGCCATCGCAGCGGCTGGTTTTGTTCCTATTTTAGAGCCGGAAATCGATATTCATATGCCAGATAAAGCAGCGGCGGAAGTAATTCTCAAACAAGAAATTCTAGAATATCTGAAAACATTGGATACCAACTGTCTAGTGATGTTTAAACTTACCCTACCAGAAGTTGATAATTTCTATGAGGAGATCATGAAGCAGCCAAACGTGGTAAGAACAGTTGCATTATCGGGAGGATATTCCAGAAAAGAGTCAAATGAAAAACTGGCAAGGAATCCTAAACTGATTGCAAGTTTCTCAAGAGCATTAACCGAAGGGCTAAATGTTAACCAAAGTGAAGAAGAATTCAACAACATGCTGGATGAATCGATCCAATCGATTTATGATGCATCAATTAAATAAAAAAGCAAATTAAAAAGTAGGATTGATAGCTTAACATAGCCGTGTCTGCGCGTTCAGCGAAAAAAGGTTGATCAGCCATTTTGCGGTGATAAAGTAATTTACAAGGACTGAGCCCTGTACAATACAGCACTCAGTCCTTGCTGGTTGCTTTTTTTTATTTTCGGTCTTCTTTGCCAGAAAGGTTGCATTTAAAATCAAAATGATATAATATTAAACTTATTTAAAATTGGAAGATAACAAAGTTTAAAGTTTGAATTTGCAAAAGAACGGAGAATAAATATGATCGATTTTAAAAAATTAGCGTTGGCAATGGGCGAACTGGAAGATGAAAAAGTGGTGAAAATTTTACAGGAATTCATAGCTTCCAATCCCACGGAACAGGAAGCCATGGAAGTATTGGAAGTCTGTCAGGCAGCCATGAGTACGGTGGGTGAGAATTATGAAAAAGGTGAATATTTTGTCGCTGACCTGATTTTCGCCGGTAATTTATTAACTTATGTAATCGATTTATTAAAACCGATCATGTGCAGTTATGAAACTGAAGTTACAGGAAAAATTTTAATCGGGACTGTGCATGGTGATTTGCATGACATCGGAAAAAATATTTTTATCGGCCTGGCAAAGACCGTAGGCTTTGAGCTCTATGATCTGGGCATTGACGTTTCGATTGAGACCTTTGTCGAAAAGGCCCAGGAAATTCAACCGGATATTATCGGTTTAAGCGGTATCCTGACTGCGGCGATCGATTCCATGAAAAAAACGGTGGATGGGCTGAAGGAGGCTGGCATCAAATCTAAAATCATTATCGGAGGAATCCCGGTTACGAAAAAAGCCTGTGCTTATATCGGTGCCGATGCCTTTACCAATAATGCGGCTGAAGGGGTCAAAATCTGTCAGGAATGGATCTGCGGAGACAATTAGATACAATAATATTTTAAAAAAGTTAGATTAATTCGAATATTCGGAAATAGATATGATCGTTACACGCGTATTTAAAAATGGCTGGTTGATATTGGAAAATGAGAAAGAATGAGAAAATGAGTAGGAGAAATGATCTTGAATGAAAAGAAAAAACTGCTGCTGATTGTCGGGATTGTTGTGCTGGTGACTCTGGCTTTAATGCTGTGGTCGCCCAAACAGCCCGGGATAATGACCGTTAAGCCAAACATTGCAACAACCGAAGATCCAAATAATCCAACTCTGAATGACACGGTTACAACCATCAGCCTGACCTTCACCGAAAAGATTGATCCGACGACCATTGCCGATGCGGTTAAACTTTATCGGATCGACGGTAACGGAAATGCGGTGGAAGAACCGAGCGTCATCAAAATGGATGCGGCTGATCCAACGGTCGTTGATATCAACAATAAAGCAATGACTGCCTTGACCCAGGGGGAAGAATATCAAATTTCCATCAGCCGTGATTTGAAAGCCAAATCCGGTTCAAGTCTGGCCGGTGATTTTGCCGGATATTTTGCCACAAATTATCAATTGAACCTCGCTGGAAATAAAGATCTGAATAACGAGCGAACCCAAATTGTTGTGATCAGTGATATCCATCTGGGGATCGACGATCGGTATACTGAGACGCTGGCAAACAGACAGCCTCTGGTTGATTATCTTAATCAAGTGAAGGCATCACCCAATGTAAAAGAACTGGTGATTGCCGGGGATTTCCTTGATTTCTGGATGCTTCCCATGGATTATATGATGCCGGATTCCCAGTCTGCATTTTATGATGCAGTGGCGGCAAACAATCAAACCGTGGTTGACGCTATCAATGCGATCATTCAGAGCGGTGAAATCAAAGTCACCTATATCCCGGGGAACCATGATCTGCTGGCAACCGATGCCGATATCGCGCGGATTTTCCCCGGCATCAACCAGGCCCGGGACAGCATGCAGGGGCTGGGTTCCTACGTTACCGGAACCAATTCAGAAATTGTCATTGAACATGGACATCGGTATGATTTGTACTCGGCCCCGGACCCCATATCAAACCGAGAAATTACCCAAAATGGCACCTCGATTCTGCCGCCGGCTTACTTCTATGCCCGGATCGGATCATCGGCAGTTGCTGAAGGATATCCCAAAACAACCAACACCTTCCCGGATTTAAAAGTGGATAAAAACGATGCCAACCAGCTGAATATTTATCGCTATGCTCAGGTATGGAAAGCCCTGCTGTCCGCCATACCGATTAAAGAAAGCTACGCCGATCCCGTCATCAAAACAAATGTTGACGGGTATACTCAGACCTACGCCGTTGATGATCTGTTGCCCCACCAGAATGATGATGGCACCTTGGCGATGAATCTGTATAAAGACATCCAGAACACCTGGGACGAACGCCAGACCATCAACGGGGTGAAGGTGAACATTCCGGTTGCGGATGCGGTTGCCAAATCAGCGGACAGTGCCTTTATCGATTCCCAGGCTCAGGCCCAGATTTTTGATACAGATCCAACCAAACGCATTGTGGTCTTTGGACATACCCATCATGCCCGGATCGCCCCGATGACGAATCCGGCCGGTCAGAAAACCATCTATGCCAATAGCGGCACCTGGATTGATCATGCACCCAGGAATCCATCGATGACCTTTGTGGTGATTTCGCCTCAAAAAGCGGATTCCGCCATTGAAATCGTGAATCTCTATCAGTATGCGAAGGACCAAACCATTACCCAATGGGCGAATGGACAGGCGATCACCAATCCCTAAGCAGATGTAAACAAGGGCAATTTAAAAGGACCGAGCTCTGTACAATACAGAACTCAGTCCTTGAGGATTGCTTTTATTTTTTAGGGATGCATTATTTAATGATGGTATCGCCAAAATCATTCATTGTCCAGAAATAACTGGCTAACAGAAGCATGTCAAATGCGGTTGTTTTTCTTTTGCCTTGTCTTTTTTTATCTGCCGCAGCTGCTTTTATTTTTTGATGATTTGTAATTATTTTTTTCTGAAGTGAACGGACGCCTTTTTCAATGACAAGCGATTGGGATTGACTGTTCTTAGATAAATTTTTCATTATCGTTCTCCTTTGATATTTCTTGCAGACACAACGCTGTGAATGCAACATCACTTTTATTGAGTGAATCAGGAATTGTTTGATGACTCGAATCGTTTCAAAAATTCCCGATGCAATGCTGAAGTGATTTAATAATTAAAGAATAACCGATCAATGTGAACACAATGTCAACGGAATGTGAAAATTAAGAAAATTAAGGATAAAAATAAATGGTGCAGTTTGAATTAATAGAGCATCATCATTCGTATATTTACATGATTGGCATCGTTGACATACTGTTTATGATTTCCGGATTAACCATGCCGAAGATCATGGCAATATGTGCGGTTACAAGGAAGCCTGAAATAAGAATAAAATGGATCTTCATTTTTTCTTCTTTCGTTTTACCTTTAAATAGGATGCCAAGTTCCGTTAAGGCAATTGGAAGAAGAAATATTACGCCCAACAAATAAAATCCGACTGCGACAACATCGACCCAGGTATGCCATTGACCGGTCGTGGTTATGGGAATAACGGCGGCAATAAATAAGTAAATAAAAATTCCTGTAAAATACAGTCCGGCAAAGATGCCAACGGCTTTGTTGAAGGTCCTTAATCTTCCTGTTTCTAACCGATTAAAGATGATAAAGAATTCTGAAATCGTCAGTGTTTCTGCGCAAATTACCGGAATCGCCATGAAGATTAATAAATTCCATGGTTGGTTGCTTGTCAATAATGACATGTAATGGGTCATATCCATAGTGTTTTTCCTCCTAAAATTTAATTTCTATGCCTATAATACAGACTAATTATGTAGGAATTATGGAGATCCTCTAACTTTATTGAAAATTTAGAAAGAATTTTATACTGACGGTGCAAAACTCAACTCAACTTAATATATTTTTTGTGGGGGGGTTGTTTTTTTCAGTCATTCTAGTAATATTATAACTATATTAGTCAGAAAGGAGCTTTGAATGTATCAGAACTTTTATAAATTAGACAGAGAAAAGCAAAAACGAATCATTAATTCGTCCCTGCATGTATTTTCTATAAATGATTTTAAGCATGCATCAACCGATGATATTGCAGCCAAAGCGAAAATTTCAAAAGGCTCTTTGTTTCAATATTTCAAGAACAAACAGTCCTTATATATTTTCGTATATGACTACGCTTTAAAAGTTCTTGAAAAAAAAGCAAACGAAAATTTTAATTTTGAAGAAACCGATTATTTTGAGATCCTATGCCAGAGTCAAAAACAAAAGATGGCTCTTTTAGAGCAATATCCTTATTCATATCAGTTCGTGATAAAGGCCAGTTCAGAGAAAATACCTGAAATTGTAAAATTAGTTGCAGATGTTAATCAAAAAAAAGAAGCAGAAATGGTAATTAATATCTTTGAAAACATTGATTATAGCAAGTTCAAAGACGGAACGGATATCGAAAAAGTGACAAAAATGATTTGCTGGTGTTCAGAAGGAATTTGGAAGGAAGGCATTCATAATCATTTAAATGTGAGTGAAATGTATGAACAGTTACTTGAGGTTTATGATTTTTATAAAAGGTCGGTGTACAAGGAAGAATATTTGTGCTGAACAATGCAGATATAGTATTTTTATTACTATTTTAGGAGACTGCCATTATGATATTTAAAGAATTTGGAAACAAGAATAATAAAGTGATCATTCTTATACATGGATACGGCATATCTTGGAGAATGTGGAATCCTCAAATAGATGTTTTCAGTCAAGATTATTTTGTTATTGTTCCTGTCTTGAACGGGCATGACACAGAAAATGATTCGACATTTACGACGGTTGAAAAAGCGGCTGCGGATATAATCGATTATGTAATACAAGTATATGAGAAACATGTATTCGCAATTTGCGGAGCATCGCTTGGGGCTACAATTGTGGTTGACATACTTGCACAAAATCGGCTTGAAGTTGATAAGGCAATTGTTGATGCAGGGCCTATCGTTCCAATGAATCAATACTTGTTGGATTTATCTGTGAATTATCGAATAAGGCAAGCTCATAGCATGAAAAAAGGAAGCAGGCTTTTGAAATATTTTTTAAGTCGCACCTTTTATCCCCAGGAAATGGTTGATGATGTTTTTAACATTGGTGCAAACATGACAGATGAAAGCTGCAGAAATGCACATTTATCGGTTTTTAGATATTCACTTCCAAATTCAATTGCTGACACTAAAACAGCTATAACATATTGGTATGGTTCCAAGGAGGCCTGGCTTGGGAAAAAATACGCAAAATGTATTTTATCAATATTACCGAGTGTTAAGATCAAAGTTTTCAAGGGATTTGACCACGGGGAATTGTGTATAGGAAATCCGGATTTATATATAAAAGAAGTGACAGAATTTTTAACTACATAACCTCCCCGCACACTATTCACCTACAGCGTAATATGCTGTGGGATTTTTTTTTGCTTTAAAAAAGACATGGAGTTTTCACTGCGTTTAGAAGTTTTTTTTGTGGTGAGGAAGGGCTAAGGTATCGTAGCCGGGACAAACTAACATCCACGCGTTATATTTTACCATGAATTATTTGCAGAAATTCGATATAACAAACAGACGGTGAAAAGTGAAATTGAATAGTAATAAATTTTTGTTGATATAACATTAAAAATACTATAAAATACAAAAAAAGTATTAATTCTTTGTTGACGCATAAATGTTTGATTCTATCCCTAATTAAATCCAAATAAGGAGAAATCATTATGAATGATGAAGAAAAAGTAACGGGAAAAATTGAATCAGTTCAAGGCAATGACGAATTGCCAGCAGAAGAAATGGATTCAAAAAATCAAAAAACAAGCGAAAAAAGTTTGGCGGAAGAAATACCCCCTCATCCAAAAGGTAAAAAGAAATTAATAATCATTTTAGGAATCACTGGTGGTATATTAATTCTTGCCGTCCTGGCTTTCTTCCTTGTCAATCAGTTTAACACGTCAAATTCGAATCAGAATTCAGATGATAAAACAATTGAGAATACCACGGATAAAGAAGAATTAAAAAAGTTGTATGATGAACTCATTAGTTCCTATGTCGCATCAGGAAAATCCGAAGCTGAAATACTTGCATTATTGGAAAAAGCGGCTAAAAAAACAGGGGATCAAAGCTACATTACCGAAGAAGAAAATTATGTTGTTAAGAATCCAAGTTTCAATCTGGCTCCCGGAGCCTATCAGGGAACACAGAGTTTGGAAATTGTTAAAGGTAATGCTACTGATAAACTATTCTATACACTGGATGGCAACGTCCCGGAAAAAACCTCGACGGAATATACAAGCCCCATCAGTCTCTCCATCGGTGAAACGACAGTTAAAGTGATTGAAGTCAATTCCAAAGATGTGTGCAGCTCGGTATTAGCAGGCAATTACATCCTTACCAGCCTTGAAAGAAACGTTACCACAGAAGAATTGATCAACAGAATATCTGGAGTCTGGTACAAAGAAGACACCGGCAGCGCACTGCAAATATCCCAAACAACTTTCCGTGAATACATACCAAAGCCCCTATCTACAGCCGGTGGAGATTTTGTTGTTGTGAGTACAACTGAAAATGGTGGAACTATTAAAATAAGTGATTTTACGGTTGATGGCAATAATCAGGGGGATATGCTCGTCGACGTTGACCTTGGAGCGCAAGGGGATAATAAATTCAGTTTCCGATATGAAGGCAGAGACTGGCGGGAATTTACTGCCGCTGACTATCTCGGCGGCAACCAATATCGTTTGCCCTTCACATTTGCCGGATCCGATATTATGACAATGAACTAGTTTTGAATTGACTGCCCCAAAATAATAATAGCCGTGCAAATAATAGTCGATTAGTCTAAAAATTTAAAATTGTTTAAAAAGTCTTCCTGTGGGTATTTATTATCACTGTGGAGGCTTTTTTAGAAATCAAACTGACGCTGGACAGTGTAAAAGAAAAGGTAGTGCTAGTTGTTAGTTTAGTATAAAAAATCACGTGTATAGTTAAAATATTTTAGATTAGAAAGGAATGGACTAATGAAGAATACAAATAAAAACGAACAAGAGCATACACAAGTTGGCATGCGTTTGTCCACAAAATTACTTGCATTCACTACCTTGATTCTGGCCGCTGCTGTACTCATATTGGGGTTGATCGCTATCACTATCAGTTCGGCTGCCTTGACAAATGAATCAAATAAACAGGATGAGGCTTTTGTCAGCGAAGGTGCCGGTCATATTGGTGCTGTAATCTCCGGTAATCTAGGAAAACTGGATGAAATTGGTCTCCGGGCGCGAACCGCCACCATGGATTGGGATACCCAAGTTTCCTCCATATCGGTAGATGTAGCTCGTTTGGGTTACCAGGATATTGCAGTTATGGATATGAATGGCCATGGCAAATATATCATTGGTGGAGGGGAATTTAAATCTGAAGGTGAATACTGGTACAAGGACGGTTTTGCTGGGAAATCATCCATTTCCGACGTTGTCATCAGCAAAGTCACCAATGAACCCTCTGTTTTTGAAGTGTCTCCTATTAAGAATAATGGGCAGGTAGTTGGCCTCCTTGTTGGTCGTCGGGATCCCACTTTTTTACTTGATATCACCAATGGCATGGGTGACGGGGTTAGAAAATACGGGATGGTCATTAATGAAGACGGCGCTGTCATGGCCCATCCCAACGATCAGTTGATTCTGAATCGAACGAATATATTTGATGAAATTGAAGCCAATGGTTCCTTAAAAGAGTTTGGGTTGGCCATAAAGAAATTGGGTGTGGGACAATCCGGAAGTATTGCCTATAATTATCTGGGAGAAAATAAAATTGCGTATACTGCTCCCATTCCTGGCTCGAACTGGACTCTCATCGTCATCAAATTTGAGAGCGATGTGCTAGCTCCCATCAATAATTTGAGAAATATCATTCTGATTACATCCTTAGTAATCCTATTAATTGGCGGCCTAGCCACCTATATTCTGGCCAAAAAAATCACAAAGCCGGTCATTTCTTTAAATCACATGATCAAGGAAATGACCCAGGGACATCTGGGTGTACGGTTGAAAATTGAATCGAAGGACGAGGTCGGTGAAATGACCATTTCCATGAACCAACTAGCGGATGACTTGCAAAATGTAGTCATCGGCACCATGAACCAGATTTCAAATGGTGACGTCTCTGCGAATATTGCATTAAGGGATCCCCAGGATGAAATCGCACCGGCTCTCAAACGTACCATCGAAACCATCCGGGGCTTGATTACCGAAACTACCCTGTTGTCCCAGGCCGCAATCAATGGACAATGGGAAACAAGAGGAGATGCCAACGCCTTTGATGGTGGGTTTAAAGAAATTGTTGAGGGCGTCAATGCCACCCTGGATACGGTTGTGGATAAAATGTTATGGTACGAAGCCATCATTGACGGTATTCCTTTCCCGGTTCATGTAACCGATAATAATATGAAATGGACCTTTATGAATAAGTCTTTTGAAGATCTGATGATTGCGAACGGCGTCATTAAAGACCGAAAATCTGCCTGTGGCATGGATTGCTATAATGCCGGCGCCAGTATCTGTCAGACCGAAGGCTGTGGAATCCGTCGACTGGTTGATAAAAACTTACCTGACAGTTATTTTGAATGGGTTGGAAGAAACAATAAACAGGATACCGCGTACCTTAAAAATAAAAAAGGTGAAAATATTGGTTTCGTGGAAATCGTAACCGATTTAACTCCGATTATCAGAGTCAGTGACTATACTAAAACGGAAGTCACCCGATTGGCTAATAATCTAATCTATTTAAGCGAAGGAAATCTGGACTTTGACTTAAATATCGGTGCCGTCGATGAATATACCCGTGAAGTCAGTGCTGAGTTTAACGAAATAAACAATAGTTTAACGACGGTGAAAGCAACCATCAGTGAGGTTCTTAATGAGGGCATCATGGTTACCCGTTCGGTTAATGATGGAAATCTTAATGCCCGGGCAGAGCTCAGCAAATTAAATGGGGCCTGGAAATCATTGGCTGGTGGCATGAATTCCATTATCGAAGAAATCACCAAGCCGCTGAGTGAAGTTATGTTTGTTATGGATGCTATGTCAAATGGTAACCTTCAGGAACGCATCACCGGGAACTATAAAGGGGATATCGATGGACTCAAACAATCCGTGAACAACACTGCCAGTCGCCTGGATATTGTTGTCAGTGAAATTACAGATAAAATTGAGCAATTATCCCAGGGGAATCTGAATATCGAAAATGCTCGGGAATTTAGGGGCGATTTTGTCACTATCTCCAATGCCATTAACGTGATCATCGCTTCGTTAAATGACGTCATGGGCGATATCAATGTGGCGGCAGAACAAGTTGCCTCCGGCGCCGGCCAGGTATCGGCAGGAAGTCAATCGCTGGCTCAAGGTTCCACCGAACAAGCAAGCGCAGTTCAGGAATTAACGGCTTCCATTACCGAAATAGCAAACCAAACCAAGAATAATGCCATTGATGCCAATAAAGCCAGAGAATTAGCAGACAACGTAAAAGATCATGCTGATAAAGGCAATGCACAGATGTCAAAAATGCAGGATTCTATGGTAGCCATCAACCAATCATCCAATGATATTTCAAAAATTATCAAAGTCATTGATGATATTGCTTTCCAGACCAATATTCTAGCCCTTAATGCTGCAGTGGAAGCTGCCCGGGCCGGTCAACACGGCAAAGGTTTTGCCGTAGTCGCCGCGGAAGTCAGAAGTCTGGCTGTTCGAAGTGCAGCAGCCGCCAAGGAAACCACGGTCTTAATTGAAGGCTCCATTGATAATGTTCAGGAAGGAACAAAAATTGCGGATAATACAGCCGCGGCTCTGGAAGACATTGTGGAAGGCATTGAACAGGTTACCACCCTTGTCGGAAACATTGCCATTGCTTCCAATGAACAGGCATCCGGCATCGCCCAGATTGACACTGGGGTAGAACAAGTTGCTCATGTGGTCCAACAGAATTCGGCAACGGCTGAACAGAGTGCTGCAGCCAGTGAAGAACTTTCTGGGCAGGCTGAGCTGCTTAAACAACAGGTTGACACCTTTAAGCTCAGAACCATAACAAAATCAAACACACCAGTTGCCAAACCCCACCAAGAATCACAAAAAAGACAGTCAGAACCTACTATTGACTTAGGCGATAGGGACATGGATAAATATTAAAAGCATCCTTTCTTATAAAAAAGGCGCCGTAAAAGCGTCTTTTTTGTAAGTCAATTGTTTTGCAAACAGCAATTAAGCAATTAGTTCTGGCTAAGCTGCCCAGACCGCGATCTAATCTTGTTTCGGCTTTTTCCAACTGAATAGGGATAATATTCATAGGTGCCTTTTGGACATTTATGAAAAAAGCATATGAAGCAAAGATTATATATTTAAGATAGTTTAGAAAATATGCATGTGATACCCATATTATACCTAAACGTTTCATATATTGCCTCTAAAATTTTTCGGTTAGTTTTTAATGATGTTTTTAAAAATTGAATTATTTGTTTAATTTCGGTGGAAGGGGTAAAAATATTAAATAAGCACAATTGTTTTTAAAAATAATTTTAAGGGGAAACTGCTTTATGAAAATGTTTAATAGGAATTCAATAAGCAACAAGATTGTCGTATTAGTCTTGATATTTGTAGCTTTGGCTTTACTGATCATCGGGGTATCCGTTATTATCCTCAGTATCAATACTCAAAATCAACAAATTGAAGAACAAATGAATCTTCAGCTCAATAATACCATTGGCAATGTTGAAAAATCCCTGGACAACCACAGTAAAGTTGTTAGTAGCTTAAGTAAAACCATTGGTATAACCGGAACTCAAATGTCAATTCAGGAGTATAGTGACCTTCTTACTCAAAATGTCAGCCTCAATAGTGATACTTACGGGATCGGCGTCTGGTATGATTATAACGGATACAAACCTGAACTAAAGTATTTTGGACCTTATGCATACCGGGATGGTTCAAAAATTCTCTTTACCGAGGATCTATTCAGCACCGATGAATATGACTATCCCAATCAGGACTGGTATCTGGCCGGAAAAACAGCAGACGGTGGAATTGGATGGTCTGCACCATTTAAAGATGATATTCTGGGTCTTTCTATGGTAACCGCAATAACTCCTTTTTTTGACAGTGCTAAGAATTTTCGAGGTATGGTCAGCGGCGACATCGATTTGAGCAGTTTGCAGAAGATGGTAAATGAAATCAAAGTCGGTGCAACCGGCCGGGCCTTCTTACTGGACTCAGATGGACTTTATATTGCGGATCAGGATGATTCAAAGACCATGACTGTTAATATTCTAGAAGATCCCAATGCCAGTCTTGCGGCAATCGGATCAGATATCATTAGCGGTAAAGCCGGTTCCGCCACATTTTCAGATAATTCGGGAAAAAATAACATCTATTATGCCCCCATCCCTTCTACCGGTTGGACATTGGCCATTATGGAACCCCAAAGTGAATTGAATCAACCCATCATGATCATGATTTTTCAATTAATTGGATTGTTTTTATTAACGCTTATTGTTTTAAGTTTTGTCATTGTTAAATTAATAAAAGGTGTTGTTAATCCCATTGTTTTAATTACAGATTTATTTCATAAAGCTGAATTGGGTGATTTTGACAGCGAGATCCCTGATGACATTATCAAACGTCAGGATGAGCTTGGCATGCTGGGTTTATCATTTAAAAAACTGTCTGAAAATATTCAGGAAAATATTAACACCCTGGAACAGATCTCGATGGGCAATCTCAATGTTGAAGTGGATGTTAAATCCGATAAGGATAGCCAATCCAGAAGTTTACTCAAGGTTGTTGATAATTTAAAAAATTTGGAATCCGAGGTTGAACTGCTCACCGATTCGGCAACAAAAGGAAATCTTTCGGTCCGGGGTGACGCAGATAAATTCCAGGGCAAATACCGGGATATTGTTGTAGGCGTCAATAAAACACTTGATGCCGTTGTCGAGCCGTTAACGATGTCTGCTGACTATGTTGATAAAATCAGCAAAGGTAATATACCGGCAAAAATAACAGCCACTTACAATGGTGACTTTAATACCATCAAACAGAATTTAAATAGTTGTATCGATAATATAAATGCCTTGGTGGCGGATGTTAATATGTTATCCAACGCTTCAACGGAAGGCAAACTAGAAATTCAGGCTGATGAGTCCAAGCATAGCGGCGATTACCGAAAAATAATTCATGGCTTTAATGAAACACTCAATTCTATTTTAGCCCCAATTAACGATGCGCGACAAGTGATGACAAAAATGGCGGCCAATGATTATACCATTGAAATGTCCGGCACCTACCAGGGTAATATGAAAGAGTTTGCCGAAGAAATCAACTTAGTTCATTACCGGCTGCTCACCGTGCAGGATGCCTTTATTCGAATCTCAAAAGGCGACACCAGTAAACTGAATGAATTTATTCAAGTTGGAAAACGATCGGACAATGATAAATTGATGCCATCGGTTATTGCAACTCTGACTACGATCAATAATCTCATCGAAGAATCCCGAAACTTAGCACAGGCGGGTGTGCAAGGAAATCTTGATGTGCGTAGCGATGTTTCAAAATTTGAAGGCGGTTATCGGGAGATTGTCAGTGGTTTTAATCAAACCCTTGATGCCATCGAAAAACCAATTACTGAAGCTGCACAGATTTTAGAAAAGATGGCTTCCGGTAATCTGACCGACTCGGTAAAAGGCGATTACAAAGGCAGTTATGCCCTGATTAAAGATTCGCTTAACGGTACCATGATGTCATTAAATGATATTCTCGGCAATATTAATACTTCCGCCGATGAAGTAGCATCCGGTTCTAAACAGGTATCCTATGGCAGTCAGGCTCTGGCACAAGGTGCCACTGAACAGGCCAGTTTAATGCAAGAACTCAGTGCTTCTATCGCTGAAGTAGCAAACCAGACAAAAGAAAATGCTTTCAATGCCAACCAGGCGAATCAATTAACCCTCACAGCTCAAAAAGATGCCGAACATGGGAACACCCAGATGCAGGGAATGCTTCAATCAATGGAGGCAATCAATGAATCGTCTTCAAAAATTTCTAGCATTATAATGGTTATTGATGATATTGCATTCCAGACAAATATCCTTGCCCTTAATGCCGCCGTCGAAGCTGCCCGGGCAGGACAACAAGGTCGAGGTTTTGCGGTTGTAGCAGAAGAGGTGCGAACCCTGGCGGGAAGAAGCGCTGAAGCTGCAAAAGAAACCACGGAACTAATTGAAGGGTCGATTGATAAAGTACGGCAAGGAACCGTCATCGCCAACAATACCGCTGATTCCCTGAATGAGATCGTAACCGGGGTGGCAAAAGCGGCAGCTCTTGTTGGAAAAATTGATAATGCTTCAAATGAACAAACCGCTTCAATTAATCAGATTAATTCAGCCATTGATCAGGTATCTCAGGTGGTTCAGACAAACTCGGCAACTGCTGAAGAAAGTGCCGCTGCCAGTGAAGAATTATACAGCCAGGCGGAACTGCTGAAAAACATGGTCAATGAATTTGATTTAAAATCATCTAAATAATCAGATCAAATAATTATCACCCATTAAAACAGCACCATTCGGTTTAATGGGTGATGATTTTTACTATGGCAGCGACATTGACAAAATCAGCTTTCTTTTCTGGTAGTCGCAGTGGGACTCACAGTGATGGTGGTCTGTAATACAAAAAAGCCATATTTCCCATGTCCATCGTTGCTTTGCTGGGTATCGTTTTTTTGATCGCGCTGGCGGGGTTCAGTTTTATCGCAATCAGTACCGATTGATGTCCGATCCATCCGTGAAGGAAAGATAATCAACGTGTTTGTTTGGAGATCAGAGGCGACGGTCTGACAGTGCTGTTTCAGTTGGCAAGGACACGAATATACTGCCGATCACCATGTTTCAAATCGACTCAGACCAGGGAAATCAAAAGCATTAGATTTAAAATTGTCAGAATAACAGCGATAGCGATGAGGACAATTCGGGTTGACATCCGGTTTTTATAGGATCCCATAACCTTTTCGGATGACGTCAGATAAACTTGTAGCACTACGGTAATGGGCAGCTGAATACTCAAAAGCATCTGACTGTAGATCAAACCTTTAAACGGATCGGAAATGAGAAAAATTCCTAAGGTTGCCAGAATTAGAATCATAGCGACACCAAATTTGGTATGATTATCTTTTAAGTCATAGGGTTCGCCAAAGAGGCCCGCAAAAATAGATCCGCCGGCGATACCTGCGGTGGTGGTGGAAGAAATGCCCGAAAAAAGCAGCGCAACTGCGAAAATAACAGCGGCACCATTGCCCAGAAGCGGGATCATCATTTCTTGAGCTTGAGACAGCTCGGTTACCACAAAGTTTCGGTTAAAAAAAGTCGCGGCGGCCAGAATAATCATGGCACTGTTGATGCCCCAGCCGGCAATCATCGAGAATAGGGTATCAAAAAATTCGTATTTAAGTTGTTTTTTAATAACCAATTCGTCTTCGAGATTCCATTGACGGCTTTGGATGATTTCAGAGTGCAGAAACAGATTGTGCGGCATGACCACGGCCCCTAGAACGGCCATAACAATTGGCATCGAACCATTTGGAATACTGATTGTCGTCCATCCCGAAATCGCCGCAGGCCAGTTGACATCAACCAGGGTTAATTCATAGAGAAAGGATAAGCCGATAACCGAAACAAAACCGATGATGAGTTTTTCAAGCCGACCATAGGAATTGCTGAACATTAGCCATAACGTCAATGCCAGAATGAAAACGGAGCCAATTCTGATGGGAATGTTAAAGAGCATTTGAAGGGCGATAGCGCCGCCGAGAATTTCTGCCAGCGAGGTCGAAATCGTCGCCAGTATAGCCGTTCCCAGGATGAACCGGGCTAACGGCTTGGGTAGATGTTTGACTGCAGATTCAGCTAGACAATCACCAGTTACAATGCCTAAATGTGCGACATTATGCTGAAGAACGATGAGCATAATAGTCGAAAGAGTGACCATCCAAAGCAGGACATACCCATAGGCCGAACCGGCAGCAATGTTAGAAGCCCAATTTCCGGGATCAATGAAGCCCACCGTTACCAGAAGACCTGGTCCGATGTATTTCAGTAAATTTTTCAGGCCCAGTGTGGGTTTGTGGTTTGGTCCCATGAGATTTGAAAACCAATGCATAGTGAAATCCTCCTTATGACCATTTAACAGTGGTTTTCCTAAGCACCAATTGCATTAAAAAGGATTGATGGAAATTCTGTCTTGTATAAATTGAATGATATGTATTAAATATATCCATGGCAGTGAATTATGTCAAGAAGAACTGGTCGAAAACGGTCAAAGAAAGATTTGTGAAAACAGAAATATTGGATAAGTATTTTCCATCAAAAATTTATCTTTTTCCTTTGTTTATTTTCAGGTAAATAAGGTATATTATTATTAGATTGATTTAAGATTGATCTAATAATTAAAAATCGAGGAGGATTACAATGACAAAAATTGGGATAATATTAGGCAGCACCCGACCAGGTCGGAATGGGGAAGCAGTGGCAAAATGGGTTAACGGACTGGCTCAGAAACGAACTGATGCTACATTTGAGTTAGTGGATGTGGCGGATTACAATCTGCCCCTTCTAGATGAGCCGAATCCGGCGATGATGCAGCAGTATACCAAAGAACATACTAAAGTCTGGTCAAAGAAAATCAGTGAATTTGATGGATTTATCTTTGTCACAGCTGAATATAACCACAGCATTCCCGGGGCCTTGAAAAATGCCATTGATTATTTGAATGTGGAATGGCAAAACAAAGCCGTGGGATTTGTCGCTTATGGCAGTGCTGGCGGGACCCGGTCGGTTGAAGCGCTTCGACTGGTGGCCGCGGAACTCCATATGGCCGATGTTCGGGCCCAAGTGATGCTCAATCTTTTTACTGATTTCCAAAACATGAACGTGTTCACACCAGACCCACGCAACGAAAGTGCTCTGAATGACGTGTTTGATCAGGTCATTGCCTGGAGTGGTGCGTTAAAGACCTTACGCGTTTAAGTGCTAAGCATTTTTAGAAAGCGCAACCGACCGGTCAATTGACAACGTTCTGGCCGGTTGAAAGTAAAATGACCATAAAAAACCAGAATCCAAGACTAACAACTTGGATTCTGGTTTTTTTGTTGCTTATTAATCTTTCCCTGACAACAATTTAGTGATACAATATTTCCATTAAATACGATTACATCGACTTGACTGAGGGGATAATCAATGAAATCAAACTATGAATTTTTAGGCGATCACTTTCCGGCACTGGCGATGATGGGAAGCTTGGCAGAAGATTACCTGTATACCGACGGGAACTCCTGTATTATCAAGCTGGGTCTCTTCGGGGAAACCATCGTCAATTTCATGATGGAGCTTGACAATGTCGAGCCTCCGTTAGTGGAAAACACCCATGCCAACCGGATCAAAGTTTTAAAAAAAGAAGGTTTGATTGCTCCAGAAATTGACGACATTTTTTACGCCCTGCGTAAAGCCCGAAACAAGGCCGTCCATCAAGGCTACGATTCCTATGATGACGCGGTGATTCTGCTGGAAATGGGCTACAACCTGGGCGTCTGGTTTATGCAAGTCTACGGCGACTATGCCTATGAACCCGCTGGTTTCATACTCAAGAAACAGCAATCCCCTGGCGGTACCGTCTGGTATACGAAAAAGACCAAGGCCCAATTAAAACAACAGAAAAAGCAGGAAGCAGTTGAAAAAGAAAAACTGAAACAAGAACTGGAAGAAAAAGAAGCCATTATTGAGGCCCTTCAAAAAAATGCGGTCCGGCATTTTGCCATCACCCCGGCCACAATCCAGCAGCGCGCGAAGCAGGCCAAAACCGCTACGGACCAGCTTAATCTCTCCGAAGCCGAAACCCGGTATCTCATTGATGCCCAGCTTGCAAAAGTGGGCTGGGAGGCCGACACCGTCATGCTCAGCTATGCCAAGGGAACCCGTCCCCAGAAAGGCCGCAATCTGGCCATTGCCGAATGGCCTACGGATTCAACCGTCAGCATCGAAGGCTATGCGGATTACGCGCTGTTTGTGGGAACCCAACTGGTCGGGATCGTCGAGGCCAAACGTGCGGCCATCGATATTCCGGCGGTGATCGACAACCAGTGCAAGTCCTATTCCCAGGCATTCAAAGAGACGGATGCCGCCTATGTCATCGACAACTGGAATGGTTACAAGGCGCCCTTTCTTTTTGCCACCAACGGCCGAAAATACCTCAAACAGCTGGAAACCAAATCCGGCATCTGGTTTCGGGATGCCCGACAGGAAGCCAACATTTCCAAAGCCCTACAGGGATGGATGAGCCCCAACGGTCTGCTGGAATTATTGGAGAAAGACATTGCGGCCGCCAATTCCGCATTAACGGCCCTGCCCTATGATCTGCTTCGGGATAAAGACGGCCTGAATCTCCGATCCTACCAGATCGGTGCCATCGCAGCGGCGGAACAAGCCGTTATCGACGGCCGGGAAACCGTCCTGCTGTCCATGGCCACCGGCACCGGCAAAACCCGCACCATTCTGGGATTGATTTATCGCTTTCTAAAAACCGGCCGCTTCAAACGCATTCTTTTTCTGGTGGACCGCTCCGCCTTGGGGGAACAGGCCCAGGATGTTTTCAAAGAAGTGAAGCTGGAAGATTTAATGACCCTGGATGCCATCTACAACATCAAAAATCTTGACGACAAAAACATTGACAAAGAAACAAAAATCCATGTGGCCACCGTCCAAAGCCTGGTGAAACGGATTCTCTACAACGAGGAAGAAACCATGCCGGCGGTCACCGACTACGATTTGATTGTCATTGATGAAGCTCATCGGGGTTATATTCTGAACAAGGAACTCAGCGAAGACGAAATGCTCTATCGCAACCAGGATGACTTCATCAGCAAATACCGCACCGTCATTGAATACTTTGATGCGGTTAAAATCGCCATGACCGCCACCCCGGCGCTGCACACCAGCCAGATCTTCGGCAAGCCTGTCTTTAACTACACCTACCGGGAGGCCGTCATCGAAGGTTTTCTGGTCGATCACGATGCCCCACATACTATTATCACCAAGCTCAGCCAGGAAGGGATTATTTATGAAAAAGGGGAAACCCTGGCCATCTACGACCCCGTTACCAATGAAATCATCAACAGTGACGAACTGGAAGATGAGCTCAAATTCGATGTGGAACAATTCAACCGGAAAGTCATTACCGAAAATTTCAACCGCACGGTATTAAATGAAATCGCCAAAGATCTTGATCCTGACGCCGACGGCAAAACCCTGATTTTTGCCGTTGACGACAACCATGCGGATTTGATTGTCAAAATCCTCAAAGAGCACTACGAGCCCATGGGCGTGGACAACGACGCCATTATGAAAATCACTGGCAGTGTCGGCGGCGGCAATAAGAAAAAAGTCATGGAAGCCATCAAGCATTACAAAAACGAAAAGTTCCCCAACATTGCCGTCACCGTGGATCTCCTGACCACCGGGATTGATGTTCCGGAAATAACTACGCTCGTTTTTATGCGCCGGGTAAAGTCTCGAATTCTGTTTGAACAGATGATGGGGCGAGCCACTCGGCTGTGCCCGGAAATCAGGAAAACTCACTTCGAGATTTACGATCCCATCGGCGTGTATGAATCTCTCGCGGCGGTTAACACCATGAAGCCGGTAGTGGCCAATCCCAATACCAGCTTTGCTGATTTGTTGGCCGGACTCACCACCCTGAACACCGAGAAACAACTGAAAAATCAGATCGATATGATCATTGCCAAAGTTCAGCGCGCCAAACGCAGCCTGGATGACACAGCATTGGCACATTTTTGTGATCTTTCCAACGGCCAAACCCCGACCGCCTTTATCGACATGCTCCGGGGCATGACAGTTAGCGATGCCAAAACCCATCTGCTGAACAACACCCAGATTTTTGAGCCACTAAAAGCCGGGTGTGCCAATCCCCGAAATGCGGTGGTGGTTTCCGATAAGCCGGACGCCCTGGTCAGCCATACCCGGGGTTACGGCGAAGGCAAAAAGCCCGCCGACTATCTGGAAGAATTCAGAACCTTCATCACCGACAACCTCAATAAAATTCTGGCCCTGAATATTGTCTGCACCCGGCCCAAAGAAATGACCCGTGAAAGCCTGAAAAGTCTGAAGCTGGAACTCGACCGAAACCGCTTTACCGAACAACTATTAAACAGCGCCTGGAAAGAACTGACCAATGAAGACATCACCGCGGATATCATCAGCCTGATAAGACAGCAGGCCATCGGCTCCGCCCTTATCAGCCATGAACAGCGGATTAACAACGCCGTGTCCCGGCTCAAGAAAAAACATGACTTCAACAAAATGCAGCTCAATTGGATTGACCGGATTGAAAAAAATCTGCTGTTGGAAACCGTCCTGGAACAGGCGACCTTTGACACCGGATCATTTAAAACATCCGGCGGCTATGACAAAATAAACAAAGTCTTTGGCAACCAATTAAATGATATAATAACAGAGTTAAACGACTATTTATATGACGATGGAGGAAATGCAGCTTAATGAATAATCAGGAAATTGTGGGAAAATTGTGGAACCTCTGTAACGTGCTCCGGGATGATGGGATTACCTATCACCAGTACGTTACCGAACTCACCTATATATTATTTTTGAAAATGGCCAAGGAAACAAACACCGATGCTCCCATACCCGAAGCCTATCGCTGGGATATGCTGGCTAAAAAACAGGGGATCGAACTGAAACGCTTTTATACCGAACTGCTCAACCATCTCGGTGAAAAATGCACCGGGCGAATCCGCGAAATCTATGCGGGGGCCCGTTCCAATATTGAAGAGCCCAAGAATCTGGAAAAGATCATCACCAACATCGACGGACTGGACTGGTATTCGGCCAAAGAAGAAGGTCTGGGAAATTTATATGAAGGCCTCTTGGAGAAAAACGCCAACGAAAAGAAATCCGGCGCCGGCCAATACTTTACCCCCCGGATTCTGATTAACATCATGACCCGGTTGATGGCACCCCAGCCAGGGGAACTCTGCAACGACCCGGCCTGCGGCACTTTCGGGTTTATGATTGCCGCCGACCGCTATGTGAAAAAGCATAACGATGATAATTTTGATTTGTCCCTGGAAGCTCAGGAATTTCAGAAATATAAAGCCTTCACCGGCTGCGAACTGGTTCACGATACTCATCGACTGGCCCTGATGAACGCCATGCTCCACGATATAGAAGGAGAGATTCTGCTGGCGGATACCCTGTCCAACCAGGGAAAGGTCATGAAAAATTATGACCTGGTGCTGACCAATCCCCCCTTCGGAACAAAAAAAGGAGGCGAGCGTACCACCCGGGACGATTTAACCTTTCCGTCTTCCAACAAACAGCTTAACTTTCTCCAGCACATCTACCGTAGCCTGAAACCCAACGGCAAAGCCCGGGCGGCCGTGGTGCTCCCGGATAATGTGCTCTTTGCCGACGGCGATGGCGCCTCAATTCGGGGCGATCTGATGAACAAGTGCAATCTCCATACCATCCTCCGGTTGCCCACCGGGATTTTTTATGCCCAGGGGGTGAAAACCAATGTGCTTTTCTTTACCCGGGGAAAAACCGAAAAGAATAACACCAAGGACGTCTGGATCTACGACCTGCGTACCAATATGCAGTCCTTCGGCAAAACCAAAACCCTCAATGAAGAACACTTTGTGGATTTCATCAAAGCCTATACTGCCACAGATCGCACCCTCGTTGAAGATGAACGCTTCTCCTGTTTTACCAGAGAACAGATCCGGGCAAAGAACGACAGCTTGGATTTAGGACTCATCCGGGATGACAGCATCATCGACTACGAAGATATGCAGGACCCCATTGAAAGCGGAGAAGAAGTGGTCGCCAAACTGGAAGAAGCCGTTGACCTGATCCAGAGGGTGCTTAAAGAACTCCGATCACTGGAGGCGTAGGTATGACGGCGAAAAAGAAAAAGGAACTGACGGTTGAGGAAATGCTGGAAGAGGCATTGGTTAAGGAAGAAGAGCAGCCTTATAAGGTGCCGGAGAATTGGGTTTGGACGAGGCTAGGGAGCGTGGCAAAGTTTGTCGGCGGTGGAACACCTTCCAAATCAAATTCGTCATATTGGAACGGAACAATCCCTTGGGCGAGTGTTAAAGACATAAAAGGTGAAATTCTTAATTCAACAATTGATACAATTTCAGAAGATGGTGTGCTAAATAGTTCAACAAATATTTGCGAAATTGGTGATTTGTTATTAATAACTCGAATAGAGCCGGGCAAATCGATAATTTCTAATATTAAAACAGCAATTAATCAAGATATTAAAATTGTGAAGTCGTCTCTTTCAAGTAAATATTTGCATTATTTTATGTTGACTAGAAAAGACGAATTTATCAGTAATGCGAGTGGCTCGACTGTATTGGGTATTAGCATACAAAGTGTTACCAAAATAAAATTCCCCCTTCCACTCCTGACCGAACAACAGCGCATCGTTGACCGCATCGAAAGCCTTTTTGAAAAGCTGGACCAAGCCAAAGAACTGATACAGGAGGCTCTGGACAGCTTTGAAAATCGCAAGGCAGCCATCCTCCACAAAGCCTTCACCGGGGAATTGACGAAAAAGTGGCGGGAAGTGAATGGGGTCGGGTTGGAGAGCTGGGAAGAGTCAACCCTTGGTGAGAGCGGTCAGTGGTATGGGGGAGGAACTCCTAGTAAATCAAAAAGAGTTTATTGGGAAAAGGGTGATATCCCGTGGGTAACACCAAAGGATATGAAATCTATGTTCATTAACGATACTATTGATCATATTACGCTTGAAGCAATAGCGGAATCATCGGCAAAACTCATTGATGAACCTGCTGTATTATTTGTTGTCAGAAGTGGGATCCTACGTAGAATTCTACCGACCGCAATAACAGGGAAAAGCGTGACCGTTAATCAGGATATGAAAGCTATCGTGCCTAAAAAAGCGGATTTGAAATATTTATATTGGTATTGTGTATGCCATGAAAAGGAAATACGGAATACCTGTTCAAAAAGTGGTACAACAGTAGAAAGTATCAATTCTCAGGCACTTTACAAATATCCGTTTTTTACGCCATCACTGAAAGAGCAACAAGAAATCGTCCGAATCCTCGACGGTCTCTTTGAAAAAGAACAAAACGCCAAAGATCTCTACAACCTCATTGACCAGATCGAAGCCATGAAAAAAGTAATCCTCAGTCAAGCATTTCGTGGAAAATTGGGAACGAATGTGCCAGAAGAAGAAAATGTATTAAATCTGCTCAAAGAATATTTGGTAACTGTATAATTTTTTAAATTTAAAAGCCACTGATATTATTAAAGTTCATTTGTAAAGGAGAACCACTATGGATGAAATACCAATTACATTTAATTCGGATGAAAAAGGTTTTTTTGATAGAGAATGCCCAAAATGTGAATATATCTTTAAAATTGACTTGGAAGATTGGAAAAATAAAGTATCTGATGAAAAAGTTTATTGTCCAATGTGTGGATGTATTGAAAATTCAGAAAAATGGTGGACACAGAAACAAATAAATGACATGGAAAAATTTGCTTCTAATTTTGTAATGTCAATGCTAAGCGATATGTTAGATGATAATTTTGGAAAATTAGCAAGAGATACAAGAAATAATAAATATGTTAAAGTTACTTATAGACCTGGTGAAAAAATAACCTTTAATAACAATCCATTAGGACAAAGCGAAGAATGGGAATTAGAGATAATTTGTGAAATGTGCGGTACTAGGTATAGTGTTATTGGTTTAGCCTATTTCTGCCCATGCTGTGGTAATAATGCAATAGAAAGCATTTTTGATAATCATATGGATAGCATAAATAAAATGATTGATTCTTCTAGTGAAATGGAAGAATTGTTCACTCAAAGTTATGGAAAAGATACTGCAAATACTATGATAAGAAAAATGGTTGAGGGATCATTAGGTGATATTGTTTCTTCATTTCAGAAATATGCAGCATCAAAATATAAGTTGATTTCAGGTGAAAATGCAAGAGTAAATGATTTTCAAATCGTATATAAAGGTAGCGATTTGTTTCGAAATGTTTACTCGAAAGGCTATGAAGAATGGTTGAGTGATTGCGAATTAGCTACGATGAACTTATATTTTCAAAGAAGACATTTGGTTGAGCACAATAATGGAATGGTTGATGAGAGATATATTGAGAAATCTGGGGATGTATTCTATTCAGTAGGTCAAAGAATTGTTGTAAAAAAAGAAGATGTATATGAATTGATTAAAATAGTGAGAAAACTTGGTGACGGATTAAGGAAGTTGAATTAATATCTAATAGACATTCTTTTTAAAGAACTTTTTCTATTTTTGTTTTTTGTAAAAATAGAATAGTTTACATGTGTTGATATACAGTGTATATCAAATATGACAACTGAAAGAAACGTCCCCACCGACGGCATATTGTATGCATTATTTCACTTATTCCGATATGTCCCCTAGGTTAATTACGTGATTATCAATTTAAGAAGGAGTTTTTATGCAACCATATATTAAGAAGATTCAAATAAAAAATTTCAGAAATTTTAAAAATTGCGAGTTCGAATTAAAACAAAAGGCCGTATTAATTGGAGAAAATGGAGTAGGAAAAAGTAATTTGCTAAGGGCATTGCAATTAATTTTAGATCCATCACTTTCTGAAGAAGATAGATTTTTAGATGAAGGAGATTTTTATGAAGGACTTGTTGAACCGATAAAAAATGGCGAAGAAATTATTATTTCGATATATATCGATGGTTATAATCAGGCAAAAAATATTTTGTGTCAACTATCAGATGCAACGGTCAATGTCAATGGGAGAAAATTATTAAAGATTACTTATAAATATTTTCAAGATATTTCTACAAATGGAATAGCCAGATACCGTTACATTGTTTTTAAAGGTGATGATGAAAATAATTTGTTTACATACGAGGATCGAAAGCATTTAAATATAAAGGTTATTAAAGCAATACGTGATGTTGAAAATGAAATGAAAAATTCAAAAAGCTCACCTTTAACAAAGCTTGTGAAACATAGATATATAATACAAAAAGAAGATCTTGAGAAAATTTCAACTGCATTAAAAAAATCAGGAGCAGATATACTGGATTTGCCTGAAATTAATGATTTGCAAAGAGAAATAAATAATCTTTTTAATGATATTGTTTCATATTCTGAAAATTTTGATGTCACACTAAGAACAGTTGATATTGATGCATCAAGAATTCTATATGCATTAAAACCGTTAATAAATAGTAGAGACTCATACAATACAAGCCTAGGTATTAATAATATATTCTATATTACATTAATGTTGCTTCTTATTCAGGATTGTGTTATAAAAACCTTTTTATCAATTGATGAATACGACAATTTGTGCAAGGAAGATACAAATGGTACTTTGCCTAAATGCTATAAAAAAGAAAAAAATAAATATTATTTAAAGAATAGTATCAGTAAGATAAATCGACAACAATTATATGAGTATATGTATGAACATAATAATCAACCAAATGGAATAACAATTCTTGCAATAGAAGAGCCGGAAGCGCATTTGCACCCGATATATCAGAGATTATTATATAAGTATTCAGTGGCAGAAAGTGAAGCCTCTGTATTAATTACAACACATTCAACTCATTTATCATCAGTTGCACCATTAAGTACCATTGTTCATCTCTTGTGTACTTCTAATGGTACTCAAGTCCATACAACGGCAAACATTCAATTGGGTAAAGATGAAATTATTGATTTAGAAAGATACATCGATATAAAACGTGGTGAAATTTATCTAGCAAAAGGGATAATTTTTGTTGAAGGAATTGGTGAAGAGTATTTAATACCACAATTTGCATCACTGTTAAATAAAGACTTGGATAAAATGGGGATAATAATATGTAATGTTAATTCAACCAATTTTGAGCCGTTTAAAATATTTGCAGATGAACTCGGAATTCCGAATGCAATTTTAACTGATGGCGACTATTACTATACTGATAGTAGTAATAATGAACGTGTTTTTGGAACAGTCAGTTCAGACGAACATAAAAATTTTGGTTATAATGGCAATGAAAGAATGCTGCAACTATGTGCTGTTTTATTTAGTGATGAGTATAATCAGGAACTAAAGAAGTTGGATTATAGTGAGCAAGATGCAAAGTTTGAAGAAAGAGGAATTTTTGTTGGTGCATATACATTAGAAATAGATATTTTTGCTGCACTCTCAAGTACAGCCGACAAAGAAATAATATTCAAAATATTTAATAAGTTGACTGCAGGAAAAACAACGCAAAAGAGTAATTTCAAGAAAAACTTTGAAGCGGGTAAATATGATAAATGTCTTAACCAAATTACAAGTTCACATAGTAATATTGGGAAAGGTAGATTTTCACAAAGATTGGCAGCTAATTGTACTGCTAAAATGATACCAGATTACATCAAGAACGCTATTGAGTACATTTCTGACATAGTGTGTGAAGGATAATTTTATGAAACAAGAATTCAATATAAAATTAGCTCAAATTGAAAAGGATGAGAAGCAATTAGAAGCATATAGAACCAATGATAATACTGTTGTGTTAGCTGGCCCAGGAAGTGGCAAAACAACAATATTAACATTGAAAATCATGAGGCTTCTATCTGAAATGATTAATGAACCACGCGGAATTGCTTGTGTTACTTATAGTCGAGAAGCTGCTAGAGAATTCAAAGAAAGGTTAATAAAGATAGGCTTACCTAATAGAAAAAATATATTTTTAGGTACGGTACATAGTTTTTGTCTTGCGGAAGTAATTTTTCCTTATTCGAAATTGTATCCCCAATATAATATTCCAAGTCCAATCAAGCTAATTTCAAATAAGGAAAAAACCAGTATTTTTGATAGATTAAAAACTGAAAAAGGAGCAAATACTGATATTCTCAAAATGGACAGAGAAAGAACAAGAAAAATTGAAGGACTTAGTAAAATTAGTACACCAATTGATAATATTGCATCTGAATTAGGGATTTCGTATGAAAATGAACTTGAAAAATTGGGGTTAATTGATTATATAAGTATCGTAAAGTATGCGACAATGCTCATACAAAACGAAGAATATGTGAGAATTTGTTTGGAAGCAAAATTTCCATGGATTATTATTGATGAATATCAGGATTTAGGTAAACCATTACACGAAATGGTGTTATCTTTAATTACAACTACAAAAATGAAATATTTTGTAGTTGGAGATCCAGATCAATCAATATATGATTTTCAAGGTGCATCGCCTGAATATTTATTAGAGTTAGGAAAAGATTTTTCAATACATACAATTATTTTAACTAATAATTATAGAAGTGCTGAGAAAATTATTAAAGCTTCAGAAATCGTACTTGGTGAAAAAAGAAACTATATCGCTAAAGGCCCATTGAAAGATTATACTGCCAAAATCGAATTTGTATCATGTGAATGCGAAATATCTGAGCAAGTCACTGAAGTAGTAAAACGAATACATGTTGATTATCAAAAAGGTATGCCCTATCATGAGATGGCAATTCTATGTGGAAATAAATATCAAATATCAGATGTATGTAAGTGCTTGCAAGAGAATTCAATTGATTTTTATGTATCAAAGCATCCGTTTGAGATAAGTGACATGATAAAATGGTTTCAAAAATGTGCGGGTTGGGTTACGGAACAAAGTGTTTCATTTGACGAAATATATTCATTTTGGTGTAGAATAAACAATAATGTTGAATTGTTAATCGATGAAAAAATAATGATGCTTAAGAGACAACTGTATAAAGTAATGACAGAAAGTGCTAAACATCAAAAAAGTATTAAGGCGTGGATTTTATATATTTTTGAAGAACTTGCAATAGATCAATTGCTTGAAGAAATTGATTTACTACCTGATGAAAATGACAATATTATAATATTGAAAAACAGTTTAGAAATATTGCCTTATAAAGAATACTCATTATTAGATTTTTATAATATGACAACACCTAATAATCAAGTAATTGTCTCAACAAGGCATGGTTCAAAAGGTCTTGAATTTGATGTGATATATATGATAGGAATGGAAGAGGGAAATTTTCCATATTATAGATGCAGTGAAAGCGAAGAGAAAGAAAGCTGTCGAATTTGTTTTGTCTGTGTTAGCAGAGCAAGAAAGAAGTGTGTATTACTATACTCAAAACATATAACTATAAATACTAAAAATGGGCCATGGACTAAAGATTGTAAACCTAATAGGTTTTGGAAAATGCTGTATCAAGGACGAGACTGTAAATAATTTGAGTGTTTGTGGAGTGATTGGTGCCTGCTCCTGAACTTAATTGACCGGTGCCTGCCCCTTATAAGTTGGCGGTGCCAGGCACACTTAACTTATTGACTTAACTTATCGGGGTCGACTCTTCCCGTTAACACATGAGACTGAGGTTTTGCGCACCATCTTCTAACGGTGCCGGTCTCAACTTAACTTACTAAGCGCGGCGGGAAAGATAACGATAAAAAAGGAGATGCAAATGAAACCTTGTAAAAAATGGGATCAGCTGATTGAACAAACAGCTTTAGAGCTGACGGGAGCAACCCGGGACTATCAGCCGGAATGGGATGCCGTCCGATATTTTATCGGTGAGCTGATGGTTGCCATGCGCGGTGAGAACAAGAACGGCGACTCACTGTTGACCCTCAAGCTGCCGATCGGCGATGGTGAAATTCTCCGCTCCCATTATCCGGATATTATTTCCGGCTATCATATGAATAAACAGCATTGGAATTCGCTTCTGCTTGCCGGCGATGTCCCGGAACCGGTTTTGATCGACTGTATCCAACTGGCTTATCAGACCGTGTTTATGAAACTGACGAAAAAGAAACAGCAGGAAATTGCGAAAAGCAGTCCCGCTGCCAGGCTACACTTAATTTAAGATCGTCCGGTCAGGCTTGGCCGTACCTGTCACTTATACTTATTTGTTGAGGCTTCAAAGTGAAAAAATTGATGAGTTTATTAATAGAATTAATCTTGAAAATCATAAAATGGAATGCGATTTATTATTCTTTTGCAATTTTAAAATCTATTTAGAGGAGACTTTTATATTGATATTAAAATCTGGTTTAGGACGTACACCAACTGTATTTGTAAGTTCAACTTGTTATGATTTAAAACAAATCAGAACAAATATTATGACTTTTATTGAAAATAAATTAGGGTATGAAGCATTGCTTTCTGAATATGATTCTTTCCCAATTGATCCTAATCTAGGAACAGTTGAAAATTGTCTGCACGTGGTTCAAGAGCGTGCTGATATTTTTGTTCTAATAGTTGGCGGTCGCTACGGTAATGTAACAGATTGCGGAAAGTCTGTTACAAATTTAGAATATCTCAAAGCAAAGAGTAAGGGGATACCAATTTATGCATTTATTGAAAAATCAATACTATCTATATTCCCTTTGTGGAAAGACAATAAGTTATTGAATTTTGATTCTGTTGTTGATTCTTCAAAACTATTTGAATTTATTGAAAAGCTAAATGCTGAGGATAACATCTGGCTGATTAGTTTTGAAAATTCTAAAGATATTGAATTGTCATTACAGAGACAATTAGGCTTTCTATTAAATGATTGTTTGAAAGTGAGAAATCAAATACTTAAAACAAATACAACAAAATATCTAAATACCATTAGTGCTGAGGCACTAAAAATAATTATTGATAAATCAATTGGTTGGGAATATAAATTATTTGGGCAACAGTTACTAGATGGTTTAGAAAAATTAACTAAATTAAGAAGAGATTTAAAGTATGGAATATCGTTTAGTAATTTTACGAAATTTGATGAAATAGTAGAGATATTTGACTGGGTTGAATTAAAAAACAATGAAGTACTTAAAAAAGTAAGTTATTTAAATGCAATAGTATATGATGCTATGCCAGAAGCCTTTGGTGAACCTGGTGTTTCGGGTGACATTGAACATATTATATATGTAGCAGACAAATTAATGGATGTTTTTGAAAGTATTATTCAAGGGGCTTTGGAGTACAAATCAGTTATTGTTCCAGAAGAATGGAATAATTTATTGGAAATTGAACTTAAAATAAGTGAAACAATCATTTCTGATATTGAGACATTTATAGATCTGTTTAATAAAGAAGTTTTTAAAATACCCATTGAAATTAATGATCAGGATAAACCATTAGATTTAAATGTAATACTAACTTTAACTAAACCAGATTTAAAACCATTCGAGCAAGAATTCGAACGATTAAAAAAAATTATGGGGATAAACTATATACCGCTAAATGAATAAATATTTTCAAAGAGCCTTACCTGCACTGACGGTGCCAGGCAGTGCTGCCGAGCCAGTTCGTATCATATAGTGGGTGCGAATCCCATCGGGCAAGGTAGACCAACCGCCCGTAGTTAGCCTTGGAGCTTATCGGGTAACCAATAATAATACATTACTGGCCGGACTAATAAATAAAGAGAGCCTGAACGAAAGTCATAAAAAGATGAGTGGTAAAAAGGCAGCAGGAGTAGACCAATTAACCAAAATTGAGTACGAGCAAGATTTAGAATCGAACATCGAATCACTTTTGGAACGGCTGAAAAAGCAGGCATATAAACCACAAATTTTGGTGCGCACCGGTGCCAGACTCAACTGATTGCGGTATGATCGATACCTCGCAAAACTTAGCGAAAATAATCATTATAAAAGGAGTTCACATAGGAGATGATGAAATGACTAATAAACCGCCGTATACGATAACGGAAAAATCTGCCGATTACCTAGCAAAAATAGTAGAGACCGTAACGAAACTGGAATACGCCACAGATTTCAATCGGAATATTCGTTTACATCGATTAAATCGAGTTCGGACAATTTACTCATCCCTCGCTATCGAAGGTAACTCCCTCTCGCTCGGGGAAGTAACTGCTGTCATTGAAGGCAAGATAATTGCAGGAAAGAAAACGGAGATAAAAGAAGTAACAAATGCATACGAAGCCTATAACAAAATTATAAACTTCAACCCCTATGATGTAAAAGACTTTTTGAAGGCCCACGAGTTAATGACACCGGGCTTGGTTGAGGAATCAGGAAAGTTTTGAAGAGGCGATGTCGGCGTGTTCGACGGCGATGTGCCTGTACATATCGGCGCAAGACCACAATTCGTACCTGTCCTTATCAAAGATTTGTTTGAATGGGCTAAGAAGTCTGATCTACATCCCGTGCTAAAAAGTGCAATTCTTCACTATGAAATTGAAACCATCCATCCGTTTTCAGACGGAAATGGACGCATGGGACGGCTATGACAGACCCTCGTGCTTGCAAAATGGAATACAATTTTTGCTTGGATTCCAATGGAATCTGTTATGTTTGAGAAGCGTCCGCAATACTATGATGCAATCGAAGAGGCAAGAAAATCTAATGATTCCGGCGTGTTTATCGAATTCACGCTATCCGCTGTTTTAGATACCATCGTCGAACAGGACAAGCACCAAGTTAAGCACCAAGATAAGCACCAAGTCGATTTAACAGGAACACAGATAGACGTTTTGAAATCGCTTCAAGATAAAACGTTGTCGCGTAAAGAAATCTTTGCAGCAATCGGAATGAACGGCGACTCCCGCTCGTTTAAACGACACATAGAACCGCTCATAGTGGCAGACCTCATTGAGATGACTGTCCCAGATAAACCTAACAGTCGCTTGCAAAAGTACAGGCTAACGGATAGCGGTAAATCTACCATCGCAGAAAACAGGCAATAACGGAGGACTGATGCTGCTGTCAGAAATTTCGCCGCATTGTTCACACTCTTCGCAGGGGACGTTTTTAATAATGATCAGGCAGTTTCTATAATTCACAACATGGGTCGTGATACTATCAAATAAATTTTCTTTACAGTAAAAACACAGGGTTATGATTCCTTTCATCATTTTTTTCCAGAGCCTTTCCGGTAGTTATCTGTTATCATGATTATAACAATGGAATGATCAAAAAGATAGAAAAATTTGATTGCTCTACAAAATGTCACAATTATCGAGACCAACGGTTTGGAGACCAACTTATCACCCATGCCTCAACGATCGGATTCTAAACAAGGAGAAAAACCAGATGAAACATCAATGCGTGACCGTGCCAGGTACACTTAACTTAATATCACAAAGTATTTCTATGCGGAAGGTGGTACGCTATTTTCTTATGTGGCATACCTGTCTCAAAAGGAATCGACCTATTGTATTCAGGCTTTGGAAGACAGTGAGCTTCTGGTTATGAAAATTGAAGATTTTGAGAGAATCGTAGATGGTAACTATGAGTTGCTTTTATTTTACAAAAAAATGATTGATAACGTCCTTGTTGAAAAAGAGGAACACGCAAACAGTTTTAAATTATTAAATAGTTCCGATCGCTATAAACAATTCCTTACAAAATATCCGGACTTGGAAAAGCGTCTGAAACAGTGTCAGCTAGCATCCTATTTAGGAATCACCCCGGTGTCACTCAGCCGTATACGAAAAAAATCAAATCTTATTAAATGATAATGCGGATAAGCTTCAGATGACTTATGATGATGCCTAAGTTTATTAATGGAGGTTGACAGAAATGAAAGATGGACGTGTTGTTTTGATTACGGGATGTTCGACCGGTATTGGACGGGAAATTTGCTCAACCGATTAACGGAGCCTACTGTGCATCAAAATTTGCAGTAGAAGCTTTAAGTGATGCATTGCGATTAGAATTGCACAGCAATAATATTCAGGTTACCGTTATTGAACCGGGACCAATGAATACAAATTTCTTTAAGACGTTGGACAACAATTCGAATGCTCTGTCATCCGATACAAATTCATGTTATGCTCGTTTTTATGAATCAGATGCAAGTAATAGGAAGAAACAAAAATTTGCCGAATCGAAAAAAGCTGCAAAAACCATCAGTGATATCATTATGAAAAGCAGGCTGAATGCCCGATATCAGGTTGCGGTTCCTTTTTCATACAACATGATTACACATTTTCCTGATTCCCTAAAAGAATACATTTTGAAAAATAGGTAGAAGTGGAGGGCAACGAGAACGCCTTCAGCTTTTATGAGCGCTTTGGCTTTTATCCCAGAAAAACACAACTGGAACAGATTAAATAGTTTGCCGGAAAATTAATAGTTGAGGGGCGGAAGTGATGAAACAAATTAACTCAATTACTGAAATCGATGCTTTTAAAAAGGAAAATGACATGTTGTTGGTTTACTTTGGCAGCAATACCTGCAGTGTCTGTCGCGATCTGCTGCCCAAAATTGAACAGATGCTCGGCAACTATCCAAGCATTTCTGCGGTTAAAGTGGATATACAAAAATCGCCTGCCCTTTCCGCAAGTTTTAGTGTTTTTACGGCACCGGCAGTCATCCTGTTTATTCAGGAAAAGGAAACCCTGCGGGAAGCGGGGATAATGAGCCTGAGGCATCTCGAAGAACAAATTTCAAGATACGTTGAACTTTTTTTTAAAAGGTAACTGATTTAAAGGAGGCAATATCATGACAAGAATAGGAATGATCGGCGGCTTCGGACCAGAATCAACCCTGGATTATTATCGACTGCTGATTGAAACCCATCGCAATAAGGTAAATGACGGGCGCAACCCGGAAATTATCATCAACAGCATGGATATGAGTATTCTGATGAGGCTTGTGGAAAACCGGGAATGGGATCAGCTGATAAATTGGCTGGTGGAAGGCATCGATATGCTTTACCGGGGCGGGGCTGATTTTGGATTTATCTCTGCCAATACTCCTCATATTGTATTTGACCGAGTCAGTGAGCGGTCACCCATCCCGCTCATCAGCATCGTCGATGAAACTTGCGAGTTTATAAAAAAATCGGGGTGTCAGCGGGTGGCACTGTTAGGCACCCGTTTTACCATGCAAAGCGATTTTTATCAGCAGGCCGGCAACCGAGAGGACATCT
Source organism: Acetobacterium tundrae (assembly GCF_008086615.1). Classification (GTDB taxonomy): domain Bacteria; phylum Bacillota; class Clostridia; order Eubacteriales; family Eubacteriaceae; genus Acetobacterium; species Acetobacterium tundrae. The sequence goes on from NZ_RXYB01000004.1 coordinate 235,169, forward strand.
TGATGGTGATTCCCAATGAGGCGGAGCAGGCATACATTCAGGATAAACTGATGACAGAGATCGAATTAGGTGTCTTTTTGGAGGAAACACGACAGGGATTACTCAGCATCATCAAACGGATGATTGAAACTGAAGCGGTTGACGGGGTTATTTTAGGTTGCACCGAGCTGCCGTTAATACTCAATGAAAGTGAACTGGGGATTCCGTTTTTTAATACCACCAAAATCCATGTCGAGAGCATTATTAAGTATTATAAGAACTGTTATTTGGGAATGCCCCGGTAGCCAGGCAAACTTAATTTACAACTTAACTTACTAAGCGCGGCGGGAAAGATAACGATAAAAAAGGAGATGCAGATGAAACCTTGTGAGAAATGGGATCAGCTGATTGAACAAACAGCTTTAGAGCTGCCGGGAACAACCCGGGACTATCAGCCGGAATGGGATGCCGTCCGATATTTTATCGGCGAGTTGATGTTTGCCATGCGCGGTGAGAACAAGAACGGCGACTCACTGTTGACCCTCAAGCTGCCAATCGGCGATGGTGAAATTCTCCGCTCCCGTTATCCGGATATTATTCCCGGCTATCATATGAATAAACAGCATTGGAATTCGCTTCTGCTTGCCGGCGATGTCCCGGAACCGGTTTTGATCGACTGTATCCAACTGGCTTATCAGACCGTGTTTATGAAACTGACGAAAAAGAAACAGCGGGAAATTGCACAAAGCAGTCCCTCTGCCAGGCTACACTTAATTTAAGATCGTCCGGTTGGTTAACAACCTGATAATAAATTTATAGGAGGATTATGATGGCATTTGAAGAAAGAAGTTTCAGATCATTTAACGAAAAGGATACAATCCAGGCTTGGATATACAAGCCGATTCGCAAACCCCGGGGAATTGTCCAGATTGTCCACGGTTTTGGCGAACATTCGCGACGTTATCTGCATATGATTCTGAAGCTGAACGAGGCCGGGTTTGTGGTTGCCGCCGATGATCATGTCGGACATGGTAAAACTGCCGCTGAATCGGGAAATTGGAGTGATTGGGGAAATAAAGGTTACATGACGATGGCCGAAGATGAACACAGCCTGCGCCAAATGGTTCAGGCCGAATATCCGGAGCTGCCTTATTTTATGTACGGTCACAGCATGGGCTCGATGATTGCCCGATCCTATGCCGCCGTCTATGGTGAGGGCATGGACGGGTTGCTGATCTGCGGAACCTCGTCGGTTTTTCCAAAGACCGGGGAGCTGGCTGCGGCACTGCAAAAGTGTATCGACGAGGGCAAAGGTGAAGAAGTCGATCCCAGTTATCTAGGGGTTCTTTTTGAATGGATGACGAACCGCATCGCTAATCCCCTGACTCCCAATGATTGGATATCTGGCGATCCGGATATCGTCGCTGATCATGCCAATGATCCCTTCAACAATTTCACAAGCCCGCCGAATATCCGTTCAACCTATGATTTTATCATGATGATTGATAGCATTATCGGTATCCAGTGGGCAGAGAAAGTTCCGGCTGAGATTCCGGTTTATAATATTGCTGGCGATCAGGATCCAGTCGGTCTTTACGGAGAAGGTGTCTATGCGGTTTCAAGCTGGCTGGTGGAAACCGGAAATCAGGTCAAAACCAAGCTTTATTCCGGGTATCGTCATGAAATCCACAATTATCGGGATATTCGTGACGAGGTCGAAGACGGAATGATTGACTTCATCAATGAGATCATTGCGGTTAAGGGAAACTGATTTAAAGAGAAGAAGTAATAAGGTTAACATAGGGTCGTTTTGATCGTCATTGCCTGAAGAGCTTTCACAACCTGTGACAAACGAAACGACCCTAACAAGCTTACATCCCGCATCAAAGAATTAGGCTATGATAAATATTTGAATAATTACACTATTCTGTTGTAAAATTAAATACAGTCACAATAGTAAAAGATTGCGAATTAAGATGATAAATGTGTAACAACGACGGAAAGAAATTTGAATTGCTGATTATTTATATTATTATGGGAGGTAGTTTAATTGAGAAACTATACTATTGTTGATTGGTTTGGTTATAATCTTTCTCCACGAGAAAGAATGAATGTTATCAAATCTGCAGGATTTACTGGTGTAATTTTGCTTTGGACAGATCAGTTTGATAGCGACTACAAAGACTTTCCACGGTATGCTATAGAAGCTGGGTTATATGTTGAAAATGCTCATGCACCTTACATTGAGGCAAATACTTTGTGGGAAGATAATTCAATCGGACATGAATATGCAAAAAAGCTTATCACATGTATAGAGGATTGTAATACTTATGAAATACCAACTTTAGTTATGCATCCCACAAATGGTAAAACTCCTTTACCTGTATCTAATACTGGAATAGAGCGACTAAAACGAATTATAGACAGGGCGGAAAGCTTGAACATCAATATAGCTTTGGAAAATATGGAAAGTCCTCAATATCTAGAATTTATATTTAGTAAAATTCAATCAAATAGGCTTGGATTTTGTTTTGACAGTGGACATCATAATCTATATTCTCCAGACCTAGACTTATTCAGTTTATATGGTGCTAAACTTATGGCTTTACACCTGCACGATAACAACAGTAAAGAGGATATGCATGCACTTCCGTTTTCGGGAAACATTGATTGGAATAAGCTTTCAGACAAATTGAAGTCAGTTGATTACAAAGGTGCCGTAGCTTTTGAAACGAGAAACACAGGATTTGAATATGTTCAAAGTGAAGATGAATTTTTAAGCATTGCAATAGCTAAGGCAAGGGCTGTTTTATAGTTATTAGTTTGCCAGAAAAAATTAACCAAATCTCTGTTATGTTAAGGTACGCAATCTTCAGATATTGTGTCCATGCTTATAATGCCGTTTTTTTGGAGGGCCGTTGGATCAGGATGGATGCAAGAGGAAATAAGCCAGGTGTGCATGCACAATTTTCATTGAAAAAACCGGTTCTTGCTTTTTTGAATCGACCGGAATATGATGAATTCTACTGGCTAGGTATTTATGCCAATCCTCACCGGGATACCATGCTGATACTTAAAAAGGCTGGCAGTTTACAGGATGTTCTTGATTACCTGCCAGAGTCGCTCAATGAAAAACCGGATATTTCGGTTTAGACTGATCAACAAATACTATAATATTAAAATACATAAGAAAGAAGAGGTAACATTATGTATTTAGAAGAATATCAGGCCGGTCTACATGAACCACAATCGGATTTCAGTTCGTTTATTCCGGCAATGATTAACAAACAGTGGGAGTGGAAAACACCCCAGATTAATGTTCTTCTGGAGCAGGCTAATCTTGAACTGGGGAGATTGGGCAGTGTTAATGTCAAATAGGCAGCACATATTTTATGCTAAAAATTCATGAGATAATACCTTCATCAGATTAATAAATGGAGGTATTTTTTAATGTCCAAAGATGAACTGCATATATTACGTTGCCAGCAGATTGATGACTAGTAAGTGCCTCAAAAGATGGCGTATAGCAAGTTCAATCCAAACCTGCTATACTGAGCACATCATTATTTGAGGCACTTTTTGTAGTTATGCTTGAGTCTGCAAACCTCGGGCAATTCCTGAGACCAT
>NZ_RXYB01000050.1 GCF_008086615.1 Acetobacterium tundrae
GGTGAGATATCTTATCTTGAAGGGGGCTTCGTGCTTAGATGCCTTCAGCACTTATCCTTTCCAAACTTAGCTACCCAGCTATGCTCCTGGCGGAACAACTGGTGCACCAGTGGTTTGTCCATTCCGGTCCTCTCGTACTAGGAATAGCTCTTCTCAAATATCTAACGCCCACGACGGATAGGGACCGAACTGTCTCACGACGTTCTGAACCCAGCTCGCGTGCCTCTTTAATGGGCGAACAGCCCAACCCTTGGGACCTGCTTCAGCCCCAGGATGAGACGAGCCGACATCGAGGTGCCAAACCTCCCCGTCGATGTGGACTCTTGGGGGAGATAAGCCTGTTATCCCCGAGGTAGCTTTTATCCGTTGAGCGATGGCCCTTCCACTCGGAACCACCGGATCACTAAGCCCGACTTTCGTCTCTGCTCGAGATGTCTCTCTCGCAGTCAATCACCTTTTTGCCTTTGCACTCTAAGAGATGGTTTCCAACCATCCTGAAGGTAACTTTGGGCGCCTCCGATACTTTTTAGGAGGCGACCGCCCCAGTCAAACTGCCCGTCTGACACTGTCCGATGACCGGATTACGGCCACTCGTTAGAATTCCGATAGTACAAGGGTGGTATCCCAAGCTTGGCTCCTTCGAAACTAGCGTCCCAAATTCTCAGCCTCCCACCTATCCTGTACGTCTACTACCAAAACTCAATGCCAGATTGCAGTAAAGCTCTACGGGGTCTTTCCGTCCTGTCGCGGGTAACTCGCATCTTCACGAGTACTACAATTTCACCGGGTGTGTTGTTGAGACAGCGCTCAAATCGTTACGCCTTTCGTGCGGGTCAGAACTTACCTGACAAGGAATTTCGCTACCTTAGGACCGTTATAGTTACGGCCGCCGTTTACTGGGGCTTAAATTCGCACCTTCGCATTGCTGCTAAGCACTCCTCTTAACCTTCCAGCACCGGGCAGGCGTCAGCCCCTATACATCATCTTTCGATTTAGCAGAGACCTGTGTTTTTGCTAAACAGTCGCTTGAGCCTCTTCTCTGCGGCCCCCCTGAGGGGGCACTCCTTCTCCCGAAGTTACGGAGTCATTTTGCCGAGTTCCTTAACAACACTTCTCCCGCTCATCTTAGGATTCTCTCCTCGCCTACCTGTGTCGGTTTACGGTACGGGCACCTTCTCTCTCAATAGAAGCTTTTCTTGACAGCGTGAAATCAGCGACTTCCCTACTTATTTTTCGTTCCCCGTCACGCCTCAGCCTTATGAATCGGGGGATTTGCCTCCCAATTCAGCCTTGACGCTTGGCCCAGCTTTTCCAACCGCTGGGTTCGCTTATCCTTCTGTGTCACTCCATCTCTCAAACAATTAAAGGTGGTACAGGAATTTCAACCTGTTGTCCATCGCCTACGCTTCTCGCCTCGGCTTAGGCCCCGACTTACCCTGAGCGGACGAACCTTCCTCAGGAAACCTTGGGCTTTCGATGGTGAAGATTCTCACTTCACTTTCGCTACTCATGCCAACATTCTCTCTTGTCTTGTGTCCACTGAACCTTACAGTTCGGCTTCGCCCTCAAGACATTGCTCCCCTACCATTACAGTAAGTAATCCATCGCTTCGGTGCCAGATTTGAGCCCCGTTCATTTTCGGCGCACCACCACTCGACCAGTGAGCTATTACGCACTCTTTAAATGTATGGCTGCTTCTAAGCCAACATCCTGGTTGTTTCTGCAGTTGCACATCCTTTCCCACTTAATCTGGACTTTGGGACCTTAGCGGATGGTCTGGGCTGTTTCCCTTTTGACTATGAGACTTATCTCACACAGTCTGACTGCCGTATATAAGTGTATGGCATTCGGAGTTTGATAA
>NZ_RXYB01000051.1 GCF_008086615.1 Acetobacterium tundrae
CCTTTCCCACTTAATCTGGACTTTGGGACCTTAGCGGATGGTCTGGGCTGTTTCCCTTTTGACTATGAGACTTATCTCACACAGTCTGACTGCCGTATATAAGTGTATGGCATTCGGAGTTTGATAAGGTTCAGTAATCTTTACGACCCCTAGCCTATTCAGTGCTCTACCTCCATCACTCTCTTTACAACGCTAGCCCTAAAGCTATTTCGGGGAGAACCAGCTATCTCCGTGTTCGATTGGAATTTCACCCCTATCCACAACTCATCCAAGCCTTTTTCAACAGACACTGGTTCGGACCTCCACTTGGTTTTACCCAAGCTTCATCCTGGTCATGGATAGATCACACGGTTTCGGGTCTACAGCATGCAACTATCGCCCTATTCAGACTCGGTTTCCCTACGGCTCCGTACCTGAAGTACTTAACCTTGCTACATACCGTAACTCGTTGGCCCGTTCTACAAAAAGCACGCAGTCACTTGCGCTCCTGCTGCTTGTAAGCACAGGGTTTCAGTTTCTATTTCACTCCCCTTCCGGGGTTCTTTTCACCTTTCCCTCACGGTACTTTCCGCTATCGGTCAATCAGTAGTATTTAGCCTTAGGGGGTGGGCCCCCTATCTTCCCACAGGGTTTCACGTGTCCCGTGGTACTCTTCGATTACCCACTTTATTAATTTTCGCTTACGGGGATCTTACCTTCTTCGTCCAGCCTTCCCATGCTGTTCAGCTAATTAATAAAATTTGATGTAATCTGGGCTCTTCCTCGTTCGCTCGCCGCTACTTAAGGAATCGATGTTTCTTTCTTTTCCTCCGGGTACTAAGATGTTTCAGTTCTCCGGGTTCCCTCTGTCAAGCTATTTATTCACTTAACAGTGACTGATCTTCTATCAGCCGGGTTTCCCCATTCGGATATCTACGCTTAATCGGTTATGTGCACCTACACGTAGCTTTTCGCAGCTTGTCGCGTCCTTCGTCGGCTCTGATTGCCAAGGCATTCACCCTGTGCTCTTTTCTTCTTGATCCTTTTGATGTTACGTTTTCGTGTTAAAGAAATTGTATTTTCAAATTTTTATATACACTATGCTGTTTTCAATGATCGACGCTTTTACCCAAATTTGATAAAATTTGGTCAGTCACTAAGCGTTAACCTGTGACTGCTGTAAAAACTAACACATTTTTCGGCTCAATGCTTCCTTGAATAATTCAAAGAATCTGACGAAAAATATGATCCTTATTCTGCTTGAACTTGCGTTCGTTTTTAAATGGTGGGCTTGGGAGGACTTGAACCTCCGACCTCACGCTTATCAGGCGTGCGCTCTAACCACCTGAGCTACAAGCCCATGCGTTTTTTTTAATGGTGGAGATGAGGAGACTCGAACTCCTGACCCCCTGCTTGCAAGGCAGGTGCTCTCCCAACTGAGCTACACCCCCACTTTTTTCTACGATATTTTCATTTCTACTGCGTTGCTTTTATTTTTTCGCTCAGTTACGTGCAAAGCACGCGCCTTCGCTCTCAAATAAATGCGCCTTGTATAAATAAAAATATCTTGAAAAACGTATTTGTCCAAATTTTCAATTTGGCAAGTCACTAAGCGTTAGCGTGTGACTGATACAAATACTAACACATTTTTCGGCCGAATTCTTCCTTTATCAATCAGGAATTCTGACGAAAAATATGATCTTTATTCATTTTTATGTCTATTGCTTCTGTCTTGTATAACCATTATGGTCATACAAAAGAAAATAGTACCATGACTTCCTGTATTCCCTAGAAAGGAGGTGATCCAGCCGCACCTTCCGATACGGCTACCTTGTTACGACTTCACCCCAATTACCGACCCCACCTTCGGCA
>NZ_RXYB01000053.1 GCF_008086615.1 Acetobacterium tundrae
TATAATGTGCACGCTTGTCAAGACACGAAATCAAAATATTTAAGATAACTCTCCTTTCGTGTGATTGATTATGCTGCCAGGGTCTGATTTTCATAAAATACAACTGCTGGAGTTTCATAATCATACCGTTGATGGCCGCGTTCATTATTGTAATGATCGATGTATTCTTTTGTCAATGCTTTTACTTCGGTGACCGTTTCCGGGCACAGCAAATACAAGCGTTCCCATTTGTAGGAACGGAAAAAGCGTTCAATGGCAATGTTATCGGTCGCCCGGCCTTTGCCGTCCATGCTGATTTTTGTGGTTTCATAGCTTTTGATTAAGTCAATGTAGGCATTTGAGGTAAACTGACTGCCCTGGTCACTGTTGATGATTTCCGGGGCTCCAAATGTTTCAACGGCGTTTTTTACGACACGGGTGATCATGTCAGTTTGCAGGGTATTGCTAATGGTGTAACCCACGATATACCGGGAATACCAATCAATAATAGCGGTTAAATACACAAATCCATTCGGGGTACCGATATAGGTAATATCGATGGACCATACCTGATTCGGCCGATTAATATCGAGATGCCGTAGTAGGTATGGATAGGTTTGGGCTTCTTTGGCCCGTCTGCTCAGATTGGGGCCGGGATAGAAACAAACAATGTCCATTTCCAGCATATAACGTTTCACAAGTCGTCTGCCAATATGTTTGAATCCGTTCTTATGCAGTTCGTTTTTAATCCGCCTGACACCATATGAAGGTTCTTTAAAATGAATCAGATCAATGGCGTTTTTGATATCAATTTCGTCTTTGGATGGCTCAATATCAACGGTTTCATGATAAGCAGTCGAGCGTGGCAACGCTAAGAGTTGACATTGTTTCTTAATGGTTAAGAGTGGGTGTTTCCAGTCAATCAATGATCTTTTTTCTTCATTTGAGAGATCTGATTTTGCTTTTTTTTTAGCCAATCGACATCCATTGTTAATTCGCCTATTTTCTTGACAAGAAGCTCCTTTTCTTCTTCGTGATCTTGTTTGAGTTTATCAACTTCTTCATTTTTTTTATTGAAGACAGCGGGCATATTGGCGATAAACTCTGCTTTCCAGCGGCTTAACAATTGCTGAGATACATCATATTTTTTAGAGATCTCGGCTAACGTATTTTCTTCTCTGAGGATTTCCAGCACGATGGCTGCCTTTTCCTCTGGGGACCATGTTCGTCGTTTTCTATTCATGTGTATAGTTTATCTTATTTTCTGGAATTTGTGTCCAACTATTTGTGAACATTATC
>NZ_RXYB01000054.1 GCF_008086615.1 Acetobacterium tundrae
TGGCTCCAAGTGCAAGCATCGACGGATCAACCCCGATGTACAGCACAGATGGCGGTAAAACCTGGACAGCGGAAGCCCCAAGCTTTACCAATGTGGGAACCTATCCAGTTTCAGTGAAGGAAATCAACCCGAACTATGCTGACAGCCCCGTGGTGGAAACAAGCATCACGATCACCCCGGCGCCAGCCACGATTACCATTGATCCCCAGACGAAAGTCTATGGAACAAAAGACGATCCAGCATTAACCGCAGTGGTCGGAGGAACGGTCACCGGAGAAAACCTGAACTATACACTGAGCCGAGTAGCGGGAGAAACAGTCGGGACCTATGCGATCACCGCAACAGTCGGAGCTAACCCGAACTACAACATCACCGTAACAGACAACAGCCTGATCATCACAGCGGCAACAGCAACAATTACAATCGATCAACAATCGAAAGTTTATGGATCTGCTGATCCAATATTCACGGCTGTGGTGAGTGGAACAGTTAATGGCGAAACATTAAATTACACTTTAAATCGAGAAGCGGGAGAAGATGTTGGAAAATATGTGATTAAAACAACTGATGCAGTTGCAGCAGACAACCTGAACTATAGTATCACGGTAGTTCCTGGAACACTAGAAATCACACCGAAAGCTGTTACTATTACTGCTGATGATAAAACAAAAGTATATGGGCAAAGTGATCCGATACTAACTGCCACTATTGATGGACTAATTGGAACGGATACGTTGAATTACAATCTAAGCCGAGATCCTGGAGAAGCTGTGGGAACTTACGCTATAAGAGTAAATTTTGAACAAATGAACGTATATTCCGATTCGGAAGTAAGTACGGAAGCCTATCGGGATATTAATTCAAATTATGATGTTACTGCAGTTAATGGTATATTAACCATTACACCATCCGTTGTCGTCAACTATTATGATATCAATTACCTTGCCGGAGCTGATGGCGTGACCAACATGCCGAGCAATCAAACCAATATTGTAGCAGGTAGTCAGCAAATCGTATCGACTCAGATACCGGTCAGATCAGGCTATACTTTTGAAGGATGGAATGTCAGCGGCGCAACGGCAGTCGATGGGCAGTTTACAATGCCGGGAAACACTGTGAATATCACGGCCAACTGGAAAGCGAATCAATATGACTTAAATATTACCTATC
>NZ_RXYB01000055.1 GCF_008086615.1 Acetobacterium tundrae
AAATGGTGACCCATGGGCGACTTGAACGCCCGACACCCTGATTAAAAGTCAGATGCTCTACCAACTGAGCTAATGGGTCATAAAATATTTAATTGTGTTTGTCTTCATACGTTGATGTAATCCAGTTGTTTGCCTAACTAAGTGATTCACACCAAATCGAAGATTTGGGTTCTCTACTTATACCAACTGAGCTAATGGGTCATAAAGATATTAAATGGTGGGAGAAGATGGATTCGAACCATCGTAGACGCCGTCAACGGATTTACAGTCCGCCCCCTTTAGCCACTCGGGCATTCTCCCGCTGTTTTTTTACAAAAAAATGGAGCTGATGAACGGACTTGAACCGTTAACCTGCTGATTACAAATCAGCTGCTCTGCCAATTGAGCCACATCAGCCTAATAAAAGGGTTTGCTTGATTACTGTACTTGTTCCTTGATCCGCTACACATAACTAAGTGATTCACACCAAATCAAAGATTTGGGTTCTCTACTTATGCCAATTGAGCCACAAGTATTGATGCATTGATCTGTTTACAATTATCTCTTATTTTGCTTTATTATAATTTAAAGGAAGCAAACTGTCGATAATTGCATAAGCGATTCACACAAAAATGTTCACTCACTACGTTCGTGCATTTTTGGTTCTCTGCTTAAAATGGCGACCTGAAAGGGGTTCGAACCCTTGACCTCCAGCGTGACAGGCTGGCATTCTAACCAACTGAACTACCAGGCCGCTTTGTTAAAATAATTATGGTGACCCCTAGGAGATTCGAACTCCTGTAGCCGCCGTGAAAGGGCGGTGTCTTAACCGCTTGACCAAGGGGCCGCTCTTTAAAAATAGCGGATATGAAACCGGTTCATTCCACACCCGCTTATTGACTTATTGGCTCCCCAGGTTGGATTTGAACCAACAACCTATCGGTTAACAGCCGAGTGCTCCACCGTTGAGCTACTGAGGAATATTTAAAACCCCGCAACGTCCTATCCTCCCAGGCAGTTACCCACCAAGTACTTTCGGCGCTGGAAGACTTTACTTCTGTGTTCGGTATGGGAACAGGTGTAGCCCTTCCGCCATCGTCGCGAGACTAGTTAATACTATTTAATTATGATTGCATTTATCAATT
>NZ_RXYB01000056.1 GCF_008086615.1 Acetobacterium tundrae
CAATCCGAACTATGCCGACAGCGCAGCCGTCGAAACCACATTGACGATCACCCCAGCTGAAGTAACGATCACCGTTGATCCACAGACGAAAGTCTATGGAGAAAGCGACCCAGCCTTGACCGGAAAACAAACCGGTCTGGTAAAAGACAGTGATCTGGGAACGATCAGCTACAGCCGAATCGCTGCGGATACAGGCAAAGAAACTGTCGGAGCCGATATCAGCATCACGGCGACCTACACAGCGAACACAAATTACACCGTGAACGTAACGAACAGCAAACTGGTGATCACAAAAGCTGAAAGCAACACAGTTAATATTACCGGATTCACCGGAACATACGACGGACAAGCCCATGGCTTAAGTGCAGTCAGTGCTGGCATAGAAGGTTCTACAATCTGGTATGGTAATGACGAAAGTGGATGGAGTAGCAATCCACCAGTATTTACCGAGGCAGGAACTTACCAAGTATCAGTGATGGTAACAAATCCGAACTACTATGATGTTTTCGGAACCGGAACCGTTACGATTCAAAAGAAAGCTGTTACAATCACAGCAGATGATAAAACAAAAGTTTATGGACAAAGCGATCCGATATTAACTGCCACTATTGATGGATTAATTGGAACGGATACGCTGAATTACAATTTAAGCCGAGATCCTGGAGAAGCTGTGGGAACTTATGCTATAAGAGTAAATTTTGAACAAATGAACGTATATTCCGATTCGGAAGTAAGTACGGAAGCCTATCGGGATATTAACTCAAATTATGATGTGACTGCAGTTAATGGAATATTAACCATTACACCATCCGTTGTCGTCAATTATTACGATATCAATTACCTGGCCGGAGCTGAAGGCGTGACCAACATGCCGAGCAGTCAAACCAATATTGTAGCAGGCAGTCAGCAGACTGTATCGACTCAGATACCAGTCAGATCAGGTTATACTTTTGAAGGATGGAATGTCAGCGGCGCAACGGCAGTCGATGGGCAGTTTACAATGCCGGGAAACACTGTGAATATCACGGCCAACTGGAAAGCGAATCAATATGACTTAAATATTACCTATC
>NZ_RXYB01000057.1 GCF_008086615.1 Acetobacterium tundrae
AAATTCTCTGATTTCAATACCGGCCTCAGCACCCTTAAAAGCGGTTCGGCCCAGTTGAATACCGGAGCCCAGACCCTGGCGGCGGGAACGGACCAGCTGGACGACGGAATTCAGGCCTATACGGCTGGTGTCGACTCGCTGATTGGCAGTGTGAGTCAGACCTCCGCTTTCATTTCTTACTTTGTTCAGGAGCATCCTGAGCTGATGCAGGACCCACAATTTGCGGCGTTCATACAGAAAATGTCTTCCAGCGATAATGCCGCGCAGATTCAGGAATTACAGAGTGCCGGAGTTCAGTTAAACGGTGCCGCCGAATCAATTGCTCAGGGTGCGGCCGGTTTATCCGCCGGCACCAGTCAGATAGACAGCGGAATTGCAACCGTCAGTGCCGCTTCCGGCCAACTGAATACGGCGGCTGACAGCATTTCATCCGGAGCCGCCACCCTGGCCAACGGTGTCAGTACCGTGGCCAATGGCGCCACCGCCCTGGCCGATGGCGCGACCACCCTGGCCGATGGAACCACCACTCTGGCCAACGGCGCCGCCACTTTGGCGAATGGCCAGACCACCCTTAACAGCGGCATCACTACCGCCCAGAATGGCGTGATCACCTCCATTGATACGGCCAATGCCGATGCTTCAAAATTAAATGGCCTGGGGACGTTCGTCAGTGCCCCGGTGACGGTTGAAAGTGATGTGATCAATCCGATCCCCAATTACGGCGCTTACTTCACACCCTACTTTATGTCGCTGTCCCTCTGGGTTGGAGCCTTAATCATCTTCTTCGGCATCTATTTTGATGCCGACAAGAAATTCAACATCTTATCCCGGGACAGTTCAAATAAAGTAATTCGAAGCTTTCTTTATTTGGTGATCGCTTTTACCCAGGCCGTTTTATTGGAAGTCATCATCAAATATGCGCTGGGACTACAAATTGGTCACCAGGGACTGTACTTCATTTCAGCCTGCCTGGTATCCATGACCTTTTTCGCAATTGTTCAGTTCTGTATTGTCCA
>NZ_RXYB01000058.1 GCF_008086615.1 Acetobacterium tundrae
CTGCGATTGTGCCGCCATCTGCAGCCGTGCCTCCTACTGCCGGTGTTTGCTCTTCCTGTGCGGAACTCACATTGTCCACCGCATAGGCAACAAGCATATCCACACCTGACATTGAGAATAGCATCATGAATGTCAAAAATAATGCCATGACTCTTTTAAACTTCTTAAACATAACTTATTTCTCCTTTCATTTTTGATCTCTCCACCGTTCGTTTTCTTTCCATTTCAAATCCTTTCTCAATTATTTTTTACCATCGTCTATTTACCAATATATTTATCCTCTTACTATATAAAGACAGTCTCTGGAAGCAAAAAAGCTCACTTTTTAATCTTTTTTTATTTTTTTGTAAATATTTTGAGGGTACAAACAAAAAACTGATCTTAATATGATACAGGAGTTAGATCATGTATTGTAAGTACTCAATGTAATTGTCCAATAAACGCATGGATTTATAACGTTCCAAAAACATGAGACAATAGACTCAGAACAGAACTTTTAGTGTTTTCAGAGTGACTCTGAAAACACTAAAAGTATGAAGGGAGAGTCTATAAATGGCACTTATGAAGTCCACACATCATGCCATTCAAAAGGAAAAATGGCAGACAATGATCCAGTAACGGATTGAAAGCGGGCTGTCCATAAAAGCATGGTGTGTGAAAAACCAGGTTTTGAAAGGCAGCTATTATTATTGGCTAAAAACAATCAGAGAAGATTCATTGATGCGAGCAAGTACGCTTGTTCCGGCTGATATAAAAATACCAGTTGATCAGGGACAATCGTAAGTGTCAAACTGTAGGCACCTATCCATAAAAAAAGCCCAACTCCAGGAGGAGCAGGACTCGTAAATCTATGTTTATCAATTGGTTTTATAGCAATCCGATGAAAGTGTTTTAGACCAGGGAAGAAACTGATCAATCAATTCGGGATGATTCACCAAATCGGTGTTGGACATCTCTTTCAGGATATAAACC
>NZ_RXYB01000059.1 GCF_008086615.1 Acetobacterium tundrae
ATTTTCTCCTTTTAATTTTATTTCTTTCTTAATTTCTATGATCATTTTCTGCGATCTTTTCTCTTAATTCAAAGATGTGCGCCTGTCGTTTTTTCATGCTTCTTGTGTAAAAAATCAAGATTAATAAAGCGAGTAAAAGAATTAAGAAATGAAGAATACAACATTTGTGTTCATCCAGTTCAGTGCTTGCTAGTGGTGTTTTTTGATCATCAATGGTTGTTGTATTTCCCGCTGCAAGTGGTGTCGCTGTATCAGCAATGGTTGTTAATCCAACCGCTGCCGGTGCTGCTGCTGCAAGTGGCGTCGCTGTAGCAGCAATGGTTGTTAATCCAACCGCTGCCGGTACTGCTGCAATTGCTACTGGAGTAACTGGTGTCGCTGGCGTAACTGGTGCAACTGGTATTGCTGTCCAAGTGGCTGTGATGTTAACATCATTCGCCGGCATGGTGAATTTCCCATCTGTCGCAGTTACTCCGCTGACTACCCATCCGCTAAAGGTATAACCATCTCGGACTGGTGTCAGGGTTGATACGGTCTCTGGCGTTCCAACTAAAATATTCGTTAGATTACCAGGCATATTGGTGACAGTGTCACCTCCTGTGATGTAGTTGATGTTATTCCATTGGCTGTCTGCCTTGCTGTAAATAACCACAGCACTGTAACCATTAGCACCCATGGTGCCACTGACTACAATTGGATTGGCATTATAACCCGGAATAGAACCACTGGTTTTACTGAAGCTTTCACCAAAGTTAATTTTTTCATTAACAGCGGCTGGCAGGGCGGCAAGATCGCCTTCCTGGCCTGATGCATATTGATAGGTAATATTTAAGTCATATTGATTCGCTTTCCAGTTGGCCGTGATATTCACAGTGTTTCCCGGCATTGTAAACTGCCCATCGACTGCCGTTGCGCCGCTGACATTCCATCCTTCAAAAGTATA
>NZ_RXYB01000005.1 GCF_008086615.1 Acetobacterium tundrae
TGGTTAACATAAGGTTTGCCTCCATTTGTTTTCTAATTTTATGATAAACCATGAACCTTGGAATAAGCTTTTTTGATTTCAAAAAACTAAAAAAGGCCAGGTTTCCCTGACCTTTGTCTTCAGTCTGAAACCACCTTGAACCTTTATTTAAAAAGGTTCAAGGTGGTTTTACTTTCAATTAATTTTTTCGCTTCTTAAAATGTTGTCGTTGGAAATCGGTCAGGAAGTTCTATTCCGGCGCGTTTGCGGATGGAGTCAGCTCGTTTTTTGGCTTCTTTTAGAATGGCTTTTTCATCCAATGTTTGAATGATTCGCTTTTTCATCAGCCACTGACCATTGCATAAGGTACTTTCAACGTTTGAAGAATGCATGGAAGTCACAAGATTGGCAATGGGGTCATGAAGAGGTAACATCGAAGCAGAGTCAGGATTGATAATAATCAGATCCGCTTTTTTCCCAGGTTCAAGACTGCCGTAGATTCCTTCATCAAGTAATGCTTGGGCACCATTTTTCGTTGCCATTTCCAAAATCTCTTCGGCTTTCATAACGGTGGGATCCAGCCGCCAGCCCTTGTGGATTAGAGATGTCAGCCAGAGTTCGTCGACCATATCCATGCGGTTGCTGGAAGGCGCGCCATCCGTTCCGATGGAGACACAGATCCCTTCTTTGAGCATTTTGGGAACCTTGGCGAAACCCAATACTCGCATGGCCGCAGCCGGATTATGGGAAACTTTTACCTTCTTCGCTCTAAACAGTTCAACTTCTTCATCGGTGAGCCATACGGTATGAACCGCGAGAAAATTTTTGTCAAGAACACCAAGTTTGTTAAGATGGGTGACGGTTGGTTCGCCATAAACTTCCATAGTATAATCAATTTCGTCTTTGACTTCGGCAACATGCATATGAAGCCCGACATTGTATTTGTCAGCCAGCTCCTTGGATTTAATGATTAAATCATCCGAGTTGTTGAAAATAGTGCGGAGTCCAACCCATATCTGAACTCTGCCATTGGCAGAATTGTGATATTTTCGGATATCTTCTTCCTGTTTGTCCAGTTCTTCCTGGGTACTTCGCTGCCAAATTTCAGGCAGCCCCTCACCACAATCCATTACGGATTTTGCCAGCTTTGCCCGAACTCCGGCTTCGGTTACACCTTTTACCATACCACTGACAAATTGTCCCCCGGGTTCCGCAAAAGAGGTCACTCCGGCCCGGATTTGCTCCAGACAGCATAGTAATGTTGAGATGTAAGAATCTTCTTCAGTCATGCTGCTTTCGTATGGCCAGATACGCTCATGAAGCCAGGTTAGCAAGTTTACATCATCACCGAGGCCTCGGCCAAGCTGTTGGGATGTATGGACATGGGTATTAACAAACCCCGGAAGAACATACTTGCCTTTGGCATTGATGGTTTCGGCGCTCTTTTTTATCAGCTTTTTGTCCACTTTTCCCACCGCAATAATTTTATCGCCGTCAATTAATATACTCCCATTTGTAAACACTTGATTAGTAGCGTTCATTGTGACAATGTAGGCGTTTTTTATCAAAATTTGTCCCATTATTTATCTCCTTAGCTATATACTGAAAACATATAGAAACTATATGAATGCTATTATACACTTTACTTAAAAAATCGTCAATTCTTAAGATTCAACTTTTTAGTATGGTAAATTAATCATAGTTATTGCAATTAAAAAAACTTTGTGATAAAATTGCATATAAATTCTAAGGAAGTGAATATATATGAACAAAACAATCGAAAAGGCTGAGAAATATTTCCTTCATACTTACAATCGATATCCAATGGTATTAGATCATGGAAAAGGCGTTTATCTGTATGATGACAATCAAAAAAGGTATCTTGATTTTGCTGCGGGTATTGGCGTATTTGCACTCGGATATGAAAATACAACTTATAATAATGCATTAAAACAACAGATAGATAAGGTGATCCATACATCTAATTTATTCTATAATAAACCGTCAGCAGATGCAGCAGAGAAGTTTGCGGAAGCTTCAGGAATGGAGAAAGTGTTTTTCACCAATTCAGGGACAGAAGCGATTGAAGGGGCAATTAAACTTGCACGCAAATATTATTATCAAAAAACTGGAAGTGCCGAAGGCGAAATTATTGCAATGAACCATTCTTTCCATGGAAGAAGCATGGGAGCACTGGCGGTCACTGGTCAGCCAAAATATCAGGAGGCCTTTGGTCCGATGATTCCGAACATTAAGTTTGCAGAGTTTAATAATCTGGAAAGTGTTAAAGCCGAAATGAATGAAAATACCTGCGCCATCCTTCTTGAAACAATTCAGGGTGAAGGTGGTTTATACCCAGCAACAGAAGAATTTCTGGAAGGCGTTGAAAAACTCTGTAAAGAACACGATATATTGCTCATGCTCGATGAAATACAATGCGGGATGGGACGTGTTGGCGAGATGTTTGCTTACCAGGCTTATGGCGTCATTCCGGATGTCATCGCTTCGGCAAAAGCAATTGGCGGTGGAATTCCGGTCGGAGCATTTGCGGCAAGAGGGAAGGCGGCAAAGGTACTGGAACCAGGGGACCATGGAACGACATATGGGTTTAATCCCCTGGCAGGTGCCGCGATCAATGTTGTTTTTGATATTTATAAGGAGAGCAACCTCCTGGAGCATGTCAAAGAAGTCAGTGGATATTTGGAAGAAGAATTAAACAGCCTGGTGACAAAATATGCCTGTATCAAGGAGCGTCGCGGAAAAGGATTGATGCAAGGTTTGGAATTTGATCATCCAGTGAACGACTATATTGCAAAGGCACAGGAATTGGGGCTGATTATCATTTCGGCAGGTGCAAATGTGATCCGGTTTCTACCACCATTGGTCATTGAGAAAGAGCATATTGATGAAATGATTGGCATTCTGGAATGCTGCTTGACAGAATCAGTGTGAAAATGGATTGCCAGGTAGCTTTTGCAAGCTTTATTGTCGCTATTATTTTACTTTACAATGCTAAGCAGAAAATGTTATTGTGAGAGGAACTTCCATTAAAATATTGTTGATGAGAGAAATAAAAAAATATATGAGATGAGGAGATAAATATGGATGAAGCAAAAATTCAAGAGTTGAAAAAGAAGGCTGAAGAATTATATGGGAACGGAGATTATCTTTGTTCCGAAGCTGTGTTTGCGGTAGTGAATGAATATCTTGGTCAGCCGCTGCCCCCTGATGCAGTTCGGATTACATCAGGTTTTCCGGTCGGAATTGGTCGATCTGGCTGTACTTGTGGAGCACTCAATGGCGCAATTGCTGCGTTGGGATTAAAGTATGGTCGGACTGGTCCCAAACAGGAAAATGAAAAAATTATGGCTTTAAGCAAAGAGGTTCATGATGAGTTTAAAAAACAATTCGGAAGTACCTGTTGCCGTGTCCTGATTAAAAAATTCGAATTTGGAAGTCCGGAACATCTTGAACATTGTATTATGGTTACCGGTGCCGCCACAGAAATGGTTTTAAAAAAATTATAAAACACCAAAAAGGCTTTTGCAAAATATTGCAAAAGTATTTTTGAACAGATATGCTATGAAACTAAAAATCTAAAGTTTTAAAAAACTCAGTGACAACATTTTCCATGACATTTAGCAGGGTTTCAATCCCCTTTAATTTTACGCCATAATGCATTTCGACTCCAACCTTTTTATTTTCCAGTATTCCAGCCTCTTTAAGAATTTTTAAATGCTGAGAAGTATTTGCCTGACTAAATTCGAAATGCTTGTTGATTTCACATACGCACCGTGGTTCATCCAGTAGAAATTTTACAATTTGCAAACGGATGGGATGACCAAGAGCTTTGAAAATTTTAACCGAAACGTCGTCTGAATTCATATTGAACCTCTTTTATTTGATTTATGCGAAACCAATGAGCCAAATGAATGCTTGTGTTCACTTGGTGTCTGTCCGCGAACGATAGAGAAATACACCGAAAGCATTTCTTATAGCTGTTGATAACATTATAATCAATTCCTTATGGAAAAGCAATCGTGAGTTTCATTCTGTACAAACAAAAGAATAATCACCCCCGTTCTAAAAATATCAATGATATTTTTCCGATCTGTAACGCGATGATATTGACTTTCTAAATTATATCTTTTATTTCCCTGCTGTCAATTCCCGATAATAATAAATTCCTAAATGCAAAGAAAGGCTCCCACTGATGGTTTTATTGGTTTAATCAAAGTTTAAGGTTCATGTTTCTGATCGTTTCAGCCAGTTTTTTCACATTGACTTCAATCTGGTCCAGGATTGACAAGAATTCGGTATCACTTTTCCCACTGGGGTCTTTCAGTCCCCAATCTTCAACATACCGGCTGGGCAGGTAGGGGCAGACCACATTGCATCCCATTTTCACCACGATATCAATGGGTGGGAGATCGGTTAGTAACTTGGAGTGCTGAGTTGCCTCCATATCAATATCATATCGTTGTTTCATCAGCCGCACGGCATCTTGATTGATCTGGGGTTTGGTTTCGCTGCCGGCAGAATAGCTTTCAAAAACATCACCGGCAAATTTTTTACCCAGAGCTTCGGCTATTTGGCTCCGACAGGAATTATGCACACAAATAAAGGCTACTTTTGGTTTGCTCATTTTTTCTTTTCTCCTGAACTATTTAAAAATTATAAAAGGGTGGCTTATAAGGTTTGATTAAAAACCCGAATATTTAAAAAGACTCGGCTATCTGGCTTCTGGCTAAATTGTGGACACTGACAGATAGAACGTTAATTATGTCTTAAAGTCTTACAACAAAGATTTGACTTTAATTTTAACATAATCCCAAAATGCGAACGAGATAAGTTATGTTAATTTTTGAAAATTAGTTTTGACTGAAATATTTTAACATGTTATCATAATAAACATAGCAAACATATAAGAGATAATAAAAATATCGAGATTGTTTCTAGGCTTGTTCAGAATTTTGAGAAAGAAATAATTTGATTTCAATCACTAATGTTTTTGCATGGAGGTTTTATGAAAAAGATACTTGATTTTAACTGTACATTTCTGGACCAGGCAGGCATACCTCCGGAAATATCAACACAACTGGATTTAACATTTCCAGAAGCTTATCAGACCGCTGAAAACATGACAAAAATTGCAGCTTGTATTGAGGAATATAAAAAAAATCCATTCTGCATCTTACCATTTTGTCATACGGTGGAAAGTGAAGCGCTCGGTGGTGAGGTGAACTACGGCAATGGCGTGGTGGGACCGCGTGCTAAATCTTATCGATATGACAAGGCGGAACAGTTGCTGGAATTGCCTGAAATTGATTTTGACCGCGGGCGGATTGCCGAAGTATTGAGAGCCTGCAAAAATTTGCGAGAAGCGAATCATAACGTCATGCTGGAAATCTCAGGACCCTTTAATATCCTCAATGGGCTCATCGATGCTGGAGTGGTGTTAAAGACATTGAGAAAACATCCGGATGTGATGGAACAGGTTTTTAACAAGCTCAGGCACCAATTAGTGAATTATGTAAAAAAGGCGAAGGAAAATAAGGTCAACATCATCGGATATGCGGATTCTTCAGGGGGATTAAACATTCTTGGACCAAAGTTTACAGAATTTGTGGTGGAAGAGTTTACCTATCCTCTTTTTAAAGAAATTGAGGAAATAATCGATGGAAATATGATTGTTCAGATGTGCCCAAAGACAAGTTTGGCTTTAGTTGGTGCTGAGAAAGCAATGTTTAGAGATGTTGAGGTCGAGCCGGGCATTACCTATAATGAAGCCTGTATAGAAATGATCGGCAAAACAAAGTTTGCCGGTCAGATGTGTGTTAAAAATACCGGCTATCAACTGAAAAGCGGTGTTTTTAAAGCAATTGATTTAAAATAATTTTATTTACTTGATTAAAGAAGCAGCAAAAAACGGACTGGAGAGCATCAAATTGTTGGAGGCTCTTCAGTCTGTTTAAATATGATAGTCAATGATTCCGCCACTAACACGTTAAATATTTATTGGTAGCTTGCAAGGAAATAATTATATTGTAAAATGAAGTGGAAGTGATGAGTCAAGAATTACCAGGTTTTATTTGGAGAAGATCGTGACCGGCTCCACGACAGTCAATCGTATTTTGAATTTTTACAATGAAAAGTAGCAGAAGTCGATTCGAAGATTAAAGTCATACCATCGTTGCTGAGGGTATGACTTTTAGTTTTGGTGAACATTATATTTGTGCTTCATCGGTTTTTAGTGATTTATAGAAAGTAACAGTTGACATGCTCATATGAATGGTATATCATATGAATAAAAGGTTATATGATGCATCATTCATAAAAACAAACTGATTATCAGGGGGAAACAAATGAAAAATAAACCGATCATTGGGGTATTGCCTCAATACAATGCAATCGAAAAAAAGATTTATATCGCCCCGCCGTATATGAATAGCATTATTGCAGGTGGCGGGTTACCCGTAGTGCTGCCTTTTGTAAAAAATAAAAAAGATATTAAGACCCTTACAAAAGAATTCGATGGTTTTCTTTTTACTGGGGGACAGGACATCAACCCTAGTTTATATGGTCAACCTTTGTGCAATTGTTCAGATGAAATTTCGCCCAGACGAGATGAACTGGAATTAAATCTTTTTAATGCAATTATAAAAGAAAATAAGCCGATTTTCGGGATCTGCCGGGGAATGCAACTGATCAATGTGGCATTAGGGGGGACTTTAAAGCAGGATATTTTAGGAGTCAAAAAAATAGGGATGACGCTTCAACATTTTCAAAAGACACCCTTTGACATTCCGGTACATGAAATTAATATTGAAAAGAATACATTACTCTATCAAATTTTAGAAAAAGACAAGATATTAGTAAATAGTGTTCATCATCAAGGCATCGGAAATCTGGCAGACGGACTTTTGTCAACAGCCACCAGTGTGGATAATCTTGTTGAGGCGATAGAAATAAAGGATTTAGATTTCGGAATTGCGGTTCAATGGCATCCAGAACAACTTTTGAAAACTGACAGCAATGCCAGAAAATTATTTACCGCTTTTGTTAATGCTGCACAAAAGTGAGGCAGACCAGAAAAGGAGAAACATAAAATGAAAATTACCATTTATTGCGACAATTCAAGCGAAAAAAAAGAAAAGTATTAACAGCCAATGGTGGTGCTGACGTGAATGTTCAGAATTCCAGTGTCGTAGTAACATTGAAAACATTATGTACAAGAATTTTTCACCGGAAAATATTAATTTAACCAAGTATTTGTTTTATACCGGCAAAGGCGGCGTTGGTAAAACAACTATTGCAGCCGCCATTGCGCTGGGTCTTTCAAATTAACTCATTTTTATTTTGAGGTGATCGGACTTTTTTATATTAAAAATAGATTAACTTGATTATTTGGAGGACAGATTGCGTTTTTTTATTTCTTCACTACACTGGGTAATTTGCTTTTTGAGAATTGAAATTTCGGAGTTAAACTCTTCCATCTGTGAAATAATCTTGGCGCTGGACAGATGAATGCCTGATTGATTGGAGGTAAAGCTTTTTTCATTTTCAATATCTGCCAAATCTTCTTTCAAAGCTTCAAGCTTTTTTATAAGTTCTTGATCGTTTAATTCAGAAAAACTTTCCATTGTATATACTCCTTGGTTAATTATAGTAACTGTTGTTAATATTTTAGCACTTTTTTAGTTAAAAAACTATATTTGTTTTGATTTCAGAACCAATCACTATCAGTCTGTCTCATAACCTAAAAGCTGCAGGTGCGATTCCAGACTCAGATAGTTGGGCGAATAATCGTCCTCTTTCAGGAGCGGACACTGGTTTAAGCGAGCGGTTCCCAAAATCATTTTGGACGCAAAAGCCATACAGGAGGCATGTCCACAGGCCTTGCAGCCGATTTTTTTAGGTAAAAGCTTATACAACTGAATGGCACTGGGGCGCTCTCTTGTTTCTTCATTGGGGGTGATGGATTCTTTGCGTTCCCAGGTATCATTAATAAGGTCTTTTAGATGATCAATCATTTCATAACATTGGGCTTCGTTGGTCAATTGGGTACAGGTAAGTCGGTCATCTTTAATATTGATAATATGGCTTTCAATTTTATAGGTGAAGGTATGTGCCTGGGGGATGTAAAGTCCCGTATTGATCTCCGCGTTGAGGTAGGGCATAAGCTCAGCAATGGAGCGACTCATTTTAGCTTTGAATTTAACCCGTCCGCCACCGGTTGTACAGGGCTTGATAAAGATGAGGTTGATCGTTTCAAGATACATTTACTTATTCTCCTTTATGTATGATTGCAGTCCGTTGACGAGAGCATCGATATCCGCGGTTTCATTAAAATACCCGATGCCCACGCGGCATGTCCCGCGCTTTATCGTGCCGATCAGACGGTGCGCACTAGGGGCACAGTGCAGGCCTGAACGGATCATAATATGACATTCCTGATCCAGATAATAGGCAACTTCTTCCGGCAGATGCCCGGCAATATTAAAAGGAATGACGCCGACTGTTTTGGTAGAATCCTGAGGACCGTATAATTCAATATTGGGGATTTCTTTGAGCGCATTTAAAGCGTAAGCGACAAGGAAATCTTCTTTCCGCCGAATATTTCCCAGCCCTTCGGTTTCCAAAAATTCCAAAGCGGCACCGAGACCGATAATCCCGCTGACGTTCAAAGTTCCGGCTTCCAGATGATTGGGATAATAATCGGGCTGGTATTCATAGGCCGAATCCCCACCCGTTCCACCGGATATTAATGGGTGAATATCGGCATCACAATTAACCACCAGTCCACCGGTGCCCATCGGGCCTAAAAGGCTTTTATGTCCGGTGAAAGCCAACAAATCAATCTGTTGGGCCTGGACATCGATGGGGAGAACTCCGGCGGATTGAGCAGCATCAACCAGAAAAAGAATGTTTTTGCTACGTGCCAGTTTACCGATGGCAGCAATGGGTTGAATGGTCCCCAGAACGTTTGAAGCATGGGTAAAAACAATGAGCCGGGTTTCAGGTCTGATGGCCGCGTCAACATCGTCAATTTTGGTTTCGCCCTGAGAATTGGCCGGAACAATTGAAATGGAAATGCCACGGTCTCGTTCCAGGGTTTTAAGGCAGCGCCAGACCGCGTTGTGTTCGAGTGCGCTGGTGACCACATGATCGCCAGATTTTAGAATACCCTGGAGAGCAAGGTTTAAAGATTCGGTAACAGATGAAGTAAAAATGACGGTTTTAGGGTCGGAGTGATTAAAAAGTTTGGCTAAACTTTTTCGTGTTTGATAAACAAGACCATCTGCCAGCATGGCTTTTTCATAGGCGCCTCTTCCAGAGGTGCCACCATTATTTACAATATAATCGTAAATCTTTTCAGGGACAATCGATGGCTTGGGAAAAGTTGTTGCGGCATTATCTAAATAAACATCCATTTTTACTCCTTTATAACAATATAATAATATGCTTGGTGATTGCTTTAATGATAGCTTCCAGAGAAACATTCGTCAACAAAATTAGCGGGTAGATTTTTGTAGAGTTATAATTTGACAGAAGCCGGGTTGGAATATTTCGGCAAACCATTATAACTTGTCAGAGGGCCTGAAGGAGTGATCTTATACAATATTTGGATCTAAAAGATTAGATTAAATAAAAATAATGGTTGACAACTTCACATGAACGATGTATCATATGAATATAAAGTTATATGATGCATCGTTCATATAAGAAAGAAGGACAATCATGTATAAGAATTTTACGCCTGATAATGTCAAATTGACTAAATATTTATTTTACACCGGTAAAGGTGGCGTTGGTAAAACATCGGTAGCTTGTACTACGGCAGTGAGTCTTGCTGATAAAGGTAAAAAGGTATTCTTGGTCAGTACCGATCCGGCATCAAACTTACAAGATGTTTTTGAAACAGAATTAAACGGACAGGGTGTTCCCATTAAAGGGGTGCCCAATCTGGTCGTTGCGAACCTCGATCCCATCGAAGCAGCCGAAGAATATAAGGAATCTGTTGTTGGTCCGTATCGGGGAAAACTTCCAGAGGCAGCGATTGCGAGTATGGAAGAACAGCTTTCAGGTTCCTGTACCGTAGAAATTGCAGCTTTCAATGAATTCTCTCGCTTCATTACAGACGAAACCATGAGTAAAGAGTATGATTATATTATTTTTGATACTGCCCCCACAGGCCACACCTTAAGAATGCTTCAATTGCCGTCAGCCTGGGATAGCTTTATTGATGAAAGTACTCATGGTGCCTCCTGCTTAGGTCAGTTGTCTGGCTTAACCGAACAAAAGAAAATGTATGAAAAGGCAGTTAAAAACTTATCTGATGGAAGAATGACCACTTTGGTTCTGGTTTCCCGTCCGGAAACGTCACCTTTAGCAGAAGCGGCCAGAGCATCTAAAGAATTAAAAGAGATTGGTGTTGAAAACCAGATACTTATTATCAATGGTGTTCTGGAGAACTTTGATAAAACCGATGAAATCGCCACGGCTTTTTATACAAAACAAAAAGAGGCAGTCAAAAAAATACCAAACAGTATGAAGACATTAGATATTTACACGCTTCCTCTTCGTGCTTATAATGTATCGGGGATCAAAAATATTCGTCGCTTTTTTATTGAAGATGATGTAATTGATATTGATGCAGTTAGCCAACTCAAAGAATTGCCGGGCTTGGAAAAATTGGTTGAAGATTTAGCTAAAACAAACAAGAAAGTCATCTTTACCATGGGTAAAGGCGGGGTTGGAAAAACAACGATCGCCGCAGCGATTGCCCTGGGTCTTTCCAAACTAGGTAAAAAAGTTTATCTGACAACGACTGATCCCGCCGGGCATATGAGTGCGGCCACCATGGGTGGAGAAAATATTACGGTAAGTAATATTGATGAAGAAGAAGAACTTCAGAAATATCGTGCCGAGGTCATTGGAAAAGCGAAGGCCAATAATCTGAGTCAGGAAGATATTGACTACATCGAAGAAGATCTGCGTTCACCCTGTACTCAGGAAATTGCAGTATTCAGAGCTTTTGCCGATGCCGTAGAAAAAGCCGAAGATGGGGTTGTCGTAATTGATACCGCCCCCACAGGCCATACGTTATTGCTTCTAAATTCAACCGAGAGCTATGCTAAAGAAATGGAACATTCCAATGCGGATATCCCGGAATCGGTGATGAACCTTTTACCACGGCTTCAAAATCAGGATGAAACAGAAGTGATCATTGTGGCTCTTCCGGAAGCAACGCCGGTATTTGAAGCATTAAGGCTGGAAGAAGATTTGAAAAGAGCCGGAATTATGAACAAATGGTGGGTGATGAATGCCAGTCTGTTAGCAACGGATACGAAAGATCCGTTTTTAAGAGCCCGTGCAGCCAATGAAGAAAAATGGATTAACCTGATAGCAGAAAATACCAAGGGACATTACGTGGTCATTCCCTGGAAAAAATAAGACGTTTAAAGTCTTATACAAAATTAATCACAAAGTAAAAATATGATAAATATGAATGAGGAGAAATCAAAATGATTATTACAGATGAAGCAAAAGTGGTCGTAACAGAAATGTTGGAAAAGAATGGGCATGATTGTCTGCAGGCATCATTGCAGAAGGGATGCTGTGGATCATCACTGTATTTTACGTTTACTAACTTAAAAACAGAAGATAAACCGGTTACGATCAATGGTATTTCTGTTCTGATGAATGAAGACGCTGAGGCTAAAGCCGCCACGGTTACAATGAAAACAAATGATGAAGGTGAATTGCTTATTGAAGATGCCAGTAAATCATCGGGCTGCTGTTAAGTAAAGATTAAATTGAGAATTTTAGATCAGCTTTTTAAAATTCCTGACTAGGATTAAATAATTATGAAAGTTAATCAAAGGAGAACACAATGAATAAGGTAGAAATTTACGATCCAGCGATGTGCTGCTCATCAGGAGTATGTGGACCCGGTGTCGATCCAGAGCTATTACGAGTAGCGACGATAATAAATGTATTAGAAGGTGAAGGAAAAAAAATTCTAAGACATGGTTTGTCAGAAGAACCGATGGCCTTTGTAACCAGTAAGATAGTGAATGACTTGATTGTTAACGAAGGGGTTGAAGTGCTTCCAGTTACAGTTGTAGATGGGGAAGTCAAGAAAAAGAAAGCTTATCCTTCAAATACCGAATTAGCGAAATGGTCAGGAATGACAGAGGAAGAAATAGTCAAATTGACGGTTAAGGCTCAAATAGCAACAGTCATTGGTAAAGAATGATATTGATTTTATGATAAAGGAGTGGGGAATACATGACAGCTGTTGAAATATTTAAGATCTTGTCCGATACGAATCGACTGAGAATTCTTAATCTTCTTTATGAGAAAGAATTGTGCGTTTGTGAATTGGAATATCTGTTGGGCGTTTCCCAGTCAAACTTATCGAAGCACTTAAGATTAATGAGTGATGTGGGATTCTTGGAAAGCCGGCGGGAAAACAAGTTTGTTTATTATCGAATTAAAGATGAAGTTTTAGAAGAACACGCGTTTTTAAAAAGTATTTTTGAAATCGAGCTAAAAAAGGAAGACTATTTAATCGAAGAACTAGACAAACTTAATAGCTATAAAAAAAGTGCGATAACCTGCCAAAATATTACAGCCTTGATTTGTGAAAAGGTAATAAGCTAATCACAGTCTTGTCTGTAGGTGGCAGTTGTTAATTTAATATAATGAAGAAGACAATGAAGGACGTTCACAAATTAGCTGTTAAGTCAGATTGTGATCGTCTTTTTTTGCTAAAAATGAATGTTGAATAGTTCGAAATATAATTTCAAAGTAATATTTAGGAGATGCAGAGATATGGAAATTTTAGAAGAACAGTTGAAGGCAAAGAAGGCGGGAATACCTTATGCGCTGCTTACAGTAACCGAAACAGAAGGCACCTCGCCCTGTAAAGTTGGTAAAAAGATGTTATTGCTCAAAGATGGCACCACTTTTGGTACGGTAGGCGGCGGCGAGTTTGAACGACAGGCGATTGAAGAGGCTAAACAGGCAATAAATGATCGAAAGAGCTTTTATAAACGATATACGCATATACCGACTTATGAAGAAACCGGCCTGGGGTGTACATTTAATGCGAGTTTATTTGTGGAAGTAGTCAACCCCAGATTGGCGCTTGTGATCTGCAATGGCGGACATGTCGGCAATGCGGTGCTGCATTTTGCAAAACTGCTTCAATTTGAGACAATCCTGATTGATACGCGTTCACCGGATCTGATACAAGACAAGATAGAACTGGCGGATCGTTTTATTTCATGTGAGATCTTTGAAACGGGTATATTAGAGGCCGATATTCCTGATGGAGCCTATTACATATGCTGTGCATCAACGCACACCCAGGATAAATCAGCACTCAAGGGTGCCCTTCAAAAGAATTTTGAATATGTAGGGATGCTTGGCAGTACGAAAAAAACGGTAGAAATGTATAAACAACTCGAGGAGGAGGGAATCAACAGAGCTTTGCTGGAACAAGTCCACACCCCGGTTGGGCTGGACATCGGCAACTCATCTCCTGAGGAGGTCGCTTTTTCTATCTTGGCAGAAATACTAATGATAAAAAATGGCGGTACCGGAAAGCCCTGCAAGGAACGCAGATGTAAACCAATACCGAATAAGAAGTTCTAAAAATGCACAATATTTATCCGTGAGAAGATGCTTTAAAAGAATAAATGATTAAAAAATGAACATATGCTCTATATATGAACGATTAAAGATATCGATATTGATCAAAATATAAGCAAGTAAACGTTTCTTTACTTATAATAATCCCTTAAATCAAGGCTTTCTAAAGTTGGCACAGTTATTGCTATAATAAAACGCAGAGTGTCACATTATTTAGAATAATTGAGACTGAGTAGGAAAGCTTTAAGAATCACTAGTTTTATCAACTCACATTGTACTACTTTCCATTAGCAATGAAAAGTTGATGAAATAAAAAATCTTTGTGCGAAAAATGAAATTCATAGGTAATTTCGTTTAACAGAAGAAATGTAGGGTAATAACTGTAGATAATGTATCTTATGATGGCTGAAATGAATTTGGAAAGCCATTATTAAAAATATTCATTCAAAGGATCACTAAACTGCGTTATTATAAACATCGAATTGTTGAGGATTTGATGCTTCCTGGATTGATCGTTCGCAAAAAGTTAAACCTAAAAACATTTTCAAAATTATAAATTTGAAAAGGGGTAACTTTTAAGCTTCCATATAGAGGTTGATAGTATTCATTATTTTAAGGAGGTTTTAACATGGAAAAGAAAACATTGTTTATTAATGGTATTCAGAGGATTGTTATTGATGATCCTAAAACAACCTTAGCAGAAGTTTTGAGAAGACAGCAAGGTTTAACAGGAACAAAAGTTGGTTGCGGTAAAGGTGAATGTGGAGCCTGTTCTGTAATCCTAGATGGTAAGGTGGTTCGATCCTGTATAACAAAAATGAAAAGAGTTCAGGATGAAGCTAAAATTACGACCATTGAAGGGGTAGGAACCCAAGATGATCTGCATCCATTACAACTGTCTTGGATGATTCACGGAGCCGCACAATGTGGATTCTGTACACCTGGTTTTATCATTTCGGCAAAAGTTTTGCTGGAAGAAAATGCTAATCCAACCCGACAGGAAGTAAGAGACTGGTTCCAAAAACATCGTAATCTTTGTCGTTGTACCGGTTATATTCCGATCATAAATGCCGTTATGGATGCGGCTCGTTTAATGCGTGGAGAAATTAAAAAAGAAGATTTATGGTTCCAGTTAAAAGAAGGCGATTCGATACTGGGTACGGACTTCATACGACCAACAGCTGTTGCAAAAGTAACCGGAAACTGGGAGTTTGGTGCTGATTTAGGACTGAAATTGCCGGCCGGCTCATTACACATTAAACTGGTTCAGGCAACCGTTTCTCATGCGAATATTATTTCCATTGATACTTCAGAAGCTGAAAAAATGCCAGGAGTTGTCAGAGTATTAACCTATAAAGATGTCCCGGGAACTAACCGGATTAATGGTTTGGCTTTCCCACAAAATCTTGGAGATGGTCTGGAACGTCCGATTTTATGTGATAAAAAAGTATTCCAGTTTGGAGATGCAATCGCCATGGTATTGGCCGATACACCTGAACAGGCTGAAGCAGCAACAAAATTTGTAAAAGTGGAATTGGAAGAATTACTGCCTTACATGAGCGCTCCAGCCGCCATGGCAGATGACGCCATTGAAATTCATCCGGGAACACCAAATATTTATTTTAAAACCAATATTGTCAAAGGCGAAGACACAAAACCATTGATGGAAAGTCTGCCAAATGTCATTGAAGGCGACTTCTATGTCGGAAGACAACCGCATTTGCCATTAGAACCAGATGTTGCTTTTGCCTATATGGATGAAGATGATAATTTGATGGTTCATTCCAAGAGTATTGCCCTTCACTTCCATCATTTAATGACGGCTGAAGGAATCGGCGTTGATCCTGAAAAATATTTTATCGCGCAAAATCCAACCGGCGGTACTTTCGGATATAAATTCAGCCCGACGATTGAAGGTTTGATTGGTGTTGCTACCTATGTTACAAAACGTCCTTGTTACCTGGAATTCAATATGTTCCAACAGATTACCTATACTGGGAAACGCTCACCATTCTTTATGAATGTAAAAATGGGTGCAGATAAAAATGGTATCCTTCAAGCTTTGGAAGAAGATACTTCAGTCGATCATGGCCCATATTGTGAATTCGGGGATTTGGTAACCACCCGTGCACCACAGTTTATCAGTGCCGGTTACAATGTTCCAAATATTCGCGGAGAAGCCCGAACAGTTGCTACCAACCATGCCTGGGGCTCAGCCTTCAGAGGTTACGGTTCACCGCAAAGTTTATTTGCATCAGAAACCCTGATCGATATGTTAGCAGTGCAGATGGGTGAAGATCCATTGGAATTGCGCTACAAGAATGTATATCGAGAAGGTGACACCACACCAAACGGTTGCGCACCGGATGTTATTGTATTGCCACAGGCTCTTGATACAATGAGACCACTTTATAAGGAAGCCAAAGTAACTGCTGCTGAAAAAAATAAAACCGGCGGCGATGTTAAATATGGAGTGGGTATTTCACTAAATATTTATAGTTGTGGTCTTGATGGCCCGGATTCTTCGGAAATATGGATTGAATTGACACCAGAAGGTGTTACTGTTGGAAACTCTTGGGAAGATCATGGTCAGGGAGCTGACATGGGATCACTTGCGATTGCATATGAAACCTTGCGACCCGTCGGATTCGAAACAAAACAGATCAAACTTGTTATGAATAACATGAAATTTACACCAAACAGCGGACCATCAGGCGGCAGTCGAAATAATACAATAACCGGAAATGCCATCAAAGTTGGCTGTGAAATGTTATTGGCAGCTATGAAAAAAGCAGACGGAACTTACAGAACCTATGATGAAATGGTTGCAGATAAGTTACCGCTTCATTATGACGCTAAATGGACGGCACCTTGTACCGCTCCTGATGTTGAAACAAGTCAGGGAAATCCTTTCCCATGTTATATGTATGGGGTTCTGTTATCAGAAGTTGCCGTTGATACAACAACCGGAAAAACTCAGGTTGAAAAATTGACAATGGTTGCTGATGTTGGTACAATTATTAACAAATTGGTGGTTGATGGGCAGTTGTGGGGTGGTTTGACTCAGGGTATCGGCTTAGCATTAAGCGAAGACTTTGAAGATCTGAAAAAGAACACGACTTTAACCGGTTGTGGAATCCCTCAAATTAAAGATGTTCCTGATGAAATCAATCTGATTTATCAAGAAACACCTCGTCCGCTCGGACCATTCGGTGCTACTGGCTCTGGAGAGATGCCTTTATCCGGACCTCATGCATCAATCTGTAATGCGATTTTCAATGCTTGCGGCGTACGTATTACACATTTGCCGGCTTATCCTGAAAAAGTATTGGCAGGTTTAAAAGCTTTACAAAAGTAGTCTGAACATTATTACAAAGGGGCTGTTGCAAACTCGAAAAACCGATTAAAGGTTTCTGCTAAAATCGGTTAATTGTCCGAACTTGCCAATGATCCACCATGCATAGAGGCGAATACCCAACGGGTATCCGCACTCATGTCTGGTGGAAATACTGGCTGGATGCGGTCAATTTAAACGGAGTTTTGCAATAGCTCTATTTTAAATTAGAAGGGTAGCAAAAAAATGGATTTAGACAAGCTATTAGAAACGGGGGATCGCTGTATTTTTAGGGAACCTCCAACTTGTACGGCCAATTGTCCTGTTCATCTGGAAATAATAGAATTTATTTCCGAAATTGAGAAAGGCGATTTTCAAAAAGCCTATAAGCTTATGGAAAAGAAGATCCCTTTTCACAGAATCATCGGTCAAATTTGCGATCATCCCTGTGAATCATTTTGCGTAAGAAGCGCGGCGGGTGGGGCGATCAGTATTTCGGAGCTGGAAAAAGCGGTTCTGGAATATGGCGCAGCCAAACCTAAAAAAATATGGCCGGTTCCCAAAAAAAAGGGAAAAGTTGCCGTAATCGGTGCCGGATTAAGCGGCTTGACAGTTGCTGTGGATCTCGATAAAAAAGGTTATGAAATCGTTCTTTACGAAAAAACAGATCGTTTGGGTGGCCGACTATGGGATCATATTGGAGAATCACTCAAGGAAGAGAATTTATCAGAAGAGCTTAAACTAGTAAAAGATAAGGGAATCAGCATCCAATTCAATCAAGAGCTGGATAAAAACCGCTTGATGGATTTGCTGTTGGAATATGATGCCGTTTATCTGGGCTCCGGTGGCTGGGATGAACAGCTGGAATTTAATCCAAAAACCTTTCAGGTGGACGAACTCAACCTTTTTATCGGCGGTAAAATTGTGACTCGGAATGACTCGGTTATATTTTCGGCAAGTTCAGGAAGACGGGCGGCTCTTTCGATCGAGCGCTATCTGTCAAAAGTATCGCTGACCGATTCCAGAGAGCGTGAGGGCATTTTTGAAACACCGCTTAAACAGGATGTAAGTGAAACAGAAGTTATCATAAAAATTGAAAAACAGTCATCTATATACAGTAAAGAAGAAGCGATACAAGAAGCGAAACGCTGTATAAAGTGTCAGTGTCGAAAATGTATGGATGGCTGCAATCATTTGAGAAAATTTGACATATCACCCTATGCTTATGTGCGGCAAATCAATCACAATGAGCGGATAATCTTAGGAACTCATTATGCCAACAAGATGATCAATTCCTGTACCGAGTGTGGATTGTGTAAAGAGGAGTGCTTTTTAGACATTAGCATGAAAGACGTTATCCAGGATACGAGAGAAAGCATGGTGGAAAGAAATAAAATGCCGGTAAGCGCACATGATTTTGCTTTGAAAGACATGGCGTTTTCAAACAGCTCACGGTTTTCATTAGTACGCAAACAACCCAGTAAAGAGCAATCCAAAGACCTGTTCTATTATCCGCTTATTTCCTTTTCCGACTATGTGAAAGGTCTGTATCATGGGACCGGAAAAACCGAATATCTCTTTTATCCCGGTTGCCAGTTGCCGGCATCCTATCCGGATGATGTCAAGAGTATTTACGAGTATCTGGTCGGACATGTTAAAGGCGATGTGGGTATTTATTTGGGCTGTTGCGGGGCTCCGGCAGATTGGGCAGGACGTCAGGATTTGATGGGCGAAAACATTGAAGCGATCAAAAAAGTCTGGGAAGAGATGGAACGACCAACCTTTATTCTGGCATGCTCCAGCTGCATCCGGGTTTTCGAGAAATATTTGCCAGAAATAAAAGTTCAGTCATTATGGGATATTTATGCGGAGAAGGGTTTGCCAAATAAAGATCAGATTAAGATCCCGCAAACATTAAGTATTCATGATGCCTGCGGTACCAGGGAAAACAGCGACCTCCATGAGAGTGTGCGAAAAATTGCATCAAAATTGGGCTATAACATTGAAGAATTGAAATACAGCCGGGAAAGAACAAAATGCTGTGGCTATGGCGGCCTTGTCTACTACGCCAATCGGGAACAATCGGATGGTTTTGTAGCGGAACGAATTCAAGAAAGCCCCCATGATATTTTGGTATACTGCACAATGTGCAAGGATTTATTCGTTTCCGGCGGAAAAAGAACCTTTCATTTGATCGATCTGATTTATCCAAAAGACAATGAGGATGGCGCTGTTAAAAAAATGCCAACTCTTTCAGAGCGCCATCAGAACCGAAGTCGGGTTAAACGGTCGTTGCTGAAGGAAGTTTGGAATGAAGAGGTGGATGAACCGGCACAAGACGATTATCAGCTGGTGATACCTGAATCTGTCCGTCAGAATATGGAAGACCGTTATATTTTAATGGAAGATATTCAGGCAGTCGTTAAAAATGCCCAAGAGAGCAGAAAACGTTTTTTTAATCCTGAAAGCGGGGACTATTTAGCAAGCTTGAAAAGAGAACATGTCACTTTTTGGGTGCAGTATGCTCAGGAAGATGATAAAGTTTTAATTAGAAATGTCTATAGTCATCGCATGGAAATAGTGGAGGAATAAAATGTATCAAGAAAAAAAAGATTATCAATCCTGGATATGTGATAAATGCCAGAAGGAATTGGAATTGACGAAAGTGAAAGTCCACTATTTGGAAGGAGAATTCGAAGTGGAGCTGCTGAATTGTCCGACCTGTCATCAAGTATTTATCAATGAGTCCCTCGCTTTGGGCAAAATGGCAGAAGTTGAACAGGGACTGGAGGATAAATAAATTGTCGGGAAATTGTGCTTACGAAAGTCCTGCAATGGCTTGTCTTTTGGGTGCAACTCTGCGACCAGGTGGTTTTGATTTAACCCAAAAAGGAATTGAATTTTGTCAGTGGACTGAAGCAGACTCTCTGTTGGATTTAGGATGCGGTCAAGGGGCAACCGTGGGATATTTGGATAAAAATCATGGATTGAAAGCGGTGGGAATTGATCCGTCCAAGATGCTATTAAAAATAGCACAGGAAAATAACCCGGATGGAGAATTTTATATCGGCAGAGGGGAAGCCCTTCCTTTTGAAAATGCTTCTTTTCAAGGCGTGTTGTCAGAATGCACCCTTTCATTAATGGACAATGTGAAACTGACATTACAGGAAGTACATCGGGTTCTTAAAAAAGATGGATACTTTTTTATCACCGATGTCTATGCCAGAAACCCGGAGTTCCTTGATTTATTAGCACCCTACGAATTTGAAAGCTGCATGCGCGGGCTGTATGATATCAGGAAACTGGAGATTAATGTTGAAAGTAACGGTTTCGAAGTCATGCTATTGGAAGATCATAGCGACTTAATGAAACAGCTTCTGGTGAAAACGATATTTGAGAATGGTTCAATGAAGGCGTTTTGGAAGAAAACAACGGGTTCTTGTGCATCGGATTTTCAGGAACAGTTAAAAAGGTGTAAACCGGGTTATTTTATGATGATCGCAAGAAAGGTGGAATAAAACATGAATGAAGGAGCTTTTGAACTTTTTAAACTTGTTTCGGATGGTTTTTGTTGTAGTCAGATCATGCTGAAATTGGCGCTGGATATGGAAGAAAGCGACAATGAAGATCTGATTCGGGTAATGGGTGGACTTTGTGATGGCATTGGCGGCAGTCAGAAAGAATGTGGGGTTCTCACCGGTGGAATTGGCATTATTGGTTTATATGCCGGAAAAGGTAAAGCCAAAGAATGGACAAAAGAAGATTACGGCAACATGGTGAAAGAATATATGGAGTGGTTCGAGGCGACGTATAACAGCACGGAATGTGTTGATATTATTGGAGTTTATCAATTTTCAGATGAAAACAACCGGAGTTATCCGGTAAAATGCGGGGATATCATCCTGGAAAGCTTCGGAAAAATTCAGGAAATTTTACAGGAACATGGTTATGAACTGGGAAGTCGGGAATAAGGATGAGACATGTCATTTCGAAAACCCAGAGTCTTTGTCCGGTTTGCTTGAAAAAGATTCCGGCCTTAAAATGGAATAAAAACAATGAGACCTATATGGAAAAATCGTGCCCCGAGCATGGCCGATTTAAAACCCTGATTTGGCGCGGCAGCATTCCAATGGAGAATTGGGTGCGAAATAAGAAACGGACCACAATAAAAAATCCCAATACGACTGTTGATAAAGGCTGCCCCTATGACTGCGGTTTGTGTGAGGACCATCGCCAGCATACCTGCACGGCTCTTATCGAAGTAACTCAGAACTGTAATTTAAAATGTTCGTTTTGCTTTGCCAATGCTGAGGGTAATTGGCAGAAAGATCTCTCGCTGGAAACCATTGATTCCATGTATAAAAGTGTGATGAAGACATCTGGAAAGTGCAATATTCAACTTTCCGGAGGCGAACCAACCTTAAGAGATGATCTGCCGGAGATCATCAAAATGGGGCATGAAATCGGCTTTCCGTTTATTCAGGTGAATACCAACGGAATTCGTTTGGGTGAAGATGAAAATTATGTTAAACTATTAAAAGAGGCTGGGATGGATTCTGTTTTCCTGCAATTTGATGGAACGAATAATCAAATTTTCGAGAAATTAAGAGGAAAACCTTTGTTTGAAATAAAAATAAAAGCATTGGAAAATTGCCAAAAATATGGAATCGGCGTGGTACTGGTGCCAACTCTGGTATCTGGCATCAATGACCAGGATATCGGAAATATCATAAATTTTGGACTAAAATGGATTCCCACAGTAAAGGGCGTGCATTTTCAGCCGGTAAGTTATTTTGGACGAATACCCGATTTTCCTGAAAATGAAAAAAGAATAACGCTCGGAGAAGTCATGGACAGGATCGAAGAACAAACTGATAGTAAGTTTAAAGTGCAAGACTTCAATCCGCCGGGGTGTGAAAATGCTCTTTGTTCATTTCACGGGAATTATATTTATCAAAAAAATAATGAGCTGATGACTTTAAAAAGAAATGTTTCCTGCTGTGGCACTGAAAAGGCTGAAGAGGGTGCCAGAAAAACAAAAGCCTATGTATCCCGAAAATGGGCTGGTCATCAAAAGGCGGAGGAAATAAAGGCAGAAAAGAGTGACGTAGTTGATGTCATCGATCACGGATTTGATGAAATATTAGACCGCATCAATCGTTATTCCTTTAGTATTTCGGCCATGGTATTTCAGGATGCATGGAACCTTGATTTGGAAAGAGTCAAAGACTGCTGTATCCATGTTGTCAATACCAGGGGACAATTAATCCCATTTTGCATGTACAACCTGACAAATAAAGAAGGAAAATCATTATATCGATTGGATCAATGAGGCATTTTATGAAAAAAACACCACTTGAAGATTGGATCGTCAACAGAACCGGAATACCGCCAGGAAATCAAACGGAATTAGCAGCGTATCAATTCAAAAAAATTCTGGAAACGATGGATTACGTGAAAAAAAACAGCGCGTTTTATAAAAAACATCTGGATTTGATCGGGGAAAATACCATTAGTTCTTTGGAAGATTTCAAAAAAATTCCATTTACTTATCCTGAAGATATAGAAAAGTCTCCCTATTCATTTCTATGTGTTCCCCAACAAAAGATTGATCGGATTGTAACGCTTAATACATCAGGAACCAACGGAGAAAAGAAACGTCTTTTCTTCACGGATAAAGATTTGTTACTGACGGTAGATTTTTTTAATTATGGTATGCGTTCATTGACAGACAGCACCGACCGTGTCCTCGTTTTATTGCCGGGAAACACTTATGGAAGCATCGGCGATCTGCTGAAAAAAGCACTAACCTTATCTGGGGTGTCCAGTACCGTATACGGACTGCTTTCTAATCTTGACGAAGTGGAAAAAATCATTGAAGAAAGAGATATCAACTGTATTGTTGGAGTTCCCATTCAGGTTCTGTATTTCAGTCGGTTGAAAAGTGGTGTCTTTAAAAGAAAAATAAAAAAGCTCTTGCTGAGCACTGATTATGTACCGGAAGCCATGATCGATGAATTAAATCGAAATTTCAATTGCCAGGTGTTTACACATTACGGGATGACTGAAATGGGCTATGGGGGCGGCGTTGAGTGTGAAGCCTTAAATGGCTATCATTTGCGTGAAGCCGATCTTTATGTTGAAATAATCAATCCTTATTCGGGAGCGTCGGTGGAAAACGGGGAAGTCGGAGAGGTCGTTTTCACAACCTTGACACGGGAAGCCATGCCTTTAATCCGATACCGCACCGGTGATATCGCCGCGTTTTCTGATAAACCCTGTCCCTGTGGCACTTTTTTAAGAACTCTGAAAAGAGTGGAGGGGCGGTTGGAGAACCGGGTAGAAATCAGCAGGGGGGCTTTTCTTGAATTGAAAATATTGGACGAAATCATTCTACAGTTTGAAGAAATTATTGATTATCAGGCAGTTCTGAAAGATAGCAACACGTTGGAGATTGAAATAGCCTTATATGATGAAAGCAGTTACCCTGCTGTAAGAAGGCAAATAAGCACAACGATTCAAGAAACCTTTCCGTTTTCACTAAATGTGAAAGTCAATAAAAATCAGGAAAAAAAACCGAATCAGTTAGTGAATAGTATGCTTAAAAGAAAAATTTCCGACATGCGAAAGGAAAGAAGAAATGAATGATGTTTTATTGTCTGTAAAAAGGATTCTTGATGACAACGAAAGCCTGGTATTAGCCACAATTTTGGAAAAATCAGCTGCTGCGCCGCGAAGCGAAGGAACGAAGATGATCATCAAACAGGACCTGACCATTGAAGGCACCATTGGCGGTGGCCTTGTTGAAGCGATGATTATTAAATCGGCGGCAAAAGTTTTTAAAGAAAAAAAAATTCGGGTAGAAAATTTTCTTCTTTCTACCAAAGAGGTCGTAAGCCTGGGAACGGCCGGGGGTGGAAATCTAAAAATTCTATTGGAATACGTCGATTATCGTGATCATATTTTCGAAGATTTTTATTGTGAGTTGATCCGATATAGAGAAAAGAAAACGGATTTTGTTATCATAACTAAAATTCCAGAGGTCAGCGGCGAAAGTCTGGAAAAGTGGATTTGTACAGAAACGGCCTTGTTCGGATCGGAAAGTGAAGAGCTGTTAAGTCTGATAAAGGATATAAGAGAAAATTTTAGTACAATGAAATACCGGGAAGCTTATTTGCAGGATGAAACTTATTTTGTTGAACTATTTTTCACGAATGAAAATGTGCTAATTATCGGGGCCGGACACATTGGTAAGGTATTGGCAGATTTTTGCAAGATTCTGGGCTTTTATGTTGTAGTGGTTGATGATCGTGAAGAATTTGCAAATATTCAGAGATTTAAAACAGCGGATGAGATCATCGTCATCGACTCGTTTGAACGGGTCATTGATCAGGTTAAAATTGACCAACATTCGTTTGTCGTTATTGTCACCAGGGGACATGTTTATGATAAGGATGTGCTGGCTCAAATGCTTTCAACTGACGCACAATATATTGGTATGATTGGAAGCAGAAGTAAACGGAATCAAGCGTATCAGAGTCTGTTGGAAGAAGGCTTTACATATAAGGATTTGGAAAGAGTTTACAGCCCGATTGGACTTCCCATTCATGGAGAAACGCCGGAAGAACTTGCTGTCAGCATTGCCGCAGAAATGATACAGGTTAGAAGGGCCCCGAAAAGATGAGAAAAAATAAGATTGCAGCAATCATCATTGCCGCTGGCTATTCTTCACGAATGGACGGATTTAAACCGCTGCTTAAATTTGGAAATGATACGGCGGTTGAAAGAGTCGTTAAGACTTATAAAAAAGCAGGAGTTGATCAGATAATCCTGGTAATGGGATACCGGGCCGAAGAAATAAAATCATATTTTGAAAACACGCCTGTCCAGGGTATCATTAATGAAAACTTTGATCAGGGCATGTACACCTCGATTGTCAAAGGGCTGACCTTAGTAGATGACAGGATGGCGGCATTTTTTATTCACCCGGTGGATATCCCTTTGGTAAAAGAGCAAACCATCCAACAGCTGATGGTATTTTTCGAAAAAAGTGAAAAAGGAATTATTTACCCCAGCTTTTTAGGAAAACGAGGGCATCCCCCTCTTATTCATAGCCGATATAAAAATATCATCATGACAAATAACCAGGATGGCGGATTAAAAAAGCTACTGGAAACATATGCCGATGATGCGATTGACCTACCATTAGAAGATGAATCCATTTTAATGGACATGGATACCCCTGCTGATTATCAGGCGCTGTTATGCTATGATTCCCAGATGGCACCCAATTTGAAAGAATGTATGGCCCTGCTGGATCGTTATCAGGTATCGGAAAAGATTAGAAAACACAGTGAGAAAGTGTTGGAAGTATCACATTTCTTGTTAAGTCAGATAAAAGATAAAGATGTTACGCTTGATGTTACATCGGTACAGGCGGCAGCAATGCTTCATGATATCATGAGAGCGGAAGAACATCATCCGGAAAAAGGTGCCCAGCTGCTCAAAAAACTGGGTTATGAAAAGACCGGTAACATTATTTCCACCCATATGGATATTAGCGTTGTCGAAGATAGAGAAATTACCGAAAATGAAATAGTGTATTTAGCAGACAAGCTGGTTGTGAATGATCAATTGGTTTGTCTGAAAAAAAGAGAAAACCAAACGTTGATAAAATATGACAAAAATCCTGAGGCTAGTGAAAAAATAAAGCGACGTTTCGAAAATGCCAGGTTGATTCAGCACAAAATTGAAGCAATTACTGGGAAAGGATTGTTTGATGGAAAAGCGGATTTATTTAATTAGACATGGCAAAATAGAATGGAATCACGAAAAAGCCTATATTGGACAAACAGAGCTGCCATTAAGCAAAGAGGGAATTGATCAGGCAGAGAAATTACAAAAATATTTTTCGAACATACCTCTTGATAAAGCCTATACCAGCCCGTTGAAACGATGCCAGGATACTTTAGATATCATATTAGCGGGCAGGACAATTTCGAAAACCATCATGGATGAGTTAAAAGAGATCAATATGGGGGATTGGGAAGGCAAACCCTTTTCTGAAATCAAAAGAACCGAGTCGGAGGCCTATGAAAAAAGAGGAGCGGAAATTGATCGTTTTACGCCCCCCAATGGAGAAAGCTTTTTAGCTTTGCAGCAAAGAGTCATGCCCGCTTTTTATAAGATTATCATGGATGAAGCGGCGGAAAATATTATTATTCTTGGACACTCAGGGGTTAACCGGGTCATTCTCAGCACCATTTTTGGTTTAAATTTAAAAGAAATTTTAAAGATGTCCCTGCCGTACGGTAGTGTTAATAAAATTTATTATGATCAGGAAAAAGAAAAATGGAATTATGAAAACGGATGAAAAAGGATAAAAATAATGAATACAAAAATTTATCAAGCACTTATTAAAAGTTCGCTGGAACGATGCAGCAAATTTGGAATAACAGAAGATCAAATTTACAGTAAAAAAATAATTGATAATGCTGAATTGCAGGTCGTATTTGCCAAAAACAGAAATTTAATCTTAACGGCATCCCCTTATATAGAACACTTAATGAGTATTGTAAGAGGAAAAAACTTCTTTGTTCTGTTAACGGATAAAGAAGGCTGTATTCTAAATGCCATCGGGGATGAAAAAATACTGTCTGAAGCATTCAATCTGAAAATGATTGCCGGCGCCTATATGAATGAGGAATGCATTGGAACCAATGCGATGTCTTTGGTCATCAAATCAGAGGAGCCTGTTCAGTTGTCGGGAAAAGATCATTTTATCAAAGCCTATCACCGCTGGACCTGTTCAGGAGCGCCGATCAAAGATGTAAACGGCAACCTGATTGGAGCTCTGAATTTAACCGGCTACTCGGATTCGGTTCACCCCCATACTTTGGGAATGGTGATCGCAGCCTCTAATGCCATTGAAGAGATGTTAAAGGTAAAAGAATATAACCGCCTTCAGAATATGACGAATAAACATATCAAAACGATTTTTAATTCCATGCCGGTTGCGATCCTGACCTCTGATTTGGAGGGCCGGATTAAAATTTACAATCAAAAAGCGGTGGATTTATGTGGCAATAAATATAAACAATTAACAGCGACAAACGTTAGTGAAATTATCGAAGAATGGAGCAGCGTTAAGGAAGCCATTAACTTGGAAAAAAATGTATCACGGATTATTAATATAAAGGCTTTACGGAATCATTTTCCCTGTCTGATGACGGCAAGTCCCATCTATAATCCCCAAGATGACAGTATTGAAATTGTATTTGTTTTAAAAGAAGATCAGACGAAAATAAACAAAAGACATTATCAACCTTATTATACATTTGACAAAATTATGGGAAAAGACAAAAATTTTGTAAGTACTATTGAATATGCAAAAAAAATATCAAACAATCGATCAACCATTCTTATCTTAGGAGAGAGTGGCTGCGGGAAAGAAGTCTTTGCCCAAGCCATACATAATTACAGTAAACGGATGGATGAACCTTTCGTTGCTTTAAATTGCGGAGCCATTCCCAATCAATTAATAGAATCAGAACTATTCGGTTATGAAGAAGGCGCTTATACCGGGGCTAAAAAGGGCGGAAATATCGGAAAATTTGAGCAGGCGAATAACGGTACGATCATGCTGGATGAAATTGGCGAAATGCCCCTGGATATGCAGACGCGCTTATTAAGAGTGCTCCAGGAAAATATTATTACAAAAATCGGAAGTCAAAACCCGATAGCAATCGATGTGAGAATTATTGCAGCAACGAATAAAGATTTAAAAAAGGAAGTTGAACTCGGACGATTTCGTAAGGATTTATTCTATCGTCTGAATGTATTACCTTTGTATCTTCCGCCATTAAAAGAAAGAAAAAGTGACATCTATCTGCTCTTTCAATATTTCATGAAAAGTATTTCAGAAAAATATGGAAAAGAAGAAATCGAAATTTCGGAAGAATCACTTATGATATTAGAAAACTACAATTGGCCTGGAAACGTTAGGGAATTGGAGAATATTGCGGAACTCATTGTCAATTCGGAATCATTTCCCATAAAATATTTTATTGAAAATTCAAATCAGGAAAATCAGGCTTTGTCGAATCGTTTGGCAGAATATGAGCCAACAGCAATTTTAAGCGAAGATTTAGAAAATATTGATCCCTCAAGGCTGGATATGAGCTATGTTGAAAAAGAACACATAACAAAGGTTTTAGAACTATTTCATGGTAATATCAGTCAGACTTCAAATGTACTGGGGATCCAAAGAAATACCTTGTATAGCAAAATTAAAAAATATCAAATCCAAGTATAAAAAATTTGAATTTTAAATAGCTTATTGTGAAATCATACCGATAATTGTTAATCAATTGTCGGTATTGCAGATTATTGCGAACATGAAATATAAAAATACATTTTACAGATGGTGTGGTTATAATATATAATCAATGAAATAAGTAAATTCAATATAAATAAATTCAATCGGAGGGATAAAATGGAAAAGCAGGTCGAGAAATATAATGTTTTTGGAAAAGACAAACCAGTTGAAGAACAACCATTATATCATATGAATTGTGCGGAGACACTGCTTCGGGCAGCTAATGACAAATACGATTTAAGTTTAAATGATGATTGCTATAAAATGCTTCAGGGATTTGGGGCAGGTTTTTATTCAGGAAAAACATGTGGGGCCTTTTCTGGTTCATTGGCAGCACTTGGGGTATTATATACCAATGAGCGCCCATCCGATCAAGCAAAAATGACTCAGGCAACAAAACTTTTAGTCAAAGAATTTGAATTGGAATTTGGAAGCTTAGATTGTGATTACATCAAGGAACACCATAGAGATCCTGTAATGGCATGTAATCCGGTTAAAATTCGAGCCGCTCGGGTTTTTAATCGTGTAGTTGAAACCATGGAAAAAAATAAAATTAACAAGGAGGTTTTCAAATGAAAAAGAGTGAAGCAAAGTCTTTAGGAGTAGACGTGCTGGAACGTTCATATGGCAAATGGTGGCTCATGCTTCTGGATGGGCTCTGCTATCTTGCTTTATGTGCGCTGGCTATTATCTATAGCAACCAGGCGCTTACGCTCCTGGTCATTATTTTTGGTGCTTATCGTGGGGCAATGGGGGTACTCTCAATAATTTCCACTCTGATTATCCGTCATAAATACGGCACGAGTGTCAGTTTTGGCATCGCTCGAGGAATATTGGATCTGTTGATTTGTGTGTTGTTTATAACAAATCCTGGCTTTATTGTTAATTTTATTACTTTTATTATTGGCATATGGGCAATTATAACCGGCATTACTTTATTGATCACATCTGGAAATTCAAAAGGTGCTGGTAAGATTGTGAAAATTGTAATCGGAATTCTTTTGATTGCCTTTGGAATTTTTGCTTTCGCAAATGGAGTAGCAGGCTTTATTATGTTAATTATCGGTCTTGTTTTGGGCTTTATGGGTATTTTCCTTGTTATTCAGGCAATTGAAATGAAGAAAAATTATGCGCAAATCAAACGGGAAGAAAAAGGTTATGATGATTATAAAGTTGAATAGATAATTATGCAATTCAATCAGTAATGGAACAGAGTTGAAGAAAACAACATAATAATGAATCAAATGCAAAAGAAGAGTAAATATTATTAATATTTACTCTTCTTTTAATTTGGAAATCGTGATACTATCAAACAAAAAAGAGAATGGAGAGAAAAAGTGGAAGAAAATGGTAATTATATTAAACGAGATGTAAACGTTTTCGGCTTTACTCTGATTGAGGTGATTGTAGTAATTGCCATTTTAGGAGCGTTAACAGCCTTGGCACTGCCACGATTCACTGGCGTTCTTATTAATTCACAGGCAAGAACAGATCAGGCAAATGTCCGCATTGTTCAAAGTGCCATAGAATTATATGAGGCCGAAAGGGAAGTGATCCCATCGTCGATCTCTTCGTTTGATGAGTTGATTACCGAGCTGAACAAAATGGGCTATATTAAAGATATGGCGATAGCACCAGTGAGTAAGGGAAAAAAATTTACTTATAATTCAACAACAA
This sequence comes from Acetobacterium tundrae, assembly GCF_008086615.1. Taxonomy (GTDB): domain Bacteria; phylum Bacillota; class Clostridia; order Eubacteriales; family Eubacteriaceae; genus Acetobacterium; species Acetobacterium tundrae. The sequence goes on from NZ_RXYB01000005.1 coordinate 30,030, forward strand.
AAACAGTCAGTATAACGGATTCCGTGAAGTGATTAACATAGTACGAAGAATCAACGACTTTAAAATAAGCTTACAAAAGAGAAAAGAGGCAAAGTATTCAAAGGAGAAATCAAATAGAGCGCAAAATGGATTTACAATAATGGAACTCATGGTGACATTGGCAATTTTATCTTTGCTAACGGTATCCATGTTCAGTATCAATTTGAGCGGAAAAGGAAAAATAACAGAAAGAGCTTTTAACGAGGAATGCGAAAAAACGTTATATACATTACTTCAGTATCAAAATGAAGCCATTATGGATGGAAATTATCGACAGGTTCGCTTTCTTGATAATGGCATGCAAATTTCATGGACGAAAGATAAAGTTCATCATATTGTTTTTATTCCAGCGAATACTTTTAGTTATACCGGTTCATATACCAAGGAGATTGCGTTGAATTTATATGGGCATGGGACGGTGTCGCAAGGAGGAACAGTTAATCTTGTCAGTCCCATTGGGGTAACCAGAAAAATAATAGTACAACTCGGAAACGGAAGGATTTATTTGGATGAACCATAAATTTAAAGGTTTTTATAAATGGGTATTGGGCGTGCAAAATGGTTATACATTGGTGGAAGCAATTATCGCGATTGCTATTTGCGGATTTGGTCTTGCCACCATCCTTGGGCTTTATGGAATGGCGATTAAAACTGAGATGGTATCAAAAAGTATTTTCGAACAGTCCATTGAAATAAACAGTATTGCTGATGAGATTAACGGGCGTTTAGGTGATTCAACCGCTTTAACCCTTTCCGAAAAGGTGGATTCTGTTTTGCAGGGTAAATACTCGGGTTATCGGCTGGAAGAAATTCAGGGGGACGATCAGTCGGGTTTGTATACAATTAAGATTATACATAAAGGGAAAAATAGCGCAGAAAAGTACTTCTATATCAAAGTTTCCTGGAGGTCATGGTGATCATCCGGTTTGACAATAATAAAGGGTTTTCCCTCATTGAAGTAATAACAGCGCTGATGGTCATTTCGCTGGTTTTAGTGATGCTTTTGTCAGGCTTGATATTTGTCAACAGCATCGACCAAAAAGCTGAAACCAATCAGAAGGTTTCCTATAATGAACGCTATTTAAACCTCTATTTTCAAAAACAAGTTTTAGAATCCGAGCGAATAATAGTCAAATCTGGTCGTGTTTATTTACAGGATTTAGAAAGTCCAGATCTATATTATAATTATTATCAATTTAGAAATGGCTTTTTAAGACGTTATAAAGTATATAAAGGGAGTCTCAATTCAATTGGTTCAGGGGGAAACAGTCAGTTTACCGACAACATTCAGGAGTTTTCTCTTTCATTGGGACCAAATAATGAAATTGTGCTGGAATACACCTTGTCTGTTGATGGTGAAAGTTTTTATCGCAAAACGACGATTCGGCATGGAAAGACGGTGGAAATTATTTGAAAAAGATAATCAATAATGAAAAAGGATTTATTCTGCCGTTAGTGCTTGTGGTGATTGCCTTGCTGGCTGGAGGTGTGGGATACCTACTAACTCAGGGGATGGTTGAACTTAAGGCAAATGTCTTGAACCAGGACTATGAGCTTTGCATTCTAACCGGAAAAAATGCCATGGCAGTTGCTCGATCCGAACTGGAAAATGACATTAATTATAGCGGAACCAATGGCATACAGGCTGATGAAAATGGTGGCAACTACAGCATTGTTATAACGGTGGTATCCGAAAACTGCCGTTTTATTGATGTGAAAAGTAATTATAGAGACTTCCACAAAAAATTCAATGGCGAAATAGAGATTATTCCGAAAAATGATGAAATAAGTAAAGGGCTCGTTTCAACGTTTAAATGGAAGATGCTGGAGGCGGAATGAAAAAGAAAAAGAGGCAGTGGGTCGTAGATTTAGGAGAAGAAGTAACGAAAATAACGAAAGGATTTAGCAGCGACGCAGGGATTATACAAATTGAAAACTACTGGATAGAGAAAACACCTAATGATGTTTTTAATGAAGGAATTCCTGAAAAAAAAATAGATCTGGTGGTATTTTTAAGAACATTGCTGAAAGAACATCACAGAAGCGATGATTTGCTGCTGATAATCAATCATAAAAATATGGTTGTATCCTCCTTTGCATTTCCAATGATGCAATTAGAAGAGGTTAAGGAAGCGATCAATTGGAAGATGCAGGTTATGATACCGGAAAAACTTGATAACTGGCGGATTGATTTTTTAGCAAAAGAACGAACGGAAATTTTTGAATATTTGGGTATTGATGATAAAAAGCTGGATGTGTTGGGAGTTGCCGTTCATAAAGAAGTATTGAAAGCTTATTGCAAGGTATTTAATAGTACCAAACATGGCTTGAAAAGAATTGAACCGCAATTCAGTGTTTTGGGAAAATTATTTGCGGAGAATCAAAAGAATGCGGATTTAATAATCGATATGGGTCAGACAAGTGCCCGTCTGTTGTTTTATGATCATGGTTTTCTTCAGGAAGAGAGACGGATAGAAATGAGTGGTTCATCTGATTTCGAAATTTATTTAATATCTGTGGTTAAAGGAATAAAAGAGAGTTTTCAATCACCATTGGGACTTGCCAGAGGATACGAAAATAGCAATATCTATTTATTAGGCGGAAAAAGTCTGGAATATGGGGTTTTAAATTACATTAAAGAGAAGATTAACAAGGAAGTCAAATATTTTTCGATTTTTTTGGAAGATCAGAGCTTGTTTCATTTTCCAAAAGAAATGACGGAAGCGGAACTTTGCTTATTACTGCCCTGCTTAAGCGGAATGTTAAAATAATAATCGAATGATAGGATTGGAAGGCAACAATGAAGACAGAAATAAATCTATTGCCAATTCGTTCCCGGAAAAAGAAGATGGGAAAAATATCCGGAAGAAAGTTGTGGATCCTGGCGATTTGGGGGACCGCTATTTTATTTTTAATGGCATATGGAAGTTTGGTCGTTATGAATCAGGTTCTCTTAAATAGAATACAACAGGTTGAGGAAGTTATAAAAAACAAAAGCGGCGATCAGATTATCTATCAGAATATTTCAGATCAAAATGAATTGTTGGAGTATCAAAACAAACTTGAAAAAGTTTTAACCCGGAATAAGGATACATCTCTGAAAGCGTTGAATGGGGTTAATGATTCGCTTCCGCCAGGAGTCAATCTAATCGAATATACATATATTGATGGAGAATTAACCGTATCCGGCCGAACGAAAAACCAGGAAGATATTTTTCAGTTCAGAGACAAGCTCATGACCCAGGAATTGTTCAAAAATGTCAGCATCCAAGATACCGCTAAAAAATCATTGCTGGAAGCCGAACATAAAAATACCATCAATGAGGTTTCCAACGAAAATATTTGGGAATTTACATTTGAAATAGAAACAACAGAGGTTCAATATGAGTAGAAGTATCATCGATCAGGAGAATCAGGAAAAAAGTGAAACAACAAATAAAGGGTTAAAGTTAGAGATTGAAAAAGGACTGATTCTCGCGGCCTTTATCATTATGCTAACAGCATTGTTTCTGGTTCCGGAATATGAAATGGTTGTCGCTAATAAAGAAATGATAGCAGAAAAAAACAACATCAGTATTGGTTTTCCAGAAAAAATGACGGAGATAGAATATTTATCAGAATTCGGAAAAATTCGCGAAAAAATTGAAGAATACAAGATCAGTATTCCGGAAAATATTGATTCTGTAGGATTATATTCAGGTATCGTTAAAATGGCAGAGAAAGCGGAAGTCGAATTAATCGCTGTTAAATTTAATCCAATCGATACTCAAATGGATGATGTTGTTGGTCTGGCAATGGAAAATGAATTCCTTGAAAATGAAGATAAAACAATCAAAGGACCGGATGGAAGATATCTGGCCAGGTGTTCATTTGCAATTATTTATACCGGGAATGAGGCGAACTCCATTCGCTTTCTTCAGGAAGTGGAGAATTATCAACCAATTTTGAAAACAACTGATTTCGAAATTAAAGGGGAAGTGTTATCTGAAAAGACAATGACGTTGAAGCTGGAAAGTTATGGAATGATCGATGAGGAGACTTATAAGAAAGTAAATCAGGGCGAAAACAAAAATAATTCAAATAACCTGATGCAATAGTGTCAATTGTTATAGGTCGAATTGAAAAAATTTAAAGGCCAACATTATTGTCGCTGTTTTGATTGTCACCAGGATTGGTTACAACCAGATAAATGCTGACCTTCAAATTTAGAGTTGTCTTTTTGATGTGTCACTGGTTTATAATTTAAAGTTAGAGATTGTCAAGGATTTCTTCTAAACGCGAATGAATATCTAAAAACACATGATGAAGTTCATTAGTTTCTTGGATGGAAAGGCTTTCAAGAACACGATTAAAAGGTCTGAACAGATCAGAATGGGCATAATCTAGCTGAGAAAAAATTGCTTGACCATCATCAGAGAGTGTAAAAACAACTTCCCGAACATTAATCGGTGATTTTTCTTTTTTTATCAGTTCTTTTTCTAAAAGTTTAGCGGTGCATTTTGAAATGGCGCTCTTAGAAATTCCTATTTTATTTGCAAGTTGAGTTAAGTTGATGCCAGAAAAGTGACCAATCATATCAAGAGCTTTGAGCTCTGAAGGGAATAAGGAGTATGAATGATTACTGACATTAAAAGCCTGGGGTAACACAAGAATATTTTGGTAAAGAACGGCTGAATCAATCATGAGTTTTTTTACCGCAGCATAATCAACCCCTGCCGTTGGCTGAATGTTGTCTTGCGGAACAGATTTTGATTTTTTACTGACAACACCCACTTTTTTTTCTTCATTCAGGTTTTTCTTTTTTGTTTCTTTTTTTGAATCCTTACCTTCTTTGGCATCCAACTTCTTGCTTTTCTTTTCTTTTTTCAAAACGACACTCCTTTCAAAATGAAAATACGTACCTTTTCTAAGGTGAAGGTTTTAGTTCACCCTGTTTACCTATTATAATAATAACGAATTAATGGGTTGATTGCAACAAAAATCAACAATAAATGCACCCTGTTGTTTTGCTTTTTTTAGATTGCATTTTAGCTGCTTTTTAGGTAGAATACTAATGTGGGTAAGACTGTTTATTTTAACAGGTTGCACTAATTATAATTAGGAGGAACAGAATGAAAAAGAAATTGGGAGTATTGATGCTAGCGCTGATTATGGTTGTAGTCAGTGTTGTAGGATGTAGTTCAGGCTCGACATCAAAAACGAATGCAGTGACTAAGGTTGGTTTTCTTTATGTCGGTCCTGCCGATGATGGCGGTTGGTCACAAGTTCATGATCAAGGCCGCGCAAAAATGGTTGAGCACTTTAACGGTAAAGTTGAGACAGTAGTGAAAGAAAATGTAGCAGAAGAAAAAAGTGCCGTTGTCTCAACAGTCAGAGATATGGTTGATCAGGGCTGTACAATTATTTTTGGAACCAGTTATGGTTTTATGGATGGCATGGTAGAGGCTGCTAAAGAATTCCCGGATGTTAAATTTGAACATTGCTCAGGCTATATGACATCTGATAATTTAGGAACTTATTTCGGACGAATTGAAGAACCTCGATATTTATCAGGAATTGTCGCCGGTTTAACGACAAAAACAAATAAAATTGCATATATTGCAGCAATGCCAATTCCAGAATGTGTTCGGGGAATTAATGCCTTTGCGTTGGGCGTAAAATCGGTAAATCCAACTGCAACTGTAAATGTATCGTGGACCAATACATGGTATGACCCGACCGTTGAAAAAGCCGCAGCCGAAGCTTTGATTCAGCAAGGATGCGACGTAACAGCTCAACATCAAGATTCAACAGCTGTTATGGAAGCAGCTAAGGAAGCCGGAAAATTATCGATTGGTTATGATCTAAGCGCAGCTACAACGATGTCGGAAGTATATATGACAGCACCGCTTTGGGATTTTAGCGGTTATTATACCGAGAGAGTTCAAGCGGTCATCGATGGTACCTGGAAATCTGATACATATTGGGGCGGCATGAATGACGGTATTGTTTCACTTGATACTATAACAAAGCTGGCACCAGGATCGGCTCAAGCCCAGGTTGATACGGCAACAGCAGCAATTAAAGCGGGAACACTCAATGTTTTTGCAGGCGAGATAAAAGATCAAACTGGAACAGTACGAGTGAATGCCGGTACGGTGCTGACTGATGAAGCGGAATTAAGCATGGATTGGTTTGTCGACAACGTGGTTGGCAGTGTAAACTAGTCAGAAAATGTAATAACGGACAGAGCCTTAAAGACTCTGTCCGCTATTTTATAGTAAAGGTGAAAGCATGAATAATGATTATGTTGTAAAGATGAAAAACATCACGAAGGTTTTTGGCAAAGTCAAAGCCCTGGATCATGTGGAATTTTCATTAAAAAAGGGAGAAGTACATGCCATATTAGGCGAGAATGGGGCGGGAAAAAGTTCACTGATGAACGTCCTCAACGGTATCTATATGCCGGATGAGGGTTCTGTCGAAGTGAAGGGACAGGTCGTCAATATCAGCTCCCCTAAAGATGCGCTGGACTTAGGGATTGGCATGCTGCCGCAGCATTATAAATTGGTGGAAGCTTTTTCCGCCATCGAAAATATTGCGGCAGGCAGTCGCAGGACAACCCCTTTTTTAAATAAAAAAAAGATTTTAGATGAGATGGGGAAATTGATCGATAAATTGGGAATGGATATCGAGCCATTTAAAAAAGTCTATGAAATGTCAGTCGCCGAAAAGCAAAGTTTGGAAATTTTCAAAGTATTGTATCGCGGTGCGGATGTTTTAATTTTAGATGAGCCAACCGCGGTGCTGACGCCGCAGGAGATCGAAAACCTATTTGGAATTATCAGAAGAATGGTCAGTAACGGCTGCTCGGTCATTATTATTACGCACAAATTGGAAGAAGTAATGGAAATCAGTGATCGGATTACCATTATGAGGAAGGGAACGACCATTCAGACCGTAAAAAAAAGCGAAACAACACCTCAGGAGTTGGCCGGAATGATGGTTGGGGATGTTATGGAGCTGAATGTCCCATTTCTTGAGGTGGAACGAGGAGAAAAGTCTTTAGAAGTAAAATCAATGACTGCCATCGATCGTAATAAGGTAACGATTTTAGATAATGTGACCTTTGATCTTTATGCAGGAGAAATTCTTGGGGTCGCCGGGATCGCGGGAAGTGGACAAAAAGAGCTGTGTGAAGGGATCGCAGGATTATACCCGATCAAGAGCGGCGAAGTTGTTTTTGAAGGTGAAAATATTGTTGGCAAAACGCCGGAAAAAATTTATGAGATGGGGATCAGTTTGAGTTTTGTTCCCGAGGATCGTCTGGGAATGGGGCTGGTATCGTCTATGGATATTATCGACAATGTTTTACTTAAAGATTATCGAAATAAAAAAGGATTGGGAATTTCCCGAGTTGTTTCCCGTGGAAAAGCAGAGTTGCTGGTTGAAAAGCTAAATGTTTCAACACCAGGGATAGAGAATCATGCCGTTAGTCTTCTTTCCGGCGGAAATATCCAAAAGATATTGTTAGGCCGGGAAATCGCACTTGATCCCAAGCTAATGATTACGGCTTATGCCACCCGGGGATTGGACGTTGGATCGTCTCAAATTATTTATGAATTATTGAATGCTCAAAAAGCCAAGATGAAACCCATTATGTATATTGGCGAAGACCTGGATGTCCTAATGAGTCTTTGCGATCGGATTATGGTATTATGTGAAGGAAAAGTAACGGGTATTGTTGATCCAAGAAAAACTTCGAAAGAATCCATTGGGCTGATGATGTCAGGGGTAATGGATGAGGGTGAAGAACAATGATCCATATTGTAAAAAAAGAAGTTTCTAAAACTCGGGACAAAATACTTATACGTGTCGGTGCAGTTCTGGCAGCACTTGTTTTGTCATCAATTATTGTTGCTTTTGCAGGTGCAAATCCCATTGAACTCTATATTGGAATTTTCCAGGGCTGTTTTGGAAGTATCCATCGGTTTGGCGCAACCATCGAAAAAATGGTACCCTTATTGGTACTTTCATTAGGGGTGATGGTTGCTTTTAAAATGCAATTCTGGAATATTGGGGCTGAAGGACAGTTCTTGATGGGGGCAGTGGGGGCAACCCTTGTCGTCAGGCTCCTGCCTAATCTGCCGCTGCCAATTATGCTTTTATGCATGGCGTTGCTGGCTTTCATCTTCGGAGCGGTTTGGCTGATGATTCCGGCCTTTTTTAAAGCTCGTTTTGGGACAAATGAAACATTATTCACGCTGATGTTAAATTATATTGCATTGACTTTTGTCACCGCGTTACAATATGATTTTTGGAAGGATCCAGCGGCAAATGGCATGCCAAAAATTGCTAATCTTCCGGGAAATGCACTGTTACCCAGCATCAGTGGGTTTAATTTAAGCATCCTTTTCACCGTCATTATTATTCTGGTCATGTATTTCTTTATGAATAAATCAAAAATCGGATTTGAGATTACGGTATTAGGTGAAAGTGAGAACACGGCCCGTTATATCGGAATCAATATCACCAAAACAGTGATCATTGCAGCCATGGTCAGTGGTGGTCTTTGCGGTCTGGTGGGAATGTTCCAAATCAGCGGAGTGAGCGGCGCTCTTTCAATTGAAATTACCGGCGGACTTGGTTTTACGGCTATTATTGTGGCCTGGCTTTCAGGCCTTAAGGTACCTTTTGTGGTGATGAATTCGTTCTTCTTTGCGATATTGCTTCAGGGTGCATCTTATATTCAAACAGCGTTTCAGATCCCAGGCTCCGTCGCCGAGATGGTCCAGGCGATTGTCCTGTTCTTTATTCTTGGCAGTGAATTCATTTTACAGTATCGGATTACATCGGACAAAAAGAAAAGGGAGGTTGCCTAAATGGAATTTATATTTTTTTTAAGTGCGGCCGTTAAAGCCGGAACATGTTTGCTTTATGCAACCCTGGGAGAAATTATTTCCGAGAAAGTGGGACACTTAAACCTTGGGGTTGAAGGAATGATGCAAATGGGTGCAGTCATCGGATTTATTGCCGGATTTACTTTCGGAAATCCCTTTGCCGCGGTTCTCTGTGCGGCCCTGGCAGGTGCGGCAGGTGCGCTTATTTATGCCTTGCTAACCGTTAGTTTCAAAGCAAACCAAACGGTTACTGGACTGACCTTAAGTATTTTCGGAGTTGGCTTTGCAGCTTTTTTTGGAAAGACTTTTGTTGGAAAGAAAGTTCCGGAAGCGATTACGACCTTTTTTCAACCAATAAAACTGCCTTTCTTGGGAGATATCCCTTTTATTGGCGATATATTCTTTAATCAAAGTGTTTATGTATATTTTTCCTATATTCTTGTGATTGCGATCTATCTTTATCTTTACAAAACCAAGTGGGGCTTAAATACGCGGATGATTGGCGAGAATCCCGTGGCAGCCGATGCAAGTGGAATCCCGGTTGATAAGTATAAATATTTCAATATCGTCCTTTGCGGTGCACTTTGCGGATTGGGCGGAGCATTCTTATCCTTAGTTTACATCAGCGTCTATCCAGTAAATGTAGTAAGTGGACGAGGGTGGATTGCGGTATGTCTGGTTATTTTCGCAATGTGGAATCCGGGAAAGGCGATGCTGGGGGCATACTTCTTTGGGGCCTTGGATATTGCAAGCTTTTGGCTGCAAAAGTACAATCTTCCGGTTTCAATTTATTTGTTTACGGCTTTGCCCTATTTGGCGACCGTTTTCGTTTTGCTGTTCACATCAATGCGCAAGATAAACAATAAAAAAGAACCGGCATGGTTGGGGAAAAACTATTTTAAAGAAGATCGATAAGCAAGCAGATAGAAAATATTATGATAGTTTAATTTAATTTCAAGATCAAGAGTCCGTCTCGTCAAAGACGGATTTTTTAAAATATGAAATTATGATATAATAAACCTCAAGATTTTAAAGGAGCTGAAAGAATGAAGGAACTAGTTTGTAAAACAGAAAATACGCACCAATACCCAATTATTATTGAAAAAGGACTTAAAGGGCGTTTGTCGCAAATGAAAGCCCTTTTTTCACAGTATCATAAGGTTGTTATTATTACCGATAAAAATGTTGCCAAAGAATATTTAAGTGATATTGAACGTCAGGTACGCCTTGCCGGTCCAAAGGTCTACAGTATTGTGATTCCCCCAGGAGAACAAAGCAAATGTCTGGAAGAAACCGCAACGATATATGATGAACTCGTTAAGTGCAATATTACCAGAACGGATGCGATCCTCACTCTCGGCGGAGGGGTTGTCGGTGATTTAGGCGGTTTTTGTGCGGCAACATACCTCAGAGGGATTGACTTAATCCAGATGCCGACATCTTTATTGGCGCAGGTCGATAGCAGTGTCGGCGGAAAAGTGGGAATTGATTTGGATTATGGAAAAAACCTGGTCGGAGCATTTCATCAACCCCGAGCCGTACTCATCGATCCGCTTTTTTTAGAAACTCTGGAAGATCACTTTTTAATGGATGGAATGGGTGAGGTCATTAAATACGGCTGCATCAGCAGCGCCCCATTGTTTGTTAAATTAATGAGCTACACCTATCATGAAGATCTGATGGAAGATATGGAAGATATCATTGCCAAATGCTGTAAGATAAAACGGGATATCGTCCAGGAAGATGAGCATGAGCAGGGGGTGCGACGGATATTAAACTTTGGACATACCGTCGGGCATGTCGTCGAAACCTATTTCAAATTCAAAAAATATTCTCATGGAGAAGCTGTGGCTATCGGCATGGCGCAAATTACAAAAAAGACAGTGGAAGAGGGTATTTCACAACGGGACACTTATACTAATCTCATTGAAATTTTAGAAGCCTATGGCTTGCCGACCAAACTGCCAAAAATGCCCTTGGATAAGGTTCAGGAAATTCTGTTTACCGATAAAAAATTTGAGAATGATAGCCTTTATATCTGTGCCTTAGAAAAAATTGGCAAAGCCCAAATCTTAAAAATGCAGAAGCAGCAGGCCATTGAGTTGTTTAGATAATTTAATAATAAGTTTTATGTTATAGGAATAGATGAGGATAAAAATGGAAACTATTGAGATTAGCCCAGAAAAACTAAGCGGCAGACTGGAAATTCCCCCATCAAAAAGTGTGAGCCACCGAGCAATTATTTCAGCTGGATTAGCTAAGGGAAAAAGCGTAATAGCGAATGTTCTGTTATCCAAGGATATGATCGCCACCTGTCAGGCCATGGAAGCGCTAGGTGCAATCATAACGTATCAGAAAGAATTAAATCATCGTTATACTTTAGAAATTAAAGGCTGCGACCCTCTCCAATTAAATACTGAATCAATTGATTGTAATGAATCAGGATCGACCCTGCGTTTTATTATCCCAATTATATTACTTCAGTCACACCGGGTGGTTATCACTGGAAAAGGACGACTGGTAACGCGTCCGATGGATCCCTACTATGATATTTTTAAAGAGAAGTCAATTTATTTCGAACATCTCAAGGACGGACAGGATTTGCCGCTGGCTTTAGAAGGTAAACTAAAACCGGGAACCTATCGATTGAGTGGCGGTGTCAGTTCCCAGTTCATTACCGGATTGCTTTTCGCCCTGCCGTTACTTTCAGGGAATTCAGTGATTGAATTGACAACGAAGTTGGAATCGAAGCCTTATGTTGATATCACTCTGGATGTTTTAAGATCGTTTGGAATTGAGATTGTTAATGAGAATGACCAACGATTTTACATTCAGGGAAACCAGGCTTATTCACCCTGTAATTATCGTGTCGAAGGTGATTTTTCCCAGGGCGCGTTTTGGCTGGTTGCTGGAATAATAGGGGAATCGATTGAATGTAAAGACTTAAATCTGACCTCCAATCAGGGAGATAAAGTGATTGTGGATATTCTCAAAGCCATGGGCGGAGACATTCAGACTCAGTCTGATACGATCGTGGTTAAAAATTCAAAAACTCAAGGAATGATCATCGATGTGTCACAATGTCCAGATTTAGTTCCTATTTTAGGGGTTCTTGGAAGTTTGAGCAAGGGAACAACAACCATTATTAATGGCGAGCGTCTACGGTTCAAAGAATCAGATCGACTGATAGCAACGGCGGATGTGATCAACATCCTGGGGGGAAACGCAACTGAAACGCCGGATGGCCTGATTATTCAAGGTGTTGAAAACTTCACCGGCGGAAGAGTCACGAGTCATAACGATCATCGCATTGCGATGGCTGTGGCGATGGCATCGATTCGATCCGAAAAGAAGATAATCTTGGATGGGGCAGAAGCAGTGAATAAGTCATATCCGCATTTTTGGGAAGATTTTGAAAGATTGGGAGGTGAAGTTATTGGGATCAACTTGGGGAAACAAGCTTAAACTATCAATTTTTGGAGAGTCTCATGGAGAAGGAATCGGCGCGGTGATTGACGGCCTTCCCGCCGGGATTGATATTGACTTGATAAGAGTCCAGCATGAACTAAACCGCCGGGCAGCCAGGGGAAATCCCTTGGCAACCCCCCGAAAAGAAGGGGATCAGATTGAAATACTCAGTGGCGTATTTAACGGGAAAACAACCGGAGCCCCTTTAGCGGGACTGATCCGTAATGAAAATACCCGCTCTGGTGATTATTCAAAAACCAAAGATCTGATGCGCCCCGGACACGCTGATTATGCCAGCAGCATCCGATATAAAGGCTTTCAGGATTATCGCGGCGGCGGACATTTTTCAGGCCGTCTTACCGCACCGCTTGTTTTTGCCGGTGCAATCGCAAAAGAGGTGTTAAGAGCCCTTGAACCAGAGATTGGTATTGGCAGCCGAATTGTTGCTATTGGCGGGGTAAAAGATGATGCGATTGCTTATTGGAAGGAATATCAAGAGCTGATAAAAGGATTTAAAAATCCCGCCTTTCCACTCTATACTCCTGCTCTCGAAGAAGCAATGAAACAGGAAATCATCGCCGCTATGGAAGAACATGATTCAGTGGGGGGAATTGTTGAAGGTTTTGTAACTGGTTTAAAACCAGGCATTGGAAATCCCTTTTTCGAATCCATTGAGAGTCGTCTTTCCAGTTTGTTGTTTTCCATTCCGGCGGTTAAAGGGGTCACCTTCGGCGATGGTTTTGAAATATCAGCTAAACGCGGTTCTCAGGTGAACGATTCATTGCGGATAAGCGATCACAAAATAGAAACAGTAACCAATAACAATGGCGGAATAAACGGCGGTATTTCAAATGGCATGCCAATCGTTTTTCGAGTCGCAGTGAAACCCACACCTTCGATTGGAAAAGAACAGCAGACCATTAATTTGGCCGAAAAGAAAGAGGCGCTTCTAAAAATTGAAGGACGTCATGATCCTTGCATTGTGATCAGAGCTTTTCCCGTGGTAGAGGCGGCAACCGCCATTTGTTTGGCAGATTTTTTAATATAGAGTGGGAGGAGATTATTTATGTCACTGGAAATAATTCGAAAGACAATTGATGAGATTGATGCTGAAATGCGGGTGCTTTTCGAAAGACGGATGGATTGCATCAAGGCCGTTGCTGAATATAAATACAATAATGATGATCAGATATTCGATCAAAATCGAGAAGAGAAGGTCAAAGAAAAAAATTTGAACCAGCTTAAAAACAAAGAGTATGCGGTTGCCTATAAAGGGTTTATTCAAGAACTGCTGGACAGCAGTAAAGTTTATCAAAATCAGTGGATTAATGATCAAAAAACAAATCAAGATAAGAGGTAACAGTTGATGAGCAATTTGATGATGTTTTTAATCATAGTCGCGATTGTTGTTCCCGGTTATTTTATAGTTAGTCGTATCTCAAAAACTTTATATTCAGGAAATAGTAAAATGGATCAAGCAACTGAAAAGCGTTATGGGTTTCAACGCCTGGAAAATGAGATAAATGAGGCCAAGGAAACAGCTGAAAATTCACAAGTTGAGGAAGTCGAAAAATCAGAAGATGATTGTAAAGGAGATCAGCAGGGTTTTCAAAATAATCACGAGTGAAAATAAAGTAAAACAGAAGCTTTTTAAGTGTAACATTAATAGTGCGACGTACAATACAGAACAATAAATGATGAACATTGAATAGCTGGTTGTCATAATTGTAATATTTTTTCAAAAACAATCATGTTTTTTTAAAAAAATAACTTTAATAATTGGAGTTGATTATATATAATAACTACAATTAAATTTAGTTAAATAGATTTATTTTGAAATGCATAAAAATGCGCGTAAGAAAGTTGAAGGTAATATGAAGAAATTTAATAGAGTACTGATTGCCAATCGAGGAGAAATTGCTATTCGAATTATTCGAGCATGTCAGGAGCTGGGAATTCACACCGTGGCAATTTACGCCCAGGAAGATAAACTCTCGCTTTTTAGAACAAAAGCAGATGAGTCTTATCTGATAACCGGAACGACGGGACCGGTTGAAGCATATTTGGACATGGACAAAATTATTACCCTGGCAAAGAAAAAAGAAGTGGATGCCATCCATCCCGGGTATGGATTTTTGTCGGAGAATCCACTTTTTGCGAAACGCTGTGAAGAAGAAGGCATTGTTTTTATCGGACCCACCCATGAAATGATGGAAAAAATGGGAGATAAAATTCAGTCGAAGATTGTGGCGAAAAGCGTTAATGTTCCCACGATTCCAGGGGTGGAGAAACCCATCAATTCTGATGATGAGGCCATTGAGTATGCCAAGATAGCAGGGTATCCGATTATTCTAAAAGCAGCTGCCGGGGGGGGCGGTCGCGGCATGCGTATTGTTCGAGATGAAAAAGATTTGCTCAAAGAATTTCACTCAGCCACCAGCGAAGCGACTAAAGCTTTCGGTGATGGAACTATTTTTGTCGAAAAATATTTAGAAGAACCTAAACATATTGAAGTTCAAATTTTAGGGGATAATTATGGCAATGTTGTTCATCTGTTTGAAAGAGATTGCTCCATCCAAAGACGACATCAAAAGATTGTGGAATTCACGCCATCGCTCAGTATAACTGAGGAACAGAGGCAGGCAATTTGTAAAGATGCCCTAAAATTGGCTAAAGAAGTAAACTACCGTAATGCCGGCACCATCGAGTTTTTGATGGATAAAAACGGCGACCATTTTTTCATTGAAATGAACCCCCGTATTCAGGTTGAACATACGGTGACAGAATTGGTTACCGGCATCGATTTGGTGCAATCACAAATTTTAATCGCGCAAGGTTTACCATTGCATTCTGAAGAAGTCGGAATTCCAAGTCAGGATTCCATAAAAACAAGGGGAACTGCAATTCAGTGTCGTGTTACGACCGAAGATCCTAAAAACCATTTCATGCCGGACACCGGACGACTGGATGTTTATCGAACCGGCAGCGGTTTTGGGATCCGGCTTGATGCTGGAAACGGCTTTACCGGAGCGGAAATTTCCCCTTATTATGATAGCTTGCTGGTTAAAAGTACATCTTTTTCCAGAAACTTCGAGGATGCCAGACGAAAAGCCGTTCGAGCACTTAGAGAAATGGATATTGAAGGCGTTCAGACGAATAAAGATTTTTTAATCAATGTGCTCCAGCATCCAATGTTTATTCATGGAAATTGCGATACGAAATTTATTGATGATCATCCGGAATTATTTGATATTGAAGAACAAAAAAGTGAAGGTACAAATGTCCTTCGTTATTTTGGAAATATTATTGTTAACGAAACATTTGGAAATAAACCGGATTTCGATGAACCTTTTATCCCGGAAATTCCAGTGGATACAAACTTCACCGGGACCAAACAAATTTTGGATGAACAGGGACCGGATGGTTTAGTCAAGTGGATTAAAAGCCAGAACAAACTTTTGCTTTGTGATACCACTTTCCGGGATGCTCACCAGTCTATTGCGGCAACCCGTGTCAGAAGTCGAGATATGATTAAAATAGCCCGGGAAACGGCAGCTTTGGCTCCTGATTTGTTTTCATTGGAAATGTGGGGAGGAGCAACCTTTGATGTTGCCTATCGCTATTTAAAAGAATCGCCATGGAGACGGTTGGATGAATTAAGAAAGCGTATTCCCAACCTTTGTTTTCAGATGCTTCTGCGCGGAGCAAATGCGGTCGGATATAAAAATTACCCGGATAATGTCATCCGTGCTTTTGTCCAGGAATCGGCAAAGAATGGGATTGACATTTTCCGTATTTTCGACTCACTTAACTGGATGGATGGCATGAAAATTTCCATTGAAGAAGTATTAAAAACAGGAAAAGTTGCTGAAGTCAGCATGTGCTATACTGGTGATATCCTGGATGAATCACGAACAAAATATAATTTGGATTATTATGTTAAAATGGCTCACGAAATTGAAAATACCGGCGCTCACATTTTAGCCATCAAAGATATGTCAGGATTGCTAAAACCAGCGGCCGCACATAAGCTGATCAAAACTTTAAAAGAAGAAGTAAAAATGCCGATCCATCTGCATACCCATGACACCACCGGAAATGGCGTAGCTACGGTCCTGATGGCATGTATGGCCGGCGTTGAAATTGCGGATGCCGCCTTTAATGGCATGAGCGGTTTAACTTCTCAGCCAGCGCTTAATTCCATCGTGGCGGCGTTGAAAAACACGCCGAGAGATACCGAATTGAATGAGGATAATCTGCAGTTGCTGTCAGATTATTGGGGAACAACCCGCCAGGTATACGGAAATTTCGAATCAGAGATGAAATCTGGATCGACAGAGATTTACAAATACGAAATTCCGGGGGGGCAATATTCAAATCTGAGAGCTCAGGTGGAAAGTTTTGGTCTGGGTCATAAATTTAAAGAAGTTAAAGACAAATATAAAGAAGCCAACCTGATGCTGGGGGATATTGTTAAAGTAACCCCAAGTTCTAAAACGGTTGGGGATTTAGCTATTTTTATGGTTCAAAATGATTTGACCGCTGATAACATTAAAACAAAAGGCAAGGACCTCTCTTATCCTGATTCTCTGGTTGACTTTTATAGCGGTATGATCGGTCAGCCGGAAGGTGGATTTGATCCTGAATTGCAAAAAATTGTTTTAAAGGGAATTGAACCGATTACCGTACGACCAGGTGCGTTGCTTCCAGACGAAGACTTTGATGCAATCCGAAAAGAGTTCAGGGATGAATACGATTATGAATTGAATGATCGTGAAGTGCTAAGTGTAGCTTTGTATCCAAAAGTTTTTCGGGAATACTTGGATTTCATTCAGGATTATGGCGATTTTATGCGGATGGAAAGTCATGCTTTCTTCTACGGACTTAAAAAAGGCGAGGTCATCGATGTGGAAATATCCAAAGGGAAGCGTCTGATTATTAAATTTGTTAACATGGGAGCTCCGAACGACGAGGGCATGTGCCCCGTTATGTTTGAGGTAGATGGATTCCGCAGAGAAATTTACATTGAAGACAAACGAAGCCTTTCTGCAAAACAAAAGGTGACGATGCTTAAAGCAGATCCAAAGAATAAAAAACAAATCGGATCAGGTATTCCGGGAACTGTCCTTAAAGTACTCGTAAATGAAGGGGATATCGTTGTTAAAAACCAGGCCTTGGTTATTGTTGAAGCGATGAAAATGGAGACTGAAATGGTGGCCAGTGAAGACGGCGTAGTGAAAAGTATTTATGTTTCAGAAGGACAGAGTGTTCAATCAGGAGAACTTGTTGTTGAAATGGAATAAGTTCATTTTCAACTGGTTTGAGAATAGTGATTAAATAAAAAAAGAGTTGTTGTCTGATGATGTTTAATCAGATAACAACTCTTTTAAATTTCAAGAAATGACGGTAACAGATACGGGAAGGCTCACGGTCGTGGTTGAAGAGCGACCGGCGTCGGTGTTTGTGATTTCCACATAATAATAGGTGGTGCCGGCAGTGTCAGGGGCATTAAAACTATGAGTTTTACCAGTAGCTCCGGGGATTGCCGTTCCGTCGGCGTTGATTGCTTCAGTGCGGGTAAACCATTGGTAGGTTAAGGTTCCGCCGTTATCAACATTGGCCTCCACCGAAAGGGAAACTGGGGAGCCGGCAGTTGTGCCGGAAACATTTACCGGCTGAGAGGTTATTTTGGGCATTTCAGCCAGCGCCGCGGGGTTAGCCGGATTAGTACTGGTCACAACAATACCGGCCAGCCTGGTAACCGGATCGGCATTTTCAGCAGTTAAAATGCAATAGTAGTAAACAGTGCCCGGAGTTGTGGATTGATCTGGATCATACGCTGATCCAGTTTCACCATCGAGGGTTGTGTCAACCGTTCCGATTCGTTGGAACCATTGGTAACTCAGCGTTTTACCCTCCGTTACCGTTGCGTCCACAGAGAGTGAAGCAGGGTTGCCATTTAAGTAAATGCGTTGGGAAGTTAGAGCTGAGCTAACCGCAATAACGGGTTGTGATTTCACTGTCAACTGTATCTTTGGTTGAATGTTATCAAAATTGTAATACCCGCCTGGCATGATTAACGTGCCGACATAGGTTGTTTCACCAACTTTTTTATTATCAGCAGATTCCGGAGTCCAGGTTACTGAACAGGAGAAGGTATCGTTGCTGCCATAGCCACGTACCGTCACACTGACCGGAAGCGTGTAATTTTCGTTGTACGCAATGGCTTCAGAAATGTTGTTATTGACAGCATCGATGGTATCAATCATTGTTACCGCAGTGATATTGGTTTTAACCGTTACCTTACAGAAATCTGTTTTATCGCCATCCTGAGTTCTGGCAACGATCATGACTTCACCGTTAGAAACCGGGGTAATAATACCATTGCTGACGGTAGCAATTTTCGGATTAGCAGATTCCCAAGAGACCGTTTTATTGGTCGCGTTTTCCGGACGAATATCGGCGCTTAATGTCAAAGTGCTACCCATAAAGACATCCGCTTCAACCGGTAAAACTTGAACACTGGTAACGGAGACAGAGTCAGAATCAGCGGGGGTATTAACAGCAGGAGTATCATATTTGGGATTGATAAGACTACTTGAATTGCCGGATTCGGCATACCAGGCAGTATTATTGGTTAAAGATGCGGCAGTATTTGATGTGTTTGATGTTCCTGAAGTCTTTGATGCGCTTGATGTTCCGGTGGTGCTTGTCGTGGAAGTTTTTGCGGATATCGTCAGACCACCAGTTGGATCATTGTTCAATGGCGCGGTTGTAATGTTAATGATTCCGGGAGTAATGGTACCGGTAAGATTTGATGCATTATTGGTGGTCGCGCTAGTCACGCTGCCGGAACCGGTAATTTCGACAAGTGCATCAGTACCAAGGGAAGCAATGGTTGCGTTGTTGCCAAGTGTCACAGTTGTACCGCCCCCAGCGCCAGTTATAATTAGCGAACCGACATTTGCATTAATGGTCAGCATAACCTTGGATTCCGTTTGTATTTTTTCTACCGCAGCATTGGCGACAAGGGTTGAGCCGGTAGCATCCGGGCCAAAGGTAACTGATTTTGTAGGTGTGTTTAGAATAATATCAGCGATTCCGTTTGCCTGAATGGTTGAAATGGTTCCGCTATCCTGGGAAGTGATGGAAGTACGGCTGGCAGTTTTTTCCACAATCAGGTTTGTAATTTTGCTTTGCTCACTGGCCACAATGGTGCAGGGTGATTTAGCATCAAGGGTGTCAATGGTGGCATCGCCAAGCAGAATGATTTTAACCCCTTGTTTATCAACAGTAACCTTTTGGTAGGTTCCATTGTTGAGATAAATGGTATCTCCGCCATAGACAAATAATTCTCCATTAACATCACAGGACGTCAGATGAATTTCGCCATCAACAATGGCGTCGGTAATGGAAACATTTCCAGTGAAGGTTGCATTTTCAATGGTTACACCGGCAGCGGTGATCTCAGCATTTTTGTACGTTTCCTTCACGGTGTAAGTACCCGCCTCGTTATAGGATTTCATTTCGCTTCTTACTTGGCCACTGTCTCGAAAAAATATAATTGCGGTAAGGAGAACAAGTAAGATAATAATTATAGAAATAAACGGTTTCTGTTTCATGACATTCCTTCCCTCTTTTTTAATGCAGGGTATCGATATACCTACATTAGACTTAGTTTAAGTGGTGTAATTCTACCACATTTTATGAAGAATGTAAATAGAGTGTAAACAACTTGTAAAAGAAATTTGCAAGGTTGTAAATGAAAATAGAATAAAGCATCGAAGATGCTTCTGACTGTTGATAAATGTTGATTTTAACGACTTTTATCAATCTTTTTATTAAAGTTGTTAGGTGGATAAGATAGCAATAAGTGAATATTAATTAACATTTTATATGATTGCGCTGAAAAAAGTAATATGTTATGATATAAAGAAATTTATAGATTTGAGGGCTGATATGAAAAATAAAATCATTTTGTCGGCAGATACAACTAATTTAGATGCTCTTTATCAATTTATAAAAGACACGTTAGAGAAAGACTTTATAAAAGGGGCTCAAATTAGTGTGTTGGAAATGGTATGCGAAGAAATATTCACAAATATTGCAAATTATGCATATCAGGATAATGCGAACGATAAAAATAAAGGCGATGTGGAAATTGAGATAGAAACATCAACGAATCAGATTATATTTACTTTCAAAGACAAGGGCACTCCGTTTGATCCCCTTTCTGTAAAAGAACCCGATGTCAACATGACTTTGGATGAACGTGATTATGGAGGGCTGGGGTTGCTTATGGTAAAAAAAAGTGTGGATAAAATTGAATATAACTACCAAAATGATGAAAATGTTTTTAAATTATTCAAAACAATAACAACGGTAATTTAGCATAAATGAAATACATTGAGAATTAAAATTCTATTTAATAGAATTTTAATATGAGAAGAGTAAAGAGTTTGTTAGTTAAAAAAATTTAATAGAAGATGAGGAGAAAAATGAATATTGAATTTAAAAAAGAAAATGAAAATACGGTAGTAGATATGGAAGGTCGCTTAGATACAAACACGGCACCAAATTTTCAAAAAGAACTGGAAGCGTACTATAATGTACAAGGGTTTAGCTTAATCCTCGATTTTGAAAAATTGGACTTTGTCAGCAGTGCTGGGTTGCGAGTTTTGCTTTTAATACAAAAAAAGTCAAAAGCCTTAAGTGGGAATATGGTCATTAAAAATGTTAAGCCGGAGATACAAGAGGTCTTTAATATGACCGGATTTTCTGAAATTTTAACGATTGAATAATAGGAACCAACATGAATAAAAATTTTAAGCAGACGGAAATTCTAGCTGGAATATTTTCCGATAACGCTCAAAAGAGCATTCCGGGAATATTAAAAGAAATGCCTAATGAAAAATTGATACAAAGTTTTTTTGCAATGAAAAAGAATCCTGAAGAAATTCAAAACGCGGTTCTTCAAGATATCTTAAAACATGCACAAAAATCTGAATTTGGTCAAAAAATGGGCTTTTCAGAAATTAAATCAGTTGATGATTTTAAAAAGAAAGTCCCGATTTCAAGCTTTGACGATTATCAATCTTATATTGAAAAGCTCAAAACGGGAGAATCAGACATTCTCTTTGATGGTGAAATGGCCAGCTTTATTGCAACAAGCGGATCCTCCGGGGTCCCGAAATTAATTCCTGAAAGTAAAAATGGCGAATTAGTAAAGGGTCTGGTCTCTCAGATCCGTGCCATTCTATTATTAATGATGGCACCGGAAGTAATGGCTCCCGGTAAAAAGGTTTTAGCCATTGCTAATCCGTCCGAATATGCTAAAACAGAAGGTGGCATTGGTATTGGTTCAGCTTCGGGGCAAGCGGCGAAGGATCTCCCATTAGAACTTCAGAAAAAGATGGTATTGCCGGTTGAATTGGTCATGGCGAAAGATCTCAGCAATGAAGCAACGGATTATCTGACCATTCGTTATGCTCTTGAAGAAAAAAATCTCGCCGGGGTGGTCTGTAGTAACATCGCTCATTTTAATATTCTGCTAAAAAAAATGAATCAATGGGCAGATGATTTATTTGAGGATATCAAGACGGGGGAAATTAATTCAAAAATCAGCATCAATGAAGGGTTAAGAACCAGCCTTGTTTCTAAACTTTACCCGAATCCAGAACGAGCTGAGGAATTGAAAGAAATTTTTGAAAAAAATAAATACTTGGATGTATCGAGTGTTTGGCCAGATTTTTCGGTGGTTTCCTGCTGGATGTCTGCCACTGCACAAAGAATTGTAAATGATGTAAAAAAACGTTTATCAAAGGATGTTAAATTTCTGGAGTGGGGATATGGAGCCAGCGAAGGGAAGTTTAATATACCGGATAAAGCACAGGACCCCGCTGGCCTTTGTGCTCTTTTTGGTTATTTCTTTGAATTCTTACCAATCGGGGGAAGTCAGACGCTTCAAGCACATGAATTAAAACAGGGGGAGTATTATGAACTCATAATCACCTCTTATTCAGGACTATATCGTTATAATATGAACGATATTGTTTATGTTGAAGAGTTCGATAATCAGTCCCCGAGAATTGTTTTTGTCTGTAAATCATCAGAAAAGCTTAAACTGAATGATCTTGAATTGATGGTTTATGAAATTGAGGAGACAATTAAAAAAGCCTCTGAACAACTAAATGAAGAAGTTCGTTTTTATCAGGTTCTGGTGGATGTAATTAATAACAAACTGGTGTTTATTGTTGAACCGTTTTCTGATCGCATTCAAAGAGAAAGCTTTGAGTTGACATTAGAAACTATTTTAATGTCTCAAAATAGTGTTTATGAAATTAAACGCAGATTGAATGAATTTGCGCCACTAGAAATCATGATCATGAAGGACGGATACCGTGATTCTTTGTTTACCCGTACAGTTTTGCCTGGCAAAAACGTGAATCAAACAAAGTTAAAAACAATTGTAAATGAACTTCCAGAGAATGATCAAATATTAAATTGGGTCGGAGGAAAAGGATGATAAAAATAATCCCAAAGCTCGTGTATTCCCTCAATGTAAAAAAGGGATATGAGAAAATAAAAAAGTTTGATGAATTAACAAAAAATGCTCCAGAAGTGAACAAACAGTTGATGTTGGATTTAGTGAAAAGAAATGCCAGCACAGAGTATGGAAAAAAATATCATTTTGATCAGATTGAAACCTTGGAAACCTATAAAGAAAACGTGCCATTTTCTACCTATGATGATTATGCACCTTATATTGAACGAATGATTGAAGGAGCAGAAGGTCTGATTACAAATGATCCGATTGTCCATTACGCGCTGACTTCAGGAAGTGTCGATAATCCCAAAAGAATTCCGGTGTCAGAAGATACGGTTAAAAATTATCGGGAATATGCAACTCAGTTCAGTTTTGCCATTATCTGCCGAGCCCTAGGGAAAAATTGGAAAAAGTGGAAAAAGGGCCGGGGTTTAAACTTGATGGAAGTTAAATTTGAAACCCTCCCTAATGGTCTGTTTGCAGGGTCAATTTCGGGAAGAGGTGTTTATAGTATAAAAGATTTACTGTTTCTCATGTTTACATCGCCCAAAGAGGTGGTGTTTCCTAAAGAGATAATGGATTCGAAATACGCGCATCTTCGATTTGCTTTAACAGACAGATCACTTTCTTTTATCTGTTCAGCTTTTATGACGGCTGTTTCAGATCTCATGAAATATTTGGAAATTAACTGGGAACTTTTGGTTAACGATATTGAAAAAGGAACCATTGATTCAGAGATAAAAATACCGGACGATGTGAAAAAGCAGCTGTTGGAACAAATAAAACCGGATCCTAAAAGGGCAGCAGAATTAAGGGCGGAATTTCAAAAGGGGTTTTCGGATCCGATTATTCCCAGAATTTGGCCGGAATTTAGATTCGTTCATGCCATTGGAAGCGGCGGATTTTCAGTCTATACGGATAAAATGCGCTATTATCTTGGCGATATCCCCGTTTATTTCAGTGTTTATGCCGCCTCAGAGTCGATAATGGCAATTTGCAATGAAATGGAGTCCCAGGAATTTGTATTAATACCAGATAGTGCTTTTTATGAATTTATTCCGATGGATCGGGAAGGTGAATCAGAAGAAACACTGACAATGGATCAGCTTGAGACTGGGAAAGATTATGAAATTATCATTACCAATACTTCAGGTTTTTATCGATATCGCATACAGGATGTCGTCCGTGTCATGGGATGGTATCAAAAATGCCCGAAAATACAATTCGTTTATCGATTAAACCAGATGGTAAGCATTGCCGGTGAAAAAACAACCGAAGAATGTATATCCTGGGCAGTAAAAGAATTTGCAAAAGAGGCAGGCTGCGAACTCGTTGACTACAGTGTTTATGCTGATACGATGATCTCGCCTGGTCGGTATGTGCTGTTAATGGAAACAGCGGAGCGGTTATCAAAAGATAAACATGATGAATATCGCGAAATAATTGGTGAAAAATTAAGCATCGCTAACCCGTCCATTGGCAAAAAAGTAAAAAGTGGAGTTTTGAGCCACTCAGAAATTACCTTTGTTCAAGAAGAAACCTATGCTTTATATCGGGATTTAATGATCCATCGGGGGATTTCCGGTAATCAGTTAAAGCCTGTTCGTGTGATCGACACACTGATTAAAGAAAATTTCTTTTTTGCATTGGTTGACAAGGAGTAATAGATGATCAGTTTGCTCATAAGGTATTTAAAGGATTATCGAATCCAGATGATCCTCGTCTTTGTTTTTGTTTTGAGCCAGGCAGCCTGCCAGCTTTATCTCCCGATCATGATGGGGAATATTGTCGCAAATGGTGTGGTAAAAGGGGACACGGCTTATATTTTTAAAAGTGGTTCAATGATGCTTGGTGTTTCACTCGTTGCGGCAGTTTGTATGGTGGCATCGAGTTACTATTCTGCCTATGTTACCGCATCTTTTACCAGTGGCATAAGGGCGGATGTATTTGACAAAGTAAAAAGTTTCTCCCAAACGGATTTTAACCGTTTTGGAGGAGCAACCCTGCTTACCCGGTCAACATCGGATGCAACTCAGATGCAGATTGTGGTTATTAATGGGTTGAGATCACTTCTGTTAATTCCAATAACCGGAGTGGGAGCTCTGATCATGGCATTCAGGGAAAACATCACCCTGACTTTGGTGCTGTTGGCATCATTTGTATTAACGACGCTAATCATTGTCATCACAACATCCAGAAGCATGCCTTTGTTTAAAACCATGCAGGAAAAAGTGGATCGATTGAATTTGTTGATTAAAGAAAAGCTGACCGGAGTTCGAGCAATTCGGGCCTTCAATCGACAGGAATATGAAACTGAAAAGTTTTCCCAAGCTAATCAGGAAGGAATGGATACGGCCCTGAAAGCAAATTATGCGGTGGCCTTCTTTTCTCCGCTGATGCAGTTAATGATGAACCTGACGATGGTTCTTATTTTGTGGATGGGTTCCAAAGAAGTTCAACAGCAGGTCGTCGGTTTGAGTGATTTAATGGTATTTATTCAATATGTATTGATGTTCATGTCAGCCCTGAGTCTGGTTTCTGTTCTTTTAATGGCTTACCCTCAGGCGCAAGTATCGGCAATCCGGGTAAAAGAAGTTTTGGATTATGAATTTTCAATCAAAGACCCCGAGCATCCGAAAAAAATGGAAAACATCGAAGGCCGCATCGAGTTTAAAAATGTTTCATTTGGATACAAAGGGGCAGAAAAAAAGGTCCTGAATCATTTGGACTTTATTGCGGAACCGGGGAAAATAACAGCAATTGTTGGGGCCACCGGATCCGGAAAATCAACTCTGGTGAATTTGATTTTGCGTCTTTATGAAGTGAGTGAAGGCGGAATTACCATTGACGGGATTGATATCAGAGATTGCACCCAGCATGATCTAAGAAGTGTGATTGCATATTCTCCTCAGGAATCGATTTTATTTGGCGGACCGATTATTGACAATATCAGAACTGGAAATGAAAACGCAACTGAAGAAGAAGTTAAAGAGGCTCTAAACCTTGCTCAAGCCACAGATTTTGTCAGTGCCAGGGAAAATCAGCTGACGAGCTCAATTGCTCAAGGCGGAGCAGATCTTTCAGGAGGCCAGCAACAGCGGCTCAGTATTGCTCGAGCGGTTGTAAAAAAAGCGCCGATTACTATTTTCGATGATTGCTTTTCGGCATTGGATTTTAAAACAGATTCATTAGTCAGAAAGGCCATCAGAGAGAATTTCAGAAACAAAACGGTTATTATGATCGCCCAGCGAATCAGCACCATAAAAGACGCGGATCGAATCTTGGTATTGGATAATGGCATTATTGTAGGACAGGGGAAACACGAGGAGTTGGCTAAAGATTGCTTTGTCTATCAGGAAATTCTAAAATCCCAATCCTATCAAGAGGAAAGGGGTGAGTCACTGTGATCAAACAGAAATCAAAACGTAAATACAGTTTTATGACGATTGTGGGACGTTTAAAAGACTATTTAAAAGATAAAAAGCTTACTGCTATTTGTGTTGCGATCGCCTTGATTTTTAGCACGGTATTTACTATTTTCGCCCCGATTGTGACCAAATATGTGACGGACAGTATCGCAAACAGTGTTGCTCAAAGTACGGCTATTGATTTTGTTTATATTGGCAGGCAATTAATCGTGCTGGCGGTGCTCTATATTTTCAGCGCTGGTCTCATCTATTATGCCACCCGGAGAACCACCTATCTTTCCCAGTTGGTTATCAAACGGTTGCGAGAGGAGATCCAGGAAAAACTGAATAAACTCTCTCTGAATGTAATCGACCAGAATGAAAGAGGGGATCTACTATCCCGAGTGACCAATGATGCAACAACTTTATCCGGAGCACTGGAAGGCAACGTGACCCAAATTCTTGTGCAGGGAACCACCATCATTGGTATTATTGTGATGATGCTGGTGGTAAACGTTCAATTGAGTCTGATCTTTTTCATTGCTTTACCGCTATCCTATTTTGTCATGAAACTGATTACCAAAAAAACACAGGTTTTATTCAGAAGACAGCAAAAGGAGTTGGGTTCATTAAATGGACTCATTGAGGAAGTATATGATGGCCATTTGATTGTTAAATCGTTCAACTATGAGGAAAAAGCGGCTGAAAAATTTGACAATATCAACCAGCGCTTTTTTAAATCGTATTTGAGTTCCCGATTTTTTTCCGGTCTCACATCGCCATTGATGAAATTAATCAATAATATTGCTTATATTGCCATTTGTGTTATCGGCGGTATTTTAGTCATTACCGGGGGGCTCACCATTGGTGGAATCCAGGCCTTTCTAATGTATGCCAACAACATTGCCAGTCCGATTGCCCTGATATCCAACAATTTGAATTTCTTACAGTCTGGGGCAGCAGCAGCCGAGCGGATTTTCCAGCTGTTGGATGAAGAAGAAGAAACGGAAGATACCGGAATAGTAAAATTAGATGTGAAAAATACCAAGGGAAGTATCGCATTTGAACATGTTGAATTTGGTTATATTCCGGGAAAAACTTTATTTCATGATGTGTCCTTAAAAGCTGAACCAGGTGAAATTCTGGCTGTTGTCGGACCAAGTGGGGCAGGAAAAACAACGCTGGTTAATTTATTAATGCGTTTTTATGAAATCAATCATGGCAGTATCATGATTGAAGGGTTGGATATTAAAGATCTCACCAGACGAAATCTCAGAAGCGCTTTTGGAATGGTCCTTCAGGATACCTGGCTTTTTGACGGAACAATTGAAGAAAACATCGCTTATGGAAAAAGCGACGCAACCCGGGACGAAGTGATTCTGGCGGCAAAAAAAGCACAATGTGATGAATTTATAAGAAAGCTGCCGCTGGGTTATGAAACGCGTATTGGCGGAGATTTCACCACGTTGTCTGAAGGAGAATGCCAGTTACTTGCCATCGCCCGAACCATTATTGCCGATCCGAAGGTGTTAATTCTGGATGAAGCGACTTCATCGGTTGATACCCGGACAGAAATATTAATCACCCGGGCAATGGAGGAAATGATGAAAGGCCGAACAACTTTTATCATTGCGCATCGTCTCTTTACTATCAAAAATGCCGACAAGATTATTTTCATGCAGGATGGCGATATTCGTGAAGTTGGAAGTCACCGTGAACTGATGAATAAAAATGGTTTATACGCAAATCTTTATTTAAGTGCGTCAGATAATTAAAATACAGGAGGTTATGATGAAAGGTTGGTTATTAAGAAATCCCGGAAAAATGGACGATCCGTCAATTGTTAAAATAATGAAAGTAGTGGAGGCAAATAATATTGATCTCAAAGTGGTAGATCCGCTGAAAATCCATGTCATCTGCGATCATGATTTTGATGGGAAGATTTATGTCGGAGAAGAAGTCCTGGATGTTCCGGACTATGTGGTTGCGGCTTTCTTTACGGAAAAGAATTATCATACCGGATCGGTTTTGAGAATGCTGGAATCTGTCGGCGTTCTCTGCATCAATTCATATGATTGTATTAAGAACGTTGACGACAAACTCTTGACGTTTCAGAAAGTGGCTGAGTCCATTGAAGAAGTTGATTTTCCCAAAACGCTTTTAGTGACGGATGAAACCAGTGCCGAATTTGTCAGCAAACAATTCGACTATCCACTGGTTATGAAGGTTATGCACGGAAGCAAAGGAAAAGGGGTGGTGCTGGTCAATACCGAAAAAGAACTGGATAACCTAATTAGTATGAGCACAGCAAGTGAGGTTGGCGATGAAATTATTATCCAGGAATGCATTGCTGCTTCATCAGGACGGGATTTAAGAGTCGTTTTATGCAACGGCAAGTTTGCCAGTGCGTTTATTCGTCAAAATGAGAAAAGCTTCCGATCAAATCTTGCAAAAGGTGGAAAAATTGTGCAATATACACCGCCCAAATCGGTTATCGAAGCAGCGGAAAAAGTTGCCATCTGCTTGAAAATCAATATGGGCAGTGTGGATTTTCTGTTTGGTGAAAGTGATACCTTTTATCTTTGCGAAGCCAACGCTATGCCGGGAATCGCATTTGATCTCCAGGATATGTTTAAGGATTTAATAAAGCAGGTAGAAAGCATGCCGGAACCGCTTTGGAAGAAACGATTAAGAGAAGGAGGACAAACATGCTAGGTTGGTTTTTAGTCAATCAGGAAACACTTGATGAACCATCGATACAAACCATTATTCAGCTGATTGAAAAGATGAAATTAAACATCAAAACAGTTGAAGTGAGTGAAGTTCAGGTGTTGTGTGAACCGGGAACCAGTAAGAACTGCTTTATCGGAGGCGAGGCAACAGATATTCCGAATTTTGCCCTGAGTGCGTTCTTCGGCGGAAATAATTACCACAGCAAAGCTGTGGTTAAAATGTTGGAGTCTTTAAATGTCCTCTGTGTCAACAGCTCGGAAAGCTTAAACAATACTGCTGACAAATTACTGACCTTTCAAAAACTGGCGGCTGCTTCAAAAACGGTGCTGTTTCCAAAAACGGTGCTGATGAACCCTAAAACGAAAGCGTCGTTTATTGCCACTGAAATAGGATTTCCCTGTGTTGTAAAAGTCATGCATGGAAGCAAGGGAAAAGGTGTCGTGCAAATAAAAACCGAAAAAGAACTAGAAAACATTCTGGATATTTATGCCGCTATGAACTTTGATGATCATATTTTGATTCAGGAATGCATTGCTGCCTCTAAAGGACGGGATATGCGCATTATGTTAAGCGGCGGAAAATACTCAACCGCCTATATAAGAGATAACGGGGATCATTTTAAATCAAATCTCTCTCAAGGTGGAGAGCTTCAGTTTATTACTCCTCCAGATCAGGTCATTGAAATTGCCGAAAAAGCGGCAGAAGTACTGGACATTTATTTTGGCAGCATTGATTTTCTTTTTGGAAAAGATGATACCTACTACATTTGTGAAGCTAATTCGATGACGGGACTAACCTATTCGGCAGGAGCTTCATCGGATAAAAAAAGCAATCCGTTGCTGATAACGCTAAAAAGCATTATGGAAGAAGCCGAAAAAAGAAAGAAGAATTAGATTAGTATTTTGATAATGTGTAAGCGACAATACCTCCGGCATCGTATTGATGCCGGAGGTATTGTCACGTTCAAAGGCACTTTCGGCGAGTTTGGCAAGAATTATAAGCGATTGATCAGCATGTCATGAGCTGTTGCGGTTACCGGGATATTAATGGGCACAGATGTTTCTTTGTCGATAGAACGGATCTTTTATAGTCAGAATAGTAATAAGAATTTGCGCTTTCTGCTTTTTTGCGTTATTATATTGATTGATAAAGAAAAAGAGAACGAAAGAGAATAATACTGGGAAGTGATCATTGTGGGAAAAAAATGGTTTAAAAAATTGTTTCGCGGACGACTATTTGTAATGTTCCTCATCATTTTACAATTAGTCGTCATTATTTACTTAATTGAGAATGGCAGCGAGGAATCGGTGCTGATCAACTGGAGTTTCACCGGGATAAGTTTGTTAGTAGCACTTCATATTATTACCCAAAGAAACAAAGGCGCTTATAAACTGACATGGGTGTTTTTGATTTTGCTGTTTCCGATTTTTGGCGGTTTATTTTATTTGCTGTTTAAATTTCAGACTGCCAATAAAAAAATTCATAAAGAGCTGGAAAAAGTTCAAAGAGAAAGCAAATCGGTATTTTTTCTGCCGGGAAACCGGTATGATGAAGCTTGTGAAGAAGCACCAACTCATATTCCTCAAATCCGATATTTACAGGATTTTGCGGGGTTCCCGGTTTATCAGCATACAAAAACAAAATATTTAACGCCCGGAGAGGAAAAATTCAGAGCGCTTTTGGAAGAACTAAAAAAAGCGGAGCACTATATTTTTCTTGAATATTTTATTGTCCATGATGGTATTATGTGGAGCAGTGTTTTAGAAATTTTAAGAGACAAAGTAAACCAGGGAGTCGATGTACGGCTGATCTATGATGACGTGGGGTGCCTTTTTCTGTTGCCAAAGGATTATCCCAAACAACTGGAAAAAATGGGCATCAAGTGCGCCGTATTTAATCCGTTTCGGCCAATTCTAACGGCAGTACAAAATAATCGTGATCATCGGAAAATTGCCGTCATTGATGGTAAAGTTGCCTTTACTGGCGGGATCAATCTGGCAGACGAATATATTAATGTCATTGAGAAATATGGTCACTGGAAAGATGCTTCTGTTATGATCGAAGGGGAAGCCGCCTGGAGTTTCACCGTGATGTTTTTACAAATGTGGTCTATCTGTAAAAATATTAAAGAGAATTATCAAAGTTTTTATCCGTGGAAGCATGAGCGCTGTGAAATAGCAGACGATGGTTTGGTACAGCCTTATGCTGACAGTCCGATGGATCATGAAAACGTTGGAGAACACGTTTACCTGCAAATAATTAATCACGCTAAAGACTATATTTTTATTAACACGCCTTATCTTATTGTTGATGAAAGCATGGTTTCGGCATTGACGCTGGCAGCTAAAAGTGGGGTCGATGTTCGCATTGTGACGCCCCATCGATGGGACAAACGAATTGTTCATTTTACGACCCGTTCCTATTACCGAGAATTTATTTCTGCTGGTGTTAAAATATATGAGTATACCAATGGCTTTATGCATTCCAAGACCTTTGTTTCTGATGATTGTACCGCTACGGTGGGAACGACAAATTTAGATTTCAGAAGTCTTTATCTGCATTTTGAATGTGGCGTATGGATGTATCACAGTACCGCCGTAATGGAAGTAAAAAACGACTTTTTAAAAACCCTTGAAATTTGTCAAAGAATAAAAAAGCAGGATTGCAGCGAAAATGTTATCACACGCTTTTTTCAGGATGTTTTTCGCTTGTTTGCTCCGTTGATGTGATTGATAAAAGATAAATATTTGTCCTTGAAATGTAATTTTTTTAGTGCTTTGTACAGTATTTTATTGACAAATATAATTTTGCACTGTAAAATGGAAATAATATGAGGGAGTAATTTTCGCAATTTGTGTGATGCAATTTGCGTGATAAGTCAACACGCATGGTATCGTCGTATACCTGGTTTATCTTAATAAGTGAGACTCATGTACAGTTAGAAATCTGTACTTGAGTCTTTTTTTGACCAAGTGCAGATGCACTTGGTCAATTTTATTTAAGGGAGGAATCAAATGAAAGAGTATTTACAAACTTCTGAGGAAGTACTTCTGAAACTGAAATCCAGGTCGGAGGGCTTACTGGATAGTGAAGCTGGCAAAAGATTGGAAGACAACGGTAAGAATAAGCTCACGGAAGCAAAAAAAGACTCTTTAACCGTTCGCTTTTTAAATCAGTTAAAAGATCCAATGATTGTTATTCTGATGGCGGCAGCAATTATTTCAGGGATCACAGCGGTCTATTCAGGAGAATCTTTTGCCGATGTTATCATTATCCTGGCGGTTGTTATTATCAACTCGGTGTTAGGGGTGTATCAGGAGAGTAAGGCAGAAAAGGCCATTGAAGCACTTCAGGCGATATCGGCGGCGACATCAAAGGTTATGCGCGAGGGTGAAATTCAAGTCGTAAAAAGTGAGGATTTAGTTGTCGGTGATGTTATTCTTTTGGAGGCTGGAGATTCCATACCAGGTGATGCAAGATTGCTTGACAGTGCCAGCTTAAAGATTCAAGAAGCTGCGTTGACAGGAGAAAGCGTTCCGGTTGAAAAGGTGATTAATGCCTTGAATTTAGGAGATGAAAAAGATATTTCTTTAGGTGACCGTAGGAATATGGTTTATATGGGAAGTGCCGTTGTATATGGTCGCGGGTCAGCCGCCATAACAGCAACCGGCATGAGCACAGAAATGGGTAAGATTGCCGATGCGATTACCCAGGCCAAAGAAAATCAGACACCGCTTCAGATCAAACTCAATCAGTTAAGTGTGGTACTCAGCTGGCTGGTACTCGGTATCTGTGTATTCATATTTGGAATTAGTTTAATCCGTCTTAATATGGACGGAGGCATTACCGGCATCGGTATTTTAGGTACCTTTATGGTAGCCGTTTCTTTAGCTGTAGCGGCTATTCCCGAAGGCTTGGCGGCGGTTGTAACCATTGTATTGTCAATTGGCGTAACCAAAATGTCCAAGCAAAATGCGATCATTCGCAAATTAACGGCGGTCGAAACCTTGGGCTGTACCCAGGTCATCTGCTCAGATAAGACCGGGACGCTAACCCAGAATAAGATGACGGTAGTCGAGCATTTTGGCTTAGATGAACAGCTTTTAGGTCGTGCGATGACACTTTGTAATGATGCTTATTTAAATAATGCTGAAAAAGCAGAGGGTGAGCCAACAGAAGTAGCCCTTGTAAATTATGGATTTTCACTTGGCCTGACTAAAAGCGATATGGAAGCAGTGACGCCACGGGTAGGAGAAGCTCCTTTTGACTCGGGAAGAAAACTGATGAGTACGGTTCATCAAATGAAAAACGGCGCCTTTGAACAATATACAAAAGGTGCTCCAGATGTTCTGATATCCCGTTGCACGTCCTACTGGGATGGCAACAGCAAGCAGTCGATGACCGATGCAAAACGTCAGGAAATTAAAGAATTCAATAAATCATTAGCAGATCAGGCGCTTCGGGTGCTTTCGGCAGCATTTCGTTCCTGGGATTCGATGCCTGTCCAGCAGACCCCTCAGTATTTGGAACATGATCTTTGCTTCATTGGTTTGACGGGTATGATTGATCCGATCCGACCGGAAGTGAAACCGGCTATAGCAGAATGCAACGCAGCCGGTATTCATACAGTCATGATTACCGGTGACCATAAAGATACCGCAGTTGCGATTGCCAAACAGCTGGGAATCATTTCGGATATATCAGAAGCGATAACGGGAGCCCAGTTAAGTGAAATAAGTGATGAACAATTAGCAACAGATATTGGAAAGTATTCCGTATATGCTCGGGTACAACCCGAACATAAGGTCCGGATTGTAAAAGCATGGCAGAACAAGGGCATGATTGTCGCCATGACGGGAGATGGCGTCAATGATGCACCATCCATTAAGACGGCAAATATCGGTATTGGCATGGGAATCACAGGAACTGACGTGACTAAGAATGTGGCGGATATGGTTCTTGCAGATGATAACTTTGCAACAATCGTACAGGCGGTAAGAGAGGGACGTCGTATTTACGATAATATTCGTAAGGCCATTCAGTTCCTGATATCCTCTAATCTTTCCGAGGTATTGGCCATCTTCGTGGCAACTTTATTAGGTTTTGTTATCTTAAAACCGGTGCATTTATTGTGGATTAATTTGATTACTGACTCTTTCCCGGCGATCGCTCTTGGCATGGAAGCTGAAGAGGCAGACACCATGAATAATCCACCCCGTAAATCCAATGAAGGTGTTTTTGCCGGCGGACTTGGGATCGATGTTATTTGGCAGGGCGTGATGGTTACAATAGTCACCCTGGCAGCATATTTTATTGGACATTTTATGGAAGTGGGCGTTTGGGAAATCACCAACAGTCAGGATGGTGTAACCATGGCATTCTTAACATTATCCATGGCAGAAATGTTTCATTCATTAAATATGAGAAGCCGAAGACAATCAATCTTTAGGATGGGAAGTCATAATAAATTCTTATTCTTAGCGATGGCAGCATCATTATTATTAACAACGATTGTGATCGTGGTCCCTTCAATTAGAGCAGCCTTTCAGTTCGAGCCAATCTCGATTATCGAATACTTTACCGCTTTAGGACTAGCATTTTTAGTAATTCCAATTGTTGAAATAGTCAAATTTTTCCAGAGAAAACATGAACGTAAAATGACAGAGTTAATTGCAGAAAAATCTAAAAATTGCTTAAATAATTGTTAAACAGTGTTGACACAACTCATAAATAAACTTACAATATAACTGTTAGCACTCGAACTGTTAGAGTGCTAATAATAATTTAGTAATGAGAAAGGGTATATACAATGGAAAAAAAGGAGTTTAAGTCAGAATCTAAACGTCTAATGGATTTGATGGTTCATTCAATTTACACAAACAAAGAGATTTTCCTGCGTGAATTGATTTCAAATGCTTCAGATGCAATTGATAAAGTTTACTATAAAACATTAACAGACAAAGATAAGAATTTTAACAAGGATGATTATTACATTCGAATTCATCCAGATAAAGATAACAGAACCCTGACAATATCTGATACCGGCATTGGTATGACTGAAAAGGAACTGGAAGAAAATCTGGGGGTCATTGCAAAGAGTGGCTCTAATGATTTCAAGTCAGAACAGGAAATGGAAGAAGGCTTTGATATCATCGGCAAGTTCGGGGTTGGTTTCTATTCGTCCTTTATGGTTTCCGATAAGGTCGAAGTTGAAACAAAATCAATTGATGAAGATCAGGCATATTTATGGGTTTCCGAAGGCGCAGACGGTTATACAATTGAGCCGGGCGAACTGAAATCACATGGTTCGAAAATTACATTATATATCAAAGAAAATACCGAAGACAACAATTACGATGAGTATTTAGAACCTTATCACATTCAAAATCTGGTGGAAAAATACTCCAATTATATCCGCTACCCAATCAAGATGGTAACTGAAAAGAGTCGGGTAAAAGAAGAAACAAAAGATAATGAAAACCCAGAATACGAAACCTATCTGGAAGACGACATTCTCAACTCGATGGTTCCGATTTGGAGAAAAAATGCAAATGAGCTCACTGATGAAGATTACAACAATTTCTATCAGGAAAAAAGATATGGGTATGACGCCCCTCTGGCTCACATTCATTTAAATGTCGAAGGAATGATGAGCTACAAAGCAATTTTATATATTCCGGGACAACCGCCATTTGACTACTATACCAGAGACTATGAAAAAGGTCTGGAGCTTTACTCCAACGGCGTATTAATTATGGATAAGTGTGGGGAACTGCTTCCTGATTATTTTAGCTTTGTAAAAGGGGTTGTCGATTCAGAAGATTTATCCCTTAACATTTCCCGCGAAATGCTGCAGCAGGATAAACAGCTGCGTTTAATCAGCCGTAAGATTGATTCCAGAATTTCGGAAGAGCTTAAGAAAATGCTGGCGAATGATCGGGAAAAATATGAAGAGTTCTTCAAGGCCTTCGGCAATCAATTAAAAGTTGGAACCTATGACAAATGGGGACAGAATAAAGACAAACTTCAGGACTTCCTGCTCTTTTATTCTTCTAAAGAAGGCAAATTTGTCACCCTAAAAGAATATGTAGAGCGCATGCCGGAGGATCAGAAATACATCTATTTTGCTTCTGGATCTTCCGTGGAACATATTGAAAAACTGCCACAGGTATCCATCGTTAAGAACAAAAACTATGAAATACTTTATCTGACAGAAAATATTGATGAATTTGTATTCCAGACCATCGGTCAATATAGCGAAAAGGATTTCCGCTCTGTGTCCAGCGATAATCTGGGACTAGAGGCGCCGGAAGAGAATGAAGAAGAGGAAAACAAAGAAGCAACCGAAGCAGATGAAAAACTGCTTGAAAAGATGAAGGAAATTATTGGCGATGAAGTGGTCAAGGTAAAGACTACCGGTCATTTAAAAGACGATCTCGTCTATCTTTCGACAGAAGGAGATCTTTCCATTGAAATGGAAAAAACATTAAACTCCATGCCTCAGGGTGGCAAAGTCAAAGCCAAAAAAGTCCTGGAAATCAATAAAAACCATCCGGTTTATGAAAAACTAAAAGGATTTTATGAAAAAGATGAAGAGCAGCTCAAACTTTATACCGAGTTGCTTTATAATCAGGCAAGATTGATTGCCGGACTGCCGGTAGATGATATTGTTTTATTCACCCAAAATATCAGTAAACTGATGTAAAAAAAAAGACGTTTTGTGTTTCATCAGCAAAACGTCTTTTTATGTGGCGGCTATTTAAAAGGAGCATACTTTTGCATCAGCTTTTCGGCTGTTTTCACGCCATCCACGGCTGACGACATAATACCGCCGGCATAGCCGGCACCCTCTCCCATCGGGTAGAGACCGTTAATATTGGAACCATTATTTTCATCGCGATTGATCCGGACAGGGGAAGAGCTTCTGGTTTCAACACCGGTCATAACGCTGTCCGGCATGGCAAAACCATCGATTTTGGTATCAAAATACACAAGGGCTTCTTTCATTGTTTCGATGACATAATCCGGTAAACATTCTTTGAGCTGAACAAAAGTGAGACCCGGCTGATAGGTCGGTTTCACGTCTCCCCATTCGGTACTGGGCTGATCAGCAAGAAAATCGCCGACCAGCTGTGCCGGAGCATGATAATTTTCTCCCCCTAACTGAAAAGCCAGCCGTTCCCACTTTCTTTGGAATGCCACTCCCGCCAGGGGATGTTCACTGCCGAAATCAGAAGGCTGTACGCCGACCAGCAAGGCGGCATTGGCATTTTTCCCATTTCGTTGATGTTCGCTCATTCCATTGGTCACAACGCCTTTTTCCTCTGAAGCGGCAGCAACGACATAGCCGCCCGGGCACATACAAAATGTATAGGCAGACCGTTCGTTTGAGGAATGATAGGAAAGTTTGTAATCGGCGGCCACTAACCCAGGATGTCCGGCAGAATCACCGTATTGGGCGCGATCAATGATTTCCTGGGGATGCTCGATCCGGACGCCAATCGAAAAAGGTTTCGGGGACATGTCAATGCCACGAAGGTGCAAGACCTCAAAAGTATCTCTGGCACTGTGGCCGATTCCCAGTAAAGCGATCTTGCAGGGCAGTTCCTCTTTGTCATTGATGATGAGGGCATTCAGATGGCCATCTTGGATGATAAAATCGGTGACTTCCGATTGGAATCTAACCTCGCCACCGTGAGAAATAATCGCTTGTCTAATATTTTTTACCGTTTCTCTCAGCAGATCCGTTCCGATATGCGGTTTGCTCAGATACAGTATCTCTTCTGGCGCCCCGGCTTCAATAAAGGCTTCTAATATGGTGCGACAACGATTGTCATTGATTAGGGTCGTCAATTTTCCATCAGAAAAAGTACCGGCACCACCTTCTCCAAATTGGACATTGCTTTTTGTATCAAGTATCCCAGTCTGCCAAAATGCGTCGATTTTGGCAGCTCGTGTATCGACATCATCACCTCTTTCAAGAATGATTGGTTCATAACCATTCTTAGCCAGGATTAAGCCGGCAAAAAGACCGGCCGGACCCATTCCAATGATGACAGGTCTTTCGGCCAAACACTGATTTCCCGGTCGCACACCGCGATAGGATAAGTCCGGAGTGATGGCAACATCCTTTTTGCCATGCTTTTTCAGGATGTATTTTTCATTTTTAACATTCGCATCGATGGTATAGATATAAACAATCGCATCCTTTTTTCTGGCGTCGATGGATTTTTTGAAAATTTTGAAATCAATCAAGTCCTTAGGACTGAGCTCGATTCTTGAAAGCAGCGCATTTTGCAAAGCCTGCCTTTCGGCATCACGAGCCACGACTTTATTGATTCCTATTTTGATATTTGAAATTCGAATCATATAATCCTCCTGTGGTTTCTAATCATCAGAAACACGCTCCGGACCCCCAAAAATTCAAAATGCGTATTTCCCGGGGTGTGCGGGTGGTTTCCTTTTTAACTGATATTAAATGATTATAACATGTGCTGATATGAAAGCATAATCAAAAAGTCAAACCGAACACCGCCCAAAAGTCTTTCTAAAACAGCTGTTATTCAATAAAAAAGATTGACAGAGTAAGCGACAAATTGTAGTATGCAAAGATAAGATACAAACATGAATTGAAAGAGGGTAGTTTTAATGAGTACAAGATATGATTTAGCCATCGTCGGCAGCGGAGCGGCTGGTATATCAGCGGCAATAAATGCAAAACTGAGAAACAAGAATATCATTGTTTTTGGGAGTAAAGATCTAAGTGCTAAATTAATGAAGGCACCAATCATTGACAATTATCTGGGACTTCCTGAAATTACCGGAAAACAGTTAAAAGACAAATTTATCAACCATGCAACGGCAATGGGGATCGAAGTAATCCCGGAAAAAATTAATAACGTATATGCCATGGGCGATTATTTTGCTTTAATCGCAAATGAAAATAATTATGAGGCCGTCTCGGTGATTATTGCAACAGGTGTTGAATTCTCAAAAACCCTGCCGGGAGAGTTTGAGTATTTAGGTCAGGGCGTCAGTTACTGCGCTACTTGTGATGCTTCATTTTTCAAGGGGAAAGTTGTTACGGTCATTGGTTATAATCAGGAATCAATAGATGAGGCGAATTTTATCAGTGAGATTGTGGAAAAAACATATTTTATCCCAATGTTTAAGGGAGACTATGCGTTAAACCCTAATATCGAAATGGTTCAAGGAACACCGGTAAGTATTAAAGGAACCGATAAAGTTGAACTGCTTGAGTTGAAGGATCGGGAAATTACAACAGATGGGGTGTTCATTTTACGGGACAGTGTAAGTCCGGAACAGCTTGTGCCAGGACTTGAAATGGAGGGGAAGCATATTAAAGTGACCAGAAATATGGAAACAAACGTGGCCGGGCTTTATGCTGCCGGCGACATTTCAGGAAAACCGTATCAATATATGAAAGCCGCTGGCGAGGGTCAAGTTGCAACCCTTAATGCAGTCAGTTTTATTGATGATAAACGCAAAAATATATAGCGGCCAGTTTTGATTAAAATAGTAAAGGTAGAAGGAGAAAAATCGTGGATCAGGTTATTTTAGGAAAAACAAAAATAGTTGTCAACAAAAATGGATTTGGAGCACTGCCAATACAACGTATCGAAATAAAGGATGCCGTTTATTTACTGCAGAAGGCATTTTACAATGGCATGAATTACTTTGATACAGCCAGATGGTATTCCGATAGTGAAGAAAAACTGGGAGCCGCTTTTTCCTGGATCAGGGAAAAAATAATTATCAGCACGAAAACCGGTGCGCAGACAGCTGATGATTTCTGGAAAGATTTGGATACAAGTCTGCAGAACTTGAAGACGGATTACATTGACATCTATCAGTTTCACAATCCATCTTTCTGCCCAAAACCAGGTGATGAATCCGGTCTTTATGAAGCCATGCTTAAAGCAAAGAAACAGGGAAAAATACGTTTTATCGGCATCACCAACCACAGCCAGTCAGTTGCAAAAGAAGCCATCGAAAGCAAGCTCTATGATACCCTGCAGTTTCCATTTTGCTATCTTGCCAGCGATGAAGATTTGCAGCTTGTCAAGGCTGCTAAAACAAATGACATGGGCTTTATTGCAATGAAAGCCTTATCCGGCGGGTTGATAACAGACTCGAAAGCCGCCTATGCTTATCTGAGTCAGTTTTATCATGTTGCACCCATCTGGGGGATACAGAGAGAAACGGAACTGGATGCGTTTATATCCTATCAGGAAAGTCCACCAAGGCTTACTGAAGAGATGAAAGTGAAAATCGAAGGCGATCGAAAAGAATTATCAGGCAATTTTTGCCGTGGCTGCGGTTACTGCATGCCGTGTCCTGCCGAGATTGAAATCAATAATTGTGCAAGAATGAGTTTGATGCTGCGTCGTGCGCCTGCGGACAATTTATTATCGAAGGAATGGCAGGAAAAAATGAAAAACATCGAGAACTGTATCCATTGCAATCAGTGTAAAGAAAAATGTCCATATGGTTTGGATACCCCTGAACTGCTGCAAAAAAACTACGAGGACTATCAGACTTTTTTATAAGCTGTCAAAACAAAGCGAGCAAAGATAATCATGGCTCTGTAATTTTCGTTATGGGGCTTTTTTATGTGCGCCCGGCATAGGCGCAATCTAACGGGTGAAAGTTCCGAGCTACGGCTAGGTAGTGCCAAAGTGCATAGCTTAAGGCAAGGGTGTCCCCGGCGACGGGGAATCTGAAGGAAGCCGGCAGCAAACTTCCGGTCTGACGAACAGAAATCACATCAGGCACCATCAACTGGGTAAGATTGCTTAACAAACCGAAACCCTAAAACTACTCGGAATTTGATGGTGTAAATACTAGAAACCCATGAAATTAATGGAAAAAATTAAGCCATACAGATTTGATTTCATTGACAAATGTGTATTCGATGTGTATAATATAATTGTCAGGAGGATACTATGAAACGTAGAGACTTGATAAAAAAGCTGGAAAAAATTGGTTTTGAGTTTGATCGTTATGGAGGGAAGCATGATGTTTACCGAAGAGGTAAAGATTTAGAAGAAATCCCACGACATAATGAAATCAATGAACGTCTGGCAAAAGCAATCTTGAGGAAATGGGGCTTATAAACGCCCTGTTTCCACTTGCAAAATATACAAACCAGGAGGATAAACAAATGAAAGCCATTTTTCCCGTGATTTTCACACAAACAGATGATATTGTTCTGGTAGAGGTGCCAGATTTGGGAATTCTGACAGAGGGAACCGATATGGCCGATGCCATTGATATGGCCCGTGATGCCATTGGATTAAAGGGGATCACGATTCAAGACGATGGTGAAGATGTTCCAGTACCTTCAAAGTTCAATGAAATTGACCCCTTAAAAGGCACTTTTGCTCCTGATGGGAGTGGGATTGTGTCATTAGTTGATGTGGACTTTTCAGAATACCGCCGCCGAATTGACAATAAAACAGTTAGACGGAATGTAACCTTACCCAATTGGTTGAATCTTGAAGCAGATAAGGCAAATGTCAATGTTTCCAGAGTATTACAAGATGCTCTTATGGAAAAGCTGCACGTTTCCAACCGAATGTAATCCAATGAGCCGATATATTGAAATAAATGGCGTTGTCAAAGTGCTAGACAATGTGGATCATGACCAGTTTTGAAATGAATTCATACACATTCATTCACTCCTGCACACAAACGCATCCATATTAATTGCAAGCGGTGTGGATCTAAAAACGGTATCCTCACGGCTGGTTCATTCAAATTTGTCCACAACCGGCAATATTTATGCCCATGTGATTAATTCAGCCGATGCAAAGGCGCGTGATGCTCTTGACCATATTCTAGTCACAAAAGCCCGTAAAGCTCAGTAACTTTTGTTATTGGGCTTTAGTTTTTTTAAAAACTGTCCCCAAACTGTCCCCAAGGTAGGGGTATTTCGACCTCTTCCAGCATCAGCACATAAAAAAAAGAGAACCTCAACAGCTCTCTTATGCAATTCTTATTGGTGGAGATGAGGGGACTCGAACCCCTGGCCTTCTGACTGCCAGTAAATTAATCTGAGATTATGCATTTTAATGAAACAGATATATGGCTTTAATAAGCCATTGTTCGTAATTTAAGTCTTAATGTTTTAGTCTAAAAATCTTCAAAATATCACTAATTTTTACAAGCAGTCCCCAAATAGTCCCCAGAACGTGGGTTATTTCAGACTATTTTTGCTCTTACGGGAGAAAGACGTTTTTAATTAATTTGTATTAATATTTCTTTAAATTTATTTCGCAAATCAACTTCGTCTTTTGAATCAAATATAAGTGATCTAAACGAATCAGTCTTATCTTCCATTTTACATTTTTTGATTAAACCATTCAAATTTTTATCTATTTTACTTTCGGCAGGTTTCCAATCGTCACTAAAATCATAATATAGTGAAATTATTTGGAATAATAATGCATCTTGATACTTTTTCTCTTTCCGGAGAACTTTTGACTGAAAATCTCTAATTTTTGAAATTAATTCCGGGTGTTCAACCCCTATTTTATTTAAATATCCCCAAGCTTTATCTAATTGACCTGTTTTATAATAAAGTTCAGCAAGATTTATATAATAACCTTTTCCATTAAAACACAGACCTTCATTTAGAAGTACATCCTCATAAACTTCAATTAATTTTTGAACATCTCCGGTTTCTTTTGAAAATTGAGTTTCTTTTTTCAATCGCTCAAGTTGTTGGTCTCCTTTTTTATTGTATTCATTTATTGGTTCCATAATTTTATCAAACGCTAATGATGTCGCAATACTTCTTTTCTCAATTTCTTTTAACGCTTGTTTCGCTTGTTTTTCTTCAGCAACCATTTTATTTATTTTAGAAAAAAGCCCCATATTAGTCCCCCAATCCCTCAAATCATATATTTTATTGTTACCCTAATCAGCTATTTATAATGACAATATTCAAAAAAAACTAGTGTTTAAGTCAGCTATGATCACTGTCGTGTATATATGGTCGTCTGAACATTGTCACCTGTATGTTTGTATTTTGTAATTGTATTATTTTCAAAACTGTAGGTGTATACATCTGGTGGATTTACATCTATCTCTATTTTTTCATGGCCACCTGAAGTAAATTTATAATAATTCATTTTGTAAGCTTCAACTGTTCCGGATTTTCCATTACGGTTTATATCTGTTATATGGTATCGATACTCATACCACTTAGCCCCAAGCCATAATAATCCAGCATCAGTATTAGGTGCTCCAATCTTCAGAGAAATATTATTTGTTTCATCGTGCCAATCCCCTTTAATAGTGCTTAAAAAAGCATCTGCACTTATATATGAAGATTCTGTTGATCCCGGTGCCTCTGAACCTTTTGGAAGGATAACAATTCTTATTGCTTCCAGTCTTAGTGATAAACCGGCGGTCCCAGCGCTTTCTCCATTTTTTGCCCAATCCAGCCATCCATAGTTTTGAGCATGAACCTGGTAATAAATATCGAACTTATCAGCATCAGTTCCTGTGAGCTTGATCTGAATAGCTTCAAGCCGTTTAGACTCACCTTGCGTACCGCTCATCACTCCGTTACTTTTCCAGCCTCTGCCTGCATCAGCTTCCCAGCCAATATCTTGAATATGTGTTTGATATGATACGCCTAGATCATAGCCCTGTGAATCAAGATTGATCTTAATACCTTCAAGTCTTAATGATCGGCCAGATGTACCGCTTGTGTCTCCATTACTTTTAATCCCAATACCAGCATCGGCTTCCCATCCGATGTTTTCAATCTGGGTTTGGTATGAAACTCCAGGACTTTTCGTTGCAGCTGATACACTGGCTGGTACCAAACCAACGCACAACAGTAAAGCAAATGCTAAAACGAATCCTTTTTTTACACAATTCTTCATTTTTCCACCCTCTCAAAGTATTTAGTTTGCTTAAGAATATATTATCTTCGTTTCGATTTTAATTCAAGTTATTATAAATTTTTGCAAGTCTTATGAAACAAAAAATAAAAAAGCAACGAACCCTCGGTTGGCTCGTTGCTTTTTTCATATTAGGAATGAAAAGAAAAAGAAATTTTTGTTGTGTACTGGTTGTGTACATCTATGATGATACGCATTGAAACTTTATGAAACCTTTGAATCATGTTAATGGTGGGTTAATTAAGAAACTGCTAAGGTTTTTTGTATGATTTGGTTCTGTTTGACTCAGCTTATGATTGATTTAAAACAGGATGTCTAATATACTTGCTAAATTAGTCTATATTATGTCACTTCTATGAAGAGGAAACCATGGGTTTGTTTCCGACGCTTCAGGTGAAAAAATTTGAGAACCCCACATAGTGCCAATGATTTAATGGTTATACGCGCTGTAACCAAAATCGGAATATATAACATAGAATCAATTGGTATTATACCCTTTTGTTTACCCGGTAAAGACATTTTTTAAAAAAGTTGCAACGCTGAATATTATTTTATTATTCTTCATTTATCAAAAAATCAACGAATCTGTCGGGGATCCGCTGCCATTGAGCTTTGGTGATATCGCGCGGAA
This sequence comes from Acetobacterium tundrae, assembly GCF_008086615.1. Classification (GTDB taxonomy): domain Bacteria; phylum Bacillota; class Clostridia; order Eubacteriales; family Eubacteriaceae; genus Acetobacterium; species Acetobacterium tundrae. The sequence continues at coordinate 74,669 of NZ_RXYB01000005.1, forward strand.
TACAGTTTTCCACTCATTGGGTCCGCTCATTTAAAGATATTGCTCTAAATCTTCAAAATAAACTTCTAAATCTTCTAAACATTCTGGTTTAACTATAATTTCTTGTTCTTCACGGCAATTGGTATAAAATAAAACATCGTTTAAATGTACTTTAGTCTCAAATACTTCCGCATAGTCATTTTCATTAAATTTAAAACGATTGGCAAACCATTCTGCCATTTTTCTATCAGCAGTATAGCTTATTGCATATTCTTCACCTAAATTACGTTCGCCAACACCTCTGTAAACCGTCAAAAAGTTGTCCTTGTCAAGAAAGCCTTTTAACAATTTCTGATTAGCTTTGAACCTTTTTTTAAATTGTTCTGGAGTTTCTTCGTCTAATGTTTTTTTAAGATATATATAAAACTCCGTAAAATCAAAAGGGTAATGAGTGTAAATACTTTCTAATTGAATGTGTAACCGCTGCTCTTGTGGGATTTCATCATAAACATTTTTAAAATATTCCCACGCTCTCAAATCTGGTTTACCATTTAAAGAATTTCCATATTGACAAATAAAACTTTCAAACTTATCAATCATTGGTCTATGCCACCTCGTTTTCAACTCTTTTTATTTTTTGTTCTTCATCATATTTTCTTATATAACCCCTCACAAGCCCTTTTAAGACCTGTGAGGGGCATACTTGATTAATTACATGTATTTTCTAATCGTATTGATTAACGCTTCTGATTCTTTTTGTTTGGCTGCTTCTTCGGCTGCCGCCTGTTCCGCTACTGCTTTATCAGTTTCGGTTTTTTCTGCTTCTGCAATTTTGCTTTTTAAAAATTCCGCTGCCATTTCTTCAGTGGTCATGTTGTTATAACTCATTTCGGTTACCTCCTCTCTTGAGAATCTGATCTTCTCTCTTAATAAATTTTAGGGGCGCTATTCCCACACTGCCCTACTTTAAATCTTCTTACTTCCATTTCTCCTTGGTTCACGTCCATTTCGTCATAACAATAAAACAATTCCGTATGTTTTTCCAGTGCGCTTCTAACAGCATATTTATCAACATTAACGCTTGCTATATCTTCTTTAAAAGCACTTATTTTTTCAATTTGTTCACCAAAAATATCTATGCTTTTATAGAAGTCTTGTTTTGCTTTTTCAATATTGTCTTTAAATTCCTGGAGTTTCAAGCTGTCTATGAAATTATCGATATCACGGGTGATCTCTTCTGGATCCACATGTTTTACAGGTGGAATTGTAATTATTTCATCCGCTGATTTTACATCTAATTCCAATGCTGCCAACTCTTGCTTAAGCTTTAAAAGCGTTTTAAACAAAGTATCAGAAGGCTTCTTGTTATATTCAGCCTGTTTAATGTCAATCTCCTGTGCCTTGTCCGCTGCTTTTTGTTCTAATTTCTTGATTATTTCATTCTTATCTTTAATCGCCTGAGCCACATCATTTTCATATCCTTGCATTTTTTCTACAAAACTAATCATTTATTATCTCCTTTTCAATTTGCTAATTTTATATAATCCGGAATTCTCTTTTTATTGAAAATCCTCATCTTCGTCAAGCACTTCATTTAAAATGTCTACGTCGATAACATCTCTCTCACGTTCTGCGTCAGCATCGACCTTGTTTGACATTTTTCCAAGGCTACGATCCACAAGGTATTGAGCAGCCATTAAGGCGGTTCGCTTGTCTGTGTTGCTAATAGCAATCTTATGGATAACCTCGATGTGGCTTAGGGTATAGGCCGTTATATAGGCGTTGCCTTCTTCCACGATCTGTTTTTTTCTGGCTTCCATCTCATCTTTGAATTCTTTATCACTCAACCAATTGTAAATGGTCGACCGTGATACATTGACCGTCTTTGCAACTGTGGTAATTTCGTTACCAGCGATAAGACCGGTAATAGCATCTTCTTTAATTTTATTTAAAATAATAATCATCTCCTCTTTTTAATAATTTATACTTCTTTTATGCGGTGACAATAGTTACGGTCCAATTTTAGGCCAATGTTCAAATGTTTTTCTGTTTTCGCTCCATCAACCATGGCCAAAATGCGTCCAAATTGATCACCCAACTTCTGCCCTCTTTAATAGCGGGGCAAGTAGGGTCTTGCAATAGATTCAGCATTTTTTTACCACCGATTTTATAAATTTTCATTGCCTGAGATTTGTTTACGATATTTGGTATCATGACATTCACCTCCTCTGATACACCTTCACCCATACCGGCTTCTTTTGCAAGTTGCTTTCGGGTGGAACCTTTAGACGAATTCGTCTTAATGTTAAGATCCGTTCTGGCCCCTTGATTTTTCTTTGCCATTTCAGCCACCACATCTTCCAGTTTTAATATCAGTAAACCCCTCTGCATCAGACCTAGATTCCTTCTCCCAAACTGGTTTCTGATAATCCACTCAATAACATCGCCTCTTTCGGGCTTTAAAAAAATGTGGGAAAAATGTGTTGTCGAAGGTAGGAATGATCTCATCGTCCTGAAAAAGAAGGGCACCCCCTATGAAGTATTTTGAACATCATGTTGTGGATATGATCAATCAAAAACACTATATACTGTGTTTATAGTTTCAACCACCAACTTATCAAGAAATCAGTTAAAAGGTCTTAAATGGCATCCTGTGATCAATTAAGACCATATACACTTACTATTGTTCTTCCTTGCCGTCCATACTCATGTGATTACCTTCAATTTTTCTATTGTATTGTTTAATCAATTTATAGAACGTATTCTTCTTTAAGTTGAGCAACTCCATTGCCTTGACACTGGTAATGTCCTTACTCTTAACCTGTTCATATACTTCTTTAAAGTTATCAGGATATTCTATCTTAGGTCTGCCAATACCATGACCGTTGTTCTTACTCTTCAGTACGGCAATGCCTTCTGCCTGTCTTTGTCTGATACTTACCCGTTCATGTTCTGCCATTGTACTGAGTACTTCAAGTAATAGATTGTTAATCATATCTATTAACCACTCTTGACCTTCTTGTATATCCATCATTGTTGTTGGTATATCGAGTATCTTTACTCTTACACCTTCTGACTTATAGTATTCTAACTCAACCTTTATCTGCTGCTTATTGCGGCCTAATCTGTCAAGAGACTTAATATATATAACATCATCAGTCTGCACTATCCTTTTCAACAGCTGGTATTCTGCTCGATCCATATCTTTGCCGCTCTGTTTATCAGTAAAGATATAAGCAGAATCAACATATTTGCTTAGTTCTACTAATTGCCTGCCTAGATTTTGTTCTTTAGTACTCACCCTTGCATAACCATATGCTCTCATATCAATCAACCTCCGTATACTTTATAGTACAATTATATACTATTCGTTTGTAAAGGTCAATGTTTATTTACAAACGTTTATAAATATATAATTGTACCTTTGCAAACATTACGAATGGCTTAGAATGGTTAATTGCATTCTATCCTTTAAGGTATACCTTTATAAACAACTACTTTCCCCAAATGATGATAAGCGGTTATTTATGGGTTTCTGGTATTGAATTACCAGGTGGGGGAGTGCTCGATAGAATCAACCTTATTTGATGGCCCATATTGCCGTTTTAAAGGGTTTTTATTCCATTGGTGATGTAGTTGCACATTCCAACGGCTCTATGGGCTTATGATTGGCTATGGTCTTTTAAAGTTCATGGTAATTACGGGAAGAATCTTGACTTGACACCTAAACAGCTGAATCATTATGATACTTATGTTAGTTTCGCCTTACAATATGCTGTTTTAACGAGCTTTTATCTTTAATTGAGATTTAGGCGACGTGTCCACGTCTGTTGGGCTTGGCCTTCATCCATCCCTAATATAATTAGAATCCTCAATCATTGATTATTCAGCACTTCATCACTTTCCAATACATTATTATCATCCATAAATTCTGCCGCCGTATCAAAACCAAATTTAGCAGCCGTTTCTTCTGCTTCAACAACCTGGGCTTCCACCATGCCAACCAATTGATTATTTTGTTCGGCACTTAATGGCAATGATTTTATAAAAGCGCTTAAACCCTGCGCCATCTCATGGAACCGGCTTGATCTTGTGATGGTTAGGGCAATATTTTCTCCAACTTCCATTTCTATGTAAGGCAAATCTACTGCTTCATGTATTGCTTTTTCCAGTTTAGATTCTTGTTTCAATTCAGCGCCTAACGATTTTTCACTTCCCATATCATTACAAAGATCGGCAAAATCAAACATTGCACTTTCCAGAAAATCATGTGCGACCTCCGCATTATTTTTGACCATTTCATCTGTTGACGCTGCACCATTTCTAATTGCTTCAACACAATCTTCTGCTGCAACAATAGCATCTTCAATGTTTTTGGCTAGTTTATTAATATCATTCATTACACTAATTCTCCTCTTTCATATTTTTCATATACTTCTGGGTGATTTCTCTTTGATTCTGCTGCTAACTCATGCCATCTTTCGTCAGATATTTGTGGAAGATCAATCAATGGAACCATGCTTCCCGCTACTTCCGATTCAACCATTTTGTGATCGAATTTTGATTCTCTGACTTTTTCGTACTCATCATTTATAAATTTATTGGCAGCCTCAATGGCTTTTTTTATACTACAAATATAATCTCCAATAATATCTGCTCTGGTCGAATAGTCTGCATATTCGTGCTGAATTTGCCATAAGTTTTCTTTCAAGTCCTCTGGTCGGGTCGAAAAATAATTTTCAGTTAGATCCGAGAGAATGCACCCTGCACGTTCGACCTTTAGCGATAAATCAATCATAAAACCTTCCATTTTGCTCAGTTTTTCAAAAGATATTGTATCTGCTGGTTTCATTTGTTTTCCTCCATATATTCATTAAATGCCGCTGCCATTTTAACACCTTCTCGGTAAGCATTGGCTTCTGCCTCGGTTACTTGTTTGACCATCAGATATACCAGGTCATCATTCTGCTTTTGATCTAAAGGCAATGTTTTAATTAAATCACCTAAATCATGAGCGATCTCAACAAATTCTTTTGACCTTGTAATCTCAATTTCAAAATCTTCTATGTTTCCTGCTTCCGGGAAATTCACTATCTTTTTCAATTGCTATTCTCCTTAAAATTATTTTTGTAAACTGCTGTCGTATTTGTCGCAATTGTCGTAATTAAAAAAGAATTATTAATTTGCGACATTTACGACAATTACGACATGGTTTCTAAAATCTGAAATGCAACGGATTTAACTTGTACTCTAAATCTGGCTTCTTGCCTGGTCTAACAACTACTTTTTGAACAACTTCATACAAATAACCATATTCAACTAGAATTGATAGTGGCTGTTCAATATCCGCTGTAACATTTATTTTTGAATTTCGGCTGATAAGATATATATCATGCTTCTTATATTTTTCTTTTGGCTTCTGCTCCAATCTCTTTAGAACGAATTTTGCCAGTTGAATATTTTCATCTACCCCCATAAGCTGATAGGCTGCTCTTGAATGTTCAATATAATAATTGGCAATATTAATCGCATTGATCATGGTGTCAATATCTACCGGAACATTATTGATCAATTTTTCATAATCCATACAATGAAGTATGCCTGCAATTCTAAGGGTGGCCCCGATAAGTTTTCCTGCCCAATCTCTCATTTCTTCAAACTCACCGACTAATTCCGGCTCAATTAAATCAAAATAAGATTTCAGCATTGAATAAGCAGCAGGGGATAGGGTTATTGTCCTGGGCGCTTCACCTGTTATAATAGGGATATCATGTAGTTTGTACAAAAGCTCCTTATATAGTATTTTAGATTCTTCAGGTATTGGCTTTGTTTCAAAGCTTCGAGTGCCAATTTTTGAAATTGGCTTACTGTATAAGAACCGGGCGTTCAATCCACGACCTTTAAAGGTCCCATTATCAAACAGCCCTCTAATTACGTCATTTTGCACAGACAAAAGTATTGTCAATGCTGGGCTTCTAATGTATTCTTTTGGCCGCCCTTTCCTGTCAACATTTATATCGTCGCCGGGATGCGCTTTCAAAATCGTATCAATACATATGGCATTTGAATATCTGCCAGCCAACGTATCGAAAAAGCCGCCCTCACTCGACATTACAGATAAAGCTCCATTATTTTCTGCTAATAAAGTAGTCAATGCTTCCGGAGTAATATCATCAGCAATTAACCTTAATGGCCTTATCGCTTGATCTTCTAATTCTCTACATTGTTTTTTTAACTCAATCGCCTCGCCAACTTCTCCATTTTTTTCGCATTTTGAAATTTGGTTCAGCTTTGAGTTGATTTCAATCGTTTGGCGGTCGATGATTTCCCGTCTATCTTGGTTGACCTCTCGCTCATATTCCTTTGTATATTTTGTCATTTCACGCATAACGCTAGATTTGCGCTCTGCCGGATCTGCGATGATTAAGGTATAAAGATTCAGCGGCTCAAAATAATCCGGTTTCCCTCTAATTTGATACTTTTTCTGTACTGCGCTGGCGACAACCGCTAATGCAGCCACCGCCGCCATATCAATTGCTGTCGCTGTGCTTTCGGCAACCGCTTCCACATAGTTTCTGATAGTTTCTGGTAGAGATTCTAAGGGGAAGTGGGGAAGCACTCGTTCTTTCTCCAATGGTTTAGGCTGCTGCCATTCAAAGGCCTTTTTTTCTTGTGCTTCCTGATCATCCGTGGTAAAATTCGGGTGTAAAATGATTGTCAGATCATCATTACCCTGACCGTCCAATTCGACTGGATGGTCTTTTTTTTCCATTATTTCTTTTAGATTCCTAATATCGCTTTCATTCATCAACCGCTTTCTCACCTCCTTTTATTGCTAAATCTTTGTATAAATTAATCTTGTCCTGATCGCTGCCTTCGAATAAAACATCAAGAATGAAATTTATTGTTGGAAGTCTGTGAACAGCCTCCACATATTTTGGATGGTATGTTCCATCATCTAATACCGGTTTATATCTCTTCATGTTTTCAATATAATGTTTCGCTAATATCGCATATGACGAGTATGTTTTATCAATCCATTTCTGAAAGGACTTAACAATTGCCTGATCTTCCCTATGTGCTTGTATTTGCTCCATATTCGCCGTATAATCGGTTTTTAGATCAAGCCCCAACGAGAAGTCGTCTGAAATCTTTTTAACGGCTTCAATCGGCTCTAAATTAAACAACTTCATCACGATATCAATTGAAGAACCTTTGGCACCACATCCAAAACAGACGAAACGATTATTTTTAAAACTTAAACTTGGCGTATCCTCTGTATGGAAAATACAGAGTGCTTTTTTCTGACGATTAATTTCAATGCCGTATCTTTCCGCCACATCTAATATATTAAGATTGTCTTTTACACATTCAAATGGGTCTGAAATAGTTCATCACCTCTGTTTCTGTTTTTCTTTTGCAATGATGTTTGCCACGGCGAGCCTTGGGGTAGGATCGTTTTTCCCGTACTCGTTTTTTCGCTCAAGGGCTTCTTCAGCTTTCTTTTTTTCCCGCGATCTTCTTCTTGATTTTGACATATAATTATCCTTTCATGCTCGAATACCTTATCAGGCATCTACAAGACTTATTTATCTCATTCCAATATTTTTTTTGAATTCTTGCATCCTATCCATCGGCACATGGCTTTTTTCATCTGGGGTAGTATTGATTATTGTTACTGGTGGTGGTGTGTTTAGAAATTCGATAACAGAATCCAAATTGATTAAGTGTCGGTTGCCAATTTGAACACTTTCTAACTTTCCTTCCTTCACAAGCCGCCTGATAGAGCTTTCACTCAATCCTGTGTTAGGATCTAAAGCCTTTATTTCTTTGGCGATTTCTTTTGCTATACGCATTCTCGGAATATCCATGTTGTTACTCTCCTTCCTTTAATTTTTTAATTGCTAATCTCTTCCAGTAATTAGCATTGTTTTTTTTAACCTTTTCCTTATTTTCGGCTCTCCATTTTTTATGATATTCTCGTTTAGCTTCAGCCGCCAATTCATCAAGATTTAAATTCTTTTCTAAGCATTCATTTATTTTTGTTTTCATTAATAGTGCTCCTTTCTCTTTATTTTTTTTCTTGCTTATGTTCGTCTTTCTTGCTATACTCATTATAAGGCAAGATAAAGTAAAACGCAAGCATAAAATGCGTAAAATTTATAGTGCAAGAATATATAACATTTAGGAGGGCTAAAATGGATAAAGTTATTATTACTGGACATGATGGAATTTTTGCGGTTAGACTAAGAAAATTGATGGAGGAGCCTAAAACAACACAACAAGAACTTGCTAGTAATGTTGGAGTAACGAGACAAGCTATTTCACAGTATATGGATGGTTCTGTTCAACCAAATATAGAAAAGTTTTATAAAATAGTTGATTATTTCAAAGTTTCAGCTGATTATTTATTAGGAAAAACTAATGTTAAAACACTTGATACGGATATTCAAGCAATAAGCGATAAAACAGGCTTATCAGAAGAGGCAATTGGAAATATTAAAGTAACTGCAAACACCCCGGAAAGAAAAGATATACTAAATCAATTTCTAAAAAGTGCACAGTTTAATAAATTGATATTAGATATTGAATATGCTGGAAAAGATTATATTTTAGCGCAAGAAGAGAAAAACACTATGGAAAACGCAGCAGTCCAAATTTTACCCAACGCAGTGGTTGATGGATATGAAATAAAACTATGGATCGCAAATAAAACTGCTAGTGAACTCATTTCTTACGTCATAAGATGCTATACTTCAAAAAAATGAGATATAAGTGTAACACGCTGAGGAGATAACAAATGGCTAATATAGAAAAAAGAGGTAACTCTTATAAAATAGTAGTATCTGGCGGTTATGATGTTACTGGCAAAAAGATACGTCACTCTAAGACCTACAAGCCCCCTGAAGGTTTAAACCAAAACCAAATTGATAAAGAACTCAATAAAATAGCCGTGGAGTTTGAAGAGAAATGTTCTCTGGGGTATGTCATGGATAGTAATATAAAATTGATTGATTTTATTGAAATCTGGTTTAGGGATTATGTAGGAAATCAAAATCTTTCTCCGGTAACGATAAAAGGGTATCAAGACAACTCTTTAAAAATAGCTGAAGAATTAGGTCATATCAAAATAGGGAAGATCACTGCAAAACAGGTTCAAGACTTCTACGCAAAAATAAAATGTAGTACAGGGGTAAGAGGTGGAGAAAAGTTCATGGTTACGGCTGAATATTTGGAAATTGTCTCTAAACTCAAACAAAAAGATATTTCCAGTAAAGCTAATATTAATGATGATACCCTTAGACGATTAAAAAAAGGCGGTCATACAACGCTTGAGGTTGCTCAAAAAATAGCTGAAGCAATAGAAACTGATTTTGATATACTGTTTACTTCTACCAACGAGAAAAAACCTGTTTCTAATAATACAGTCCTCCATTATCATAAGTTATTAAATAATATTATGAATACGGCGGTTAGGTGGGGTGTGATCCCCTTTAATATTATTGAAAAGCGTGTAGAGCTACCAAAATTAGAAAAAAAAGAAGCTTCATTTCTTGACGATAAAGAAGCCCTGGAATTTTTAAAGCTGCTTGATAAGGAACCTATAAAATATAAAACGGCTTTATATCTATTGATTTTTAGTGGATTGAGAAGGGGAGAAGTGTGCGGATTAAAATGGTCTGATATCGATTTTGATAGTAATGTTCTTTCTATTAAACGTGCGTTGAAGTATGTGCCAGGAGAAAAGGCTTTTGAAGGCAATACTAAAACATATAAATCAATGAGAAGTATTAAATTGCCATCATTCATTTTTGATATGTTAAAAACTTATCAGTTATGGCAATTAGAACAAAAAATTAAGGTAGGGGATCAATGGAAAAATAAGGATTATGTTTTTACCGGGTGGAATGGTGAAGCTCTGAACCTAGACACAATTGGTAATTATTTAAGAAGGTTTATTGCCAAACATAATCTAAAAAATATTCATTTGCATTCATTAAGGCATACGAACGCTTCTATATTAATAGCGAGTGGTGTAGACCTAAAAACAGTTTCCACCCGGCTAGGCCATTCTAATGTTTCGACAACTGGTAATATATACGCTCATGCAATCAATACGGCTGATGCAAAAGCAAGCGATGCCCTAGAAAATATCTTAATAAATCCTGATAATAAAGCTCTATAACTTAGGTTGTAGAGCTGTTTTATTTTGTAAGTAGTCCCCAAACAGTCCCCAACACGTGGGTTATTTGGCTAAATAATACTTTCAGACAATAAAAAAAGAGAACCTAATCGGCTCTCTTATACAATTCTTATTGGTGGAGATGAGGGGACTCGAACCCCTGGCCTTCTGACTGCCAGTCAGACGCGATCCCAACTTCGCCACACCCCCACAAGGTACGATCTTCAAGACACTTTTATAGTATAAGTGAGGTGTCTTTTATTTGCAAGTGTTTTTTGATAAATATGAATTCTTTTGACGAATTGATGTCGGAAAAAGGATTGGCTTATGAAAACGATATCGTATCCAAAAAATATCAGTTTCACCTAAAACAGCATTAAATTCAAAAATGTAATACAATATAATGCTACTTGGAAGCAAAATATTCTAAAATTCTAAAAAATATGCCAAAAATTTCCTGCATGTGTTATAATATTATACATTAGAAACCGTTTTGCATTAGAATTATGAGATTATTGTTTAAAGGGGTTGTTTTATGAGAGTCTTATTAAAGATCACTGACATTATTGACGTAGAAGTCTTGCAAAAAATACAGGATTCATTCTCTGACGCGACTGGACTTGCCGCAGTTACCGTTGACTACAAGGGCAATCCAATTACAAAGTATAGCAATTTCTCGGAATTCTGTAATTGTGTCAGAAAAGATAGTAACAATCGAGATTGCTGCTATCATTCGGATGCCCATGGTGGCATTGAATCAGCACGATCGGGAAAACCATCAATTTATCTTTGTCATGGCGGTCTGGTTGATGTAGCCGTTCCGATCATGGTAAAAGGTAATTATCTCGGGGCGATTATGGCTGGTCAGGTAAAAATTGACGCGGAAGAAATGAAACGGCTGCCATTAGGTGCAGGCCACGAATTGACAGATTTTTCCGGGCATTCTGAAATTACGGAACTGTATGAAAAAGCAATAACGACAACATTGACACAGGTAAAGTCAGCGGCTGATCTTCTTTATACCATCGCAAACTATCTTGTGGAAAAACAGATGATCCATATCATTCAAGAAGAACTGCACAATAAAAATATTGAATTAATGGAAGAAGTTAAACTGCGAAGTGAAGTTGAGGCATCCTTAAAAGAAGCGGATCTGAAGGCTCTCCAGGCCCAGATCAATCCGCATTTTCTTTTCAATGTTTTAAACACGATCGGTCGTTTAGCACTTCTCGAGGGAGCTGAAAAAACCCAGGACATGATTTACGCCTTTTCAGATATGATGCGGTATACGCTGAAAAAGGAAAAAAATAATGTTGTGTCACTAAAAGAAGAAATAGAACATGCTCAGAATTATTTATCCATTCAGAAAATGCGTTTAGGAAACAGATTGAATTATTCAGTCCAAATAGATGAGATGACAGAAGATATTTTATGCCCGTTTATGACAATTCAGCCATTTGTGGAAAATGCAATTATCCACGCTATTGAGCCTAATGCCAAGGGTGGAACAGTTAAGATAACGGCAGAGATTCAAAAAGAAGGTGCTATTTTAAAAGTTATCGATGACGGAAAGGGAATTCCCAAAGATCAAATACAAAAAATACTAGAGGGAACATACGAAGCAGACGGACGGGAAAAAAATACTGGAATTGGTATTAACAATGCGAACAAGCGGCTCATGTATTATTATGGTGTAGATTACGGGGTTGAAATAAAAAGTGAGTTAGAACAAGGTACCGAAATCACCATTAAAATACCCCGGAAATCTCTAGTAGGGAGGGGATTATAAAAATGTATAAACTGTTTATAGTTGAAGATGAACATTTGGAGATTGAAGCGATTAAACTTATTATTAATCAACACAGCGATAATATTGAAGTTATTGGGGAAGCATACTCTGGGTTAGTAGCAATAGAGGAAATTCGCCGTTTGAATCCAGATATTATTCTTTTGGATATTAATATTCCTGAAATTAATGGCATTGATGTTTTGAAAATGATCAAAAAAGAGGATCATGAAAAGAAAGTTATTCTCATTACAGCATTTAATGAGTTTGACTTTGCTCATCAAGCTATTAAAGCACGGGTAGATGATTTCCTTCTAAAACCCATCCGTCCGCAACAACTAATGGATTCAATCAATCAGAGCATCGCATCATTAAAAAATAATGCCAAAGAGCGATTCGATGAAAAGATGAATGAAGTTATTTTTGCAGTTATTCAAAAAAAATACAGTGATGCAAGAAATGCCCTAATCAATTATCTGGATATGATTTATGATTATTACACTTACGATATCATATCCGTTCAAGTCGAGATTCGCCATTTCATGGAAGAACTTAATATTGTGACTAAGGATATGTGTGGTTATGAACTGACAAGTCCGCTATGTTCCAATAACAATATGCAAGTTATTAACGGATTTAAAAATCGTTATGATTTAAAGATAGAAATCATGAAAACAATTGATAAAGTATTTGATAAAATGCTTGATAATAAGGAAACAAGGAAGAATAATATCGAAGATATTCTAAATTATATTGACCGGAACTGTTACAAAGACATTTCTTTGGATCAAGTGGGGGAATATGCAAATATGAGCTCTTATTATCTGAGTAAAATTTTCAAAAAAGAAACCGGTGTAAACTTTGTGACTTATCTCACTGAACGAAAAATTGAAATAGCAAAGGATATGCTGGCCAATACAGACGTTCCAATTATTAACATTGCTTTGGATCTTTCGTATCATGAACCAAATTATTTTAGCAAAGTATTTAAAAAGAGTACCGGCATGACGCCAACTGAGTATCGAAAGGAACGAAGAGGTGAGCTGCTGGAAGAGAACAACATGGGAAACCTTGCAAAAGACGAAAAGTATTCAGAAAAGCAACGAGAAGTTTCCTAATTAAGTCGCAAATTAAAAAGTTGAAAATACAGGACAGGAAAGCCTTTAGGCAGACCTGCCCTTTTTTTTCCTGTAAAAAAAAAACGACTGCAATAAAGTGTAAGTAACAGACAAAATATTCCATGTGTATTTTGACAAAGATAATAAAAAAGAGGTATATTTTGAAGTTTTCATGGCAATCAAAAGAAAGGGTCAATAATTTTATAAGAATAGCACAAGTAATTACCATAGACTTTGCATTAAAATATAGGTAGTTTCAGAAACAAAATCTTGAAATTAAGGAGGATGAAGCTTATGACAAACGAAGCTTTAGGGATGATTGAAACCAAAGGTTTAGTTGCTGCAATTGAAGCAGCAGATGCTATGGTAAAATCAGCCAATGTATCATTAATGGGCTACGAAAAAATCGGTTCAGGATTAGTAACCGTTATGGTTCGTGGAGATGTAGGAGCTGTTAAAGCAGCTGTTGATGCAGGTGCTGCTGCAGCTGATAAAGTTGGACAAGTTGTTTCAGTACACGTAATCCCAAGACCACATGGTGATGTGGAAAAAATTTTACCAAGCATATAAAATTTTATAATTACGGAGGTGTAAATTAATGAAAGATGATTTAATGAACAAATTGATGGAAGAAGTTATGAAGAAAATGGATGAGGTTAAGGAAACGGGCACGGTTGCAGCTGCTACTGGTACTGGTGTTTCCGGATTGACTGAATTCGTTGGAACAGCAGTTGGAAACACGATTGGTTTTGTAATTGCAAACGTGGACAAAAGCTTGCATGAAGCGATGAAAATTGATCCTAAATACAGATCTATCGGTATCCTCTCCGCTAGAACTGGTGCTGGTCCTCAAGTTTTCGCTGCTGATGAAGCTGTAAAAGCTACCAATTCAGAAATCGTATCAGTTGAATTTGCAAGAGATACTGAAGGCGGCGCAGGTCATGGCTCTTTAATTATCTTTGGCGCTGAAGATGTATCTGATGCTAAACGAGCTGTTGAAGTCGCATTAAATGATTTAAACAGAACCTTCGGAGATGTATACGGTAATGCTTCAGGCCATTTGGAATTCCAATACACAGCAAGAGCAAGCTTTGCTTGTAACTACGTATTCGGCGCTCCTATCGGAAGAGCTTTCGGTATCATTGTTGGCGCTCCAGCTGGTATCGGCGTTTTAATGTCTGATGCTGCTTTAAAAGCTGCTAATGTAGATCTTGTTGGTTATTCTTCACCTGATAATGGCGGAACAAAATTCTCAAACGAGTCAATGATCTTCATAACAGGCGATGCTGGTGCAGTCCGTCAAGCAATCTATGCTGCTAGAGAAGTTGGAAAACAAGCTTTAGAAGCTCTTGGCGGTCCATGCCCATCTACTACAACTCCTTATATTTAAGTAGCTGTTTGTAAGTTTTCGATAGAAAGAAGGAGGAATGAAGACAATGAAGTCAAAAAGATTTGAAGCTTTAGCAGCTCGTCCAATTAAAAAGGACGGTTTCGTTAAAGAATGGCCAGAGGTTGGTTTAATCGCTATGAATAATCCTGGAGATCCTACTCCAAGTTTATGCATTGAAAATGGTGTTATCGTAGAAATGGATGGTAAAAAACGAGCAGAATTTGATATGCTTGATACTTTTATCGCTAACTTCGGTATCCGCAAAGAAAAAGCAGCAGAATATATGGCAATGGATTCTCTGAAAATTGCCAATATGCTTGTTGATATAAATGTTCCAAGAGCAATATGTGTTGATATTACAACATCCATTACTCCTGCTAAAATAACAGAAGTACTTGGACTTATGACAGTATTAGAAATGATGATGGCTCAAAGTAAAATGAGAGCGCGTTTAATGCCTTCTAACCAATGTCATGTTACCAATGTAAAAGATAATATGGTTCAAATCGCTGCTGATGCTGCTGAAGCTGCTATCCGTGGATTTGATGAAATGGAAACAACCGTTGGGATCGCTCGCTATGCACCATTTAATGCTTTAGCTATTATGGTCGGTGCAAATGTTGGACGCCCAGGTATCTTAACACAATGTGCCGTTGAAGAAGCGACTGAACTTGATCTGGGTATGAGAGGCTACACCGCTTATGCTGAAACTATTTCTGTATATGGTACAGAAGCAGTTTTCATGGATGGTGATGATACGCCTTACTCAAAAGCTTTCTTAGCATCATGCTACGCTTCTCGTGGCTTGAAAATGCGTTTTACATCTGGTTCTGGATCAGAAGTACAAATGGGTTATGCCGAAGGTAAATCAATGCTTTATCTGGAAGCAAGATGTTTATATATTACTAAAGGTGCCGGCGTGCAAGGCAGCCAAAACGGTTCTGTTTCTTGTATCGGTGTTCCAGCAGGGGTTCCAGGTGGTATTCGTGAAGTATTAGCTGAAAACTTATTAGCTGCATGTTTAGATTTAGAATGTGCTTCTTCTAATGACCAAACTTTTACACACTCTGACTTAAGACGAGTTGCTCGTTCATTAATGCAGATGGTACCAGGAACTGATTATATCTGTTCTGGTTACAGCTCAACTCCAAACTATGATAATATGTTTGCCGGTTCTAACTGGGATGCAGAAGATTATGATGATTGGAATGTCATTCAACGTGACTTAAAAATCGATGGTGGTTTGCAACCTGCTGATGAAGAAACTGTTGTTGCTGCTCGTGCTAAAGGTGCCCGTGCAATGCAGATAATCTTCAAAGAATTAGGCTTGACAGAAATCACTGATGCAGAAGTAGAAGCTGCAACTTATGCAAATGGTTCAAAAGATATGCCTGACCGTGATGTCGTAGCTGATTTAAAATCGGTAGAAGATTTATATGGACGCGGCGCTACTGCAATTGACTTTATTAAAGCTTTGGAACGTGGCGGCATGCATGATGTTGCTGAATCGATCTTTAATATCCAGCTGCAAAAAGTTGCTGGTGACTACCTACACACCGCTTCAAAATTAAGTTCTTCATGGGAATGTATTTCTGCTGTTAATTATCCAAACGATTATCATGGAGTAAAAACTGGTTATGTTATCAGTGATGAAAGATGGGCACAAATCCAGGATATTCCATGGGCTATTGACCCAGCAAGCATTTAAGGAAAGGGGTGTAAAAAAATGGCTATAAATGAACAAATGTTAAAAAGCATTATTGAAGATGTATTAAAAGAAATGACTGGCGCCGCTCCAGCCGCAAGTGCTCCTTCTAAAGTTGCCGCTGCTGCAGGTTCTGTTAAGCTTACTCCAATTGGAGATGCAAAACAAGGCGTTGCATCCGATGAAGTTATCATTGCTGTGGCTCCTGCTTTTGCAGAATACCAACATGAAACAATCGTTGGTATACCACATGACAAAGTTCTTAAAGAACTGATCGCCGGGATTGAAGAAGAAGGTCTTAAAGCTCGTGTGATTAAGGTTTATAGAAGTTCTGATGTTGCTGTATGTGCTCATACCGCTGCAAAATTAAGTGGATCAGGTATCGGTATTGGCATCCAGTCAAAAGGAACGACTGTAATTCATCAGAAAGATCTTCCGCAATTAAGCAACTTGGAATTATTTTCTCAAGCACCATTGATCGATTTAGAAACATTCCGAGCAATTGGGAAAAATGCTGCTAAATATGCTAAGGGTGAAAGCCCAGCGCCAGTTCCGGTTAAAAATGACCAGATGGCTCGTCCAGCCTATCAAGCTAAAGCAGCATTGTTGCATATTAAAGAAACAGAACATGTTGTAGAAGGCAAAAAGCCTGTCGAACAACAAGTTTCATTCGTATAAGTGGAGGTGACCAGAATGACACAAGAACAAATGTTGGAACAAATTGTTAAACAAGTTATGAGTTCTATGGGTACCGCTGCAGCTCCCGCTACATGTGCTACAGGAACTGTTACCAAGGAAGATTACCCAATCGGAGATAAAAGACCAGAATTGATCCACTCTGCAAGCGGTAAAGGATTCAAGGATCTTACATTAGATAAATTATTATCTGGCGATTTAAAAGCAGAGGATTTAAGAATCAGCCCTGAAACCCTTGAATTGCAAGCACAGGTTGCTGAATCAGTAAAACGTGGCGCATTCGCATTGAATTTAAGAAGAGCTGCTGAACTGATCGCGGTTCCTGATGCTCGTTTGCTGGAAATCTATAATGCAATGAGACCTTACAAATCTACTAAAGAAGAATTGCTTGCTATTGCTGCTGAACTAAAAGATCAGTACAAAGCACCTATTTCGGCATCATTAGTAGCTGAAGCAGCAGAAGTATATTATGCAAGAAAGAGATCAAAAGAATTCTATTAAGATTATCAGTATAGGATTTGTTTGGAGGAATAAAATATGATTATTGCAGGAATTGATATTGGCAACGCAAGTACTGAAACAGCGCTTGCCCGATATGTCGACGGAAAACCTGAGTTCCTTGCCAGTGGTATCGTGAATACTACCGGCATGAAAGGAACACGCCAAAATATTCATGGAGTTTTCGCCTCATTAAAACAAGCCTTAGAAAAAGCTGGTTTGGCTGTAGAAAATGTTGATTTAATCCGTATCAATGAAGCTGCACCCGTTATTGGTGATGTAGCCATGGAAACAATTACTGAAACAATCATTACGGAATCCACCATGATCGGTCACAATCCCTCTACACCAGGGGGATTGGGGATCGGTGTTGGTGTGACTGTAGACATAAGGGAAGTTAATAGTTGTGATAAAGGCGCATCAGTGATCGTTATTATCCCGAAAGAAGTTGATTTTGACGCTTCTTCTCAAATTATTAACCATGCTGTGAAGAATGGCATATTTGTGAATGGTGCCATTGTCCAACGTGATGATGGCGTTTTAATTAATAACCGTGTTGACAAAAAGATCCCGATTGTTGATGAAGTTTCGCTTATTGATAAGGTACCGATGAACATGCGTGCTGCTATTGAGGTAGCTGCACCGGGTGCGGTAGTTGAACAATTATCAAACCCATATGGCATTGCCACCGTATTTGATTTAACTTCTGATGAGACAAAACAGGTCGTTCCTGTTTCCCGAGCGCTCATTGGAAACCGTTCAGCAGTTATCATTAAAACTCCGGCAGGAGATGTAAAAGAAAGAAAAATACCAGCCGGAAAAATTATTATTCAGGGAACTAATAAAAAGGCCGAGATTAATGTTGATGATGGTGCTGAAAAAATTATGGAGGCAATACGCTCCGTGGCTCCGATAGAAGATATTAAAGGTGAAGCTGGCACAAATGCCGGCGGAATGCTTGAAAAGGTTAGACAAGTTATGTCAAATCTGACAGAGCAGCTTCCCAGTGCGATCAAAATTCAAGATTTATTAGCTGTCGATACGTTTGTTCCACAAACCGTAAAGGGTGGAATGGCAAATGAATTTTCGATGGAAAATGCAGTAGGAATTGCTGCCATGGTAAAAGCCGATAAATTACAGATGAACATGATTGCACATGAATTGGAAACTGAACTTGGCGTGAAAGTTGAAGTAGGAGGCGTTGAAGCCGATATGGCGATTCGCGGCGCACTTACAACACCAGGCAGTGACAAACCTTTAGCAATTATCGATATGGGTGCTGGATCGACAGATGCAGCAATAATAAATAAGGCTGGCGAAATCAAGTCTATCCATTTAGCAGGTGCCGGCAACATGGTTACCCTGCTGATCGCATCCGAATTAGGATACGAGGATATGGGCTTGGCGGAAGATATAAAAAAATATCCATTAGCAAAAGTTGAAAGTTTATTCCATATTCGTCATGAAGATGGAACCGTTCAATTTTTTGATAAACCACTTGATCCAACGGCATTTGCACGTGTTGTTATCTTGACACCTAATGGAATGATGCCGATCCCAGGCAATGTTTCCCTGGAACGGATTCGAACGATACGTCGAGATGCGAAAACAAAAGTGTTTGTTACAAATGCAATTCGTTCATTAGAACGAGTTAGTCCCACCGGAAACGTGCGTGATATTGAATTTGTTACTTTAGTTGGAGGTTCAGCATTAGATTTTGAAATTCCCCAATTGGTAACCGATGTTTTGTCGAAACACAGCATTGTAGCAGGTCGGGCAAACATTAGAGGGATTGAGGGCCCACGTAACGCAGTAGCCACTGGCTTAGTTCTTGCTTACGAAGAAGGTGTGTAATATGCGTATGAATTTCGATGCCCCAAAACCGGAAATTATGGTATTGCATGGTAAAAATATTACTTATCAAAAGGTCGTTGACAATGTATTAAATGGTATTGAAGAGGAAGGCATACCCTTTTTAGTTGTAGAAATGGAAGAAGCCGATCCCGTGGAGCTTGCCTTTAGAGGAGCAGAGTTATCAAATCTGGGGGTTGGCATCGGGATTACTGAAAAAGAAGTGGTCCTTCATTTTATCAAATTAAAAGAAGATCAACCAATCTTCAGAATACCGGCTTACAGTGATGATACGACGCTTCGCGCAATTGGAAGCAATGCGGCTCGTCTGGTAAAAAGGATGCCATTTAAAAATCTTGATAATACAGAACTGTCGTAAGGAGGGGCTAATTTGAGTAGAAAAGAGGCTGTAGGCCTAATTGAAGCTATCGGGTTGGCCACGGCAATAGAAGCAGCAGATGCGGCAGTAAAGTCAGCAAATGTAAGACTTCTTGGTTATGAAGCGTGTCGCGGTGATGGTATGTCAACCATAAAAGTGGTTGGCGATATTGGCGCCGTAAAAGCAGCTGTTGAAGCTGCCACCGCTGCTTGTGCAAAAGGTCGAGGCTGCTTTACAAGTATTGTAATTGCACGACCGAGTGAAGACATTGAAAAATTAATTTACAATAGCCAAACAGTTGGATATACATTGCCTGAAGAGCCAGAAGCAGAAGTCGCCATTCAAGAAAAAAGAGAAGAAACTGAAGAAGAGTAAAATGTTAATTGCTATTCTCAGCGATTCAGACATAAGTGATCTTTTGTAGAAGAGGTGTTAATTATGAACGAAAATGAAAAAAAAGTAATTGAACAGATCGTCATTAATACGGTCAAAAAACTAATGAATGAAAAAGATAGTCCAAATCGAGTCGTTTTAGGAATATCAAACAAGCACATTCACCTATCTCAAGAGGATATTGAGACATTATTTGGGGCGGGCTATCAGCTAACCAATATAAAAGACCTAAAGCAGCCCGGACAATATGCAGCAAAGGAAACTGTCAAAGTTATCGGATCAAAAGGGTGCTTTGAAAAGGTTCGGATTTTGGGGCCGGCCAGGCCAGAAAGTCAAATTGAAGTTTCTTTAACAGATGCCAGAATTTTGGGTATCCAAGCACCAGTATGTGAATCAGGTAAACTTGAAAATACACCAGGAATTACTTTAGAAGGTCCAAACGGAAAAATTGCACTTGATAAAGGCGTGATAGTCGCACTTAGACACATTCATATGCCTCTTGATATAGCAGCTAGGCTTAAAATTAAAGACAAGGACTGGGTCAGTGTAGAGACATGTGGTGTTCGTAAAACAATTTTCTGTAATGTGCTGGCAAGGGTATCGGATAAATATGAGTATGAAATGCATCTTGATACGGATGAGGCAAATGCAGCAGGACTAAAGAATGATGATTATTTAAAAATAATCCCCAACAGGTGAAATAATGGATTGGAAATCTGGTAATGACGCAATATTGGAGTTTGCAGAACTAATCCGTGAAAAAAAAGCCAACCCTTATACCGGCGAACTGAAAGTTGGCGTGGATCTTGGTACTGCAAATATCGTTATCGCAGTGGTTGACGAGAATAATCGTCCCATTGCCGGAGCTACTCAAAGAGCGTCAGTTGTCCGCGATGGGATTGTCGTTGACTATATCGGAGCGAGTCAAATTGTACGAAAACTCAAAGCTGAGGTAGAAGCAATAATAGGTGTAGATTTATCTTATGCCAAGGCCGCCACAGCCATCCCACCTGGAATCATGGCCGGAAATGCAAAGATTATCTCTAATGTTGTTGATTCAGCAGACTTCATTGTCACAAATGTTGTCGATGAACCAACGGCTGCAGCTACAGTTCTCGGCATCCAGGATGGTGCTGTTGTAGATGTCGGTGGTGGAACCACCGGGATCAGCATTCTCAGACATGGTGACGTAATTTTCACAGCCGATGAAGCAACAGGGGGTACTCATATGAGTCTTGTACTGGCCGGTTTTCATCATATAAGCTTTGAAGAAGCAGAGGAACTTAAGAGGAACGAAGAACAAAGAAAAATATTTCCGATTATCAAACCGGTTGTAGAAAAGATGGCATCCATTGTCAATCGTGCTATTTCGGGATATGATGTCGATGTGATTTATGTGGTTGGCGGTGCCTGTATTTTCGATGATTTTGAAAAAGTATTCGAAGCCGAAACGGGTATTAAAACGATCAAACCAGTAGAACCATTATTGGTAACTCCATTAGGGATCGCCTTTAATTGTCAAAGGTAAGAAATGTGGTGATAGAATTTGGACATGAAGAAAATGCTCGACGACAGTTTGATGGATATTTTAATCCAGAAGATTGTTGATGAGGTTATCAGGCGAATAAAAAATCAGCCTAAAAAAGCAGTTGTGTTCTTTACCGGAGGCGCAATTGGTTTTAGGCAGTCGATGGATTCACTGTTGAAATTACAAAAAGATGGTTGGCAATTAAAAGTTGTCCTTTCTGACGATGGCATGAAGGTATTAAATCCGGATGCTATTCAAAAAGAATTAAATCTTGATAGTGTTTATCACAGTGGAAATATCAAAAGCCAAAAGGAACTGTACAGTTCCGCGGAAGTTCTTATTATTGGAACAATGAGCATCAATACTGCTGCAAAAATTGCAACAGGGGTAACGGATTCGGTTTTCCTAACAATTATTAACCATGGCATTATGGCTGGTATTCCGGTGATTGCGGCGAAAAATGCCTGTGATCCCGATGATCCGCAAAGAGCGGAACTGGGAATGGGAAAATCGTCTCAGAAGTATCGACAAATGTTAATCAATAATATGGATACACTTTCTGATTTTGGAATGCAATTAGTAAATGGTGAAGACTTATACACTACTTGTGTTAGTGGAACCCCCACAGTAAACAAAAAATTAATTGTAGCAGGCACAGCTGTTCCAGAAAATATAGAACCAGCAGTAAGACCAGCGGTCACCGCAAAAAGTGGCGAATGTGTTTTAGATAAAAAAGTTATCTCGCGTTCGGACATTTTAAAAATACGGGATGCAGAAGTGGTTAAAATACCGGCTGGATCGATTGTGACAGAATATGCTGTAGAAGCCATTAATACATTTGGACTACAAATTATAAGGATTTAACGAGGGTGGTGAATTTATGCAGTTAGCAAAAGTAGTTGGAAACGTAGTATCAACTCAAAAAGATAAAAATCTGGTGGGCTGTAAACTATTGATAATTAAAAAAATTGATGAATATGGCGAATATGAAAAATATTCAAGTCAATCAACAGCCGTTGCGGTAGACTCCGTAGGGGCAGGCATTGGCGAAACAGTTATTGTGACATCAGGCAGTAATGCCCGCTATGTTTACGGTGATAAGATGGCGCCACTGGATATGACTATCGTTGGTATTGTTGATGAAATTCAGATCGTTTAGTGAGGTGAAATAATGCCGAATGTGTACACCCGAAGCGGGGACAAAGGTGAGACAGGCCTGTTCGGGTCGAGTCGGACACCGAAGGATGATATCCGTGTTGATGCATATGGAACCATGGACGAAGCAAATTCAGCCATCGGGCTAGCCTATTCACTAAGCGAAGACCAGGAAATCCGTGAAATTCTGCACTATTTGCAAAAGCGAATTTTTGTATTAGGGGCGGAGCTTGCCAGTGATGAAAAAGGGAAGTTGATGTTAACGGATAGAATTACCCAGGACGACGTTGATTATATGGAAGATGTTTTGGATCATTATTTAGCAATCATCGGACCGCAAAAGAAATTCATTATACCCGGTGCTAACCCATCATCGGCAGCACTCCATGTTGCTCGAACCGTCGTAAGAAGAGGCGAGCGATTAATTGTAACATACAATCGCGAGAGTGAAGGTAGCCGACCGGAACTGGTGAAATTTGTGAACCGATTGTCGGATACACTTTTTGTTTTGGCGCGCACAGAAGAATTTTACGGGTTGATCAAAGAAGTTGTCAGCCGGGTTGAAGATAAATTAGCAGCGTTAGGACAAACCGAAGAAGCTGAAGTTGATTCAAAATGTCAGAAGTTTGACTATTCATTACTGACATTAGCAAAGAAAATGGCTGCGGCAGCCAGAGTTAAAGCAATAGAAATAAATGTCCCAATCGTTTTTTCAGTTGTTGACACGGGTGGAAATCTGGCCTACTTCGAACGGATGGAAGATTCACTGTTGGGAAGCATTGATATTTCAGTGAACAAGGCATTCACAGCCAATGCACTGAAAATGCCAACTGATCAACTTCCCGGACTTGTAAAAGAAAAGGGTTCTCTTTACGGTATTCAATGGACGAACAATGGTCGCATGGTGGTATTTGGCGGAGGATATCCGTTGAAATATAATGGCAAAATCATTGGCGCGATTGGTGTCAGCGGGGGAACGGTTGATGAAGATATGACCATTGCACAAGCTGGACTAGCAGCATTAAAATAAGACAAAAAAATTAACTTGATCCAGGAGGTACCTAGTATGAATATTGATACAACAGGTATAGAATATATTGTAAAAAAAGTGATGGCAGAAATTGATTGTGCAGAGGAAAGTGACAAGGCCTTAAAAGATGGTGAGTTAGGTGTATTTAATGATATGCAAAACGCCATTGATGCAGCATATATTGCACAAAAGTCATATATGCAAGAGACATTAGCATTCCGAAGTAAATTAATTGCAGCCATGAGAGCAGAAATGCTGAAAAAAGAAAATATGGAAACAATATGCCATATGTCTGTTGAAGAAACAGGCATGGGTAATTATGAACATAAGTTGATTAAACACCAGCTGGCGATTAATAAGACACCAGGTGTCGAAGATCTTGTTGCTGAAGCGTGGACCGGAGATAATGGTTTAACTTTAAATGAACAATCTCCATTTGGTGTGATCGGTGCTTCAACCCCTTCAACAAACCCCAGTGAAACAGTTATTAATAACTCAATTGGTATGTTGGCTGGCGGAAACACTGTCGTATTTGCTCCCCATCCAAGTGCGAAACGAACAAATGCTTTGTGCGTAAAACTTTTAAACAAAGCGATTATAGCAGCAGGCGGACCGGAAAACTTAATCGTAACGACGGCTAATCCAACGCTTGAAAGTGCTAATTTAGTATTTTCAAGCGATAAGATCACCATGCTTTGTGCAACCGGTGGTCCTGGGGTTGTAAAAGCGGTATTACAAAGCGGCAAAAAAGGAATTGGAGCAGGTGCAGGTAATCCTCCGGCATTAGTAGATGAAACAGCAGATATTGAAAAAGCGGCTAAAGATATTGTTGATGGATGTTGCTTTGATAATAATCTTCCCTGTATCGCTGAGAAGGAAGTTGTTGTTGTTGATCAGGTGGCGGACTATCTTATCTTTAATATGAAAAAGAATGGCGCTTACGAATTAAAAGATGCTAAAAAAATTGAAGAATTAGCTGAGCTTGTTTTTCCAAATGGCCGCTTAAGCCGAGATTATGTTGGCCGAGATGCAATAACAATTCTTAAGGGCATTGGCATTGAAGCAGATCCTTCAGTTCGTGTTGTCATGATGGAAACAAGTAAAGATCATATCTTTGCTGTTGAAGAGTTAATGATGCCGATTCTGCCGATTGTTCGAGTTAAAGATATTGAAGAAGGCATCGAAGTTGCCGTTAATTTGGAACATGGAAATAGACATACAGCGATTATGCATTCGACAAATGTTAACAACTTAAGTGAAATGGCAAAAAGAGTGCAGTGTACTATTTTTGTTAAAAATGCTCCTTCTTATGCTGGTATCGGTGTTGGAGGTGAAGGATATACAACCTTTACAATTGCCGGACCTACAGGTGAAGGTTTAACATCTGCTAAGACATTTACTCGAAAAAGAAGATGTACATTAGTAGGAGGATTTCATATTAAATAATAGAGGTGTTGTTCATGAGCGCAAATTTAGTTGAATTGGTACAAAACGCCGGCATCGTTGGTGCTGGCGGGGCGGGGTTTCCGACCCATGTCAAAATAAATTGTACAGTTGACACAGTTGTTGTCAATTGTGCAGAATGCGAACCATTATTGCGCGTTGATCAACAATTAATGGCGTTGGAGACTGTTAAAATATTAACAGCTCTTCAAGCTGTTATGGATCACACACAAGCAAAAGAAGGTATCGTTGGTCTAAAAAAGAGTTATAAACCGGCAATTGAATCATTGAACAAAGAATTGTCCGCATTTCCCAGAATTAGAATGCATCAGCTTAAGAGCTTTTATCCGGCAGGTGATGAACAGGTTCTTGTTTATGAGACCACAAAACGAATTGTACCAGAAGGTGGAATTCCGTTAAACGTCGGTACTTTAGTCATAAATGTCGAGACACTTTTGAATATTTATGATATACTAATCGACAATATTCCTGTTACGGATACTTATCTAACACTAACAGGAGAGGTTAAGAATAAGATCACAACAAAAGTACCTTTGGGTATCACTGTTCGTGAAGCATTGGAATTAGCCGGAGGAACGACCATTGATGATTATGTTGTAATAAATGGTGGCCCAATGATGGGAAAAATCGTTGATATAGAGTCAATGATTACAAAAACCACAAAAGGACTTATTGTATTACCAAAGGATCATTCTTTGATTCTTTCCAAGACAAAGTCTATAAAGGAAACCATGAAAATGGCGGGAATGGCTTGCATGCAATGCAATTATTGCACCGAATTATGTCCACGATATGCATTAGGACATGATCTGCAACCGCATAAACTTATGCGAATTGCTGCCTATGGTTCAACCTGTGATACGACCACCCAAGCTACAAATGCATTTCTATGCTGTGCATGTGGCTTATGTCAATATGCATGTGTAATGGACCTACAACCTTGGAAGTTCAATACCATGCTCAAACAAGAACTTGGAAGCAAAGGGATAAAAAATCCTCATCACAATGCTCCGACGGAAACCGAACCATTCAGAGAAGGCAAACAGTTTGATGTTCACCGTTTAATATCACGATTGGGACTGACGAAGTATGATCTTCCGGCGCCAATGGTTGAAACGGATAAAACATTCACTAAAGTCAACCTATTATTGTCACAACATATAGGTGCTCCTGCTATGGCTGTGGTAAAAGTTGGAGATCAAGTGGAAAGAGGACAACTCGTCGCTGACATTCCAGACGGGAAACTAAGCTCAAAAGTTTTTGCAAGTATTAGCGGTAAGATTATTACCGTGGATAGTGAAAAAATCACTATCGAGGCCTGAAATTTTATTTTTAGAAGGAGGATAATTATGGACTTTACTTTATTAATCGCTGCTTTTGGTGGCGGTCTGCTGGCAACAATGCTTGGTGGGTTAAACTCATTCATTTTCTGTGGTCTTCTTGCCCTGGCAGCAATTTTGGGCGGACAAGCTGGCGCACCAGCGATTGGAATTTTTGCTTTCGGTCCTGTATTCGGACCACATGTTGCATTTGCTGGTGGCGTAGCCGCTTCAGCATTTGCAAAAACAAGAAATCATATTGAAAACGGTCAAGATATCGTAACACCACTTTGTACAACTGGTGATCCGATGGTATTACTCGTTGGTGGTATTTTCGGTATGATCGGCTTTATCATTCAATACATTGTTTCTGCACTGCTGGGACCAGTTCTTTTCTCTGGTATCCTTGGTACTGGAGCAACATCTTGGACTGATACTGTTGCTTGTACCGTTGTACTTTCCGCTATTATTGTTCGTTTAGTATTTGGCAAAACTGGCCTGACAGGAAAAACTCCGGCTGGAGAAACGCGTGAATACGTAGCTAAAGGTCAACGTTTAGGATTTGTTCTTTTAATGGGTCTGGGTCTTGGACTTCTAAGTGGTGGCGTTGTTTCTGCGTTAGGAAACCTTGGTTTTGGCGGATCTGAAACAGCTCTGTATCTATTTAAAATGTCACCAACAATCTTCTTTGCTATTGCTGCTATTACTCTAATATTTATTACTTGTGGATTTGGATTTGAATGCTGGCATCATGTTGGTTATCCAGCTGCGTCAACTGCAGTTATCATATTCACAGTAACAAGAAGCCCATTTGCAGCAATTATTGGTGCAGCAATCACAGGAATGTTCACAATGTGGTTCGGTGATTTTGTTCTTAGAACTTTCAATAGTCATGCAGATACTCATATTGACCCCCCTGCCTGCACAATCTTTGTTATGCAAACAATCAACTTATTAATTTTAGGCGGATTAATTTTCGTCGCATAGACAAATTTGTTATTGATTTAGTCTAAATTCATTCACAGTATAGAAAGAAGTGGTATTTTGAATAAAGCAGTTGGTTTTATGGAATTTAAGAGTATTCCACTTGGCATAGAAGCCACTGATGAAATGCTGAAATCCGGAAATGTTGAGCTGCTGATGGCGTCACCTCTTTGTCCAGGTAAATATGTAAGTATTATTGCTGGAGATGTTGGGGCCGTTGAAGCGTCAATAAAGAATGGATCGCATGTAGGCGGTATCTTTGTATTGGAATCCTATGTAATACCAAATATTCATGATGATGTTTTACCCGCCATGTTAGGTGCAGGTGAAATCAGCGATGTGAAGTCTCTTGGTATTGTTGAAACGATTAATGCAATCTCTTCTATTTTAGTAGCCGATATTTGTGCGAAAGCCGCAAATGTCGAGCTTATTGAAATACGAATTGCTAGAGGCTTGGGTGGTAAAGGCTTTGTATTAATCACTGGTGAAATATCTTCTGTTAAATCAGCCATACAAACGGCTAAAAATGATATGGCGGAATCGAACCTCATAACGAGTTACTCGGTTATCGCATCTCCTCATAAGGATATTCGAAATATCCTGTTTTAACAAAGATAACAAATTATAATGTAAAAAAAACAAATGGCTTCGGTCATTTGTTTTTTATACACAAGATTTTTATTTTTTATAAATGCTCCAAGGCCATTTATAAAAAATAGAACGAAATAAATATAAAAGCATATAAGGAGATTATCATGGCTAGAAAAAGCAAACCTAAATCACAATTAATTAAAGAAACGGCTGTTCAAAATAGTTCTGAAACAACGAATTCAAGTGAAGTGGGGAATGAAGAAGTGGGGAAGTTTGATGATTTTCTAAAAAAAGTAGGAAGTACTTTTAAAGTCTATGATGAAAAGTCTGAAGCAGCCATTGACAACAATTCGAAAACGGAAGAAGCAGAAGAAAAAAAAGCGGCGAAAGCAGAGGCAAAAGCGAAAGCAGAGGCAAAAGCGAAAGCAGCGGCAGAAGCGAAAGCAGCGGTAGAAGCGAAAGCAGCGGCAGAAGCGAAAGCAGCGACAGAGGCGAAAGCAGCGGCAGAAGCGAAAGCAGCGGCAAAAGCAAAGGCAGCGGCAGAAGCAAAGGCAGCGGCAGAAGCCAAAGCAGCGGCAGAAGCGAAAGCAGCGGCAGAAGCAAAGGCAGTGGCAGAAGCGAAGGAAGCGGCAGAAGCAAAGGCAGCGGCAGAAGCGAAAGCAGCGGCAGAGGCGAAAGCAGCGGCAGAGGCGAAAGCAGCGGCAGAGGCGAAAGCAGCGGCAGAAGCGAAAACAGCGGCAGAAGCAAAGGCAGCGGCAGAAGCAAAGGCAGCGGTAGAGGTGAAAGCAGCGGCAGAGGCGAAAGCAGCGGCAGAGGCGAAAGCAGCGGCAGAAGCGAAAGCAGCGGCAGAAGCGAAAGCAGCGGCAGAAGTGAAAGCAGCGGCAGAAGCCAAAGCAGAAGCCAAAGCAAAGGCAGAAGCTAAAGCAAAGGCAGAAGCTAAAGCTAAAGCTAAAGCTAAAGCGAAAGCTGAGGCAGAGGCCAAAGTTAAGGCACAAGAAGAGGCTGAAGAGAATAGCAGAAAAGAGCTAAAAAGAAAAGCGAAAGAATTGCAGGAAATGACAACTAAAGCGAATGAAAGAGCAATTGCGAAAGAAAAGAAGATTAGGGAGGAATTGGCTCAGAAACGTCAAAAAGCACAAGATGAAAAAGAACGTGAAAGACAAGCCAAAAAAGAAAAAGAATTACCTTTCTTTCTAATGTAGCGATTCATTTATAATTGATCGGTATGGTGAAGATCATCATCAACTTGAAGTTCCTTGGATAATGGGGAGCTTCTTTTTTATTGATGAACTATACAAATAAAGGGGATTGTAATATAATTAAAGAAAAGAAAAAAAGAAGAAGAGGAAAATATGGCATATTTAGCACTCTATCGAAAATATCGACCCAAAACCTTTGATGAAGTTGTGGGACAGGATAGTATAACACGGATATTAAAAAATCAAATCCAGTATAACCGTGTCGGACATGCCTATCTTTTTTCTGGCATCCGGGGTACTGGAAAAACGTCATTAGCTAAAATATTTGCGAAGGCAATTAATTGTCCCAATAGCATTGATGGAAACCCCTGCAATAAATGCGAAGTTTGCTTAAAAGTAGATCGTCCCGGGGTAATGGACATCATTGAAATAGATGGGGCATCCAACCGAGGCGTCGATGAAATTCGTGAAATTCGTGAAAAAATAAAATACCCCCCAACCGTTGGGCAATACAAGGTCTACATTATTGATGAAGTGCATATGTTAACAAAAGAAGCATTCAATGCCTTGCTGAAAACATTGGAAGAACCTCCGGTACATGCCGTATTTATATTGGCAACCACGGAACCAAATAAATGTCCGACAACGATTTTATCACGATGTCAACGCTATGAGATTCGTCCTATTCCGAAAGCATTGATCATTGGACAAATGAAAAAGATCTGTAATGATCTGGGCGTTACCATGAGTGAACAAAGCTTTGATTTTATTGCAACTCGTGGCGAAAATTCCATGCGTGATGCGCTCAGCTTATTGGATCAAATCATCGATTTAAAAGACAGTGAAGGGTGCGTTTCATTTGATGAATTACTGGCATTTACCGGTATGGCGGATAAAACGAACATTCATGATCTGGTATTAAAAATAATAAAAGGCGATAGCAGCGGCGTTTTAGTAAGTCTCAGAGATTTAGTCAGTCATGGTAAAGAAAGTCTGTTATTAATGGATCAACTGATTGAGTATCTCAGGGGGATATTAATTACAAAAACAGCTAAGGAGACAGCGAAAGATATTTTGATTTGTACGACCGAAGATTTTGAAGCTTACCGGGAAATAGCCGAAAAAATAACCTTCGCTAAGCTTTATCAAATGATTACCCAATTAATTGATGAAAAAAATAAATTGAAATATAGCAGTCTGCAAAGTATAATCGTAGAAATGGCGTTATTAAAACTCTGCCTTGAAGATGAAGCGCCAGATACTGAAAAACAAAAAAAAATGCATAGTACAAAAAAAGAAATAAAAACAATTGAAGAAGAACCAAAGGCAAATTATAAAATTGATCGTTTGACAATTGATGAGAAACATAGCGATACACAAAAACCAAGTGCGGAGGAAATCTCACCTGAAATCATCAAGATTGAAAACGATGAAGAAAAGAAAGAAATTCCACAACAAACAAAGGCAATAGCGGAATCACAAAAGAAAGTTCAAAATGAAGAAAAGAAGCTTCCCCAAAAAAATGGGTCAAAACATGATGAAATGAGGCTTTTCAAAAAATTATGTGATGAAATAGGAAAGACAAATTCAGCTCAGGCCATGTTTTTAAAACGTGGTGAAGCAATATTACAAAATGATGATCACCTGGATATTATTTATACAGCTGAAAATAAAAATTATTTTCAGTTTGTCAACAAACCGGAATTTATCAAAAGTTTCGAAACCATTTTATCAGAAGCAACAGAGAGAAAAATAACAGTTGCGGTAAGACTTGAGGAAGACAATTTCAGCAAAATGGATTTGACTGAAAAAACACGACGCATTGTGAATAATGATGACGTAAAGATAATAAAAAACGAATGAGTAAAGAAGAAATCTGCTAAAAAAAAGATAGTGATATCCGTGATGCTTTAGTGATATAATAGTCTCGATATTAAGATTGAAAAAGAACGTAGGAGGATATATAATGGCTAAAAGAAAAATGCCTGGCAGTATGCCCGGTGGTATGGGTGGCGGAAATATGAATAATATGATGAAACAAGTGCAAAAAATGCAACAAGATATGGAAAAACTTCAGAGTGAATTGGAAGAAAGAGAAGTTGAAGCCACTGCTGGTGGTGGCGCCGTTAAAGTAGTGGCCACAGGAAAGAAGACCGTCCTGTCAATAAAAATCGACCCTGAAGTTATTGATGAGAATGATATTGAAATGCTGGAAGATCTTATCATAGCAGCAGTCAATGAAGCAATAACAAAAGCTGAAGACATGGTCAATACGGAGATGGGAAAAATCACCGGTGGTATGAACATTCCGGGTCTTATGTAGGTTTATTGATGGGTTATTATCCGCAGACCCTGGAACGCTTAGTTCTTGAACTAGGAAAGCTGCCTGGTATTGGCGAAAAAACAGCGCAGAGACTGGCGTTTCATATTATTAATTTATCTGACGAAGAAATATTAAGCCTCTCTGAAGCGATCGTATCAGCAAAACAAAAAATTGTATTGTGTAAAAAATGTTTTAATATTACGGATAAAGAAATCTGTGATATTTGTGAAAATCCCAAGCGTGATCAAGAAACAATTTGCGTTGTGCAAAATAGTCGGGATATCTTCGCAGTTGAAAAAACACGAGAGTACAACGGTCTGTATCACGTGCTGCACGGTGCAATTTCACCTTTAGACGGTATTGGTCCACAGGATATCAAGGCTAGGGAACTTTTGCTGAGAATCGGAGAAAACGATATTAAAGAAGTTATTATGGCAACAAACGCAACTGTTGAAGGCGAAGCGACGGCCATGTATTTAGGTAATCTTATCAGCCCCCTGGGAGTAAAGGTGACACGTCTTGCTAAAGGGATTCCTATCGGAGCTGATTTAGAATATACAGATGAAATTACATTGATCAAAGCATTTGAAGGAAGAAGCGAGATCTAAATACCTTTAAAAAAAGGAGCGTTAAAAAATGTTTGTTAAAGAAGGAATTATTGCATCACCTGGAATTGCGATTGCAAAAGCATTTGTTTACGAAAAAAGTGTGGTAGAGGTCAATCAGAACAAAGTAAATGATGCTCAGAGAGAACTGGAAAGATTTCATTGTGCATTAAAGGAAAGTCATAAACAAATTGAAACCATAAGGCAGAAGGCTATCAGTGAGTTTGGAGATGAAGAGGGCGCTATTTTTGAAGCACATGCCATGGTTTTAGAAGACCCGGAGTTTACAGATGGTGTCGAAGCTGAAATTAATGATAATCATTTAAGTGCAGATTATGCTGTTAAAATTGTGACTGAGCGATTTTGTGCGATCTTTGATCAAATGGATGACCCTTATTTTAGTGCCAGAGCACTCGATATAAAAGATGTTGGGACGCGGGTATTGCAAAACATTTTGGGTATTGTTCAGGCTGATTTATCAAGGCTGGATGAGGATGTGATCATCATTGCAGATGATCTTACCCCATCGGATACAGCTCAGATGGATAAAAAACGAGTCAAAGGTTTTGCGACAAATATTGGGAGTCGGACATCACATACGGCTATCATTGCAAGAAGCTTGGAAATACCTGCTGTACTGGGACTATATGATATCACAAAAACAGTAAAAACGGGAGATATCGTTGTAGTCGATGGACTGGCAGGTAAGGTGACAGTAAATCCAAATGCAGAACAAACGGAAAACTTCAAAATAGAAAAGAAGAAATATCAAGAATACCGCAAAGAATTAGATGAGCTGAAAGATTTTGAAGCGATCACTCTGGACGGACACAAGGTAGAATTAGTGGGAAACATCGGCGAAACAAACGATATTGATGGCGTAATAAAAAATGGTGGAGTAGGAATTGGTCTCTTTCGCACCGAGTTTTTATACATGAACAATGATACGATGCCAGGGGAAGAAAAACAACTAGCAGCCTATCGCTCGGCTTTGGAAGCATTTCCCAATGGCCCGGTTATCATCAGAACATTAGATATTGGTGGTGATAAAAAACTTCCATATTTATCGATGGATGATGAAGCTAATCCATTTTTAGGCCTTCGCGCAATCCGTCTTTGTTTCAAAGAGGTGGAACTTTTCAAAATTCAACTTCGGGCAATATTAAGAGCAAGTGTTTATGGAAATGCGCATATCATGTTTCCGATGATATCCTCAATTACAGAAGTTAGACAGGCAAAAGCAATTTTAACAGAGTGTATGAAGGAATTGGATGAAGCCAATATATCCTATGATAAAAAGATTAAAATTGGCGTCATGATTGAAATTCCATCGGCAGCCATTGCTGCTGATATTATTGCAAAAGAAGTCGATTTCTTCAGTATCGGTACCAATGATTTATGTCAATATACTCTTGCTGTTGATCGGATGAACCAGAATGTGGCCTATTTATACGATCCATTTAATCCTGCGATTTTACGCCTTGTCAGGCAGGTAACGAATGTTTCGGAGAAAAAAACCGATTGTTTTACAGGGATGTGTGGCGAAATGGCGGGAGATCCCATGGCCGCCATTCTGCTATTGGGACTGGGTCTTGACGAATTTAGTATGAGTGCCCTTTCCATTCCGAAAATTAAAAAAATTATTCGCAGTGTTCGATTTGAAGACGCCAAAGCCATTGCGCAAACAGCCCTAAATCTGGAAACCGGCGAAGAAGTGACGAACTATATTCTGGCAGAAATGAAAAAATTAAAAATAGATATTTAAATAAAATCATGAGGAGGAAATACAATGATAAAAAAAGAAGTGACGGTGTTGAATGTTACTGGTTTACATGCCCGACCTGCTTCGATGTTTGTTCAAACAGCAGGTAAATTTAAATCAAAGATTTTCGTCATAAAAGAAGGTAATTCAATTAATGCAAAAAGTATCATGGGGATTATGGCCGGAGGAATTGCCCAAGGAACGACAATTGAGATTCAGGCTGAAGGGGAAGACGAAACTGAAGCAGTGGATGCATTGATTCAATTGATAAATGATAAATTTGGAGAATAGTTGCAACCAAATAAAAAATAAAATAAAATGCTGTCAATTAGAGGTTTGTTAGGGTAAAATGTAGTCAATATCACAATGAAAAGTGGAGGAATAAAAATGAGCAGTAACAAATTATATTTTGTTGGTGGACTTTTTCTAGGAACCATCATCGGCGGTACTCTAGGTGTGTTAATGGCCCCTACATCAGGGCTGGAAACTCGAAAAAAACTGGCAGAAGGTACAGAAGAAGTTCTGGGAAATGCTTATGATCAAGCCGTAGAATATGGGGAAAACCTCAAAGAACAATTCCAGGATATGCAGGAACAATTTACCGAACGTGTAAATGAATACAAAAATCAGATTGAAAACAAAATACAGGAAATTCAAGATGAAGTTGAACAGGATATTGCAGATTTAAGCGACGAACTTGAAGCGCTTGAAAAAGAAGATAGTGAACTGGCTGCCGGTGCTAAAGTTATCACAAGCGAAGATACTAAACTGGATGCTGAAGCAATAAAAAAAGAAGCAGAGTAAGGGTAAATAGGAAATCATAGATGATAACATTAAATTTCAGCTTGTGGGAATTGGCTATATTATTAGTGGGGATTGCCTTTATCATTGGAACCATTTATTTGGTGAAGCTGTTTAAAAGTATCGCAATGACCTTTGACATAACCACGAAGCTTATGGAAGATAACCGTTTGGTGCTTCAAAGGATCATGGAAAATACTGATGATATTACAAAATCCTCAGCTCATGTGGTTGAAACGGCAAGCGACATGGTCGATGAAGTGGGAGACGCCTTAAACACGATCAAACAGGATATCATTGATCCCGTTGTAAAAGCGGCGTCGGTACTTAAAAAAGGATTAGGAATTTTTCAGACGAAAAGTAAAAAAGAAAAAATATAGGCCGTGATTTATAGCTCTGGGCCCAATGATGGTAGTCGCCCTCATTGGGCCTAGTTTCAAATTTACGCCTACCCATGACCCCAAAAACTCTTTGGCGGTATTATGTGAGAAATGGAGTTCTATATGGATAAAAAAAACAAAACAGGAACCGAACAGGCAACCATGATTAGCATAAAAGGTGAAATTGATATTTATTCTATTGGAAAATTCAGGGAATTGATTGAAAAAAAAATTGCAACACAGGCGCCTCAAATCATTTTGGATTGTACGGAACTATCCTATATGGATAGTACTGGGATGGGCGTGCTGATTGAATTAAGAAATAAAGCAAAAGAAATGGGTCAAAAGATTATCATGATGAATCCGCGCCCCAATATAAAAAAATTATTGAACATCACCGGCGTTGACAAAATTATCGATATTATTGAAAACCCGATTAATCAAGCATAAGAGAAGAGGGATGAAAATGGATAGGATTAGACTGACACTGCCAACAAAGCCGGAATATGTAAGTCTTGCACGTCTTACAATAGCGTCAGTAGCAAACAATATGGGCTTTTCCATTGGCGATGTTGAAGATCTTAAGGTTGCCGTCTCTGAAGCATGCACAAATGCTTTAAATCACAGCATGAATCCAGACTCGACCTATGATTTGATCTATATTGTCGAAGAAAATAAGAAACTTAGTTTCACCGTTACAGACAGAGGGGTTGGTTTCGAACCGGAGACAGTGGTTGAACCAGATCTAAACGGAAAAAAAGTAAATGGTTTTGGACTGTTTATCATCAAATCACTAATGGATAGGGTAGACATTGTTAGTGAGAAGGGAGCAGGAACCTCTATAACCATGATTAAAAACCTATCGACGGCCAATGAAATATGAACGCAAGATCAGTAAAGAAGATGTCAAGAAGTTATTTGTCGAGTATGAAAAAACCAGAGATCGAGAATTAAGAGATCGATTGATTGAGAATCATCTGTACATACCTAAAATACTTTCAAGAAAATATGGACATAAAAATGGCGATAATGATGATATATTTCAGGTGGCTTGTTTAGGCTTGATGTATGCCGTAGAACGGTTTGATGTAAACCGGGGATATGAGTTTGATACCTTTGCGACGCCGACGATTGTCGGTGAAATCAAACGCTATTATCGGGACCGGGAGTGGTTGATCCGAATCCCGAGAAAAATTCAGGACCTGAATCGGGAAATTAATCAAACCCGGACGATGTTGGAACATAAATTGATGCGCTCACCGACGATTACAGAAATTGCTGTTTATCTTGAAATTTCTGAAGAAAGTATCATCAAAGCAATGGAAAGCAGCAATGCCTATTATCCAAAATCTCTTTCAATGGAATATGAAAGCAATCAAGACGGACAAGAAGTAAGCTTGATGGATTTATTGGGCAACCTGGATAATAATATGGAAAATGTTGAAAACATCGACCTCTTGAAGAAAAAGATACAAGCTCTAAATCCGGTGGAAAGAATCATTGTTGAACAACGCTTTTTTCAGGGGAAAACTCAAAAAGAAGTCGCTGAGTACATCAATAAATCACAAATGACAGTATCGCGGATCGAAAAAAAAATAATGATAAAGATAAAAGAGGATTTATAAACAACGCTTGTTGAACTTTTATAAATCTTTTTGTAGATTATTTTTACAAAATATTATAGAATAGCATTATATAAAAACCAATAGAATCATTGGCAAAAATAAGCGAGGGGGAAACATCATGAAAACGTATCCAACTAGAAGCATTCGTAACATTCTTATACTAGGTCACGGAGGAAGCGGTAAGACAACTTTGACCGAAGCATTGGCATTTAATGCCGGTGCCATTGATCGTATCGGAAGAATTGACGAGGGAAATACCCTATCGGACTTTGATCCAGAAGAGAAGAAACGAAAATTTTCAATTTCTTCAGCTATTATTCCATTAGAATTTGGTGGACACAAGATCAATCTTATTGATGTGCCTGGTTATTTTGATTTTATTGGTGATGCCTATGCAGCTCTGCGCATAGCGGATGCCATTGTTATTGTAATTGATGCCCTTTCAGGCGTGCAGGTAGGAACCGAAAAAGCGATTGAATTATTAGAAAAAGCAAATATACCGGCATTTATTGTGGTTAATAAAATGGACCGAGAAAATGCCACCTTTGCCAAAGTAATGGACGAACTAAAAGAAACCTTTGGAAACAAGGTGGTCCCGTTTGAATTACCAATGGGCGAAGCTGAAAACATGAATGGGGTTGTTAACATCGTTGACATGACCGGGAGCGAACGAAAAGAAAACCGTTGCTTTGATGTCGCCATTTCAGATGAGATGAAAGCAGAATTAGAACCATACCGGGACATGATTATGGAATCAGTTGCGCAAACCAGTGAAGACCTGATGGAAAAATATTTTGAAGGGGAAGAGCTGACCCAGAATGAAATACATACGGGTATTCGTAAAGGAATTGATAATGGTGAATTAATACCGGTATTATGTACATCTGCGACATTAAACATTGGGGTTGAAACGCTGGAAAACATGATCATCGAATATCTTCCTTCGCCTGGCAACGGAAAATTTGAAATAGGTAAAGATCCCCGAAATAAAAAAGAAATTGAACGAAAATGCAGTAATAAAGAATCATTTTCAGCATTGGTGTTTAAAACCATTGCGGATCCATTTGTTGGCAAACTGTCTATTTTCAAAGTCATGTCCGGGGTTCTTGATCATTCCATAGAAATATATAATTCGACCCAGGAAATCAAGGAAAAGACCAACCACATTTATGTCCTGAGAGGAAACAAACAGATTGAAGTTGAAAAGCTGGAATCGGGGGACATCGGCGCATTTTCTAAATTAGGCAGTACGATTACCGGCGATACATTATGCAACGTTAAAGATCCGATTGTCTATGATAAAATTGATTTTCCGAAACCGATTATTTCAATGGCAATTGAACCAAAAACAAAAGCCGATATCGATAAATTATCGACGGGACTCCACCGCTTGGTTGAAGAAGATCCGACAATGACATTTGGGCGAAATAGTGAAACCAAACAAACTCTGATTTCAGGTTTGGGAGAAATGCATCTGGAAATTATTTCGCAGAAGCTGAAACAAAAATTTGGCGTTGAGGTAAACCTGGTCGATATGAAGGTGCCGTACCGAGAAACCATTAAAAAGAAAGCAACAGCTGAAGGTAAACATAAAAAACAATCTGGCGGCAGCGGTCAATTCGGACATGTTTGGATTACATTTGAACCTGGTGATTCACCGAATGCGCCATTTGAATTTGTCGATAAAGTAGTTGGCGGAGCCGTTCCCCGAAACTTTATACCAGCGGTTGAAAAGGGCCTTGAAACCTGTATGCTTGAAGGCGTTCTGGCAGGGTATCCGGTTACCGGAGTAAGAGCCATTCTTTATGACGGTTCATATCATGCGGTAGATTCTGATGAAATGTCCTTTAAAAGTGCGGCCACTTTGGCTTATCGAAAAGCGATGAAAGAGGCATCACCCGTTCTGCTCGAACCCATTTATCACATCGATATCGTGATACCGGAAGAATACATGGGGGATATCATGGGGGATTTAAACAAAAAACGCGGACGTATTATGGGAATGGAACCGACGTCAGGCGGAAAACAGCGAATTCTGGCAGAAGCGCCGTTAGCAGAAATGTTTAAGTATGCAACTGAACTGCGATCGATGACACAAGCCAGAGGCGAATTTTCAATGGAATTTGTTCGTTATGAAGAAGCCCCAATTCTGAATGCGGAAAAGGTTATTGCCGAAGCACAAAAAGAAAAAGAACAAAAATAGAGTCAAGGCAGATGTATTAAATGGCATCTGGGTTTTAAGAAACCCAGATGCTGTTTGGTTTTAATAAAAGTTTAATTGTTAATTCCTTGAGGCTAAAATAAATTATTTTGCCGAGAGTCTCAGAGACGTGAAGAAATTCACGTTATTTTTTTTATTTAAAAACCTTTGGATTATGTTATAATAATGCGATCAGGTTATGAAGGAGTTGCGAATGGAATTATTAGAAGAAAAAATTAGAACAGAAGGTTGTGTTAAAGGTCAGGGAATACTTAAGGTTGATTCGTTTTTGAATCACCAGTTGGATGTGGCCTTATTTGAAGAAATGGGAAAAGCCTTTGCCAAACGCTTTGCCGGAGAGGGAGTCAATAAAATCTTGACAATTGAGTCATCAGGAATTGCGATTGCAACCAGCACGGCCAGATATTTTGACTATTGTCCGGTGGTTTTTGGAAAAAAGGTTGTTTCACTAAACCTCGACAATGAAATCTATTCCAGTGACGTGTATTCCTATACCAAGCAGCAAGCCTATAAGATTATGGTGTCAAAAAAATATATTAATAAAAACGATCGTATTTTAATTATCGACGATTTTCTGGCCAACGGAAAGGCGGTCGATGCA
Organism: Acetobacterium tundrae; assembly: GCF_008086615.1. Lineage (GTDB taxonomy): Bacteria > Bacillota > Clostridia > Eubacteriales > Eubacteriaceae > Acetobacterium > Acetobacterium tundrae. Next base: position 114,235 of record NZ_RXYB01000005.1, read on the forward strand.
TTAATTAATGTGATCAATCAGGCCGGGGCAACATTGGTGGGCGTTGGCATTGCCATTGAAAAAGGATTTCAAGAAGGCGGTGCGTTGCTGCGACAACAGGGAATTGCCTTGGAATCGCTCGCAATTGTGGATGAGATGAGTGTCGAAAAAGGAATCATATTTCGTGATCAATTGGAAAAGAAGTAAAAAAATGGAAAAAAATGGACCCATTGGACTCATCGATTCAGGTATTGGCGGCTTCACCGTTTTGAAAGAACTGCAGGACCGTTTACCCAATGAAAACTATCTCTATTTTGGAGATTCAATGCGCATGCCTTACGGTGAGCGAGAAAATGACGAGATCATTTTTCTAGCCAACGCAATCATCAGAGAGCTGGAAAACAGAGGCGTTAAAGCAATTGTTTTAGCCTGCAACACCATTTCATCCTTAATATCCGAACTAACCTCCCGGGTTCCCTTATTCAGCGTGATTGAAGCCGGTGTTCAGGAAACGCTCAATTGGCGAAAAAGTGGTCTGGTTGGGCTTATTGCCACCACCGCGACGGTGAAAAACAGAGGATATGAACGGGAAATGGAACTTTGGACAAAAGACGTGAAATACATTGCCCAGGGAACATGCACACTAGGCAAAGTTATTAATGACGGCAATGGAAATTTGAAATTATTAAAAAAAAATATTGAGGAAGCGGTCGAGCCGATTATTTTGAAGGGAATCAAAAGAGGAATCGTCATTGAGGAGCTTTTGCTGGGATGCACCCACTTTCCCATTGTGTCCGGCACGATCCGGCAAATGTATCCGGAACTGACGCTCATTAATCCGGCCAACGGTCTGGTCAGACAACTGGATAAGCATCTTAAAGAATTTGATTACTACAATACCGAAGAAACAGCTGAATCGGGCAGCACCAAAATTCTTACGACCGGCGATTATGATATTTTTGAGAGAATGATTAAAGAACTTGACCTCAACTGTGATGCACTGGAAATGACAGAATTGAAATTATCTTAAGAAAAAAGGAGTTAGATATGGAAACACCAGCAAAAAAAATAGTATATAGCGGCATACAGCCGTCAGGAACCTTTACCATCGGAAATTATTTTGGAGCCATGAAAAATTGGGTGAAACTGCAGGAAGACTATCAAAGCATTTTTTGTGTGGTCGATCTTCATGCTATCACCATGCCTCAAAACCCGGCGGATTTACGGAGACGTACCTATGAATCCATGGCCTTGCTTTTAGCGCTTGGCATTGATCCGGAAAAGTCAATATTATATGTTCAGTCGATGGTGCCGGAGCATGCTGAACTGACCTGGATTTTAAACTGCTGTACCTATATGGGTGAACTGAGCCGAATGACGCAGTTTAAAGATAAAGCCCAAAAACAGGGAGAAAACATTCGGGTCGGTCTTTTTGATTACCCGGTGCTGATGGCGGCGGACATTCTGCTTTATCAAACGGATTTAGTGCCGGTTGGTAATGATCAGCGCCAGCATGTTGAATTGGCGCGGGATATCGCAACGCGTTTCAATCAACAATATGGGGATGTTTTTAAAATTCCCGAAGCATATTTTGGAGAATCGGGAGCTAGAATTATGAGTCTTCAGGATCCGACAAAAAAGATGTCCAAATCGGACGAAAATTTAAATGGATTTATTTCTTTATTGGATGATCCAAAAACCATTGTGAAGAAATTCAAACGAGCTATAACGGATTCAGAAATGAACGTTCATCACAATCGTGAAGAAAAACCCGGCGTTTCTAATCTGATGGAAATTTACAGCTGTGCCACCGGAAAAAGCCTCGATGCGATTGCGCAGGAATTTGAAGGCAAAGGCTATGGCGATTTTAAACTGGTAGTGGGAGAAGCGGTGGCGGAAACCATCATTCCGGTACAAACGGAATACCAGCGTTTGCTCAAAGAAAAAGATTATCTCAATACCATTATGCACACCCATGCTGAAAAGGCATCCATGATGGCATGGAAAACTTTGGCAAAAGCAAGAAAAAAAGTCGGCTTTGTGACCGTATAAATTTTATTTTGCCGGGGCGATGAATTTTGTGCCATATTGCCGAAACGCTTTTGTTTAGGCCCCGTAGGGGCGATCCTTGATCGCCCGCGGACGTTTGATTGAAAGATATATGTTTTCAGGCGATTGGGAATCGCCCCTACGATATGCCAAAATGCTTTTGTTTAGGCCCCGTAGGGGCGATCCATGATCACCCGCGGACGTTTGATTGAAAGATATATGTTTTCAGGCGATTGGGAATCGCCCCTACGATATGCCAAAATGCTTTTGATTAGGCCCCGTAGGGGCGATCCATGATCGCCCGCGGACGTTTGATTGAAAGATATACGTTTTCAGGCGATTGGGAATCGCCCCTACGATATGCCAAAATGCTTTTGTTTAGGCCCCGTAGGGGCGATCCATGATCGCCCGCCGACGTTTGATTGAAAGATTCGCGTTGTATAAGCGGCGCATCGAGAATAAAAGACTGACTGACCAGCTTTTCACAAGAAGGCTGGTATTTTTTTAAATCGCGTCAAAAGTTCAGAAAGGAAAAAGAAGTGGGAATTACAATCATTACCGGTCGTCGGTCGCAGACTTTGAGCCAAACGGTTTATCATGAAATTGGCAAGGCCCTGGCAGCCGGAAAAGAGAAGCTTTACCTGATCGTTCCGGAACAGTTTACGCTGGGGGCGGAAGAAGCGCTCATCAAAGCCAATAATCTTAACGGTCTGCTGAATGTGGAAGTATTGAGTCCGAACCGGCTTGGTGACCGGGTTTTAAAAGAAACCGGCGGACTGACTAAAACCTATATGGATGAACATGGAAAAAATATGCTGCTTCAAAAAACCCTGGGCGAAATCCAGGAAGAGTTAACCATTTATCGCAGCAGTGTTAAAAAACCGGGTTTTCTTCAAAGTATTTCGGATTTAATCGGTGAATTAAAACAAAATGAGATTTCACCGGAAAATCTGGAAGAAAGCATCAAAAACTTCAGCCATGGGATGATGCCACAGAAAATCGGGGATATTGTAAAAATTTACGGCCATTTCAGAGATCTGCTGGGCGATGACCGAAAAGACGAGGAGGATTTTAAAAGCCTGGTTAGTGAAAAAATTCCTTTGGCAGAGTTTTTGAAAAATTCCGAGCTTTGGCTGGACGGCTTTCAGAACTTCTCAACCCAGGACTATCACATGATCCGGAATTTAGTGGATACGGTCAACGAGTTCCATATTGCCATTCCCTGGGATCCGAATCAGGAGTCCCGAGATCAGGAAGTTTTTCAGTTGACCCAGAATACCTTGAATGCCATCAAGGACATTGGCGCACGGGCCAACGTCGAATTTAAAATGGTCAAGGTACCCAATCAAGATACAAAAAGCCGGGAACTCAATCATTTGGAAGCCAATCTTTTTGCCTATCCCAAAAAAGAATACCCGACTGAAGTTGGGCAAATCACGCTGACTCAATGTGAAAACACCTGGGAAGAAGTGGAAAAAGGTGCTCAAAAAATTCTGGAGCTCATTCGGGAGGAACAATTCTCTTTTCGGGATATTGTGGTGCTCACCGGGGATATTGATGAATACGGAAGCATCATTAAACGGGTCTTTACCCAATATAAAATTCCCTATTTTATGGACGACTTACGGGCTATCGGGGACAACCACCTGGTGGAAGCCGTGATTTCAGCATTGGAAGCCATCCAGAACAATTATCGCTTTGACGATATTTTTGGTTTTGTAAAAACCGGATTTTCACCCATCACGCTGTCGGAATGTGAAGATCTGGAAAATTACGTACTGGAATTTGGAATCAGAGGCAAACAGTGGGAAAAGGCATTTACGAAAATCAGCCAAAATGAAGCCATAGATCTGGAAACGCTCAATGGCCTCCGGGTCAGGCTCATTGAACCGCTGGCGGGTTTACAGGAAGCAATGCGAACGAAAAAAACGTGCGGTGAATACACTCAGGCTCTTTATGAATTTCTGCTGACCATTCAGACGCCTGAAAAAATTGATGCCCTGGTGGAAAGACTTTCCGAAGAAGGCAATTACGAAGCAGCGGGAATCTACCATCAGATCTGGAATATCCTGATGGCGGTATTCGATCAGATTGCTGAAACAATGGGAGCAGATGACGCTGCCAAGGAAGATTATCTGCGTATTTTAAAAAGCGGTTTTCAGGGGTATCGGCTGGGTATTATTCCACCCTACCGGGATTATGTGAGCATCACCGATTTGCGAAGAAGCCGAAGCAGCGCCTTTGAAGTGTTGATTGTTTTTGGATTAAATGAAGGCAAGATACCCGGCACCGGCACCGAGCCCAATCTTTTTTCTGATGTGGAACGCCAAATATTGGGAAGCGTCCAAATCAAGCTTCAGAACAATCGGGGTTTTCAGATGGATCAGGAACGGTTCCTCGTTTACGATCTGTTGACCAAACCGCAATCACGATTGTGCTTATATTGGGCGCTCACGGATATGGAAGGAAATTCTCAGCAGCCCAGCATCCTGCTGAGTCAAATGCTGGGGATCTTTCCTAAAATAGAAATCGCCTTTACGCTTACATCTGGGCGGGAAAGCTTCTGGGATACATTGAGCACCCCGGAAAGCACCCTTTGGCATCTGGTGAGTTATTCAAGAAATAAAAAAGAGCTGACACAAGTGAAAATTACCAAAGCGGATGCGCTCTGGGAAACCGTGAAGGACTGGTATAAAAACAATCCGGAATACCAAAAAGAATATTGGATATTGGAAGCCGCTTTAAATTACCCCGGAATTTCTCCGGAAATGACCCCCAATGAGGCAACCCAGCTTTACGGCAGGAACCTGCGCACCAGTATCAGCCGTTTGGAAAGCCATCGACAATGCCCGTTTTCCCATTATGTCAAATATGGGTTAAGACCGGAGGGACGGCCCATCTATACCATACAGGCACCGGAAATCGGAAATCTGCTTCATGATCTCATCGATGGCTTTTTCAAAAAGGCCCAGGCGGAAAGCTTGGATTTAAGGACGCTTCCGAAAACCGAAAGAGATTTAATCGTGGAAAATGTGATGGCAACCTGCCTGCCGCAAATTAAAACCAATGTATTCAACAGCACCGGACAGAACCAGTATCTGGGAAAGAAACTGGAGCGGGTTGGGAAAAAATCTATCGACGTGCTGATCGAACAATTAAATGCCGGAGATTTTGAACCCACAGCGACCGAGTTCAGTTTTGAACAGGAAATCATGTTGCCGGACGAAAAAATGGGCAACGCCAAAATTTACGGAAAAATAGACCGTCTCGATTTATACGAAAAAGATGGAAATACCTGGGTCAAAGTCATTGACTATAAAACCGGTAACAAAAAATTAGGCTATGACGATATTTATTACGGTTTGTCACTGCAGCTGCTGGTTTATCTCGACGGCGCCATGACCGTGATCAGTGGTGAAGAGATCCAGCCGGGAGGAACCTTCTATTTTTATGTGGACGATCCGATTCCGCGCGTTGATTTAGAAGCAGAAATCCAGGGGGCCATTAATAAAACCTTTAAACTCAATGGGCTGCTGCTGGACGACGATGCCGTTATCGAGGCAATGGATAACAACCGCGATAAAAATGCTTCCGCTATTCTGCCGATTTACGGCTCGGAATCAAAATTGAGCCGATCCGAGTTTGACGCCATTATCAGCTATGTGAGAAAAACCGTCATTCGTCAAATCAAACGGATCTATCAGGGCGATATAAAAATCAAACCCTACCGGAAAGGTTCATCCTATGCCTGCCAGTATTGCGAGTATAAAGGGATCTGTCAATTCGATGATGATATCATACAGAGCGGCTACGATGTATTAAAAAAGACGATGAAAAAGGACGTATTTTTTCAACTCATTCAGGGGGGAGAAACAAATGAAGTGGACCAGTGATCAAAAAAAAGCCATCGAGAACCGACAGACAAACATGCTGGTTTCAGCCGCGGCTGGATCAGGGAAAACAGCGCTTCTGATTGAGCGGGTCATTCGCATTATATTGGAGGAAAAAGTCGGGGTGGACGAACTCCTGATTCTCACCTTCACCCGCGGCGCCGCAGGCGAAATGAAAAACCGCCTGAGTCAGGCGCTGTCAAAAGAACTGGAAAACCCTGCCAATGACCGAAGCTTTTTAATGAAGCAGATGAATAGTTTAGGCGGAGCATCGATATCAACCCTGCACTCCTTTTGTCTCAGCGTTTTACGGCAATACTTTCACAAAGGCGACATCGATCCGGGCTTCGCCATCGGCAACGAAACCGAGATTGCATTGATGCTGAACGAAACCCTGGAAGAAGTATTTGAGGATGAGTATTTACGGGCAAATGAAAAAGAAGCATCCGGGGATCATCCGGAAATTGACTTTCTGGAACTGGTGGAAAAATACAGCGGCAACAAAAATGACCAGGCCCTGAAGGATACGGTTGAAAGCCTGTACCGCTTTCTGGTGACCCAGCCAAACTCAAAAGACTGGTGCGACAAAGCGCTTTCCCGTTTCGAATGCAATGACAAAACGCTTCCGGATTCCGTTTGGGGGCAGTCGCTCATGACCATTATTCAGACGGAGCTTCGCGGTGCCGGGGATTATGCCCAAAAAGCCGCTGCCGCAAGCGCTGCGGAAGGCTTTGAAAAAACGCATGAACAAATGGAAAACGAGGTTCGGGCCATCAGGGATTTGGAAATCCTGATGACCCAGGATTTGAAAAAAGGTCTGGCAGCCCTAAAAACGATTAAATATGAACGGTTTAAAGGGAATGCCAAACAAGATGCCGAGCTAAATAGGATCATTAAAAAATACCGGGACGAAGCAAAGAAAAGCATGGAAAGCCTTAAAAAAAGTTTTGCCATCAGTCTGGATGAAATGGCCAAAGAACTAAATGAGTTGAAAAAGCCGATGGCAGATTTGGTCAAGCTGACGCAAAAGTTCTGGACTGCCTTTAAAAAGAAAAAAGCGCAAAAAAATCTTGTTGATTACAATGACCTGGAACAATTAACCCTTAAGGTTTTATCAGACCCTGAAGTGGCCCAGGAGGTCAAAGGCCGATACCAATATGTCTTCCTGGATGAATATCAGGACACCAACGAAATGCAGGAAACCATCCTCCTGCGCATTGTCAGAGATAATAATTATTTCATGGTTGGCGACGTCAAACAAAGCATTTACCGTTTCCGGCTGGCAGATCCCACCATCTTCATTAACAAATACGAAACCTTCGGTACTGATAGTGAGGCCGAGAACAGTCTGGTTACCCTTAACAAAAACTTCAGAAGTGCCCAGGGGGTGATTAATGGCATCAATTCTATCTTCAGCCGAATCATGACCCCGGGACTCGGGGAAATCGATTATGATGAACAAGCGATGCTGAACAAAGGCCTGCCTCACGATGGTCCCTATGTAAAAACGGAAATCCATCTGATTGAAGAAAAGCCGCAATCAAAAGAAGCGGATGAGTATGACGAAGAAAATCAGGAAGACCAGACCGCGGTGGAAATCGAAGCACGCTTTGTAGCGAGGAAAATCCAGGCCCTGGTGGGCACCAGCTTTTTTGATACCCGTCATAATCTGAAACGCACCATTAACTACGGTGACTTCGGGGTGCTGATGAGAAGTGTGGCCGGAAGAGGGGATGTCTACCTGAAGATTTTCAGCGAGCTGGGAATTCCTACGTATTTTGACGGCGGAACCAATTACTACGAATCTCTGGAAATCACAATGATTCTCAACCTGCTGAATTTAATGGATAATCAGCATCAGGACCTGCCCCTGTTAAGTGTGATGACCTCACCCATCGGGAGTTTTACCACCACGGAATGCACAAAGCTGCGGATTAAACATCCCCAGGGCTTTTTTTACCAGGCGGTTGAGGCTTACCGGGCGGAAGAATGCGATGAGCTTTCAGAAAAACTTACTGTTTTTTATAATCAGCTGAATGACTGGAGGAACGAGTCGAAGCTGATGCCGGTCGAAGATTTTTTATGGAAAATCTATTTGGAATCCGGCTATTATGCTTTTGTCGGAGCGCTGCCCGGCGGAGAACAGCGGCAGTGCAATTTAAGAATTTTGTTGAAACGGGCGGGAGACTATAAAAAATCAACCCTCAAGGGTCTTTATCAATTTATCCGCTTTGTCGAAAATATGAAAAAACATAAACAGGACATCTCACCGCCGGCAATGGTGAGCAGTAACGAATCTGTCGTGCGGCTCATGACTGTCCATAAAAGCAAAGGCCTGGAATTCCCGATTGTTTTTCTCAGTGGGGTGGGGAAAGGCTTTAATAAGCGGAGCAATAACAACCAAATATTATTCCATAAGGATTTGGGGATTTGTCCGGACTATGTGGATTTGAACAAACGATTCAAGCACAATTCGCTGGCCAAAGAGGTCTGCAAGGCTCAAAGCAACATGGAAATGCTTTCCGAGGAAATGCGGCTGCTTTATGTGGGAATGACCAGAGCCGAAGAAAAACTCTACCTTGTCGGGACGGTCAAAAACCCGGAAAAGGCGCTGGAAAAATGGCGGGAAGAACCAGATGAGTACCATTTACTGAAGGCCTCAAGTCTGCTGGACTGGGCAATGCTGGGGGTGATCGGCGGGAAAAATGTTCCTGAAATTTACGACACCCTGGAGTTGGAAGATTTCATTATTTATCGTCATAATGAGGATACCGAAAACAGCGAAACGGCCGGTGAAGAAACAGCTGAAGAGATTGCGCTGGCTGCGGAAGCGGGCCCAGTCGAGCCGGTAACAAAGGAAATCAGTCAGGAAGAGAAGGATGCGATAGCCAAGCGATTGAATTATCGTTACCCGGAAAAAGCGGATAATGATCTCCCCAGCAAGATGAGTGTCACTGAGATAAAGAACGTCCAGAAAGTTAAATTAGAAGAAAATGCGGTCATCAAGAAAAAGTTGCCCGGGCGAAGTGAAGGACCGAAATTTTTAGAGAAAAAACAGGGCCAATTTACACCCGCTCAACGGGGAACGGCGCTCCATTTACTAATGGAAGTTATTGATCTGGCGCCGCTTCACAAACAGCTCAGCAGCCATGGAAAAAATGAACTGCTAGCTTTTCTGGAAAAACAGCTTCCGGAAGAAGTTGAACGGTTGATTCAAAAAGAATTCCTGCCGGAGAAACTGGCAAAAACCATTGATTTTTCCAAACTCATCGACTTTTATACTTCCCCGCTGGGAATCCGGCTTTTATCAGCAGCAAAAGTAAGACGGGAGATCCCCTTCAACTATGGCTACGATCCGGGAAAAGTCCGAAGCGAATGGAGTGGGATCAAAGAAAAAATAACCGTACAGGGGATCATCGACTGTGCCTTTATAGAGGAAGATCAGTGGGTGATCATTGACTACAAAACTGATTTCTACCAAGACACGGTTCAAAGAGACATACTTTTAAAAGGTTATGAGGTCCAGGTGAATCTCTATGCAGAGGCGATGACAGCACTTTCCGGAATTCCGGTCAAAGAAAAAATAATTGCCTTTATTACCATGAAAGAAAATGTTTTCTTAAACAAATTATGATAGAATAAAATAAATGTTCCAGTTTGATTCGTAGGGGCGGGTATTACCCGTCCGGAAACATAAGGGTAAAAGAATGATATTTGCGGGCGATTGATAATCGCCCCTACGATCTTAAAAAAACATGGATGAGTGAAATAAAATTAGAATCAGGAAATGAAAATGAAAGCATTGCAAAAAGACACCTTTAGAGAAATAAAAAAATCGCGGAATCGATTTTTATCGATTGTGGTCATTATCGCATTGGGGATTTGTTTCTTTGTTGGGATCAAGTCAACCGGACCGAGCATGAAATACACCGTTGACCAATACTATAAAAGTCAGCAGCTGATGGACATTCGCCTCGTCTCCACCTATGGTTTTCAAGATGCCGATGTGGAAGCTATTAAAAACACCCCGGGGGTGGATACGGTGATGCCCAGTTATTCAGCCGATGCCATCATTGAGCGAGGCGAGGAACGACCGGTCATAAAACTCCTGGCCTTACAGGATAACCAAGAGCTGAATCAGCCCCTCCTGATTGAAGGACGGATGCCGGAAAATGCTGGTGAAATTGTATTGGAAGAGCCCCGGGACGAAAAAAATGCGATGGTTTCCAATGAAGTTTATCAATTAGGGGATACCATCAAGCTGTCTGCGGAAGCTGGAAATGACCCGTTGTCAGACTCCCTGAAAAATGACAGCTTCACGATTGTGGGCTTTGTAAGGTCACCTCAGTATGTATCCATTGAACGGGGAAGCACAACCATCGGCAGCGGTAAGATTAGCTATTACGGTTTTGTGCCGGCAGCAGACTTCGCTTTTGAACGATACACCGAGGTCTATGTTTTATCGACGGCCTCAGCCAACGGGATATCCGCATTTTCAAGTGAGTATTCGGATGCCGTGAGTGGTCTGAAGGATGCCTTTGCAGCATTGGGGACTCAGCAGCTGGAAATAAATTATGCCGACATCATGGCTAAAGCCCAGGAAAAACTGGCCGAAGGCCGAAATAAATATAATGATGGCGTGACCCAATTTCAGGAAGGCATCGCTCAAGGGGAAACCAGTTTGGAAGATGCCAGAAATCAATTGCTTTCTGGAGAAGCATCATTAAATGCGGGCTGGAATGAGTATCATACTAAAATTGCCGACACTGAAGCCCAGCTGGCCGACGCTCAGAATCAGATTACCCAGGGAGCAGCCGACCTTGACCAGGGAGCGGTTACGTTGCAGCAACAACTGGCGGCCGGTGAAGCCAAACTGGAAGCCGGCCGACAGGGTATCGCGCAATTAAAGGATGCCATCGCCCAAATGGAAGCCCAGGACCCATCCGGACAATTGCCGGCCTTAGAAGCTCAGCTTGCCGCAGTTCAGACTCAGATAGCCCAGGGTGAAACCGGCCTGGCATCATTAGTAAGCGCCAGGTCCGGGGTGGAAGCCCGGATAGCCAGTCTGGATCCGGTCGCACCGGACTATTCAGCGCAGTTAGCCGCGCTGGAAGCCCAGTTGGCAGATATTGACAACCAAATCAGTGCTGTCAAGGAAGGGCTCACAACAGCCTATGCGGCGGAAGCACAAGTTCAAGCTGCCATCAATTCAATTGATGAATTCCAGGGGACCCTGGCCGGATTAAGAAATCAACTGACCCAGGCAGAAAACGAACTGGCATCCGGCGAAGCGGCGCTGTCACAGGGTGAAAATGACGGCTACAATAAACTGAACGCCGGGAAGGCTGCCCTGGAAGACAGCAAACAACAGCTGGCCGACGGCATCGTGGCTTTTGAAGCAGGTAAAGAAGATGGACTGAATACCCTGGCTTCGTCACGAACCCAATTGGATCAAGGCTGGGCATCATTAAATGAGGGGGAAGCCCAGCTGGAAGCACAAAAAGCAGCTGGCGAGACGGAACTTACCAACTCTGCACAAACGCTGGCAAAAGCGGAAGCCGATGTCGGAAATCTTGAGTTTGGGAAATGGTATGTTTTCAACCGTGACGACAATCCCGGCTATACCAGTTATGGAGAAGATGCCCAGCGAATCGACAATATGTCCGGTGTCTTTCCGCTATTCTTCTTACTCGTAGCGGCATTGGTTTCTTTTACAACCATGACACGAATGGTGGAAGAGCAGCGGACTCAAATCGGAACTTTGAAAGCCCTGGGATATAAACATAGTCAAATTGCCTCGAAATTTATCATTTATGCCCTGCTGGCCGCTGTCATAGGCTCAGCAATCGGTTTGGTAGCCGGAATTAATACCCTGCCGTATCTAATCGCCGGTGCCTATGGACTCCTTTATCAAGTTCCAAGTTTGGTGATATCGCCGCCCTGGATTCCCATTATTATCAGTTGTTTAGTGGCTATTTTATGCACGGTTTCAGCGGCGCTGATAGTTAGCTATATTGAACTGAAAGAACAGCCGTCCGAATTGATGCGGCCGAAAGCACCAAAAATCGGAAAACGCATTTTCCTGGAGAAAATTCCCATTATTTGGAAACGCATGGGCTTTATTGAAAAAGTCACGGCTAGAAATTTAATGCGCTACAAGGGCCGCTTTTTTATGACCGTTATCGGCATTGCGGGATGCACCGCCCTGATTCTTGCCGGCTTTGGGCTTCATGATGCCATTTTTTCCATGATTCCACGGCAGTTTAACAACATCTCGGTCTATGATGGCTATATTGCTTTAAAAAATGAAGAAACACTGGCAGATAAGGCAGCATTCAAAGAACTGCTCAACAATGACAGCCGTTTCAGTGAAAACATGCTGGCGTATCAATCTAAAATGAAAATTGAAAAAGTCGGCGGTGATAACATTGAAAAGGCCGCTTATCTATTTGTGCCTGAAACATCGGAAGCCATTAAAGACTTTATTCATCTTCAGAACCGACAATCAGGAGCAGCGATTGATCTAAATAAGGCCGGAGCCGTTATATCGGAAAAAATCGCCAGTGATCTGGGACTTTCAGTGGGCGATACCATCCGGATTTACAATGATGATCAAAGCCATGAGGTGGTCCTGGGGGCCATCACCGAAAACTATCTGGAAAACTATATCTATCTATCACCGGAAGTCTATCAAGAGGTGTATGGTGAGCCCTTAAAAGTCAACATTGCTTATGTTAATATCCCTAACACATCGACTGATCTTGAAAATGCCATTGCCAAAGATTGGCTGGAAAAAGACGGGGTGGTGAATGTCAATTTCACCGGCAGTATTGTCAAATCAACGAATGACAGCATGAGCAGCCTCAGCATTGTGGTGGTGGTGATGATTCTTTCAGCCGGGGCCTTAGCAACAGTGGTACTCTACAACCTCACCAACATTAACATTTCGGAACGGGTCAGGGAAATTGCCACCATCCGTGTGTTGGGATTTTACGATAGCGAGGTATACACCTACATCTTCCGGGAAAATATCGTGCTTTCATGCATTGGAATTTTTGTTGGATTGTTTCTGGGGGTGCTGCTTAACACCTTTATCATCAATACCGTGGAAACCGACATTGCCATGTTTGGGCGAGGCATCAACTGGACGAGTTATCTGTATTCCATCCTATTTACCCTGGCGTTTACATTTATTGTTAATATTGTCATGACACCGATGATTAAACGCATCAGTATGGTGGAATCCCTGAAATCAATCGAATAAATTGGATAAAAACGATGATGGCTGTTTGACAGCCAGAGGTGGGAAATTAAATTTTCTCGCCTTTTTTTTGTTTGTCTGCCAGGTGTTTGATAAAAAAAGAAAATTTATTGCCGAAAAAGCCGTTAGCAATCGAGAAATATTTAAAAATTCCTTGAATTTAGTCACTTCAGTAGGTATAATAAAAAGAAATAATAAATTTACAAATAATATACAAAAATAATACGATTAATTTAAAATAGATGTCTGTAAAAAATAAAAGCAGGAGGTTGAAATGATAGACTGGTTTTCTAAAAGGTTGGGTTGTTGTATTGTACTGCTCCTAGCGCTGGCAATTTTTCCGGTTGGGGTATTAGCCAATGATAATATTGTGACCCGAGAAATGCTGCCCGGGGATGTAGCTTCAGGAAATGTCAATATAAACGCTTTAGACGAAGAAAACGTGACGACTTCAAATAGTATCGAAGCGTCATCTTCATTTACGCCACGGTTTACCGCACCGACTAGAGATAATGTCGATTATTATGAAAATAATCTTTATTATCAGAATGGTTACGGAATGCCGAACTGCACCGCCTATGCTTGGGGACGAGCCTATGAGCTATTGGGAAGGGTTCCGAATTTAAGCAAATATAATGCGAATCAATGGTGGGATTATAATTTGGATAATAGCATCTATGCCTATGGAAGCACGCCCAAGCTGGGGGCAATCGCCTGCTGGGGTGGCAGTGAGTGTGGACATGTTGCCGTTGTCGAGGCAATTTCAGGAAATAAAGTCACCATTTCAGAATCAAGCTGGAGTGGCTGTTTATTTGATAATGACACCTATACAGTCGGTTCAGAAAACGCCACATCGGTAGGAAATTTCCAGGGATATATCTATCTTGACGACTTCTATACGGATACAACTCCGCCGACCATAGCCAATGCGCAGATTACCGATGTTGATGCTGAAGGCTTTACAGTAACCTGTAATGTTTCGGACAATGAGTCGGGCATTGATTATGTGATGTTTCCGACCTGGACAGATGCGAATGGACAGGATGATATAACTTGGAATAAAGGAACAATTGATGGTGATACCGCTAAATGCCGAATATTATATAGCGATCATCATTATGAAAGTGGTGCCTATACGGTTCATATTTATGCCTATGATAAGGCCGGACTTAGCTCGGCAGTTCCAATTGGAGCAATTGTAAAATCGATAGATAATAGTGCGCTAAAAAGTGTAAGTGCTTCTTATCAGACCCAAATTCAGGATATCGGCTGGCAGGAATTGAAGAAAAACGGCCAGATAAGCGGCACCTCAGGGCAGTCAAAACGTCTTGAAGGCATAAAAATCAATGTCGATAATCAAGGATACAATGTCGGGGTAGCATACAGTACGCATATCGAGAATATTGGCTGGCAGGATTATGTGTCTAATGGAGATTTAAGCGGCACAGTAGGACAATGCCTGCGGCTAGAAGCGATCAAAATGAAGTTAACCGGCGCTGATGCCTCAAAATTTGATATTTATTATCGAGTTCATGCGGAAAACTTCGGCTGGTTGGATTGGGCCAAGAACGGTGAAGAATCAGGAACGGCCGGTTATGGTTACCGGTTGGAAGCCATTGAGATTCAAATAGTGCCTCACGGTGATTCTGTTCCAGCCGATACGACACCAGTTGATGTGACCCAAACATTTGTACAGAATGTTTAAGGCTTAGGCGTCATAACTTGTAACAGTCTTATTTCAAAAATAAATAAAAAAGGCAGTTTTCTTAAAAAGAAAGCTGCTTTTTTATTGCCTAAAATACTGAGAATATTACGAAATTAAACATTGCCAAAACAGCTTTCAGGGTGTAAAATTTATATTAACAAATTGTAAACAACTTTAGTACAAAAAACTTACGATCGTTGCTTGTCAAGAAATCGTAAAATATTAACAGCAGGAGGGGTATATGAAAAAATATTTTTTAAAAAGGACGTGTCTCTGTTTTGTTTTGATGCTATCTTTTGGATTTTTTTCGGTTACAGTATTTGCTGAAGAAGCTTCTGTTATAGAAGACAATCCAGTGACAAGCGATGTTAGCGAAGCATCGGGAAATGTGATTACCCGTGAAATGCTGCCAGGGGATACGGCTACGGATAAAGACAATGCAACAGTTTCGGCAGCGACAACGATTAAAGCGGCATCTTTGTTTCTGCCAAGGTTAACGGCACCGGGCACGGATAATTCATATTTCTATGCAAATAATATTTTTTATCAATCAGGTTACGGAATGCCGAACTGCACCGCCTATGCCTGGGGAAGAGCCTATGAGCTGTTAGGGAGCAAACCCAATTTGAGCACCGGAAACGCCAACCAGTGGTGGGATTACAATTTGAGTAAAGGCATTTATTCTTCCGGGAATACTCCCAAACTGGGCGCCATTGTCTGCTGGAATGGCAGTACCTGTGGTCATGTTGCCGTTGTTGAGGCAATTTCAGGAAACCAGGTTACCATTTCAGAATCAGCATGGAGCGGTTTTCTATTTCGAAATTATTCATACACCATCGGATCTGAAGATTCATCATCCGTAGGAGGATTTCAGGGCTATATTTATCTCGGCGATTTTGACGATACCCCGCCGATTGTTAATCCGCCGACGGATACGACCCCGCCGACGGTATCCAATACCCAGATTACGGATGTCAATGCCGAAGGATTTACGGTAACCTGCAATGTTTCCGATGATTCAGGTATCGATCGGGTCATGTTTCCAGCCTGGACGGAAGCAGGCGGTCAGGATGACCTGGTTTGGCAGAATGGAACCGTTAACGGCAATACTGCCAGCTGCCGGATTCTGTACAGCGACCATGGTAATCAAAGAGGAGCTTACATTGTTCATGTTTATGCCTATGATAAAAACGGGCTTTGCACAACAGTTCCGACCGGAACAACCATTGATTCAACGCCTCCGACTATAACAGATGTGGAGGTTCTGAATGTGTCCTCTTTAGGCTATACGGTGAAATGCAAGGTAAGCGATGATTCAGGTATTGATCGGGTCCAGTTTCCAACCTGGACCAATGCCAACGGTCAGGATGATGTCGGTTTGACATGGTATACGAGCATGACAACAAGCAGCGCAATTGAAGGGGATATCGTTAGTTATACAGTAAGGGATTGGGATCATAATTGTGAAAGAGGAGAATATTCGACCCATATCTATGTCTATGATAAGTTTGGAAATGTTACCTGTTATCCAGTAAGTGTTGATGTCGAAAATGATGGCAGTATTATTAAAAAAGAAGTGCTTAATGGCCATAAATACTTGCTTTTCAATGACGCTCTGACCTGGCCAGAAGCTGAGAAAGAAGCTGAGGCATTAGGTGGAAATCTAGTAACGATCACATCACTGGAAGAGCAAGCATTAGTCAAAAGTATGGTCAGTAATGCAGGACGAGACAATTATTTTATTGGCGGGACCGATCAGGGACAGGAAGGCAATTATCGATGGGTTACCGGCGAGCCTTTCGGCATCACAAAATGGCTGCCAGGGCAGCCTGACAATAATAATGGCAACGAAAACTATCTTGAAATTTCAAAAACTGGTTATTGGAATGACGTGAGCAACACCAGAATTGGTGGATATATTGTCGAAAAAGATTTGGGAGCCATAAATATCGATTCTTTTAGTGCGGATAAAGATTCTGGACAGTATGCAAATACAAGCATCAATTTAACAGCACAAGCTAGTGGAGAAAATCCTCCCTATCAATATAAATTTTACGATCAATTAGGAAATACGACGACGGTTTTACAGGATTATTCGGATTCAAATACTGTAAATTTCAAACCGTCTGAAGCGGGAATTTATACATTGTCAGTTGACGTAAAAGATGCTGAAGGTCAAATCGTAACGAAAAGCATTGCTAATTATAACATTCAAAAAATGATCAGCTGTTCTTATCAAACCCATATCGAGGATTTTGGTTGGCAGAATGTTGTGTCTGATGGAAATTTGAGTGGCACAGTGGGACAAGCACTCCGGTTGGAAGCGATCAAAATTAATTTGGATAATCAGGGTTATAATGTCGGAATAGACTATAGCACCCATATCGAGAATATTGGCTGGCAGGATTATGTATCTAACGGAAATTTAAGTGGCACAGTGGGACAAGCGCTGCGGCTGGAAGCGATTAAAATTAAATTATCTGGCGCTGATGCCGAAAAATTTGATGTTTATTATCGAGTCCATGCCGAGAATGTTGGCTGGATGGGCTGGGCAAAGAATGGTGAGCCCGCTGGAACCGCTGGTTTTTGCTACCGCTTGGAAGCCATTGAAATTCAAATAGTCCCCAAGGGAGAAGATGCCCCGGGAACGACAGCAACACCCTTTATTGCCAATGTCTAAAAACCAGGAAGGCGGAAATCAAAATTTTCCACCTTCTTTTTCTTTTAATTTAATTCTTTTCATGTTAGAATGAATTCAATTAAATGTGATACCGTTTACCTGACAGAAAAGAAATTCTGATTTGGAAGGGATGAGTTCAAAACTAAAAACCTGTGAGAACAGGTGATTTTGCTTACAACCTTCCTATTCTAAAACAGGAAGGTTTTTTACTGGAGACTAACAGTATCAAATAAGAATTTAAGGAAAAGGATGAAAAGAAAATGAAAAATAAGAAATGGATGGTATTACTTGGTTGTTTGCTGGTGCTTTGCTTCGGCTTAACCGCCTGTCAGTCAAAACCGGCAGAACCGCAAACTGTCAAGGTTGCTGCACTTGCCGGACCGACTGGTATGGGCATGGCGGAAATGATTGCCAATGGAGCAGATCTTGGAACAAATGTAACCACTGAATTTACCGTATCCAGCGCACCGGATCAAGTAACGGCGGGCGTCATTAGCGGAGACTTCCAAATTGCTGCCCTGCCAACAAATTCAGCGGCGGTGCTATACAATAAAACCGAAGGCAAAGTTATTCTGGGTGCAGTCAACACCTTAGGCGTGCTTTACGTGGTAGCGGACCAATCGGAAGGAATCGCGTCGATAGCAGATCTTAAAGGAAAAACAATTGTCGCCAGCGGACAGGGTTCAACGCCTGAATATGTACTGAATTATCTTTTAGCAAAGAACGGCCTGACACCAGGGGTGGATGTAACCATTAACTGGGTAGCTGAACATAGTGAAGCAGTCACGCAATTGGCTTCCGGCGCAGCAACGATTGCCATGATACCGGAACCTTTCGTTACCACGATTGAATCAAAAAAAGCGAATATTGTAACAGCAGTCGATGTGACAAAAGCCTGGGCCGATGCCAACAATGGCTCACAATTAGAAATGGGTTGTGTGGTTGTCAATAAAGAATGGGCTGAGGCCAATCCTAAACTGGTCGAAAAATTTATGGCAGCTTACGAAAAATCGGTAAAAGATGTCAATGATAATCCCGCCGATGGTGCTAAGAACATTGTCACAGCTGGCGTTATGGCTGATGCGACGCTGGCGGAAAAAGCAATTCCAAACTGTAATATTGTATATATTTCGGCCGCTGATGCAAAAGCATCGCTGAGTTCATATTATACTATCCTAGCCGGATTTGATCCAAAATCCATTGGAGGGAAAGTTCCTGGCGATGATTTCTACGAAATTGCAAAATAAGCAAATACAATCACTAATAAAAATAGGAAAAAAAATAGGAGTTGCCCTTTTTTGGGTGCTCCTATGGGCAGTAGCAGCCTGGTGGGTTGATAGCTCACTGGTGCTGCCTTCACCCCTTGATACCCTGAAAGGAATCATCACCTTGTCAGGGGATTTTAAGTTTTTTGTCAGTATCGGGGTGACTTTGTTGCGTGTCTTCGGAGGCGTTACTATTTCAGTGGCACTGGGATTGGTACTTGGCCTGATCGGTGGACTCAATAAACCGTTCTATGAGATTATGAACCCTTTTGTAAGCATCATTAAGTCATTACCGGTGGTATCCGTCATCATTCTTATTAATTTATGGATCGCTTCAGGAGTGGTGCCGCTAGTGGTCACTTTTCTTATTTGCTTTCCGGTCACCTGGACCAATGTGGTGCAGGGGGTCCACGCAACAGATGACAATCTCCTGCAAATGGCAAAAGTTTACAATGTCTCACAGCAGCGAATCATCAGGGATATCTACATTCCCGCAGTCAAACCCTATGCCGTTTCAGCCTTAATGAATGCCATCGGATTGGGCTGGAAGGTCACGGTTACCGCCGAGGTTTTAGCCAATGCACTTCCTTCAGTGGGAATGAATCTTTACTATTCAAAAATATATTTAGAAACGGATCTGCTGTTTTCCTGGACCTTCGTCATTGTGATGTGCAGTTATATCATTGAAAAAGTGACGCTGTATATTATTGAACGTAATAAAAGAAAGGGCGCCGATCAATGTCAATTGTCATAAAGAATTTAAAAAAATCCTACGGCGATCAAATCATTTTCGATGATTTCAATCTTGTTCTCCAGGAAAAAAAAATAACCGGAATTTTAGGACCGTCAGGAGCCGGAAAAACAACTTTACTAAATCTCTGCTGCGGTTTAGAAAAGCCGGATAGCGGTACCATTGAAGGTATTAATCCAACGTCCATCTCCTATATTTTTCAGGAACCCCGTCTTTTGCCATGGCGAACCATCCGGGAAAACCTGCGGTTTGTTTTCAAAGGACAATCCATAAAAAAGAGCGGCTTCCATGATAAAGAAATTGACGAAATGCTGAGAATGGTAGGACTGGACACCGTCGGAGACTACTATCCCCAGGAGCTCAGCGGGGGAATGCGACAGCGGGTTGCTATTGCCCGGGCCTTTCTTTATCCATCGGAACTGTTGTTAATGGATGAGCCATTCAGCAGTTTGGATTTGACGTTAAAAAACAAGCTGATGGGAGATTTCCTGAAAATTTGGGAACAGGACAAACGAACCGTTATTTTTGTAAGTCACAATCAAGAGGAAATCAAACAGTTGTCCCATGAAGTTCTGACATTCTCAGATAAACCGGTGAGAGTTCTTAAAAAAGAAACAATTTATTAATTTTGTAAAGGCTTACCTTGTGAAAAGCCTTTTTTTTATGTTAGAATTAAAAATGGAAGACTAAATAAAAAATATAAGAAACAAGATGGGAACAAACAATGGATATAAAGTTAATTGCCCTCGATATGGATGGAACCACTTTACAAAAGGATTATATGTCAATTTCACAAAGAACTGAAAACGTCTTAAAAGATGCCATCGCCAAAGGAATTCACGTGGTTCCTTCAACCGGAAGAATTCTGGGACAGCTGCCTGAATCGGTTATTTGTATCCCCGGTATTAATTATGCCGTGACATCAAATGGCGCCGCCGTCATGAATTTAAATACCGGCGAAGCGATCAGTAACAATTTTATCGGAGCAGGAAGCGTAAAAAAGATCATTCGGACCCTGACTCGTCGAGGTCTATTTTGCGAAATATATTATAAAGGATACTCCTACAGCAATAATCGTTATCTGAAAAATGTTGAAAGAATTGAAGACTTTTCAGCGGATCAGGTTAAATTTATTCAGTATAAATCGAAACAGGTGGAGGATATGCTGGACTTTACGTTTGAGCATGCTGCCGAAATCGAAAAAATTAATATTCCTTTACTGAGTGATCAAATTCACCGGAATCTATGGCAAAAATTTTCGCAAATTCATGGAGTGATGTTAACCCAGGCGGTGGCAGGCAACATTGAAGTGAATCATCGTTCAGCGAATAAGGGTGATGGGTTAAAACAGCTTTGCAAAATATTAAAGCTTGATCCCAAAAATGTAATGGCCATTGGAGACAGTGACAACGACTTGCAAATGATCAAATTTGCCGGTCTTGGTGTAGCTATGGGTAATGCACCTGATGAGGTTAAGGCCGCGGCAAATCAGGTCACCCTGCCTTTTGATCAGGATGGGGTTGCCCACGCAATCGAAAAGTATGCGTTATCTTAAAATAAATTTAAAGGAGAAAATTAAAATGAACAAAAAAGCAGTTAATTCAGACCAGGCACCCGCAGCAGTGGGCCCATATTCCCACGCTTATTTAGCGGGAGAAACCATATATGTATCCGGGCAACTGGGCTTAAACCCGGAAACCGGTATATTGGAAGAAGGCATCGAAGCACAGGCGAAAAGAGGCTTGAATAATCTTGCCGGTATCCTGGAGAGTGCGAGCCTTAGCCGAAAGAATATTGTGAAAACAGTTATTTTCTTAACAGACATGGATGATTTTGCATCAATTAACGCCATTTATGCAGATTTTTTCAAGGATCAAAACGACTATCCGGCCCGTTCCTGTGTTCAGGTGGCAGCACTCCCCAAAGGCGCGCTTTTTGAAATTGAAGCGATCGCAGTTAAGTAATAATTGTTTGATGTAAACTGGCAGCGAAGCTAACGGCAATTTTGCAAGGACTAAATTAGTAAAAAGAGAGGGCAAAAAGTGAATAAAAAACTGGAGACCTACGTTTCCCTGGTTGATTTTATTGCCGAGTTCATGGGAGCGAATACCGAAGTAGTTCTTCACGATCTGACTGACTGGCAGCATTCCGTGGTAGCCATCCGCAATGGACATATCAGTGGACGGGAAGTTGGGGCGCCCATTACCGAAGTGTCGTTAAAAATACTGCGAAGCGAAGTACATAAAAAAGTACCCTTTATGAATAACGACCCCATGAAATTCAATAAAAGTAAAACCATTAAGTCTGCTACCTGGTTTATTAAAGACGAAAATGAAAGCTTGATTGGCATGATTTGTCTAAATTCGGATTGCCGTGATTTGATGGCCGCCCGAAATATCTTAGATAAAATGATTAATCCTCCGATATTGGATAAAGACAAAGCTGAAAAAGGTCCTGAAAAAATTAATATTGATGTAAAAGTTTTGGTCGATAATAATCTGGATCATGTTTCAAAAGATCTGTCAAAAAAAATGAAGCTATTATCAAAAGCAGAAAAGATTGACGTCGTTGGAAAATTAAATGAAATGGGAACTTTTACGGTTAAAGGGACCATCTGGTATTTAGCCAATATCATGGGAATATCCGTTCCCACCCTGTATCGATATATCGCAGCGGCAAAAAGAACTGAAATTTAGACTGCCGATTAATCATCATACCGATCAATTGTTAATCTGCTGTATACGCACAGTTCGGACAGGCTATCGTCTGTTCGCCCTGAGGCATAGGGTCTGACCCCTAGGTCACAACATGATATAACAATTGTCGGTATGATGCTTTGCAGACAATCAGCTAAATTTCAAGTCTTAAATGAATCTTGTTTCCCGGGATTGGTTTGTCATGTAATTTACAAATCGCTGAAAATAGCATATAATAACTAAAGGTAAAAATTAGTAAGTAAAGAATAAGATAAATTGATAAACTGCAAATATGAGAGAAATAGAGGTGCAATATGACAAGTCAGCTGGATAAAGATAATCTGCCTGAGCATATAGCCATAATCATGGATGGTAACGGCCGTTGGGCGAAAGCAAAAAACCGTCCCCGTTTATTTGGGCACAACGCCGGGATGAAAACATTAAAGAAAATTGTCCGGGCATCTTCAGATGCCGAAATAAAAATACTCACCGTATATGCTTTTTCGACAGAAAATTGGAAACGCAGTAAAGAAGAAGTTGACGGTTTAATGAACATTGCAGTCGAATATTTCAGAAAAGAAATTGGCGAATTAAACCAGAATAATGTCAAAATTAATGTCATCGGCAATTTAACCGGGTTGGGCCAAAAAGTAAGAGAAGCATCCGAAAATGCAATGAAAACGACCGCCGCAAATACCGGTCTGCTTTTTAATGTGGCTCTGAATTATGGTGGACGGGATGATATCACTCATGCGGTTAAAGAAATAATCAGAGCAGGCATTTCCCCAGAAGAAGTGACTGAACAAGACATCAGTGATCGCCTTTATACCAAAGGTCAGCCGGATCCGGACGTACTCATTCGAACCGGAGGAGAAGGTCGGTTTAGCAATTTTATGCTCTGGCAGTTTGCGTATACAGAGTTCTTTTTCACCGATATCTATTGGCCTGATTTTGATGAAAAAAGCTATTACGAGATAATTGAGAGTTACCAAAAAAGGGATCGGCGCTATGGATCGGTCAAATAGAAGACAAGCAATTAGAAGACAGGCAATCAGAAAACAGGAAAATAACTCGATGAAGGCGCGTATCTGGACAGCCGTCATTGGTGTTCCGCTCCTTGTATTTTTCTTGTATTCAGGTGGCATTTTATTGGTTATTGCGGTTTCTTTCCTGACCCTTGCCGGGATCCTGGAATATTCAGGAGCAGTGAACCGATTGATTCGGCCGAAGATAAATATCGTTTTCATTGTTGTATTAGCGGCGGTATTAATTATCACTATTAAGCTGGATTATTATTCGGTGATATCGGTTTTGTTAATCGAATTTATTGCCGTAGCCTGTTATGAAATCTTATCCGGGAGTGTTGGTATTCAGCGGGTAAGTGCGACATTGATGGGACTCGTCTACGTTCCGGTGATGTTTGGTCATTTGTTTATGTTTGAAACCATCAACAAGGGGATTTTCTATTTATGGATGGTATTTGTGATTGCCTTTTCAACCGATACGGCCGCTTATTTTGTTGGTAAAGCCATTGGCAACAGAAAAATAGCGCCCAAAATTAGCCCTAAAAAAACGATCGCCGGCTGTGTCGGGGGAATTGTTGCTGCGGCCCTCTGCATGGTTCTATATGGATCGATTCTGGGCAGTTATTTCAAATTTGTTTTACCATGGTATTTGTACTTTGCGGTGGGATTATTGGGAAGCATTGCCGGACAATGCGGAGACTTTACCGCCTCGATGATTAAAAGAAAAGCTAAAATAAAAGACTTCAGTCATATTTTACCTGGCCATGGGGGGATACTGGACCGTTTTGACAGTACCCTGTTTATCTTACCCCTGATTTATATTTTTGCTAAATTTACAATTGGAATTGCATAGGTGAAATTTTGAATTTAATATCAATACTGATTACAATAGTCATGATCTGTATTTTAGTGATCGCACATGAATTTGGACATTTTTTTGTAGCTAAAAAAACCGGCGTTTTCGTAGAAGAATTTGCCATCGGCATGGGACCAAAATTATTTGGACATCAGGGCAAAGAAACGTTGTTTTCCATTCGGGCACTGCCCTTTGGAGGATTCTGCAAAATGCGGGGCGAAGAACCAGAGTTTGACGAAGAAGGAAATATCATTCCTAAGGATCCGAGCATCCTGCCTGATCCCCGAAGCTTTGAGGAAAAAAACAAGGGACAGAAGTTGTTGATATTAGTGGCGGGTTCGGCGATGAATATTATTTTTGCGATCGTCTGTCTATTTATCGTCGCGCTGTTTACCGGTCATACTAATGTCTTTGACGCCGTTGGTACCGCTTTTTACAATACCTGGCGGTTTGCCGGTTTAATTTTTCAATCATTTGCCATGATGTTCGCCGGTCAGGTTGCCCTTAACGATATCGCCGGTCCGATTGGGATGGTTTCCATGGTGGGAACTTATTTAAACAGCGGCTTTATTATGCTGCTGGCATTTACCGCAATGCTCAGCGTCAATCTGGGAATCATCAATCTTTTCCCGATTCCGGCGCTGGACGGCGGCCGGATTTTTATTATTTTAATCGAGTTGGTGTCCCGTCGGAAATTCAACCCGAAAACAGAAAACATGATCAATTTTATCGGATTCATGGCATTAATCGCATTGATGCTGCTCATTGCCGTGAATGATATCATGCGGTTGGCAGCTTAGGAGAAAACAGTTTGGAAAAACGAAGAAAAACAAAAGTTGTACAGATTGGTTCAGTGGCCATCGGCGGAGATAATCCGATTGCGATTCAGTCCATGACCAATACCGACACCCGAAATATCGAAAGTACCGTTAGTCAGATTATCGGCCTGGAGATTGCCGGATGCGATATTGTCCGGGTGGCCGTTCCGGATCAGGAAGCAGCCAATGCCATTGCCGGGATAAAAAAAGGGATTCATATTCCGCTGGTTGCGGATATTCATTTTGATTATCAGCTGGCGCTGACCGCCATGGAAAATGGCGTCGATAAGCTGCGGATCAATCCCGGAAACATCGGTTCGACAAAAGGCATTAGAGAAATTGTGGCCATGGCAACCGAAAGAAAGATCCCTATTCGCATCGGTGTCAATGCCGGTTCCCTGGAAAAAGAAATACTGGCTAAAAATAACGGCGTCGCCACCCCGGCAGGAATGGTGGCGTCAGCCCAAAAACACATTCAGCTGTTGGAAGAAGCAGGCTTTGACAATATTGTGGTGTCGATGAAGGCCTCCGATGTACGTTTTACCATTGCCTCATACGAAAGCTTTGCCAAAGAATATGATTATCCCCTTCATTTAGGTATTACCGAAGCCGGCATTCTCAGAAGCTCAGCGGTAAAATCCGCCATGGGCATCGGCTACCTGCTCCTTAACGGCTTGGGCGACACCCTCCGGGTATCCATTACCGGAGATCCGTTGGAAGAAATTGAAGTGGCCCGGGATATTCTCAGCGCCATTGGCCGGTATGAAGGTAAAAGAAAAAAGGTCGAGGTAATTTCCTGTCCCACCTGCGGGCGGACGGAAATTGATCTGATCGGCATTGCCACCGAGATCAATGAGCGCTTGCGCGGCGTTGATAAAAACATCAAAGTCGCGGTGATGGGATGCATCGTCAACGGTCCGGGAGAAGGCCGGGCGGCGGATATTGGTATAGCCGGCGGAAAAAATAAAGCCGTGTTATTTAAAAAAGGCGAGATAATAAGAAGTTTAAAAGAAGATGAAATCATCTCGGTGCTGATGGAAGAAATAAATAAAATGTGAGGCGAATTCATTGAGTATGTTAACCCAACGTCAGGAACGATATCAAAAAATAATAGCAGACTATCACTTGGTGACCGATAGTATCAAAATCAATTCCAGTCAAGGGGAATTGATTTTTAAGTTTATCAGTTCCAAAAAGGAAACCGATACCGAGAACATTCAAACCGCGTTTGAAGAGATTTTCGATTATGCCAAAGCCCTAAAAATAGAAGTTTCACCCCGACAATATCAGGATGGGGAACAGCTGCTTTCAACAGATGCTCAGGGCGTCACCCAGCTGATGATGGGGATCAACTCCAAAATATCAGCGATTCTGTTGGTGAATACCCTGATGGCAGAGGGAAAAACCTTTTATGTTCGCGGCCGGTCCACCGGTGAAATCGACGGGGAAGCTTTGGTCATTTTCCGGAGCCGCTTTAAACGTCTGATTGCGGAAAACTATGGACTGGAGGATGCCGACCTGGTCGTTCGTTTTAGCGACGAGGAATCGGTAACCGAAAAAAGTCAGCAGGATCTGCAGAAGCGTTTGGCGACCATTAAACCGGTGGCACCCAAAAGCAGCACCGGCACCGCAAAATTGTCAAAGGCGGAAAAGCCTGGCGATGTGGTGATGGGAAGGAGAATCATCAATCAGATCGACCAGCTCCGAGAAGTTGACTTCAGTATCAATAGTGAATTTGAAGGAAAAACGATTGTCGTCAAAGGCTGGGCTTTTGGGGTCAACACCCGGCCATTAAAAAGTAATAAAACCCTGCTGACCTTTAACATAACCGATGATACCAGCAGCATAACCTGTAAAATATTCACCGATAAAGAAGAAGTTGTCGAGGCAATCAGAGAAGGCGGCTGGTATCTGATTGAAGGGAAAATCAATTATGATGACTATTCCCAGGAAATGATGTTTTATCCGAAGAATATCAATCTTTCAAAAGAAACCATCCGAACCGATGATGCGCCGGTAAAAAGAGTCGAACTGCATCTGCACAGCCAGTTCTCCGCCATGGATGCCGTAAGCAAGGTTGAAAAAATAATGAAGCAAGCTGCTGATTTCGGCCATGATACCATTGGCATAACGGACCACGGGGTTCTGCAGGCCTATCCGGAAATGATGGAGCTGGGAAGAAAGAAAAAGATCAAGGTTCTTTACGGCGTGGAAGGCTATTTGGTCGAAGACCAGCTCAATGTGGTTTTCGGTGATCAGGATCAGGACTTCTGCGGCGAGTTTATTTTCTTTGATTTAGAAACAACTGGCTTGATTCCGGGAAACCATAAAATCATTGAAATGGCCGCTGTTAAAATAAAAAACAAACAGATCATCGACAGTTTTACAGCTTTGGTCAACCCTCACTGCGAAATTCCGCCTTTTATTACCGAGCTCACCGGGATCACCAATCAAATGGTCGAAAACGGGATCGAACAAGAAGAAGCGCTAAAACAGTTTCTGGAATTTGCCGATGGAACCATTTTAGTGGCCCATAACGCCTCATTCGATATGAGCTTTTTAAACACAGCATTAGCGGAATACGGCATTGAGCGGGACAGCACCTCTGTGGATACCCTGGCAATGTCTCGATGTCTGCTGACCGGCATCACGAAACACACCCTGAAAAAACTCTGCAGTCATTTTAAAATAGACATGCAGAACCATCACCGGGCCCTGGATGACGCCGCCGCTTCGGCAAAAGTATTTGTCAAACTCATGGGTTTGGCAGAAAAGAAAGACTGCACCTCAATTCAGACATTAAACAGCCTTTCCAGCCAGGAACGAAGCATCCGCATCAATCCTACCAATCATATCATTATTTACGCCAAAAACCAGGCGGGAATTAAGGATTTGTATCGGCTGGTATCCGAGACCCACCTCAATTATTTTTATAAAAAGCCGCGAATCCCAAAATCGTTGCTGGCGGAAAACAGAGAAAACTTTCTAGTTGGTTCAGCCTGCGAGGCGGGGGAATTATTCACGGCGATGCTGCACAACAAATCAAAAACAGAAATTATGCAGATCGCAAATTTCTATGATTATCTCGAAATTCAGCCATTGGGAAATAATCAGTTCCTGATTGACAACAATAGCGTTCCCGATCAGGAAGCCCTTAAAGATTTGAATAAGCAGATTATTGATTTGGGAAAAAGTCTGAATAAACTGGTGGTTGCCACCGGGGATGTTCATTTTGTCAACAAAGAAGATTCGCTTTACCGGGAAATCCTCTTTACCGGGCAGGGCTATAAAGATGCTCACAAACAGCCGCCTCTGTATTACCGAAATACTCAGGAGATGCTGGATGAATTCGACTATCTGGATGAGGAAACCGCCCGGGCTGTGGTCATCGATAATCCCCGAAAAATAGCCGCTTTAATGGACGAAGTGCTGCCGATCCCGGACGACACCTTTCCACCGGTGATCGAAGGATCAGATGACGAAATCAGAGCAATGGTGGAAAACAAAACTCAGGAACTTTATGGGAATCCGCTACCGGAAATCGTGGAAAAACGGATGAACCGCGAACTGGATTCCATTATCGGAAACGGCTACTCCGTGCTTTATCTGATTGCCCAGAAACTGGTGCATCATTCCATGGAGGACGGCTATCTGGTTGGCTCCCGGGGGTCGGTTGGTTCTTCCTTCGTGGCAACAATGTGCGGGATTACCGAGGTCAACCCCCTGGCCCCTCACTACCGCTGCCCCAACTGTCAGCATTCCGAGTTTTTCAATGCGGCTGACGTTGGCGTCGGACCTGACTTGAAAGACGCCGACTGCCCTCACTGCGGAACAAAGATGGAAAAAGACGGGTTCGAAATTCCGTTTGAAACCTTCCTGGGGTTTGAAGGCGATAAAGAGCCGGATATCGACCTTAATTTCTCCGGCGATAATCAGGCCGAAGCCCACCACTACACCGAGGTGCTTTTCGGCAAAGGAAAAGTCTTTCGCGCCGGCACCATTTCAACCATTGCGGAAAAGACGGCTTTTGGTTTTGTAAAAAATTATTATGATGAAAAAGAGATAAAAGTGCCAAGAGCAGAGCTGGAACGGGTCATCAAGTGCTGTGCCGGAATCAAAAAAACCACCGGCCAGCATCCCGGCGGCATCATGGTCGTTCCGACCTATAAAGACATTTATGATTTCTGTCCGGTGCAGCATCCCGCAGATGACACCGAAAGCGACACCATCACCACCCATTTTGCTTATGAGTCCATCAGTGGACGGCTTTTGAAGCTCGATATTCTGGGCCATGATGATCCCACGATGCTCCGCATGCTGCAGGATTTAACCGGCATCGACCCGGTAAAGATACCGCTGGATGATGCGAAAGTGATGAGCCTTTTTGTATCCACCAAAGCCCTGGATTTAAAAGACGATGATTATGATTCGCCGCTTGGCGTTTGCGGTGTTCCAGAGTTCGGTACCAGTTTTGTCCGGGAAATGTTGCTGGACACCAAACCAACCGCTTTTTCGGATTTAATCCGGATATCCGGTTTATCCCATGGCACTGACGTGTGGCTGAACAATGCCCAGGAGCTGATCAAGCAGAGAACGGTAACGATTAAAGAAGCCATCTGTACCCGAGATGATATCATGCTCTATTTACTCGACAAAGGCCTGGAGGCTAAAACCGCCTTTACGATTATGGAGAAGGTTCGAAAAGGGAAGGGACTGACACCGGAATTTGAAAAAGCGATGCGCGACTGCAAGGTGCCGGAATGGTATATTGATTCCTGTAAAAAGATCAAGTACATGTTCCCGAAAGCCCATGCGGCAGCCTATGTAACCAGCGCTTTTAGAATCGCCTGGTACAAAGTATATTATCCCCTGGCTTATTACGCCACTTATTTTTCAGTCCGGGCCAGCGAATTTGATGCTCAGCTGGTCACCCAGGGAAAAGGCGCCGTGGTTGCCAAAATGAACCAGATTAAAGAATTGGGAATAAAGGCTTCCAACAAGGAAAAGGGTCTGCTGACCGTGCTGGAGATCGTCTATGAAATGCTGTGCCGAGGTTACTGCTTTAAAAATGTGGATGTGTATGAATCCCACTACAGCAAATTTCGAATTGTGGAAGATAGCTTGTTGCCGCCTCTCAGTGCCTTGGATGGGATTGGCGAAAAAGCCGCCCAGCGAATCTTCGAAGAGGCCCAGGTCCGGGCCTATATGTCAAGGGAGGATCTGCAGAACCGCACCAAAGTTGGCAAAGCGGTTATCGAGACCCTTGAGAAACAGGGCTGCCTCAACCAGCTGCCAGCTTCAAACCAGATTGCCTTTTTTTAGGACAACGAAAATAAATGTAAGTTTAGGTTCGTCGGAGCGCTTATCAATCGCTCCGACGATATACTGCATTAGGTTTGTTTGCTGAAACAAAAAGAGGGATGCTTCTTAATCGGTTTGGTTAAGAAGCATCCCTCTTTTTATACCTCAACAGCATCAGCCGATTCTTTAGCATTGATCCCCAACAAAGGCAATAAATAGACATAATAAAAATGGTTGAAATTCTCATCAAATTTATACCGGCCGGATTGGCCCACCCATTGGACTAGGATACCGAATAAATTAGTGAAAATAAAGTTGGAAATTTCAACCGGATTCAAACTTTTTCGAAAAACTTTCTCGACAATGCCACGACGGATGATATTTGTCATAATTCCTTTCTGGAAGGTGTTGGTAATAGCAAAATTCTTCCATTTCTTTTCCAGACTAAATTGAATAATGATCCCTGTTTCATTGATGTTCTTTTCCGAAAAACAGGCAACATACCAGTCAAACATGGCCCGCAACTGCTCAGTTGCCGGTAGATTAATACGCTGGGTGTAATAGTCTGAAATCTGTCCTTCCAGAAGTTTGTATTGTTGGAAAATCAAATCGGATTTTGATTTGAAATGATGGTAAAAGGAGCCTTTTGTGACCCCCAGCTCTTCACAGATCTGGTCCACCGTTACGTTGTCGTAACCGGTTTCATTGATGATGATCATAGCGTGTTCCAACATTATTTCTTTGGTATAGCGCATGCGTTTATTATTCGTTGTTTCCATAGTTATCCTTTTAAATATATTGAAATTCCCATTAAGCATAGCTTAAAATCGGTAAAAAATCAAGAATAGAAAATAACTTGACAACCATACTGAGAGTATGTTACCATCAAACCATACTTAGAGTATGGTTTGTGAATTAATAATGCAGATTCAATGAAAACGTTTGTAGGAAAACAAAAATAGGAGGAAAAAATGGGCGATACCTATCAAGAAAGAATTAATCGTATTAAAACAACGGTAAATCATCAGGAACCGGACAAAGTGCCAATCCTGTCAATGATCGGAACCTATGCGGTACATTACGCCGGCGGTACGATCCAGGAAATGACGGATCATCCGGAAAAAGAAATTGAATACTATTGCGAGCCGCATAAAAAACTGTATTCAGATGCAACCTATACGGCTGGGCTGGTGTTTGATGCAAAAAGCGCACAATGCATCGGAAGTGACAGCCATTTTGTTTCAAGTGATGGGGCTACCGTTCAGCACAAGGAAATAACTCCGATGGAAGACACTGAATATCCGGAATTAATTGCCGACCCGGAAGGTTACATTTTTAATAAGATGCTGCCAAGAAAAGCAAAAAAACTGGCAGGCACCACAGCGGAAAAATATGCAGCGATTAAAGAACTGGTCGATCACTGGAAAGTCAAAGGAATGATCCAGACTCAGCTAATCGATAAACTGAAAAACGATTATCAGCTGCCTGTCATTACCGGCAGTTTTGCCTATCCGCCATTGGATTATATATTTGACTATTTACGCGGGTTCAAGGGACTTTCATTAGATATGCGCCGACATAAAGAAGAACTGGTTGCCGCTTGCAATGCGATACAAGGGATGGCCGATGAATTTCTGGGAATCACAGAAGAGATGACAGACCTTCCGGATTTCCCCTTTTATGCCACCATGATGCACGTTCCAACTTTTATCAGCCCGAAACAATTTGAAAAATTTTTTGTGCCAACCTATGAAAAGTTGATTTATCGCATCCACAAACGCGGCGGAAAACTGATTATATTTTTAGAAGGCTCATGGGAAGCTAAATATGACTGGCTCAACAGCCTGCCAAAGAATTTTGCTATCGGCATTGTAGAAGGCGACAATATTTTTGAAGCTAAAAAACGCGTCGGGGACAATATTACCCTTGCCGGTGGAATGCCTCTTGAGATGTTGAAACTTGGCAAAAAGGAAGCATGCATTGATTACGCCAAGAAATTGGTCGATGAATTAGCACCAGGCGGTGGATATATCTTTGCTTCCAGCCGCGAATTGTTATCAAAAGGAGATGTCAATCCGGAAAACATGATTGAAACCTATAATTTTGTCCATGAATATGGCATCTATAAATAAGGAGAAATGAAATGGATGATGAGAAAACCGTATTAGAAGTTTTGGAAGAGATCAAGAAAAATGAACTGGCAGAGATGCCCGAAGAAGCAGCCAACGGCTTTATGGTATTGATCAAGTTCCTGATGCTGGCATCCTAAAAAAAGAACACTAGGGAAGCATGTCAATACAGGCAGGTCGGGGCGATTCTCAAAAGTTAGAATTGTAGGGGCGATTCTCAATCGCCCGGGAACGTAGGTTAGAAAGACCAACGTTTTCGGGCGGTCATGGACCGCCCCTACAGTAGATTCCCAAACAAATGTAAATTTAGGCATTGTAGGCGTGAAGCTGGTTGCTGAATCAAGAACGGCTGATTGTTATCTCCATGGCGATGCGCCTGGCCCAGGCATCCGAAGAAAGGACATCATCCAAAGTTGGGTTGGCAATCGCCGTGTGCTTTTCCATGACCGCGGCGTTAATCCGAGGAATATCCGAAAAACAAATTTCCTGATGCAAGAATTTCGCCACCGCTACTTCATTGGCGGCATTCAGCACACAGGTCATAGATCCCCCAATATCCAGAGCATCGTAGGCCAGCTGCAGGCAGGGAAAGGAGTGCAGATCCGGTTCCTCGAAAGTAAGCTCCCGAACCAGATGAAAATCAAGAGCCTGGCGATCATTGGCAATCCGATCGGGATAGAAAAAAGCAATCTGAATCGGGAGCGCCATATCCGGCAATCCCAATTGCGCCATCGTGGAGTGATCAATGAATTCGACCATGGAGTGGATGATGCTCTGAGGATGAACCACCACATCAATTTGGTCTCGGGGTAAATCAAAAAGCCATTTGGCTTCAATCACTTCCAAACCTTTGTTCATTAAAGTAGCCGAATCGATGGTGATCTTTTGTCCCATCGACCAGTTGGGATGTTTAAGCGCCTGGTCAAGGGTAACCAATTGAAGCTGTTCGGCCGTTTTGCCCCGAAAGGGACCACCGGAAGCGGTAATGATGATTCGTTTTATTTCCTCATGTTTATTCCCCATCAGACACTGAAAAATCGCACAATGTTCACTGTCTACCGGCAGGATTGAAACCCCCATTTTGGCAGCGGCATCCATGATTAGTTTCCCCCCGGCAACCAGGGTTTCCTTATTTGCCAGGGCGATATCGACGCCCTGATTGATCGCCGCCAAAGTGGGCTGCAGGCCGATCATTCCGGAGACCGCCGTCAGCAGCATCTCAATTTCCGACGCAGTTGAAACGGCGATCAGTCCGTCAACACCGGTAACCACCTCAACCGAACGGCCTTTCGCTTTCAACCGTTGCTCCAGAATAAGAGCAGCGTCATTGTTCATGACGCACACAATCCGAGGAGCAAATTTTTCGATCTGCTGTTCCAGGAGATCGATGCTGGTATTGGTCGATAAGCCCACCACATTCAAAGTGTCGCTGTTGGCTGAAACAACTTCCAGGGCCTGGGTTCCGATCGAACCGGTTGAGCCGATAATACTAATATTTTTCATAAATTACCTCGTTTTTAATTACAATTAGGTTATTGCCAAACCATACCGACAATTGTCATATCGTGTTGTATGCCTCAAGGCGAACAGGTGATAGCCTGTCCGAATTGTGTGCATACAACTGATTAACAATTGATCGGTATGGTTTGTAAGTGAATATGCTTTATTTGAATTCTCAATTATCCAAAGAAGACAATTCTATTTGATAGTATAACACAATTCTTAAAGAGAAGAAAAGAATGGTGAAAGCAACCGTTTATTATTCATAGTCGATGAGAAATTATAAGAAGGTATTCAACCGTCTCAATATTGTATCTCAAACCAATAAAATATTCCATTTCTCGAAAGCCTCCTTTGGCATATAATCATGTAAACGAATAAAATTTGGAGGTGCTCTTATGGCAAAAACCTATTATTTTCCACCAATCGTAATTATGGGACCAGGTGCAATTGAACTTATTGTGCCTGAGATTCAAAAAATGAATGTGAAAAAAGCTCTAGTTGTCACAGATAAAGTTTTGATTGAAACGGGTGTGGTACAGGATGTGCTGGATGTATTGAAAAGTGCAAAAATACCTTATGCCATATTCTCAGATGTTAAACCAAATCCGACCGTTGCCAATGTCAATGCCGGCTATCAGGCATTGCTGGATAACGAATGTGATTTTCTTATTAGTATCGGGGGCGGTTCGCCTCAGGATACCGCCAAAGGTGTCGCTATTCTGGGAACAAATCCCGGTGATATCTGCGATTATAATGGGGTTGGCAAAACGGCCAACAAATCACTGCCAATCGTGGCCATTAATACCACTGCCGGAACAGCCAGTGAAGCCACCATCAACTATGTCATAACCGATGAAAAACGTAAACTGAAAATGGTTATCGTTGATCCGAACAGCATTGCGACCGTAGCCGTTAATGATCCGGTATTGATGATGAAAATGCCGAAATCACTAACCGCGGCTACCGGTATGGATGCCCTGACTCATGCAATCGAAGGTTACACCACCGCCGGAGCAACACCATTTACAGATATGTTTAATATAGAAGCCATTAAAGTGATCTCAAAAAGCTTGCGAACAGCCGTTGCCGATGGCGATGATTTGGACGCTCGTGACGCGATGGCTTATGGTCAGTTCGTTACCGGCATGGGCTTCTCAAACGGCGGATTGGGAATCGTCCACTCCATGGCGCATCAGCTGGGGGGCTTCTATGATCTTCCTCATGGGGTCTGCAATGCCATCCTGCTTCCTTATGTTGTCGCTTATAACGCAGATGCCGTTGGGAGCCGTTTAAAAGATGTGGCCGTTGCAATGGGTGTTGATATTAGCCGTCTTGAACCGAAAGAAATTAATATTGCCGCTATTGATGCGATAAAAAAACTTTCAAAAGACGTCGGAATTCCTTCCGGATTAAAAGAAATCGGCGTAAAAGAAGAAGATTTTGCCGTACTGGCAGATATGGCACTAGTTGATGCCTGTACCCCAGGCAATCCAAAATGTCCGACCAAAGAAGATGTGATTGCCATATACAAAGCTGCTTTCTAAAATATTAACTAAAAAAGTCAAATCAGGTTAAGATATCAAAATTATATAATCGTTTCAACAGGCTCTCTGAATGCTCAGAGAGCCTGTTGCGGTTGTTTTAGTTACCCCGTAAAAACAGGTTTATTCAAATATAAAAAAATTAAATGTAACCTAGGTAAAATAATGATATAATATATAACTTGATAGACAAGCGTTAAAATTTATAGATGAGGAGGCAAAGAGGATGATTACAAGATTTATTCATTCAGGTGATTTCCACTTAGGTCGCCCCTTTACCTTTCAGCAGCAAGGTAACTACTTTGGCAAAAACAAGAGAAAAGAGCTTTGGAAAGCCTTTGACGATATGATTGCCTATGCCGGGAAAGAAGAAATACAACTGGTTCTCATAGCCGGGGATTTGTTTGACAGCGTCAATGTCCTGACCATGGACATAAAAAGGGTAGCAGAAGCTTTTGCTGGTTTGGAAAAAACTTGGGTGGTTCTCATTACCGGAAATCATGACTATCACGGCGACAATTCACCGTACAAAAAAGTGGATTGGTCAAACAATGTGTATATTTTTAGAGAAGATGTGTTTAGATCCATTTATATAAAAGAATTGAATACCGAAATTTATGGAATGTCATGGGTAAAAAATGAGTACCGGGCCTTCCCGGAAAGATCCTTTAACTCATTAAAATTAGACGATGCCCGCTACAATATTTTAATGGTACACGGAGAAGTGGCGAGTCAAACCCATTATCTTCCCATTGATTTGCATTATATCGAAAATAAAGGATTTGATTATATTGCGTTGGGACACATTCATAAGCCGGGCATGACCCCGGGAGGGGCAGCCTATTGCGGATCACCGGTACCCCTTAACTTTGGAGAAACCGGCGAGCGGGGATATTTAATAGCCAAGGTTGAGGCGGACTATGACAACAATGAGTACACGACGTCCAGCGGCTTTTATGCCATCCCATCGCGGCGGTACGAGACTTTTGAAATACAAATTACAGCAGAAGATTCATACAATGATATCATTGAAAAAGCGACCAGCTGCGATACCATTGAAAATCGTCTCCAGAATTATTATCGCCTGCGGTTTCTGGGGTATATCAATCCTGAGATACAACTGGATTGGATAAACGATGATTTGGAAGAGTCTTTTTATTATATCGAAACGGATGCCTCGCTATTGGAACCGGATATTGATCTTGAAAAACTGATTCAGGAGAACCGCGACAATCCGATTGGCCAATTTCTAGAAGCGTTAGGAAATATTGAAGATACCCAAGTGAAAAAGAAAGCGATCATTTACAGCATTGAAGCCATGATGAGTGAGGGGGTTTTAAAATGAAAATAAAAACCTTGAACCTGAAGGCTTTTGGAAAATTCAAAAATAAAACCATTGACTTCAAACCGGGACTCAATTTGATTTACGGAAACAACGAAGCTGGCAAAACAACGGTGCAGACCTTTGTCCAGGGCATGTTTTTTGGCTTTTTCAAGCCCTATCGAAAAAAGAAAACCTACAGTACGGAATATGAAAAATACCTGCCATGGAAACAGTTTGACTACAGCGGCTCATTAATCTATGAGGTGGATGACCGTGAAATCCGTTTGGAACGGAATTTTTTAAGAGGAAAAGACAGTTTGAAGATATTTGACAACATCACCGGTGAAGACATTAGCGATGAATTTAAATACGATGGGGTGATTCGTCAGCATTTGCCTCTGGGCAAGCTGGGAATGACATCGGGGATCTACAACAACACCATTAACATGCGGCAACTTTCTTCTGATACCGAATCTGGCGCGCAGGATGAAATGAGAGATTCTTATTTAGAAATGCAAAACACCAGCGGCATTGAGATGAATTTCAAAGGAATTGCCCAATGGCTGGAAGAAAAAAAGAAAAATATTGGCCGGTCAGGCCAGAGCAAGTCCCGAGTTGGCGCCGCAATACGTGAACGTGACGAGCTTTTGCAGGTCCTCAAAGAGGCGGAAGAAGCCTATGCGAAGGTAGCGGAAAATCAGGAAAAAATAACCCTCTATCAGAAACAAATGAAACGCATTGAAGCGGAAAATGATTATCTTACCCAGGAATCCGTCGTCAACCGTAAAAAAGAACTCCTGGAGTCCTACGAGAAAATTACCGAGATCGAAAAAGAAAATAGTCTGCTGGCAGAAAAAATCGAAGTGGGCGAAGGGTACAAAGATTTTAATTATAAAAACTTAGAAGGTTTGAAAGCGATTCGCGGACAGAGTGAGCGATTCAGCGATCAAATGGATTACATCGAAAAACAGGTCAGTGATTCACGTGAAAACCTTAAAAATATCCGCAAAAAAGAAGAAGCAAAACGCCTAACCATGGGGGGACATACCTGGGAGCGAATCAATGAGGACTATGATGCCTTTAAAAAACAAAAACATTCTGCGGAAGAGGTTAAAAACAAATCCAATATTGTTATCAGCGTTGTTTCAGTTATCCTGACACTTTTAGGAATTGGACTGACGGAAATATCGTTTTTGGGTCTTTTGCCGATAAAACAGAGTTTGGAAAATAGTTTGCTGATCTTTGGATTGCTACTGATTGTCGGGGGTGTGATTGGCTCCGTGTTTGGCGTCGCCGAGACCATCAAAAAGCGGAAAATAAAACAGGCGCGAATATTGAAACCGGGTCAACACGAAATACTGAAAAAGTATGGCGTCGAAGATCTGGAAAGCTTTGAAACCTTTTATAAAAAGGCCGCCCGAACACAAAATGAACTCGAACAAATGAAAAACGAAG
Organism: Acetobacterium tundrae; assembly: GCF_008086615.1. Classification (GTDB taxonomy): domain Bacteria; phylum Bacillota; class Clostridia; order Eubacteriales; family Eubacteriaceae; genus Acetobacterium; species Acetobacterium tundrae. Next base: position 152,463 of record NZ_RXYB01000005.1, read on the forward strand.
GCGAACTGATAACCGTTCAGTTATCCCGACATCAGGCCGGGTATGAAGTTCTTTTTGAACAGCGCCGCAGTATTATGAAAGAACTGGACAACAAGTTAGCCCTGTACGATGTCGACACCGTTGAAGATTATGCCGACGGCTGTGAAAAAGCTCAGCGCCTGGAAGAAATGAAAATTCAGTTTAATGGGAATCTGCGATTATTAAAAAATCTGCTCGAAACAGTCAACGGCGGGAAAACAGCCGGCGGAAATGTGGTTTGGAAAAAGGCTTCGCCAAAATCCGATGAACTGCTTAGCCTGGGAAAAGAAATAGCCCGTTTAGAGGGCGAAAACAGCGCCTTAACGGATGGCGTTGGTTTACCGGTGGAAATCAGAGAAACCATTAAATCGTTGGATGCTCAAATTGATATCTGTGATATTGAAATTAAGGCCTGCAATGCGGTGCTTGAAATTCTGGGGAAAATCCAAAAAGGATGTCATCTGGAATCAGCACCAGAGCTTAATGATCACATCGGCGGCATTTTAGAAGATATTACCCAGCGTTATAAAGGGGTGAAAATCGATGAAGCCATGAAGGTCAGGGTGGTGAATCCCAGCGACGGCGATTTCAAAAATGCCGAACAATTAAGCGCCGGTACCATGGATCAGGTTCATTTTGCTTTTCGTTATGGAATGGGCGACGTCATTAATCATGAAATGCCCTTTATTCTAGATGAACCCTTTGTCAGATACGATAAACTTCGCAAAACTCAGGCCCTCAAATTATTAGCAGGGCTTAGCAAAAAACGTCAGGTTATTCTTTTTACCTGTGACGATGACGAAGAAAATCGCTTAAAAGCTTTGGGGGCAACCTATCACAAAATTCGACTGTAAGTTTTGAATGGTTTTAATCGTGAAAAAAATTACCCTAAATTTATTCCAATAACAGAGAAAAATCCGGTACAATTAAAAAAGAGTTCGAATGAAGGAGTAATGTTTTATGAAATTAAGTCGCGTACAAGAACTTCTCGAAGCGGTTGTATTGTCAGGAGAGAGCCATCTGGATGACGAGGTCCTCACAGGTTTTGGCTGTGATCTCATGAGTGATGTATTATGTTTTGCCCGGGAAGATGCTATTTTACTCACAGGGCTTATCAATAAACAAGTTCTGAATACGGTTGACATGGCAAATATGAACAGTATTGTTTTTGTCAGAAACAAGATGCCCAGTGAAGACGTGATAAAAATGGCACAGGAAATGAACTTATTGGTGATGTCAACAAAGTACATCCTCTTTGAGGCCTGTGGCATGTTATATGCAAATGGATTAAAGGGGGCACATCTTCGATGAGCTATGAACTCGTTTTTGAGGTTGAACGAGGAGATTTTGAAACAGCTGGAGGGGCCTCGAGAAAAATAAAAAAAACCTTGCAGCAATTAGGAATTTCCAGTAAAATCATTCGCAAGGTCTCCATTGCCGGATATGAAGGAGAAATGAACTTAGCCATTCATTCTTGGGGGGGAACGATTTTATTGCAGGTTGAAGAAAAAGAAATCATTTTGACCATTCAGGATAGCGGCCCGGGGATCCCGGATCTTCATCTGGCCATGACAGAGGGCTGGTCCACGGCCGGAGTTGAAGCGCAAAGAATGGGATTTGGCGCCGGGATGGGCCTTCCCAATATGGACAGAAATGCCGATCATTTTGAAATCGAATCAAAAGTTGGCAATGGCACAAAAATTTTAATGAAATTCTTTCTGTAAAAACATCAGAATAAGGAGAGAAAATGGATAAATTACTTCATTCCGTATATCTTGATGAGGCAAAATGTTTAGGCTGTACGACTTGCCTGAAAAACTGCCCGACCGGTGCGATTCGGGTTCGGGGTGGAAAAGCAAGGATCAACGAGTCCAAATGCATCGATTGCGGAGAATGCATCCGTATTTGCCCCCATCAGGCCAAGCTGGCAAAAACAGATCCATTGTCAAAAATAAACGACTATAAATATAAAGTGGCGATACCAGCGCCGGCGATTCTGGGGCAGTTTAAAACAAGCTATTCGATTGACCGGATTTTATCGGCCATTAAGGCCCTGGGTTTTGATGAAGTGGTAGAAGTTGCTTATGGCGCCGAAATCGTTGGAAGGGCGCTTAAATACGAATATCATGCCAAACGTTATCCAAAACCGCTTATTTCATCCGCATGCCCGGCCGTCGTTAAGCTGATTCAGGTTCGCTTCCCGGAACTGACGGATAATATCTGTCGCTTAAAATCACCGATGGCCTTGACAGCCCGATTGGTCAGGAAGCGTTTGCGAGAACAAACCAATTATCAGAATAAAGAGATCGGCATTTTCTTTATCACTCCCTGTGCGGCCAAGGCGACGATGGTGAATAATCCCTTAATTTCGGAATATGATCAATATGACCACATTGACGGGGCCATTGCCATCAAAGATATTTTCAGCGATGTCTCGGGGCTTTTAAATGATTGTAACCTTCAGGAAAGTATCCATAATTCAACACCGGATGCTTTTAGCTGGGCTGTTTCAGGTGGCGAAAGCGAATATTTGAAAAACAAAAATGTGCTGCATGTGGACGGTATTCAAAATGTCATCAGTGTGCTGGAAGAAATCGAATGCGGAAAACTCGATGGCATTGAGTTCTTTGAAGGCCTGGCCTGCATTGGCGGCTGCGTCGGAGGATGCTTAACCGTAGAAAATAATTATGTCGCCAAGATGTACATTCAGGAACGGGCAAAACAAATAAAACAGGAATCGATTATCCATTTGTCGGAAGAGTATGTGAAAAATATTTACAACACTGGGATGATGCATATTAAAGAAAGAATCCTACCGAGAAATCCGGAGCCTTTAGATGCCGATATCAATAAAGCCATCGAAAAAATGAAACAAATTGAAATGCTGGAAAGTAAGCTGCCGGGTTTGGATTGCGGCTCCTGCGGTGCTCCGGGGTGCCGGGCATTGGCAGAAGACATTGTCACCGGAAAAGCAAAAGAAATTGATTGCATCTTTGTTTTAAAAGACCGAATTCTCGAACTTTCCCAATTAACCAATGAACTTTTGCAGGTCGAACATCCAACCGGAAAAACCAGTGAATAAAAGATACACAAACCGTACCGACAATTGTTAGTGTTAGGGCGATTATTAATCGCCAGATATAAAGATGTATGTCCGGTAGATTATAAACGTATCACCGTAAGGGCGATCCATGATCGCTCGATATACGGATATAGATGTCCGTTCTGATGCAACCAACACGATGTAACAATTGTCAGTATTGCAGTCGCAAATGTATCACCGTAGGGGCGATCCATGATCGCCCGTCAACGTGGCTTCTAATATACATAAAGTATATTGATATATAAATTATATAAATATAATAAAGGAGTTATAAATGAAGGTTAGCGATTTATTAAAAAACAGCGAGTTTAAATGTCTCAATCCTCAGATTGGGGTTGAGGGGGAAATCAAAAGCGGCTATGTTGGAGATCTATTAAGTTGGGTCATGGCAAACGCCGGCAATGAATGCGCGTGGGTAACCATTCAAACGCATGTCAATATCATTGCCGTGGCAACGCTGCTGGAAATGGCCTGTGTGATCATACCAGAAGGCGCAGAGGTTGAAGAGAGCACCCTGGAAAGAGCGATCATAGAAGATATTCCCGTGATCACAACGGGTTTAAACGCCTACGAAGTCTGCAAAATTTTAGGAAACGCCGGCGTTTAAAATGGATAAGGTAGCCATCGATCTACATATTCATTCCGCCTTATCCCCCTGTGGAGAAGCGGAAATGACACCGAACAATATTGTAAACATGGCACTTTTAAAAGAAATCGACTTCATTGCGGTAACGGATCATAATTCCGGCAAGAATTTGCCGGCGATTTTAGCGGTCGCCAAAGAAGCTGGCGAAGGAATCTGTATGCTTCCCGGAATTGAGGTTACCACCAAGGAAGAAGCCCATATTTTGGCATATTTTCCGACCTTGGAAGGCGCCATGGAACTGGATGAAATTCTATACCAACATCTCCCCGAAGTAATGAATAGAAAAGCGCTGTTTGGCCCTCAATATATCATGAATGAAAATGATGTTATCATTGGTGAAGTGGATAAGCTACTTATTTCAGCCACCGATATTGGGATTGACAAACTCTGGGATATGGTTACAAGTATTGGCGGGGTGCTTGTGCCAGCCCATATTGATCGAAAATCTTATAGTATTATTGCATCGCTGGGATTCATTCCGCCAGAATTAGATATAAAAACCTGTGAGATTTCAAAAAATGAAACCGTCGAAAATGTTCTGAAAAATTATCAGTTCTTCAGAACTTATCAGTTCATTCATGGTTCCGATGCTCATCAGCTGGAAGACATGGCGGAGCGGATTTATTTTTTAGAGCTGGAAGATATGCAGCGGCAGACATTAATTCGTTATCTTGGATAAAATGAACATCTGATAAAGAAAAAGAGAATATGATAAAAAACAGGTTCAAATTAAGTGAATCTGTTTTTTTATGAAGAATAATTACACTTTTTCTGCAAAAACGGTAAAAGAGGTAGAATATTTATCCAAAAAAGACCATTAATTAACGTTTATTTTTAAAATATTGGGCAAAATGTTATCCGCTATAAATATAACGCTAACGGATTATTATGTGTTATAATGACTTCGTTAGAATATATGCAATCAAAGCGTAAAGGTTTGCATGATTTAATTAGGAGGTTTGAAAATTGGCTGAATTAATACCAGTTGAAAATTTGGATGTAGTAAAGGCAATCGTAGCCGAACACAAAGAAGTACCGGGTTGTTTAATGCAGATTCTGCAGGACACACAAACCAAGTACGGCTATTTGCCAATTGAACTACAAAGTACCATTGCAGATGAATTGGATATTCCCTTGACAGAAGTTTATGGTGTGGCAACATTTTATTCTCAGTTTACCCTTAAACCAAAAGGTAAATATAAAATTAGTGTCTGCTTAGGAACGGCCTGTTATGTACGTGGATCACAAGGAGTTATGGACAAAGTCAATAATATTCTTGGCACAATTGTTGGCGAAACAACTGAAGATGGAAAATACTCGGTTGATGCTACACGTTGTGTAGGCGCTTGCGGTTTAGCCCCAGTAATGATGGTTAATGAAGAAGTATTCGGTCGTATGACTATTAATGAAGTTCCTGCTGTTTTAGAGAAATTTAATTAATAAAAATGAAAGAGTTATCTCTTCACATTTTAGATGTTACACAAAATTCCATCAGAGCGAATGCCAAACTTGTCAATCTGACGATTTTTGAATCGATAGCAAAAAATGAATTTACCATTACCATTGAAGATGATGGATGTGGTATTTCGGCTGAAAAACTTCAATACGTCACCGATCCTTTTGTTACAACCAGAACCACCAGAAAAGTTGGACTCGGTTTATCTCTATTTAAAGCGGCAGCGGAAACGTGCGGCGGTTATTTTGAGATAAGCTCAGAGCTTGGGGTTGGGACAAAGGTGGTTGCTAGTTTTATGAGAGATCATATTGATCGTGTTCCGCTTGGAAACATGCCGGATACGGTGGTTACGATGGTAATGTCCTTCGAAGAGACGGACCTCATTTATGAACACAACTACAATAACCGTTCATTTGTTTTTAATACACGTGAAATTAAAGAGACCTTAGAAGTTACATCGTTAAATGAACCGGATATCCTTCAGTGGATAAGAGAGTTTATACGAGATGGTCTTGAAGAAATTATGGAGGAAGAATAATATGGCAAAGTCCCTAGCTGAATTAAAAGCGATTCGAGAAAAAAAATTAAACGAAATAAACTTAAGACATGGCAAAAACGGCTATCGCGTCGTTGTTGGAATGGCAACCTGCGGAATTGCTGCCGGAGCACGTCCTGTTATGGTTAAGCTGATGGAAGAAGTACAAGCTAAAAACCTGGTTGATGTAACCGTTGCACAAACTGGATGTATCGGAATGTGTAAACTTGAACCAATCGTTGAAGTTTATGATTCAAATGATGAAAAAGTAACCTATGTTCATATGACACCGGAAAAGGTTACAAAAGTCATTGAAGAGCATTTGGTAAAAGGTAATGTTGTAACTGAATATACCATGACTGTTGTTGATGGCAAAGTCATTGATACAACGGTTAAGGCTTAATTGAGGAGGAGAAGAGCAGATGGCATATAAACGTTCGCAGATACTAATTTGTGGTGGCACAGGATGTACTTCCTCTGGTTCCGTTACATTGGTACAAGAATTAAAAAAAGAATGCGTAAAGCATGATATACTCGATGAAATCGAAGTCATTCAAACAGGCTGTTTTGGTCTGTGTGAATTGGGACCGGTTGTAATAGTTTACCCAGAAGGTACATTCTACAGTCGTGTTACAATAGAAGATATTCCCGAAATGGTTGAAGAACATCTTGTCAAAGGTCGTGTCCTGGACCGACTTGTTTACACTGAAAAAGGCGATGGACATCATCCATTATCGATCAGCGAATTAGGATTCTTCAAAAAACAAAGACGTATCGCTTTGGCAAACTGCGGTGTTATTAACCCAGAAGACATTGATGAATACATTGGCTTCGATGGTTATTTAGCCCTTGAAAAAGTATTGACATCCATGACAGCACAGGAAGTTATTGATGAAGTAAAAGCTTCAGGACTTCGTGGTCGTGGGGGCGGAGGATTCCCAACCGGTCTTAAATGGCAATTTGCACATAATGCCGTATCACCAGATGGTGTTAAATATGTTGCCTGTAATGCTGATGAAGGAGATCCCGGCGCATTCATGGACCGTTCTGTTTTAGAGGGCGATCCCCATGCAATCGTTGAAGCGATGTCGATTGCCGGTTATGCAGTAGGAGCACAAAAAGGTTACGTATATGTTCGGGCTGAATATCCAATTGCTGTTCATCGTCTGCAAATTGCAATCGATGAAGCAAAAGAATACGGTATTCTTGGAGACAATGTTTTCGGAACAGATTTCTGCTTTGATTTAGAAATTCGTTTAGGCGCCGGTGCTTTTGTATGCGGTGAAGAAACAGCGTTAATGAATTCTGTCGAAGGTAAACGTGGCGAACCTCGTCCTCGTCCGCCATTCCCAGCAAACAAAGGTTTATTTGAAAGACCAACTGTTCTTAATAACGTTGAAACCTATGCAAATATTCCAAAGATTATTTTAAACGGGGCAGCATGGTTTGCTTCAGTTGGAACTGAAAAATCAAAAGGAACAAAAGTATTCGCATTAGGCGGAAAAATCAACAATACCGGTTTATTGGAAATTCCAATGGGAACAACACTTCGCGAGATCATTTATGAAATCGGTGGCGGTATTCCAAACGGTAAAGAATTTAAAGCAGCACAAACTGGTGGTCCATCAGGCGGCTGTTTACCAGCATCATTACTGGATACAAAAATTGACTATGATAACCTCATCGCAGCCGGCTCTATGATGGGTTCCGGTGGATTGATTGTCATGGATGAAGACAACTGTATGGTTGATATCGCCCATTTCTTCCTTGAATTTACACAGGATGAATCCTGCGGAAAATGCCCACCTTGTCGTATCGGTACCAAGAGAATGCTTGAAATTCTTGAAGATATCTGCGGTGGTAAGGGTAAAGAAGGCGATATTGAGAAATTACAGGAATTAGCAGAAGGAATCAAATCTTCAGCTCTTTGTGGATTGGGACAAACTGCTCCAAACCCTGTTCTTTCAACCATTCACTTCTTTAGAGATGAATATGAAGCTCATATCAGAGATAAAAAATGTCCTGCCGGCGTTTGTAAAGCTCTTCTTGATTTCAAAATTGAAGAAGAAACATGTAAAGGGTGTGGCATCTGTGCTAAGAAGTGTCCAGTGGATGCTATTTCTGGCGAAAAGAAGAAACCACATGTTATTGATACCGAAAAATGTATAAAATGTGGTACTTGTATTGAAGCCTGTCCATTTGGCTCAATATCAAAGGCTTGATGAGGGGGTTATTGAGGAAATGAATGATATTACTTTTAAAATAAACGGTCAGGAAATAACTGTTCCAGAAGGAACAACCATATTAGAAGCAGCTCGATTGAAAGACATTGACATCCCAACACTTTGCTATTTAAAAGGCATAAATGAAATTGGTGCGTGTCGTATGTGTCTGGTTGAAATTGCCGGAGCAAAAGCATTGCAGGCAGCATGTGTTTATCCAGTTGCCAATGGGATTGAAGTTTTAACGAACTCACCAAAAGTGCAAAAAGCAAGAAAAGTTAACCTGTCATTAATTCTGTCGGATCATAACAGAGAATGTACGACTTGTGTACGTAGTGAAAACTGCGAACTTCAAGCATTGGCTAATGAACTTGATGTCCATGATATTCCTTTCCAGGGAGAAAAATCAGGTCATACAATTGATGATTTATCAACATCGATCATCAGAGATGAAACAAAATGTATTCTTTGCAAGCGTTGTGCTGCAGTGTGTACAAAAGTTCAGGCTGTTGGCGTACTTGGCGCCGTTGGTCGTGGATTTACTTCTCAAGTTCAACCAGTATTCGGAAGATCTTTAGCAGAAGTTGGCTGTATCAATTGTGGTCAATGTATCATCAATTGCCCAGTTGGCGCATTAAAAGAAAAATCAAACATCCAGGATGTTTGGGATGCCATCAATGATCCAACTAAAACGGTTATTGTTGAAACAGCACCAGCTGTTCGTGCCGCTTTAGGCGAAGAATTTGGATATCCAATGGGAACACCTGTTACCGGTAAAATGGCAGCAGCGTTAAGAAGACTGGGCTTTGATAAAGTATTCGATACCGATTTCGGCGCTGATGTTACCATCATGGAAGAAGGAACAGAACTCATTGGTCGTTTGACTAATGGCGGTGTTCTGCCAATGATCACATCCTGCTCACCAGGTTGGATTAAATACATTGAAACCTACTATCCAGAAGCAATTCCAAATCTGTCAAGCTGTAAATCACCACAGAACATGACCGGTGCATTATTAAAGAGTCATTATGCCGAAGCAAACAAGATTGATCCTAAAGACATGGTTGTTGTTTCCGTAATGCCTTGTACCGCTAAAAAATATGAAGTTCAACGTGAAGAATTAAATGTTGATGGAAATCAAGATGTTGATATTTCCATTACCACACGAGAATTAGCACGTATGATTAAATCATCTCGAATTATGTTCAACAGACTTCCTGATGAAGATTTTGACAGTTACTATGGTGATTCCACAGGTGCCGCTGTTATCTTCGGGGCTACCGGTGGTGTTATGGAAGCGGCAGTTAGAACTGTTGCCGATGTCCTGAACAAAAAAGACATCCAGGAAATCGATTATGTCGCAGTACGTGGCGTAGAAGGCATTAAAAAAGCAAGTGTTCAAGTAACACCAGACTTGACTGTTAATGTAATGATGGCACATGGCGGAAGCAATTTAAAAATAGTCATGGATCAATTAAAAGCCGGCGAATTAAAAGATGTTCATTTCATCGAATTAATGGCATGTCCAGGCGGTTGCGTAAACGGTGGCGGTCAGCCAATCGTTGCTGCAAAAGACAAAATGGATATTGATATTCGGGTCGAAAGAGCAAAAGCTCTGTACACCGAAGATGCTAACAAAACGATTCGTAAATCACATCAGAATCCATCCGTTATTCGTCTATACGAAGAATATTTAGAAGAACCAAACAGTCACAAAGCGCATCATATTCTTCATACCACCTATTCACAAAAGCCAAAATTGTACTAAGAACAGTTATAATATAAACTGTTTAATCGCTTAAACAAAAAAGGCCCAATAATGGGCCTTTTTTGCGTCGCAAAAATGATCCCAAAAACGATCCCATATATGACTAGTATCGTGAATTCTAATGCATTATCCCCGTAGGGGCGATCCTTGATCGCCCGCCAACCTCAGGCGCGCATTAAAAACTTTAAACTGAATGATGCCCCGCATTATCTTATATATGACTTGTATCTTGAATTTTAATGCATTATCTTGTAGGGGCGATCCGTGATCGCCCGCCAACCACAGGCGCGCATCAAAAACTTTAAACTGAATGATGCCCCGAATTATCTTATATATGACTAGTATCTTGAATTCTAATGCATTATCTTGTAGGGGCGATCCGTGATCGCCCGTTGGCGTTTGGCTTGGCACTGTCGTTCGATTTAACATTGACGTTGCGGGCGATTAGGAATCGCCCCTACAAAGCAAAATTGATTACTACCAAAAATAAGCATAATGACGGTATTTATGATATAATTAAAATATTAATTATCAACTAACAGGAGCGAACAATGGAAACCATTAAGGGAACGGTGGAGCACATCGTCTTTAGAAACAGCAGTAACGGCTACACCGTGGCCCATTTTGACATTGACGGAGATCTGGTTACTGTGGTCGGGAACTTCGACGAATTAAATCACGGCGAGTATCTAAAACTAACCGGCTACTGGACCGAACATAAAAATTATGGGGATCAATTTACCATGGAAACCTATGCCATGGAAATACCCACTTCCGCAGAAGGGATCACCCGGTATCTGGCATCGGGGATCCTGCCGGGCATTGGCGAAAAGACCGCCAAAGCCATTGTCGAACGCTTCGGCGAAGAAACCCTGGACATTCTGGACAACCATCCGGAGCGTCTCTCAGAAATAAAAGGGATCGGGAAGAAAACCCTGGAAGGCATCAAAGAAGGCTATTATGAGCAACGGGAAGTCAGGCAGATCATGATCCAAATCCAGGATTACGGAATATCGGCATCCTGGGCCATGAAGCTGTATAAGACCTATAAATCCGATACCATTTCGGTGCTGCTGAATAATCCCTATCAGATGATCGAGGACATCCGCGGAATTGGCTTTAAAATTGCCGACCAGATTGCCAGCCAGTTGGGATTTGAACGAAGCAGTCCGGGGCGGATCCTGGCCGGGATCAATTATTCACTAGGTGAATGCTATAACCGCGGGAATACCTTTATGACCGAAAACGAACTGATCAAAATCAGCTGCAAGATATTAGGAGTGGATGAAGACGAGGTTGTGAATCAACTGGGTGAACTTGTTCTGCTTGGTAGAATCATTCAGGAAGAAGTCAATGACCAGCGTGTTTATTATCCACGAAACCTCTATGAAGCTGAAGATAACGTGGCGCTGATTATGGCAAGAATCAGCCAGAGCAAGTATAAGATCCCCGATGTTAACATCGATAAAAAAATAGCAGAGTATGAAAAAGACATGTCAATCATACTGGACAATAAACAGCGCGAGGCGATTGCCGCGGCGGTAGAACATGGCGTCATCGTAATAACCGGCGGACCGGGTACCGGTAAGACCACGATAATTAACGGAATCGTCCGCATCTTCAAAGATCTGGGTCTGAAAACCGTTTTATCCGCGCCAACCGGCCGCGCCGCCAAACGCATCACGGAAACCACCGGTCATGAGGCAAAAACCATTCACCGCCTGCTGGAATATGAATACAGTGAAAATGACGACTTCCCAAGTTTCAGCAAAGACGAAAGCGATCCCCTCGAAGCGGATGCGATTATCGTGGATGAATCCTCAATGATTGATATCGTCCTGATGAACAGTTTGCTGATGGCCATTCAACCGGGAACCCGGTTAATCATGGTCGGCGATGCCGATCAGCTGCCGTCCGTTGGACCGGGCAATGTGCTGAAAGATATCATCGAAAGCGGCGCCATCAAAGTGTTAAGTCTGGAACGAATTTATCGCCAGTCCGAAGAAAGTATGATATCCGTCAATGCCTTTGAGATTAACCAGGGAAACATGCCGGATATCAACAATGATAGTGACTTCTTATTTTTAAATAAAAATGATGGCGATAAACTGCTGCGCGATATATTGAAAATTGTCACCGAAAACCTCCCCATCGCCAAAGGGTTTGACAGTATTCAGGATATTCAAGTCATCTCGCCCATGAAAAACGGTAAGGTCGGGGTGATCAATCTCAACAAAGAACTTCAGGCTGTACTGAACCCGGCCCGAGATAACTGTGCCCAGCGCGAATTTGGGACGGTTATTTATCGGGAAGGGGATAAGGTCATGCAGATTAAAAATAATTATCGTTTGAAATGGGAAGATACCATTGGTTTTGAACAGGGCGAAGGCATTTACAACGGCGATATCGGAACCCTGGAAGAAATCAGCGATCGGAATAAATCCTTCACGATCCTATTCAACGACGGGAAGCGGATCGTTTATGATTTTGATCAAATGGACGAGATTACTCATGCCTACGCTATGACCGTTCACAAAAGCCAGGGCAGTGAATTCCCGGTTGTCGTCATGCCCATTGTCGGCGGACCACCCTTGTTTCTCAATCGCAAACTGCTCTACACCGCCGTCACCCGGGCGAAAAAAATGCTTATTCTCATGGGTAACCAGTATGTTTTCCGACAAATGATCAAATCAGCCGAATCCCAGGACCGCCAGACCGCCCTCCGGGAACGCATTGTCAACTACCTCAACAACCCGATGCTGTAATACCGGCCACGTTGCAGGCGGATACTATCCGCCCCTACGGTATTATGCATAGCATATTTTCACCACCCCGTAGGGGCGATTCTCAATCGCCCGCAACGTCAATGCCAAACCGATCCTAAAACATTCACATCCACGCCAAGCATCATCTTGGACGCGCGATTAGTGATCGCCCAATCAACGCATGTGAAACATTAACGTCAACGGGCGGATACTATCCGCCCCTACAGGATAATGCATCGTATATTTTCACCACCCCGTAGGGGCGATTCTCAATCGCCCGCAACGTCAATCACCAATCCCATCCCAATAACTCCCAACGCTTATGATGGAATATAATTCGTCAAGAAATGAGAGAGATGAGAGATAATGGAACTTCAAAAAAGAAAACGGATTAGGCTGGAAAAATACAACTACACACAAAATGGTTACTATTTCATCACGATCTGCACAAAGGATCGAAAACAAGTGTTATGCGATAAAAATTGTATTTTAAAAGAAGAAGACAATTCATTTGTATTATCGGAAATAGGAGACGTAGTATTGATGTCTATTGGCAATATTGAAAAATCTTATAGTGGGGTTAATATTGAAAACTATGTCATTATGCCAAACCATATACACTTATTGATAAGTATCAATAAAAATGCCGAGACATCCATTTCAAAGATTATTCAACAGACAAAAGGATTGGTGACAAGAAAAGTGGGCTTTCCGGTCTGGCAGAAATCATTCTATGATCATGTAATTAGAAATGAAAACGATTATTACGAGATAGTCCGTTATATTCAGATGAATCCATTGAAATGGCAGAATGATCGATATTACCTTGTGGGAACAGAATAACTCACAAACAGCCGCTTGCTGGCGATCATGGATCGCCCCTACAGGTTAACGGGGATCGCCGTTACCGACAAATATGCAAAATACATAATATCCAATCAAATTGAACATCATTTTGTAGGGGCGATTCTCAATCGCCCGAACCGTTAGAAATTGAAGCGAACGCTTGCTGGCGATCATGGATCGCCCCTACAGGTTAACGGAGATCGCCGCTACCGACAAATATACAAAATACATAATATCCAATCAAATTGAACATCATCTCGTAGGGGCGATTCCCAATCGCCCGAACCGTTAGGAATTGAAGCGAACGCTTGCTGGCGATCATGGATCGCCCCTACAGGTTAGCGGGGATCGCCGCTACGGACAAATATACAAAATACATAATATCCAATCAAATTGAACATCATCTCGTAGGGGCGATTCCCAATCGCCCGAACCGTTAGGAATTGAAGCGAACGCTTGCTGGCGATCATGGATCGCCCCTACAGGTTAACGGAGATCGTCGCTACGGACAAATATACAAAATATTTAATTTTCAGGAGGTGACCATGGGAATCAAAGAATGGCTGATAACTTTTCTGGAAAACAACCTATTTCTAAAAAACGGAACCTGCCCCATCTGTGGCAAGGTTCTTTTTGTGACGGACAATTTTCTCTGCCGCCAATGCGATGAGGAACTTCCGAAAATAAACAATCCCACCTGCCAGCGGTGCGGACGGCCGATATTTAGATCCAACCGAAAATTATGTTCAATTTGTTCAAAACAAAACCTCCCTTTTGGTGGAGGGTATGCCTTCCTGCGTTATGAAGATTCAGGAAAAACCCTGGTCCATGCCATAAAATTCAAAGACCGGCCAAATCTCGGAATCTGGGTTGGCATCCGGATGGGAAAAGCCATCGCCCAGTGTGAATGGGGAAAAGAAATAGACATCATCATCCCGGTTCCGCTGCACCCTAATCGCCTGGAGGAAAGAGGCTACAATCAGAGCGAAAAAATAACCCAGGGCATTCGGACAGGATTGCTGCCGCTGTCTCCGGTCCTCGGTCCGCAATATTTAAGACGAATCCGGGACACCCCCCACCAGATGGGTCAGGGACGAGAACAGCGGCTTGTGAATCTAACCGGAGCATTCAGTGCTGAAAATATTGAAGAAATTCAGGGAAAAACAATTTTACTCGTGGATGATGTGCTCACCACCGGTGCCACTTTATCCGAAGCCGCCGCAACACTGCTGGAAGCCGGCGCAAAAAAAGTAGTGGTTGCCACTGTCTGTGCCGTGGCGGAGTAAAAAGATGCGGAAAATTAGATAAAAGATTCTTAAAAAGCCCATTTATGGGCCTTTTTTTATGGCGAATCTTAATAAATAATGTTATGATAAAACAGTATTAATTAAGACGAAGTAAGGATAAAAATAGAAATATGAAAATAATTTTGAATAAACTCAAAGCCGTGATGGCATCAGAATATATAAAACAAAATGAACCCATGAAAAATCACACCTCTTTTAAAGTAGGCGGACCGGCGGACCTGCTCTTGATACCTCAAACAAAAGAAGAACTGCAAAAAGTCCTGGCCATTTGCCGAGAATGCGGTAAGCCGTTTTACATTATGGGAAATGGCAGTAATCTGATTGTCCGAGACGGAGGCTTTCGGGGGATCATCATCAAGACTAAAGCACTTAACAAGGTGAGTGCAGAAGGCGAAATCATTCGTGCCGAAGCGGGAATCAGCCTCAAAGATTTAGCGGAGTTCGCCCTGGAAGAAAAAATGACCGGGTTGGAGTTTGCATCCGGGATTCCGGGAAGCCTGGGAGGAGCCGTCACGATGAATGCTGGTGCCTACGACGGCGAGATGAAAAACATCGTTCAGAGCATTGAAGTCCTGACCGAAGACGGCGTTTTTAAAACCCTGCCTGGCGAAGCATGCGAGTTTGGCTATCGCAGTTCGGTGCTCCAAAAACATCCATGGGTTTTAGTGAGTGTCAGTCTGCAATTAAAAAAAGGCGATTACCAGGCGATCAAAGATAAAATGCTGGATCTCAATACCAGAAGACAAACCAAACAGCCCCTGGAATACCCCAGTGCCGGCAGTACCTTCCGACGGCCCGAAGGCTATTTTGCCGGGAAACTGGTTCAGGATGCCGGCTTCAGAGGCCGATCGTTTGGTGGGGCCCAGGTGTCGGAAAAACACAGCGGTTTTGTCATCAATAAGGGCGATGCCACCGCCGATGACATACTGGCGCTCATCACCCTTATTCAGACAGGGGTGCATCAGAAATTCGGGGTTGATTTAAAAACCGAAGTCATCGTCATCGGCGAACCCTAATTATAGTGTATCAACTGTAGGGGCTGGCCTTGCCGGCCCGCAAACGTTAGAATAGAATACAAACGTCAACGGGCGATCATGGATCGCCCCTACAAGCCCTAAAAAGGCGTATGCAAATATAGGCCGCATGAACCCCCTAAAAAGGCGTATGCAAATATAGGCCGCATGAACCCCCTAAAAAGGCGTATGCAAATATAGGCCACACGAACCCCCAAAAAGCATATGCAAATAAAGGCAAATGAACCGAAAAAAAGATGTTTATAATAATGACATATTAAGCAATAACAGAATAAGGAAAAACATGAAAATAACACACGATATGCATACCCATACAACCTGGAGCCACGGAAAAAACACCATTGCAGAAATGGTGAAGCAGGGTCGGAAGATTGGTTTAAAAGCCATCACCATTTCCGACCATGGCCGAAGTCATCCGTTTTTTGGGGTGCGAAAAAAGAACTTTGCCAAAATGCGGGCTGAAATCGACGCGCTTAATAAAAAATACGACGATATTGAAATCTACCTGTCCGTGGAATCCAACATCATTGGTGCCAACGGGGATATTGATATTGGCGAAGAAGAGCGAATTTACTGCGACTGGATTTTAGCCGGATATCATTACGGTTACATTCCGGCCACGATCAAAGATATATTTCGCTTTTCGATTCCCAATTACGCCGCCCGGGTGCTGCCGTTTCTAAGAAAATATGTGATCGAGATGAATACCCGATCCTATATAAAAATGATCGAGCGTCGGGAAATTAAACTGATCACCCATCCTGGGGACAAAATGCCCATCGATATCGATGCCGTGGCGAAAGCCGCAGCGGCGAATGGCGTCATTTTAGAGATCAATCCCCGGCATGATCATTTAAGCGCCGAAGAAATTAAAATTGCCATGAAATATGAGGTCGATTTTGCTGTCAACAGCGACGCCCACACTATCCATGCCTTAGGCGATATGCGAGCCATCCCGGAAATGCTGGAAAAAGCCAACATTCCCCTAGACCGGATCATCAACATTGAAGCTTAGCAAGTCGCTGTAGAAGTAAGTCTGGAGACAATCGTAACATCAGTTGTCCGATCATGCAGCAGGCAACGATTTACCATTGTCTCCAGACGGGTTTCACAAAAAACGCAGATTAACAATTGTCTTGACCAGAAACGAACGGTTATCATCGATATAAGATTAGAAAAGAGGAGAAAGTCATGAAAATAATTATCATTACAGGTATGTCTGGAGCAGGAAAGTCCCAGGCGATTGAAATACTCGAGGATCTTGGATTCTTCTGTATCGACAACCTGCCTCCCCAGCTCATCGTGACTTTTATCAACCTCTGCCAGCAATCCGCCACCGGTATTGAAAATATTGCTCTGGTAACCGACATTCGGGGCGATGTGTTTTCATCGCGAGAAGACTCGCCCCTTTCCGCTTACAAAGAGCTGAAAAACGAAGCGGAGCTTTTCTTTTTGGATGCCCGAAACGAGGTGCTGGTATCCCGGTATCAGGAAACCCGACGAAATCATCCGTTAGCGGGCCGTTCCGGCAATTTGCTGGAAGCCATTCAAAAGGAAAGAAAAACGTTGGAATCGTTGCGGGAAATTGCCGACGAAGTGATTGACACCTCCGATATAAAAGTTGGTGAACTCAAAGGGAAACTCCGCGCACTCATAAAAAAGGGCGAAGAAAACACCATGCCAAGAGTCAATATTTATTCCTTTGGATATAAGTATGCCAGCCCTATGGGGGCAGATTATGTTTTTGATGTCCGCTTCCTGCCCAATCCCTTTTATAAACTAGAGCTGAGAGAGTTATCAGGCGAAGATCAGGATGTCAGAGACTATGTCATGTCTTTTCCGGAAGCAAAAATATTTTATGACAAATTATTAGATTTGCTGGAGTTTGTCATTCCCCAATTTACAAAAGTTTCGAAAAATACTGTCGAAATTGCTATTGGCTGCACCGGCGGCCAGCATCGATCGGTAACTTATGCGTATCTGTTGGATGCCGCCCTTAAAGAAAAAGGTTACGAAACCAGTCTCAACCATCGGGACATCAAAAGAAATAAACAGGAAAATTTATAATGAATAATATAAAGGAAGTGATTCAATGGATATGAAAGAATATATCAGAGAGTTTACCCTGAAAGATATAGTAAAAGTGAGAAATCCGAGAGTTGTCGCCATTGGCGGCGGGACCGGCTTATCCGTGATCCTCAGGGGATTGAAAAAATATACCGACAAGCTGACGGCCATCGTTACTGTTGGGGATGATGGCGGCGGTTCAGGCATGCTCAGGGAAAATCTGGGGATTCTGCCCCCCGGCGATATCCGCAGCTGTATTCTAGCCCTGGCCGATGATGAAAATGTCATGCAGGAACTGTTTAACTACCGCTTTGAAGGCGGAAGCATGGAGGGGCAGAGCTTTGGCAACCTGTTCCTGGCGGCGATGAATGGTATCAGCAACGATTTTTACGATGCCGTGCGACGAACATCAGATGTGCTTCAAATAAAAGGCGAAGTACTGCCGGTCACCCTATCGGAAATGGTTTTGATGGCATCGCTGGAAAACGGTGAGATCATTGAAGGGGAGTCCGCTATTCCAGCGGCCGTGTTGGAGCAAAATAGCGGCGTTGTGCAGCTTTTTTTAAAGAATCAGGAAACGCGCCCCCTGCCGGAAACCATTGAAGCCATCCGCAATGCGGATTTGATCATCATCGGACCCGGAAGTCTTTACACCAGCATCATTCCCAACCTGCTGATTAAAGATGTGGCGCGAACGATTTTTGACAGCCGGGCCAAGCGTTTTTATATCGGCAACATCATGACCCAGCCGGGGGAAACCAGCGGTTACACCCAGGAAGACCATATCCGGGCCATCGAAGCCCACATGGATCAGAATGAAGGACATCTTTTCGATTATGTGGTGGCCAATAAAGGCACACTGCCCAGAAGTATCGAAGAAAAATACAATAAATACGATGCCAATGTTGTCCAAATGGGAAACCCCATAAATGGCTATGAATATATTCTCGATGACTATGTGACGATGGAAAATGGCTATGTCCGTCATGATGCCGATTTACTGGCAAAACGAATTTTTGAAACCTATATAAGATAACGTTAGGCACGATGCTTTTCGGGCGATTGGGA
This sequence comes from Acetobacterium tundrae, assembly GCF_008086615.1. Taxonomy (GTDB): domain Bacteria; phylum Bacillota; class Clostridia; order Eubacteriales; family Eubacteriaceae; genus Acetobacterium; species Acetobacterium tundrae. The sequence goes on from NZ_RXYB01000005.1 coordinate 171,298, forward strand.
ATCGCCCCTACGGTATTATGCCAGACGTTGTCTCAAGAATTCCGTAGGGGCGATCCATGATCGCCCGAAAAGTCGATGATTCAAACAAATGTCCACAGACGATTGGAAACAGTTTTTACGAAAGAAATGGTGAACCAGTGACATTTTCAGCGATTTTAAAAAAAGATATTTCCAAGCTCCCATTCGGTTCCAAAGCCTCCCGGCAAGCTGAATTGTCGGGGATCATCGGAGCCGTCGCAACCATTATCGTGGATGCGGCGGGTGACATGAGCATCAGCATAAAAACCGAAAACCCCTCGGTTGCCGCCCGCACGTACCAGCTCATCAAAGGGTTGTTTCAAACAAAACCGAAAATCAAGATCGAGAAAACAAAAAAATTTAAAGAACATCGTGCTTACAATGTCCTCATTGAAGATCCGAAGATGGCGAAAAGAATACTTGGCGACTGTGAAATTTTGAGCTTCAACAATCTGGGTCAGGCTTTTTTTGCCAATCAGATACCGGAAAAGTTCAAAAAACAGGCCACGCAGACAAAAGCATATATCCGCGGGGCTTTTTTAGGATGCGGTTCCGTGTCCAACCCGGAAAAAACTTATCATCTTGAACTGGTGGGAAAGAAAACCGCGATTCAAAGTAAAACGAACGACCGCAGTCTAACCGGAAATATCGAGCAGTGCGCCTTGTTGGAAAGCATTAAAGAAATATTGAATGATTTTGGAATTAAATCCAATCTTATTCACCGAAAAGCGCACTGGGTGCTGTACCTAAAAGAAGGGGGCAGCGTTGCCGATTTTCTCAATGTGATCGGCGCTCACCGCGGGCTGCTGGAAATGGAGAATATCCGGATCATCAAAGAAATGCGGAATGATGTGAATCGCCAGGTTAACTGTGAAACCGCCAACCTGAATAAAACCGTCATCGCCGCCTACGATCAGGTGGCCGCCATTTTAGTCATCAAAGAGAAGATTGGGTTGAGAAATCTGCCCCAAAACCTCTATGATATCGCCGAATTGCGATTAAACTATCCGGATGCCAGCATCAAAGAACTAGGAGAACGATTAGACCCTCCCGTCGGCAAATCCGGCGTTTATCATCGGCTCAAAAAACTGAGCCAAATTGCCGAAGATTTAAAATAGTAATAAGGCAAAAATCCCATAACGCATAAACCGATTGGATTCATCCCCCGTAATGCATTATCTCGTAGGGGCAATCCATGATCGCCCGAAACGTCGATGATAGGCACCGACGTCCCCGGGCGATCTACATTTTTGGACGCTATACCGCATCGCCCGAAACGTTAGTTCACCAGATCCATCCCAAAGTAGGTGCGCAGATCCTGAATTGCGCGCCGATGGAGTTTTACCAGGCTGTTGGAGCTCACCCCGATGCTCTGGGCAATATCTTTGATACTCCGATTTTTAAAATAATGTTCCTCGATAATCCAACGCTGCCTTTCCCTAAGCTGAGGCAGATAAAGCAGCAGCGCCGATAAATCTTCATGATGAAGGTAGTCCCCTTCAATATCCGCATTCTTATCCATTAAAGTATCCAATAAAGATGATGTCTCATTTTTACAGGGGGCATCCAAAGAAGTTGAGTTTTTGTGAGACTTGGCGACATCAACAAAATAATAAAACAATTCCTTTTTTAGATAACCGGAAAAAGGCACCCCCAGAGCTTCATCGTAGGTATCAACCGAGTTGAGTATCACAATCGCTCCTTCACTTAAATAATCATCAAGGGCATCCTGTTCATAAACATAACGACGAATCAACGAGAGAACTAAAGGCCGAAAACCTTCAATCAAAGCCAACTGGCACTTCGGTTCCTTTTTCCGGGCACCGCGTACCAAAGAAATTATTTCATTGTTTTCCATTTTTCACCTCTTTCAATCAAATAGAACAGATGTTCTATTTGCATTATATATTATTTGTAATCGAAATACAATCATTTTCTTAATATCGATAATGAAAAAGAGCCAGTGTAAACACCGGCTCAAATATAACGATAAATTATAAAGTAAGTGTCTTGCGATAATGGTAACATCAGTTGTGACCAAGGGGTCAGACCCTTTGCATCATGGCGAACAGGCGATAGCCTGTCCGATCATGCAGCAAACTACGATTTACTATTGTCACAAGACACGATTTTGTCGGGAATCGGGAGTCCGATTCCAATTACTTAAACTGCAGACATTGCAAAATCCTGAGTCGTAGTGCTGATTAGCTTTCCGCTGACTTTGGACTTAAAGTCGGAGTCTTCTGCAGCAAAGATATTTTTAGCAAGGATCAAATCCATTGCTGCATTCATTTCAGCCGGGGTCACAGCCGCATCAGCATCCGCTACGGAAAGGGTAGAATTTTTACCATCCCCACGTTTGAATACCATCGTTGCTTTAATTTCTGGCATGAGCGTTCACCTCCTTTCGCATAGATTTCTCATCTGGATAATTGCGAAACAGTCGGGAACTTCGCTGCCAGTTTACGCGAAACTATTTTTACACTGTACAGCGGACAGTCTATCAACTGTTCGCCTACACGTTACAAAATAGTTTGTGAAACTGACATCAAAGTAATCATTGTTCGCAATTGCCGAATTGAGTTTGGTGGTGTTTAGACACCCGGAATCAATAGGGTACTTTCAATTTTGACAACTTCTTCCAGGGTGGGCGCCTGCAGTGTTGCAAGAGCGGCAGCCACGGCGTAGATGTCATCATTTCCGGCAGATGCTTTCAGATTAGAATAAGTCTTTGACTTAATCACATCTTTGCCATTCACTAGCCCGTAGTTGGAACGGATCTGGATTTTGTTGCTGAGAAAATCGGTTGTTACTGGCATTGTGTGGTCCTCCTTTCTTCAGGCCTTAGCGATACTGCCGTAAGCTTAGCTGCCGGTTTACGCGAACCAATCTGTACACTGTACGGCGGACCGTCTATCGACTGTTCGCCTACACGTTACCAGATTGGTTGCGAAACCGACATCAAAACAACTTCTGTTCGTGGCTTTAAAGTTTCGCAACTTCCTGTGTATACTCTATAAATGGAAGAAACCGGAAAAAGGTGCCAAAAAGAAATAAGAACTCGTTGTGGCGATTCTCAATCGCCCGAGGACATTTGTTTGAAAGATTGACGTTTCGGGCGATCATCATGGATCGCCCCTACAGAATCGCCCGCTTAAATCTCCAGATGACAAAACCCTTGATTCTCATAAATGATCACACCCAGTCCCTGGTCTTCGGCGGCTGCCGCCAGTTCATGGACAGACCGGTCCGGAGCGTAGCAGTCAACGGCCGCCCCGACAAGATGTCGGGAATTCGGAATACCGCCCACTTCCTCATTCCGGATCGGACAACGGACTCCCGACGTGACGATGATCGGGGTGTCGAGCACCTGATGCACGTTTTCCAGACGGCGAAGCAGTTCGGGGTTCATTTCCGCCGGAAAGCCGTTGCAGTAACGGCCCTCACAACAGCATTTAAAGGCCTGCCGGTTGAAATGTGGGGTGAGCTGTTGGTCATCTAACGGCATATCGGCGGGGTTTTCTGGTTCTGCCGCGATGTCATTTTGAAACAGGGCGGTATGGGTCAGCGGGCCTACCAGTCCGTCTGGCTCCAGACCATGATCGGTCTGAAACGTCTTAATGGCATTCTGTGTCAGCGGCCCATCGATGCCGTCGATGGCCCCCGGTGAGTACCCTGCTTTTTCCAGAGCCTCCTGAATTAGTTTCAGATACATATTATTTTCCTCCTCATTTAGAAAGTGCGGTGAGCTTTGCTGCTGGTTTACGCGAATCAATTCGTACACTGCACGTTGAACAGTCTAATGACTATTCGCCTACACGTTACCGAATTGATTGTGAAACCAACATCAAACAAACTGCTAACGGGCGATCATGGATCGCCCCTACGGGTTAAAGCATGGTATAAACACCGTAGGGGCGATTCTCAATCGCCCGAAAACGTTAATTGTCGGTATGATTCGCCGACCGTCTTATTTTTCCTCCTTTTCGGACAACTGCGCCAAAACCGCCTTAAGTTTAGCGGGAATGGGAAAACCCAGACGGGCACAGTTTTCCAGAATGCTGATGCCTTCATTGGCGGTGTAAAAGAAAATCACGGCTGTGCGCATGGCGCCGCCACCCCCTAACAGGTTTTGATCCAGCAGATGGCCTAATGCCACCATCATCAGGATCAGGATTTTCTTGAGAATACCAACGAAGCCAATTTCACTGGAGACCTGCCTTTGAGCAATGGCGGTCATAACGCCGGTTAGGTAATCAATCAGGATAAAGCCCAGCAGGGTATAAACAGCCCCGTCGAAGCCCCCCAGAAGAAAACCGAGAACCGAGCCAATGACGGCAGCGGCGCCGGGCAGGGTGTTTAAAATTGTTTTCATTTCACGTCAGAAACCTCCTTTCATAAGATTTGCTACCTTCGATCATTGTTCATTGTTTATGATTTTCGCAATGATCGAAAGCTACCCTTATTAAATAGAAGCAAAAAAAAAAGATGCCAAAAAAAAGACCATTCAATTAAGAATGGTCCAAGCAATCATGATGCAAAAAGGGGCATACCCCGACGGTTTTTTGCATACCCCGACGGGGTTTGAACAAAAAACAATGTAGGGGCGATTCTCAATCGCCCGAAAAGGTTAATTATCGAACAAACGTTGGCGGGCGATCATGGATCGCCCCTACGGGGAAAAATCCAGCGCGAAACATCACGGGGGGTTAAACAAAAACCGTTTTAGTAAACGCTGCTCTTAAGCGTGTTGATCTCGGTCTTTAATTTATCGGCAATGCTGTTTAGCAACTGCAATTTTTCATTGACTTCTTCCATCGACTTCTGATGCTCGCCGATGATTTTGTAGGATTTCGCTGCCTGCGATTCGACATGGTTCATGCTGGCCGTAATGCTGTCCAGAATGTTTTCGATTTTTCGCGCGGAATCCTGGCTCTGTACGGCCAGCTTGCGGACTTCATCGGCAACCACGTTGAAACCGCGGCCGAATTCACCGGCTCGGGTCGCTTCAATCGCCGCATTAAGGCCCAGTAGATTCGTCTGGGTGGCAATGTCCCGGATGAATTTAAGGATGGAATCCGTTTCCTTGACCTTGTTTTTAGAAATAGTGGAAGATTCCAGCAGTTCATCCGATACTTTGATCAGAGAGCCGATTTGGTCAGAAAAGCCATTGATGAACTCGCTGATGGAACGGATATTCTCAAACACGTTTTGGGAGATCATCTCAAAATTTTCAGTTTCTTCTGCCAGCACTCGGTTGTGATGTCCCATCTCAGAGATGGAATTGGCAAAAACGTAAAGCATCTCCGCAGCGGCATCGATTTTTTCTCTCGGTACAATGGATACTTTTCTGACGGCATTGATGTAGTCGTCTTCATCTATCCCTAACTCACGGGCAACTTTTCTGAAATGTTCTTCGTCCGGTGGCGCTTCAAGACACTGACCACCTAACATAGCACCGATTTCAACGCCGTCGATGACAATCGGAGCGGCAAAATCAACCAACCCGGCATGACATGAATAAACAGCCGGTCGTCCGGTGTTGGCGGCTTTTTTTCCACCCTCGATATCGCATTTGACACAGCGTTTGTTTCCTTCCGTAGAAGAACCCCGGGTGTATTTCATACAAAAATCTGTAAAATGGCTTGGCTGTGTGATTTCGCCTTTCACGTTATCAACGGAGATCGTGGCCATACCAGTTGCTGCCGAAAAAGCGTCCTGAAATTTCTGTAATACATTGACATCAAGAAGTTCATCTACCGAATACTCTACTTTTTTTCCCATGTTATCCTCCATTAATTAACGATCTGGAACGACAAGAATTAAAATTAAAACACATGATGCAGAATTATAATGTTGTAATGATTAAAAATTGCAGTCGTTTCGCATTTAAATAGTTATTAAAATGTTTCTTTACTGATTGTATCACGCCTATATATGATTGTCACCAAGAAACCTTTGTGCCAAAAGTATAAAAATTAGCAGGGTGAAATTAATACAAAAATGATGTATAATGGATATCGACGAATTATTAAAAAACATTATACTTATTAATAAAATTATTAATAATTCCGTAGGGGCAAGTATCAACATATAATATAACGGAAACCCTGTAGGGGCGATTATCAACATATAATACAACGGAAACCCCGTAGGGGCGATTCTCAATCGCCCGAAACGTTGATTGTTACAATATACGTCCACGGGCGATCATGGATCGCCCCTACGGGTATGTGTAAAAGAATATATGGATTAACCCCGAATTAAAATTAATTATTTGCATTGCAATAAAACGTGACGGTGAAACGTTACTATAATATGGAGGAGTAATACTTAATGATATTATTTTTGAGTATGGTAGTGCCCCAGGGCTTAGAAACTGAGCAGCAGAAAAAATTAAATATTGACGAAGAGCTGTTCATTAGAATAGCAGAAGATGACATAGCTGCATTCGAGGAGCTTTACCGTCTCACCGAGCGAACCCTCTATGCGTTTGTGCTGTCGATTATAAAAAATCATGACGATGCCCTTGATGTGGTCCAGGATACTTATCTGAAAATTCGCGCCGCGGCCCATCTGTACAAACCGATGGGGAAGCCGATGGCCTGGGTTTTCACGATCGCCCGGAATCTGTCAATCAGTAAAATAAGATTTAAGAAAAAAAACGATAGCGTTCCGGTGGAAGATCTGGAAAACGATCTTTCATTTTCATATGTCACAGACAGCGGCGACAAACTGGTGCTGCAGGCAGCTTTTAAAATACTGAACGACCAGGAAAGAGAAATTATCCTGCTTCATGCCATTTCGGGTTTTTCCCATCGTGAAATAGCGGAAAGCCTGGACGTGCCAATTTCCACCGTCTTGTCAAAATATCATCGGGGATTGAAAAAACTGAAAAAATATCTTACCGAAAAGGAGGTGTTAGTGTGAAACCAATTAATATCGAAAAATCCCTCAACCGAGCAATCAGCCAGGCGCCAATCCTGGATTTTGAAAAACTGGCAGCCATGCCCGTGGTTAAAATGACCGAGCACGACTACATCACCAAACAGGCGGTGAAGAAAAAGCCGAAGTACTGCCGACAATTTTCCACCGTCTTTGCCTGTTGCATTCTGGCGGTGGTCTGTTATTCCGGCTGGTATGTGCAGTTTAAAATGCCCGACAGCATCGTGGCCCTGGATGTTAATCCGAGCATCGAAATCGTGACCAACAAACACAATCAGGTGCTGTCGGTCAAGGCCCTGAACGAGGATGCCCAACGAGTCATCAATGGTCAGAATTTTGATCAGGCCGATTTGGAAGACTCCGTTGATACCCTGGTCTCTGCCATGATCAGTCATGGGTATCTCAATACCGATCGGAATGTCGTTCTGGTGTCGGTCAAGAATAACGACACCGATAAGGCCGACGATCTGGCGGTATCCGTGGATCAGGTGATTATGGACAGTGCCTCTTCACAGAATATTGAGCCCACTGTTTTAAGACAGACATTGACCGAAGCGGACGAGCAAACATCAGCCCTGGCAGATCAGTACAACGTTTCAACCGGAAAAATCAAGATGATTCAGGAGATCGCATCGTCAGATGACAGTTTATCCGTCGATAAGCTGGCGGCCATGTCGGTCACTGAGCTGTTACAGGTGTCCAAAGATAAAGCCGTTGACCTGAACAAGATCATTAAGTTTGACAATGGTGCTTCGAGTGAAGACACGCGAGTCGCCGGGCAGACAAGCACCGGCAATGCGACAACCACATCCGCTCAGACCGTGACGGGAACGACTGATGCAGCAATGGTCAAGGCAACGGGAACAGAGACCACCGGCAGTACCGTCGTCAATCCAACCGAGACGGTAACCACCGGCACGACGGCGGCGACACCACCGGTTACGCCGGCGGCCAAAGAAGAACCAACCGTCGCTCCGCCGACAACCGAGAATACCGGCAGTGCGACGACCAATGAATCCGATGTCAGCGACACCGGCAAGACCACTCCGGCCCCAACCGACACCGGCGCGACCGGGAATGCCACAGCCAATGAAGCGGATACCAGCGATACCGGCAAATCAGCAACGAACCAATCGGATCCGGGAACTACCGTTGTCAGTCAACCGAATACCGGAACAGCGGTAGTTAATCCAACGGCTGTTGTTAATCCATAAACCCGCTTAACCGATTTTGTTAAGAACAGAATGTAACAATTGTTGTTAAAAAAATTCAAAATTTCAAAAAAATATTAAAAATGTAAAAAAAAATTAAATGTTGTGCGATAAAATGCATTTCCCCGACGTTAACTCAACATAGGGTATCATCATAACCTAAAGTTCTAATTTATACAGGTCAGAAAATTGGGGAAATGCAGTGGCGTGAGGCCGTTGTATTGGACGTCAGCACATTGAAAGGTGGGATGCCGGAAGAATCATTAGATATGTCAGATTTAAAAAAAGGGTAGTCGGTCTTTACTAAAAATACAGTGGTTTGTGGAGAAAGTAAAGAAAGTCGATCGGGAAACTGTTTTAACAGCGAAACGACCTTAGAAGTCATCAAATATGAGACAATGAGACATATTTAAGCAGTAATCGAATAATGGTTCTTTATTTGTAGGCGATACAATGAATTAAATTGTCGGAAATTGTGAAATTCGGATTTGAGATTAAAAAAAATAGAATAATTAATTGCAAAATCAAGCAATGTGGTGTAAAATTCATTGTGAGAAAGCTCTTACTCATTTAGCGTTCCATTATATGTGTAGACCTGACACCTTTTCTAAGTTGGTGTAGTAAAATTGGTTTACCCTTTGCGAACAATACAAATTAGGAAAGGAGGAATATAAAGTGGTCTGCTAAGAGGAGCATGATTAAGTCTGGAATTTAAACGTGAGTCGATCATAAAGATCGTTTTTATTCCGGGTATACAACAAAATAAAATATACGGAGGATTTAAAAGTATGAAGAAAATTTCAGTAAGCATTCTTTCAGTATTCATGATGCTTTCCATGGTTTTTTCTACAAGCGTATTCGCTGCCAATGATGCAACAGTAAAAACATCGGCATGGGATTCATTTGTAGGATTATTCACAAAAGCAGCAACTACTGATACAATGAGTGTTCAGTATCGTGGACATATCCAGGATATCGGCAATGCCCCTACAGATGGTAGTTGGGTTCAAAGTGACCAACAATTAGGAACAACTGGTGAATCCAAAAGAATTGAAGGATTCAACATTGAACTAACAGGAGCAATTCCTGCCGGTGCCCATGTTGTTTATAATGTCCACGTTGAAAATGTTGGTTGGTTATATCCTACTGATGATTCAACTAATTGGATCAAAGATGGCGCATTTGCCGGTAGTGTTGGCAAATCACAACGTGTTGAAGCAATCGAAATTAAACTGGTTGATGCTACTGGTGCTCAATTACCAGGCTACTCAGTTCAATATACGGTTCACGGCGAAAACTACGGCTGGACACAAGGCTGGATTTCTGATGGCGCAATCGCCGGAACAACCGGAGATAGTCTACGTTTAGAAGCAATCCGAATCAAAGTTACTCAAGTAGCTGCTAATTTAACAGCTTATAACACAGCAATTGCTGCTGTTAATCAGGCTGATTACACAACCGCTTCTTGGACGACTTATCAGGCAGTTGTAGCAGCTAATCCTGCAGCAACAACTGATACACAGACAAAAGTTGATACAGCAACAGCTAATATTGTCGCTGCTCAAGCTAACTTGGTAGTAGTGCCTAAGGTTACAAGTGTAACAGCTATTAACGCTAGACAGCTTCAAGTAACATTCAGCACTGCTTTAGATGCAACTGATGCTATTGTACCTGGTCAAGTTACAGTTGCTGAAGTAACATTTAATGCTCCAACTTCAGCAGATTTATCAACAGATGCAAAAACACTTACATTAACAACTTCGGGAGCTGCAATTAATGTAGTTAATGCTAGTGTTACTGTAGCACCTATAAAGACACAAGCTAATGCTTCTTTATCAACACAGAAGTATGTAGGTCTGTTGACTTATGCAGATACTGTAGCACCAACAATCACAAAAGTTGTATCACAAACAAAAGGTACAACAGCAACAACACTTACAGTAACAGCTTCTGAACCAATTCAAACAGGTTCAGCTAAAATTGATGGAACATATTACATTGCTAATTTTGGTGGTACTAATACTGCAACAATTACAGGATTGTCTTTAGCAACTGGTGTAAACCATACATATGAAGCAATTAATCTAACAGATTATGCTAATAACAAAACAGTTTCACAGTCAGTTACTTTTATGGTAACAACGGATGCAACTGCACCAATAGCAACGATATCTGCAAAAGATGATCATACTATTCTTGTAACATTTAATAAAGCAATGACTGCTTCAACAGTAACTGGTGCATTAATTAGTGGTACTGTTAAAGATGAAACATTGGCAACTATTGCAACAGACACAGCTGTGGTAGTACCAAACACTGATAATAAACAATTTACAATCAATGTAACAGCACCTTTATATGCTAACACAACTAGCAGAACGTTAACTGTTGTTTTCCCAACAGCCATTCAAGATTCTTTGGGTAACGCAATGGCAGCTGTTAATCAACCTGTAACATTGACACAAAATACTGTAAAACCAGTAGCAACTGGTTACAACATAATCAAAGATACAACAGATGCTACAAAAGTAAAATCAATTGAAATTAATTACAATGAAGCATTAGCTACTAGTGCTAATGTGGCTAAACCAATAACAATTGTTAATTCTAATGGTGTTTTAGATAATACTACATTCTCTACTTTAGCAGTAGGTTCTATAACAGCTAATGGAACAAAAGTTGTTTACACTTTCCCAACAGCACAAACAATTAATGGTACGTTTGCATTCTCATTTGCAAAACAGATTGTTTCCGACACAGCTCAGACACCAAATCAAAATGATGCATTTAATATGAGTCTTGATTTTGGTACGACTTCAACGACGACATTTGATGTAACTAGCGTAGGTAATGCAGCAGGTAATAATACATTTACCGTAACATTCCCTGAAGCAGTTAAAGGTGGCGGAGTAGCAAATTCTGCTACAGATCCTTCAAACTATACACTTTCTGGTATGCCTTTACCAACAGGTACATCGATTGTTCTAGATTTATCTCAGTTACATGCAACCATTACTTTACCTGCAACAGCAGCAGTTGTAGCTGATGATAATACTGCAGTCTTTACAGCATCTAATATTCAAAATACGGCTGGAACAAAGACTTCTACAACTTTCTCAGGTACAGTAATAGTTCTAGATAATACTGCACCAGTACTTCAAACAGCAAGCTTTGTAGATGGAAGAAACATTAAAGTGAACTATAGTGAAGCTATGGCAGCTTCATTGTCAGACACTACTGTAACTGGTGAGTTTGCAATTTATCAAGATGGTAGTACAACACCATTAGCAATTGCCTTAGAGGCTACCAGAGCTACTGGTATTAATAGCCAAGTTATGTTAACAATACCAGATGACAGTACACCTGGTACACAAGAAGTTACTACCTTAACAGTAACAGGAACAGCTGATGCTACTGGAACTCTTACAGCAGGATTTACTGATGGAGTTACACCAGTAACACATGTTGTAGCAGTTACATCGGGTGATACTCCAACAGCTATTGCAACTAATATTGCCGCTGCATTCACTGGTTTAACAGGCTATACTGTAGGACATAGTGGTGCAACAGTAACATTTACAGCAACTACAGCAGCTGCTAATAACACAAGTGCTGCAGCAAGTATTGGTTCGTTAGTTACTGTTACAAATGTAACAGGTGCATCTGCTATCACTACACCAGGTGCTGCACCAACAGCAGCTACAAGTCTTGACTTATCAAAAACATATACAATCAAAGCTTTAGCTGGTACTAACATGAAAGATGCTTCTACATTACATAATGTTCAAGGATTAGCTACAACTCCTATTTCAATAACTAAGTAGAAAATCTAAAGACATACGGTGCCTGTCACTTAACTTATTCAACCTAACTTATTGAGTTGAAGGGTAAAGAACAGAGAAGAGAGACGATTCGAGTTCTTAGGATCTCGGGTCGTCTTTTCTTTTTGGCTGATTGCAAACGATTACCAATTGTCGGAGGTTCAGCTTTCTGGTTGAAAAATTCTGTTTGTTTTCGCTGAAAAACTATTGGCTGGGGGATCTGGATTCTGCCGATTGTCTGTTTCCAATCAGTTGCGCCAGTTTCTCTCCATCGAAACTCACTGAAGAAAACAACACAAGGGGACGGTTCTTTTGTGTTGCACTTAGTAACAAAAGATGTTAAAATAGTGCAGAGGTGCAAAAAATGCCAAGAACAGCAAGACAAATAAGCAGTACCGGAATTTATCATATCATATTAAGAGGAACCAATCGTCAGATCATTTTTGAGGATGAAGAAGATTACAGCAAACTGATGGAAACATTAAAGAAGCAAAAAGAAATCAGCGGTATTGAAATATTTGCCTATTGTTTTATGAGTAATCATATCCATTTGTTGATTAAGGTAGGGTCCGAAGATTTGGGAACGATATTTAGAAGAGTCGGTGCGAGTTATGTATACTGGTACAATTGGAAATACAATCGACGGGGGCATTTGTTTCAGGATCGCTATAAAAGTGAAGCGGTTGAAGATGACCGTTATTTTCTTACAGTGATCCGCTATATTCATCAAAATCCGCAAAGAGCAGGAATCGTTAAGCAGTTATCGGAATACCGCTGGAGCAGTTATAATGAATATCTGGGCAGTCAGGAAATCTGCAATATCGACTTTGCACTGAATTTGTTTTCGCTTGATCGTCAAAAAGCCATCCCATTATTTAAAACGTTTAATACCGAGAATATAGTGGCCAGCGTTCTGGAATATGATCAAAACATACGATGGACGGATTCGGAAGCAAATGCCTATATCCGGAAAATTGCAGGTGTTCAAAATCCGGTCGAACTTCAGAACTTTAATAAAGAAAAACGGAATGATTTAATAAAAAGCTGCAAAAATCAGGGGATCTCAATCAGACAGATCGAGCGGTTGACAGGCATCAGTTTTGGTGTGATCCGTAGCATTTAAACGGTAAACCATCCGTACCTGCAGCCCTTTCAAAAACAGGAAATACCACTCCACAAAACTTAACACACCAGAAATTTATAGCAGCCACAATTGGATAACGCGACCATCCCATCCAGCTCCATAATCGAAAGTCGTTCAATCAGATATACCTGACTGATGCCGGTGAGTGCTTCAATCTGTTGAATGTTCTTTTCCGAGCTGATCAAAATCGCCAGGATCTTTGCTTCATCTGTCGTCAGTTTTCTTACCGACCGGTTTTGTTCCCGCTTTGACCCGGAATTTGCGACCGGTCTCGTTGTTTCAGTTGTTTCGCTCAAAAACTGCTCTGTCAAAAAATCCTGACAATCCAGCTGCTCCGGTTTCAGATATAGCGTCGCCCCATTTTTCAGTATCTGGCATCGTTTACAATCTTTGATGAGGGTAAATTAGCCATTTTGCGCCCCTGTATTATGCTAACCTCTTTTGTATGCTAAATGAAGTATAAAAGAGCCGTCCCCTTGTGTCCCAAAAAAGAAAAGACGATCTGACCCGAGTCTCGAAGAACTCAAATCGTCTTTATTCTTTGTTGCTCAAGCAACCAACGCAATATCACCCTATTTTAAATTTCTATAATAACTTGCTCCTCTTACATAAGCTCCATCCTTGGTAATTCCGGTTCTTCCTTCTGTCAGTGATACCACTTTCTCGAATGCTGTTTCGATACGGTTTTCATTGTCAATTGAACAGTATCTAGCAGATTCAGTTTTTAGGTAATCCGATACTTTGCTCAATTCCTCAGTTGATAAATCTTTATATTGCTTTTTAATGGCAGCCAGCATCAAATCTCGACAAGTATCCATCACTTCAATCAGCACAAATTCGTCTTCATTTCTAAATCCTGCTCCATTTTCAATTGCACAATCAAGATTCACAATGACAGTAACACTTAATTTTAATTTATCCAACAAATTATCTGTACATTCTACACGCTCCAATAATTTATCGCTTAGAATCATTAAAAAGTAAACATCCGGAATTTTTTTATTCATTTCATAATTAACTTCAGTTTTATAGTCATCAATTGTCTCATTAACTGATAATGATCGTTTCACTAACTTGTAATATGATTCTCTGCAATAGCTAGAATCTCTTGACATTCTGTTGATCATTAATTCAACAAGTTCTTCTTTTGAATGACCCATTAAAAATTCTTTCCAGTTCTGCCAATCTGCTATTGTTTCAATATACTCTTTTACTTCCATTATCTCACCTCATTTTATTTTTAGCGAACCCATTAAATTCTCACTTATTGCTCTTTTATCATGTTTTCGATTATTCGTTTCCCGATTCCCAGCACACTACTTAATTGTCGAATGCTGCCACCGGTTTCTCGATATATTTGACTGATACATTCATCTCGTTCTGACTTCGTTAAATCCATTATTTTGGAATAATGCTTGTTTGCTTTAATAAAACCCTTGATATCCTCATCTGTACATTATACAAAAGTTCTCGTATCAAGACAATCATCCTGATTTTCTTCACATGAAAACTTTTCAAAATCGACCCTATTTTTAAAATAACCTTGAATCATCTCCGTATCAACCCAACAGAATATATTTTTATATGCATCTAGATAGTTTTGATAACTACACCATTTATATTCTGCTTGTGCTCAAAAAGGGAAAGCTAAGCCTTCCCTCATTAATTCATGTTTGTTCGAATATATTTTTCGACAAATTCATTTGGTGTCAAGCATAATTCTCATTGTTTCTTTTCCTTTTTTTCCTCAAACCGTTCTTTTCGTACTTCCTTCACCAGATTCACAACGTCTTCCTCTGATTTCAAATCCAACCGTTCAGCTTCACCCTCAAAGGCATTCTGAACTTGTTCAAGTGCAAGCATAGTCGAATTGGCAATCACCATATAGCCGTTTTTTTCGATGAAAACTACTTTGTCACCTTCCTTCAAATTCAGTTTTTTCCGAATATTGATGGGGATGGTCACTTGTCCCTTAGACATTACTTTTGCAAGATCCATTTCCGCGCCTCCTTAAACCCTACTTTTCCTACATTTAGTATATCACCACAACATCTGTTTTTCAAGCTCTATTCAAACAAATCCAAAATTTCAGAGCAAACATTTTTGGATTCATCCCACTTTTTTTCTTCCCGTCAGTCCCGACATTGATGGCACTGACATTGCAAGAAATCACACTTGTCACGACTGTCGGCATTTTAGTGAAACAGACAAAAGCTGCAAACCGCAGCCACCAGCGAAAACTTATCCAGAGAAATATCTGATAATTTTTTACCCCTAAAAGAACACAAAAGAACCGTCCCTTTGTGTCAAAAAGCAATAAAATATTGACATTTATCTGTGAAATGTTAGTATATAATATATTGGGAGGGAAGTAAGCATGTATATTAACGGAATAGAAACAAAACAAAATATTTTTCTGACAGCCAAAAATCTCTTTTATGAAATAGGATATCAAAAAACTACGATTCGATTAATTTCTGAACATGCAAATGTGCCTATTGGTTTAACAAATTATCATTTTAAAAATAAAGAAAATATTGTGAAGCAGATATATGCAGAATATATTGACAACATTTTAAAGTTTATCGATGCGGAAATTGGAGATAAACTCGATAGCTTTTTACTCCGTCAAATCACGAGTTTGAGAATATATTACAATAATATTTTGGTAGATAAAAATAATTCTCATTTTCTCATTACAAATTCTAAATTTGAAATGTTATTTGACCGGGTAGACGTAGCCTACCAAAGGATTCTAGATGAAAACAATATTACTCTGCCTCGAGAAATACTTAAATCATACATTATAGCTGAATTTGGTGCTCGACATGAATTATTACTGCGCTATTACTCAAAGGAATTAGATCTTTCAATTCAAGGACTTGTGGACACGATAGCATGCATTGCTCCCAGACTATTTGAAGTTGATCATAAAATAGTTGGTAAGGCATTGAATGAATCTTTAATCTTATATAATAGTATCGACGCTTCTGGGATAAAATTTTTGGTTTCATGAAAGAGACAATCCCTGTCATTCAGATTTTTTGTACATTACATTTTTAAAAATACAAATGTCGTTGAAATGGGAATACCAAGAGTCATATTCCGATAGCGATTAAGCATAGGGTATGGATAAAGAAATAGTAGAAATGAATAATAAAGCTGCGGCAAATAAATAAGTCCATGAAAGAAAGCGTGTGGGGATGAAGTTAACACACAACACGACACAAAGCGGAATCAAACATGGACTGTTCCAAAATTTAGCGATTTTATTTTACGTTATTAAAAAAGACAGTAAACCCATTAAGGCTTCTTCAGGTCCTTGAATGCTTTCTTTTGCAGCTTCAATCGCTTCAGCGGGGATTTCGTATTTCTCTAAATTCTCCTCTAACGTTCGATAATATTCTGATTTTAACTCCATTTCAAAATCTCCTTTTTATTATTTAGTAAGTACCATATTCTTTGACGCATTTTATTAGTGCCTGTAAATTCTCGATTTTTAAATCGCTGGCTCTGAGAATCGATTTGTCAATACCAAAAATATAATTCCCTCCAGGTGCCAATATATCCATATATTCTTTAGCTTTGTCTTCAACTTCTGGGATAGTACCATATCTCAATAAGGCCAAAGGAAAGAGGCCTTGTATGATATGCTTGTCACCTATTTTGCTTTTTACAAATTCTGGATCACCGTGTTCAAATTGCATTTCGCAGCCGGCGGGGAGTTCATACAAATAATCTAAATACCGCATCCAGTCTTCTTCGCAAAACATGGATACCCCATATCCTGAATCCACAATTTTTTCAACCATTCTTTTAAAAGTTGGCCACCAGAACTTTTCAAAATCTTTTTCTCTCATATATGGAGCCATATGCAGTGAGATTCCAACACGCGTTTTTTTTGCAGGTTCCGTTGTCGGCATTCCCAGTTTTAAGGCAAGAGGAAACAACGCTTCGCATGCATCCAATACTTTTGCTGGATATCTTCTGATATCCGAACTTATTCCAGTAAAAGATCTAAATGTATCTGCAAGTAAATCAAAAGGCGCTCTGGTTCTTTTAACTTTGAATTTTTCGGTAACTTTTCCATATTTTCCAGCAATACGTTTCGACGCGGGTCCTATTTTTCCCATGATAAGATCCTTCGACATTTGCATTTTCATGAGAGCAATCATATTTTCAGGTGCAGGCTTTGCCAATTCGTCATAGAATTTTGGTAATACTTTTTCCCAACACACTTTAACGGGATCACTGATTAATGCATCATAATCCTCTGGCTCAATGCCATGAACATCTGGGTGTTGCATAAATCCATCTCCACCCATAACGTAATTATTGGCTCCAAGCATTTTATAAAACGAGGGTAATCTGGCGGAAAAACCAACTACTAGGTCCGTATCAAATAATCCATTTGTAAATTCCATTGCTTCGATCATTTTATCTGCACTGTATTGAGCGGTAATTAAATTCATTCCCGCATACTCGATACTGGCGGCACCGTCGACATCTATTGATATTGGTATTCTTTTGGGTATATTCCCCTCATATACATCAATAAAATTTTGATTCTTTTCTTGTGATTCTTTGCTTATTTCTTGCTTATTCAATCTATAATCTCCTTAGTATAATTTTATTTTTTTCAATAGTTAAGTTAGAGTTAATGAAAATATTTAATTTAGGATACTCATATCTGCGTTTTCTCCAACTCTGCCAGCTTCAATTTCTTCTTTAATTCGCGCAAGTTTTTTATCGTTTAGAGGATAAAGTACTGCAACGAGACCAAAGCAAACAACTGCCAAAGCAAGTGGTAGGATTGTTTGTAAATTAATAAGTGTACTAATAACATCCTGTGAAGGTCCCACTCCATTTACATATGCTGCAGCATTATATCCGGCTGTTGCTAATAATGCCGTTCTTACAAAGGTAGACAATGTCATTCCGACACGAACTGATACAGAAAACAGGGACATGCTTAAACCATCTGTTCGTTCGCCTGTTTTCCAAGCCCCATAATCAGCAGCAGCAGCAAACATTGGCATTATATATGTTTCAACAATACCTCCGAAGAAGCTTGCACATGAAATAACGGCGATGAACATTCCAGTTGTTAAATTATTAAACGTTAGGGTAGCAATTAGCAATATGATTATTTGAACCACACCCCCTGCTACAAACGCTTTTTTAGAATCCTTAAATATTTTCACCCAAAACAATCCACAAATTACACCCACTACGGCACTAAGGTTAAATGCCAGCATAAATATTCCCAAAGACGCGAAGTCTTTAGCGACATATTTGAAAAAGTATGTTGCACTCATAACTTGGAAGAAGTAGAAAGTTTTATAGAGTGCCATAAACAAAAACATGACTAAAAGTGCTCGATTTGTAAATAATCCTTTAACAACAGTTTTTAAGGGTATTTTTGGTTTTCTTTGTGAAGTCACTGCTGATTTCGCAGCAATTGCATCCTGCTCCATGGAAGTTCCTCGTAAAACTGAAGCAAAAGCAAGATAACAGATGACTCCAAATGTTCCGAGTATTAAACCGGTTGTTGCCCAGCCACCAGCTTCAGAACCGGTTTTTGCGGTTAAAAGTATCAGAAGAGCAGGTGCAACATATCCCCATAAGGTTTTCCCACCATCTCGACCAATTTTTTGGGCAACTGATAAGTGAGTTCTTATTTTGGGATCAGGTGCCAGTCTGGGATAAAGAGAGACAACGGTTACATTTACCATCGCTAGAAAAACTGCAAGGATTATACTTAACACAAATACAAAGAACCCTAATTTTTCAGGTGCTGATGTAAGTGCCGGCAAGGCAAACAGTATCATATATGATACTGCAGCACCGATTGACCCGATTATGATCCATTGCCAATATTTGCCTTTTCGCAAAGTAACTCTATCAAGAAAAGCGCCAAATATAGGCGAAAACGCAAATTCTACTATCGTTTTTATCATCTCTAATATACCTGATAAAACTAATGGTATCATATAAATATCTGTTAATAACATCGATAAATATGAATCAAAATAGCCCTTAAAGGTTGCGCCTCCAAAATTTGGGAGTACATAAAGATCTCTTGTTAATTTATCCCGTTTATTTGTTTTTTCATTATTGGTTGCTTGACCTGCCATATATTATTCTCCTTTTTCAAAATTTGATATCTGATAGTTTTAATTAAATAACTTATTTTCCTCCTTTCATCTCACATATCGTAACACCTCCTTTTTTACAATATTGAATGTTTGCTAGTTTGTACAATATAACACCGTTTTTACAAAAAGTAAACAATAAAAAAATATATTTTTACAAAAAAAATAATTGCCCAGATATTTAACAATCTAAATGAAGATTGAATAGAAAAAGGATATTTGTTTATATTTAAGTTTCTTTTGAACATCTATTTATAATATAATTCATTTATAAAGCGCAATAAGAGAATTATGAAACGCACCCTTTCGTCATTGAAAATATTGACTAAAAATGGAATCGTTTTCTTGACAAAAACTAATTACGGGTGTATCATACGAATACAAACATGTACACACAGGATATACATGTGTATATCTTCGAGATGCGCGGAATTTTAGAAAAGGATGGTAAAGAATGTTGAATTTTGAAGAAAATGATTAATGGAGATACTCAACACATTTGTTGAAACTAATTTAATATACACAGTAGCTATATTGAGATATAGTTAAGCAAATTAGACAACAGTTAAGAATAATTGTTTATAAATGAGATCAGAATAAATTCATGTTGAAATATTTTATAGAGGCATAAATTAAAAACATATCGGGAGGAGAAAACATGATTATAATTGGAGAAAAGATCAACGGCAGCATACCAGTGGTGAAAGAAGCCATTGAAAAAAGAGATGCTGTATTTATTGCGGATCGAGCTGTAAAGCAAGTAGAGGCAGGAGCTAATTTTATCGATGTCTGCGCCAGCACATCCCCAGAGGACGAAATTGAAACCCTTAAATGGCTCATTGAAGTAGTCCAGGATGCAACAGATACACCGCTTTGCATTGATAGTCCCAATCCAAGAGCAATTGAAGCTGTATTTAAATATGCAAATAAACCGGGAATGTTGAATTCTATTTCTGAAGAAGGAGATAAATGCGAGATATTGTTGCCGCTAATGGAAGGAAATACCTGGGAAGTCGTGGGACTAACCTGCAACAACAAGGGAATACCGAATGATGCACAGACTAAGGTAGATATCACAAAAATCATGGTCGAAAAAGCGGCCAAATATAGCATCACAGTGGATCGTATTCACATCGACCCTTGCGTAATGGCACTATCAACCGAAAATAACTCCATGTTGAATTTTGTCACGGAAATATCAATGATCAAAGAATTATACCCAACGATTCATGTTACCGGCGCCATCAGCAACATGTCGTTTGGGCTTCCCATTCGGGCACTTTTGAATAAAACAGCCATGGCCTTTGCCATTCAGGCCGGGATGGATTCAGCCGTACTGGACCCACTCAACCGAGACATGATGGGAACTATTTTTGCCACCTATGCATTGTTGGGAAAAGACAAACATTGCAGAAAATACAGCAAGGCGTTCCGGGCCGGGCAAATTGGATCAGTAAAAAAATAAAGAACGATGTAAGCCAACTTAAAGAATGTCACAAATTGAACTGGCTCAATATCCGCAATGCAGTTCAAACCACTGAACTTACTGAAGGTTCCACTGCTTGAGTTGGAAGGTAATGAAACAAAGAAAAGAGACGATTTGGATTCTTCGGAACTCAGGTTGTCTCTCCCTGTTACAATTATTCTAATGTTTCAGCAATTGTATTGATAACATTATCCTCTGAAAAGGGTTTTGTGATATAATTTTTTGCCCCGGCATCAAGCGCTTCAAGTATTGTACTGCCTTTGCCAAGTGATGTAACCATCACCACTCTGCAAGTAGGATTAATTTTCATATTTTTTAAAACCCTCAAAGCCATCACCGGCTTCTCCAACAATTTCATGCTTTGCAGCTTCCAGAATCATTCTCAATTTCTTTCTGGATACCGCTGAGTCATCCACAATCAATATTCTAGCCACAAGAAAAACCTCCAATTATCATTGATTTCTAACACTTTTTATTTATTATTGGCAATCTTTTCAGTAAAATCAGGATTTGCTTCGGCAAAAATAAAATCGATTTTTCCAAAATTTAAATGGCACGGGATAACGTATAACTTTCCGTCAGGTTTAATAATACCGGCCTCTTTAATTTCTGGCGGAAACAGATCAAGTTCGATACCTTTATGGGCTAGTTCGGATAAGAATAAGCCATTATGGCAATTAAGGAATTCGCCCAATGAATCTTTAGCTAATGCATCTACCCTGTCCAACGCTTCTTCTGCATAAATGGAAGCAAATTTTGCCAGTACTGTTTCTGAAGCAGCAAAACCGCTAAAAAAAAGATGTTCACCTTCTATTCTCTGAGTAACCAGGTAATCATATGGATAGGAATTAACCTCAACTGCTGGTTCCATTCGGATCTCATCATCAATAAAGCGTACAATATTCCTCAGAAAAAGTTCAAAATACTCTTGCGGGATGCTGTTATCGTGAATGGATAACGTCTTAAGAAATAGCTTTGTAATTTGCGTGATGTCATTATTTTTCAAGACCTGAATTTCATCATTTGACAATTGCGAATCTTCTCTATATTGAGCCAGAACTGCTTCATATTTTTCGAGGGAAAAAAGACCTTTCTCAATGAGAAGCTGGCCTAATAAAATGTTTGATTTTTTCTGTGCATTTAATAGTTCATTCAACTGATTTTCGGTCAGATACCCTTCTTCTATGGCCAATTCACCAAATTTTCGATCCTTTGCGGCCTGGAACCGATGGATTCTGTCGACTTGTGAAGCATTCATATAACCAGAATCAATTGCCAAAACACCCAATTTCACCTTGACTGATTTCTGTTCCGCTAATATCACTCTGAGTTCTTCCGGTTTGATTAATTTTTTTACCAAAAGGTAATTGCCAAAATACTGATTAAACATAAAAAACTCCTTTCAAAATAGATTTTAAAGCCTCGTTTGCAATCTGTCATATAAATAAAGAGCAACTATATTCATCAGCAGCTTTTTATCACATTAAAATAGCTACATTGCAAATGTCAAGTTAAAATAGGAACTGCCGGAGGTGCGGCAGGTTTAAGCAGAGAGTATTGTTGCTGATGTGTTGGGATTGGCGATAGCTTTATTTTCCTTTAATGGTGAAATAAAAGCCATGTTTAGTCAGAAGGTTAAAGTTATTGAACCCACGATATCAGCAATAACCAACGCTGATGGAGCTTCGGTAGTTACTTTAATTAACCCAAATGATTTAATACGCGTGGTTATCAAAGATGTAATTGCAGGCTCAGACGATGGTCTTCATGATACCGCCATAACAGAAATCTCGATTTATTAATGATAAAGAGCATTCACCTCAGATCTCGTTTTGCTTCCTTCACCCAAGCTTTTTTGAAAGCATATCAGGATTTGTAGCATAATGAAGGGCCGTTTTTTTGGTAATAGCACCTGCGTTATAAAGATTAAGAAGACTGGCATCCATAGAAATCATATTTTCCCCAGAACAAGAGTAAATCATGCCATTAATCTGGTGGACTTTACCTTCACGGATCATATTACGTATGGCTGGTGTGACCGTCATTATTTCAAAAACGGGAATTTGTTTGCCGTTAACGTCAGGGACAAGCTGCTGGGAGACAACCGCATCAAGCACCATCGAAAGCTGCATGGCAATCTGATTTTGCTGATTAGGAGGAAATACATCAATGACCCGATCGATGGTGTTTGCCGCACCGATCGTATGAAGTGTGGACAGGATTAAATGTCCGGTCTCGGCAGCAGTCATGGATATGTTGATGGTTTCATAATCTCGCATTTCCCCCAATAAGATAACATCGGGGCTTTGTCGCAGGGCAGCTCTTAAGGCTGTTACATAGCTTTCAGTATCGGTGCTGATTTCACGTTGACTGACAATGCTTTTTTTATGGGTGTGCAGGTGTTCTAATGGATCTTCGAGGGTTATAATATGGTTTCTTCTTTCCGAATTAATATAATCAATCATACAAGCAAGGGTTGTGGATTTACCACTTCCTGCCGGACCGGTAACTAAAATCATACCTTTGGAGTAATTTGTCAAATTGATAACCGCGTTCGGGATTCCCAGATCTTCAGGTTTGGGAAGATAAAAGGCGATCACTCGAACCACGGCAGCCAAAGAGCCACGCTGTTTATAAGTGCTTATACGAAAGCGCGATACCCCCTTTATAGAAAAAGAAAAGTCATCATCTCCTTTTTTTAAGAATTCAGAAAAATTACGATGATTGGCCAATTCATAAATATTGCAAATAATCTCTTCAGTCTGAGGGGGGAAAAGTTTTTCCTGATCTTTTCCTTGAATGATGCCATTAATTTTATATGAAAGGGGAAGGCCTGCAACGATAAACAGATCGGTTGCATTTACTTCAGTAGCTTCGGTTAATAGTGCGATTACGTCCATGTTTTTCTCCTGTTCTAATTGATTTGCAATAAATTTAGTGAGGTATCTGGCTGCCAGGTATCAGTATTGATCTCCTGCCATGTGGCTATTTCGTAGAACCGATTATTGACAGCATTGGGATAAAGAACATTTAAAGCAACAGATAGAACCTGGTTTGATGAAATTTCACGTCGATAAGTGATGCTTTTAGTGACGGGGTTATAGGTGATTCCATCAACTGACTGGTTTAACTGTTCCTGGCATTTATTAAAATAATCGGCTTCGGAGATACTACTGCTGTATATCGTTAATAAGTGATTATCAATATCATTTAAAATTGTTTCTGCTGTGTTTGAAGCTGAGTAATAATGGGTGGTCTGGTATTCTAATTCCTGACTTAACTTGTAATCCGCATTGGCACTGACGAGTGAAAGAGTAGCGAAAGTAACAAGGCAAAGAATAACAAAGATTACAAGCAGTGAAGAGGTTCCGACATTGATTAAGATGTTTGGGCCTTTTTTACTCATGGTAGTGAACTCCTAATTTATTGTATTTGGGATGTGCTTAATAATGTTCAGATCATAAATGTCAATGTCGTCAGCGCTTTCTTGCGTGGAGAGTTTCCTCATGTCTATTGTTGCTGATACGATCTGATTCTGATGCTGCCAGTCGATCTTCATTAAATAAGAAGCTTCGCTTAACGGACACGCTTCCCAGTTCTGATTATAACCGATTTGTATTGTTTGGCCCTCTATAATTGAATCGGAAAAAGCAGAAAGAAGAGCCGCATTGGGATCTAACGGATCGCTTTTCATTACTTCGGCGGCCCCCTCAACTTTTGTTATGGCAATGTTTAAATCTTTGGTTGAAGTGCTTAGTACATTGGCTTTAGCGTAAAGCTGCACACAAACAGCACTTGAAATGGAAAAGAAAAAGATTGCAATAATCAATTCAAGAAGAAACAAACTATATTTGGATGATTGCTGTTTAAACATTGTGTATGCCCTTTCAGTTAATGTTAGTCATTGCATGCCAGACTAACAAATGTTTCGAGTGTTGTTCCTTTGGAATCGGTTGTTTCCAGCTTGATTAAATGTTCGCTGATCCTGGAAATAGCAAAGTTTTGAACAGCCATGATAGATTCCCCATCACCAGGCGAAAAAGCCTGGCCTTTTTTTATAAACAATTCTTTCAATTCGCCGTTAAATGTGTAAATATAGGTGCAATAGGGAATATCGTTATAATTCTTTTCCAGAATTAATGCCGATGCTTCGTTAACAACACCAACTGAAACATCGCCAATTGCATCGTTTTGGCGGATTTTTTGAGTAACATAGGTTAAAGAGGTACGACTTGTATAGTTTTCATTCATATTGGTGATGGTGGATTGATAGACATTAACCCCGATGAGGACAACCACTAAAGCAGAGGCCGTAAAAACACAAAACAGAGCTAAAATAAAGAAATAATCAATGATATGTGCTTTCGGCTTGT
The DNA here is from genome assembly GCF_008086615.1 of Acetobacterium tundrae. Lineage (GTDB taxonomy): Bacteria > Bacillota > Clostridia > Eubacteriales > Eubacteriaceae > Acetobacterium > Acetobacterium tundrae. The sequence continues at coordinate 196,451 of NZ_RXYB01000005.1, forward strand.
TGAGATTCATGATGGATCCTCCAGAGAAATAATCGTGATATCCGGCATGATATTCGCTGCAATGGGACGATAATCCACGAAAAACTTAGCAGCGTCATAAGTGATGCCATAGTGCTCGACAAGATAATCTAAGCTTTCCGGGTAGTTGCCTTCGGTCGAATAGCAGTGAACAACGGCGTGTTTTAAAGCAGTTTCAAGACTTTGCTTTTCTTCTGCAATTGATGTGTGCGAAACAGAAGAAATGCCATAATAAAAAAAGATAAAAAAGACGATAAAAATGATAATGGAAAAAAGTAATCTCGGAAATAATGAAAGTGATTTATTTTGTTTGTTAAATCGGTTCATGTTCATCCCCCTGATGGTGTTTAGCCAATTGTTATCATAATACCCATGAGCGGCAGCATGACTGAAAGCAAAATCATACCGACAATCGTCGATAAAATAGCCACTAATGTTGGTTCAAGAATTGATAATAAATGACCGATTGAGGTGTCAACCTCTTCATTATATTGGATGGCTATCTTTTGCATGGCTACATCCATGACACCAGATTTATAGCCGATGGCAAGCATACGAGAATAAATGCCGGAAAAAATATTCGACTTATTGAGTGCATCTGAAAAATTATCGCCTTCTGAGATGTATTTTTTGCATCTTTCTATTTTTTCCTGAAGAATTGGATGATCAGCAAGTTGTGCGATTAATTCAATACTTTGATCAGTATCTAAGCCACTCTTTAATGTTATTGCCATACCATTTGAAAAGCGGCCTAAAGCAATTTTCTCATAAAGATTTTTCGTTAAAAAGAATTTTGAACCAAATTGTTTTAACTGTTCTTTTCCTTTAATGGACTTATTCAGATATAGAACTAAAACCAATAGCAGTGCGAGCAGAACAACAAACACAGCTGAATAACGACTTAACATATTTCCGAAATCTAAGATTCCTTTGGAAAAACCAGTCATTTCACTTCCTAATTGGATGAAAACCTGATTGAAAATCGGCATAACCTTAACGAGTAATACCACAATAACCAGGATCATCATACCGATCATAATTAGTGGATAGGTGATTGCGCTTTTTATGCCCTTAGAAAGATTTTCCTCGCGTTGATAATAAAGCGCAAGGGATTCCATGACTTCATCCAGTTTTCCGGAAGTTTCACCGAGATTGGTCATATCCAAAACATATTTTGGAAAAACATGTGTAGCAGACAATGCCAAATACAAACTGCTGGTTAAATCCAGCTGCCGGTATATTTCATTGAGAATATCTTTGCCTTCGCCATCAGTGGCATCTTCAAGCATAATGGAAATACCTTCTATAGAAGAAATACCTGCCTTTAGGATCATCCCCATTTGTTCGCAAAAAGTATAGATTTCATTGTTTGAAAGTGGTTTGCGTTGTTTTGCGTTCAATACTAATTCCTCCGTTTCAATAGATGTATTTCGTTTGATAATTACTGCCATCTCCGATAAATTTTTTTAGTTCGCTTTCTGTGTTATTTGAAGCAAAGGTTGGATCCATGAGCTTCCACTGACTGCCGTCAAACTCGATGATACCATTTACCCATCCTATATCATCAAGATGGACGCTGATCCACGCATGGTAGGCTGTTCCGGCATAACCGACTTCAAGCCGTGTCGGAATATTCTGAGAACGCAGCATCGTGGCCATGACTGCTGCATAATCAAAACAGATACCATTACCACTCGCTAGTATTTCATCAACAACTGGAATATATCCACTTTTTACTGAGAGCGCTTTTGTGTTGTCGTATTTAATGTTCTTGATTACATAATTATAAACATTTGTGACAACGTCTAAATCTGATTTTGCGCCATTGGCTAATTCACTGCCTTTACTGACCGTTTTAGAGCTGGCATCAAAATCGACAAACTGATTGGGATATAGGTAAGGTCCATATTGATTGGTAATCTTTATATCAATCGACTGCGAAAAAGCAGTGGCATATTGATCGCCACTGACATTTTCAAAGATCACAATTAAGTAGATCCCATCGCCTCCGGTTAAGGGAAAGGTTTCATAACCATTGTGAAGATTATAAGTATAGACAACACCGGCAGGATCCGTGATTTGCAGTTTCACATTAGCACTTGAACCGTTGTAGTTGATCATCACATAGCCGTCATCGGTATGTGATGCATCAATCGTGACACTGCCGGATCCGTAGGTAATGATGCCATCGGCGGCCGGTTGCAACACCATTGGGGCATTTGATCTAACGTTTGATGATGACGGATTGGTGGATGAATGGTCGTCTGAATTTGTACAGGATGTTGATAATAATGTGATCAAAATGAGGCTGATGATATAAGCGCTGTACAAAGAGTGTTTGTACATTTATTAATCCGTCCTTTCGCATAAATTATTATTGATCGGGATTCAAAAATACTATTTTAAATTACTAATGTGTGCTGTCTTTGTCGTTATCTGATAATTAAGACCAGTTACCATAACATTTAATTCACCATTATCGGTAACTTTGACTGAATATAAAGTATCGGAAATTTTTGTTACCGGTATTGTTTCATTGTTTATGGTTGCATTAACAGATATGGGCTTGGCAAATTGGGAAACCTCTATATTTAGGATGATACTGTTTTGACTGACTGATTCAGTGGCTAAATTAAACTGCGGTCGTATAAATGCCAGCGGAGATAACAATAAAAAGATAATAGCAATAATTGATAAATTTACAATGGATCGATGAAAACGCTTGATGTTTTTACGCTCAGCTGTTAACACCGGAATGGGCGTTTTATTTGGTTCTACATTACAGGCATTAAATACGTTATCCAGTGTTTTTTGCGCTAATTCTGGTGGTATATCAGGAAGTTCGTTGCTTTTTTTATCTTTATTACAAATCATTTTTTTTCTCCTCAAGTTGAAGATTGTATAATTGTTTTTTTCCTCTCGCTAAATACCGTTTTACAGAACTTAGGCTGCATCCCATTGATTGCGCAATTTCTTCCTGTTTCATATTGGAACCGAATTTCAGCAACAATGCATCCCGTTCCATAGGGGGTAATTTTTTAATGGCGTTTTGAAGCGACACGTGACTAGATTTCATCGCAACCTTTGCTTCAGGGTTATTGTCAACATGATCATCACGAACATATTGAAGGATTTTTTCACTGCCGCCCTCCTGGTTTTCGATGTGCTGCTGCTTGCTTTTCATGTCATAACAAACACGAAAAGAAATTTGTTTTAGCCAGGAAATAAACAATTGCGGATTTTTTAATGTTTGAATATTTTTTAGTACGAGAATATAAATTTCCTGGAGGGCGTCCTGGGCAAGATCTTGATTATTAAAGTAATTGCACGCATAAGCATACTGACTTTTATAAGTGAGAGAATACAATTCGGCAAAGGCATCACTATCATTGAATTGTGCCTTTTTTACCAATAAAGCAATATAGTTAAAATCATAGTCAGACATTATACGCACTCCTTATAATACTGCAAACAATATTTTTTAAAGAAGAACAGATCAATGAATTAAAGATCATTCTTTTTAAGCATTCTTTGTATGGATAAGGAAATAATTTGTGAAATTGCATCAAAATTCTCTTCTGCATTCAAAACACAACCGTAATGATAATTGATGCCCTGATATTCTAATAGAAAATTGTGAACCTCAATCTGGATATCTAATTCTTTAATAAATTCTTCGATTTTCACATGGTCACATTGTCTGATGACGACAATAAATTCATTACCGCTGTTTCTTCCGAAAATGCCATAGGATTCACTGAGATCATTCAGCATTTCCGAAAAATCTCGAATAATTAGATCACCATGTTCATATCCTTTAGTCTTATTTATTGAAGGTAAATTAATAAGACTAAAGGCAAGACAACCAATATTCGGGATTTCCTCTGCAGCGGCAAAATCTTTTAATAATAAATCAAAGCTGCAACGGTTGGCTTTACCCGTTAACTGATCTAAATAGGCGATCTTATTAACATCAAAATAATCGAGGCTCATTTTCTGAAAGACTGAAAGATCATATAAAATACAAACAAAATTTATAATGAAAACAACCAGAATACATATTAATAGCAAAGTTAAATAAATGCTTGATGATAAAGGGGCGTCAAGGTGGCTCAGATATAAAGCAAGAATAAAACATACGATTGTGAAAAAAATCATGATCACTGTCTGAAGAAGTTTATAGGGTTTAAATTGTTTCATAATCAACATCCTTTATCTAAAATGGTATTTTTTTAAATAGAATTTAAATAGAATCATATAGTTATTATAGCTTATTTATATGGAATCTCAAGAATTATTAAAAATATTTACAAAAAAATAAAAAAAGATTAAAAAGTGAGCTTTTTTGCTTCCAGAGACTGTCTTTATATAGTAAGAGGATAAATATATTGGTAAATAGACGATGGTAAAAAATAATTGAAGAAAGGATTTGAAATGGAAAGAAAACGAACGGTGGAGAGATCAAAAATGAAAGGAGAAATGAGCTATGTTTAAAAAGTTTAAAAGAGTCATGGCATTATTTTTGACATTTATGATGCTATTCTCAATGTCAGGTGTGGATATGCTTGTTGCCTATGCGGTGGACAATGTGAGTTCCGCACAGGAAGAGCAAACACCGGCAGTAGGAGGCACGGCTGCAGATGGCGGCACAATCGCAG
>NZ_RXYB01000060.1 GCF_008086615.1 Acetobacterium tundrae
TTAGTCTACGATAATTTTCGCAACAACTCCGGATCCAACTGTTCTTCCGCCTTCACGAATAGCGAAACGTAAGCCTTCTTCAATCGCGATTGGGGTAATCAAGGTGATTTCCATTTGAACGTTATCTCCCGGCATTACCATTTCTACGCCTTCCGGCAATTTGATGACACCTGTTACATCGGTTGTTCTGAAGTAAAACTGTGGTCTGTATCCGTCAAAGAATGGAGTATGACGTCCGCCTTCTTCTTTGGTTAGCACATATACTTCGGATGTGAAGTGCGTATGAGGATGAATGGAACCTGGTTTAGCCAGTACTTGACCACGTTCGATTTGAGTCCGGTCAATGCCTCGTAATAAAGCACCGATGTTGTCTCCTGAACGACCTTCGTCAAGTAGTTTTCTGAACATTTCGATTCCGGTTACGACAGTTTTCTTAACATCGTGGATTCCGACAATTTCGACTTCTTCACCAACTTTTACAACACCACGTTCAACACGTCCGGTTGCAACTGTTCCACGGCCGGTAATTGAGAAAACATCTTCTACCGGCATCAGGAATGGTTTGTCTGTATCACGAACTGGATCTGGGATCCAGCTGTCAACGGCTTCCATCAATTCAACAATTTTGTCGCCCCAAGGACCCTCAGGATCTTCTAATGCTTTTAATGCTGATCCGGCAATGATTGGTGTATCATCACCTGGGAAATCATATTCGTCTAATAATTCACGAACTTCCATTTCAACAAGTTCAAGCAATTCTTCGTCGTCTACCATGTCTACTTTGTTTAAGAAAACAAGGATGTAGGGTACACCTACCTGACGGCTTAATAAAATATGTTCACGAGTTTGTGGCATGGGACCATCAGCAGCACTAACAACCAGGATGGCTCCATCCATTTGGGC
>NZ_RXYB01000061.1 GCF_008086615.1 Acetobacterium tundrae
TACTCGGCTCAGTGTATAGTTCAGGTTTTCTCCGGTGACCGTTCCTCCGACCACTGCGGTTAATGCTGGATCGTCTTTTGTTCCATAGACTTTCGTCTGGGGATCAATGGTAATCGTGGCTGGCGCCTGGGTGATCGTGATGCTTGTTTCCACCACGGGGCTGTCAGCATAGTTCGGATTGATTTCCTTCACTGAAACTGGATAGGTTCCCACATTGGTAAAGCTTGGGGCTTCCGCTGTCCAGGTTTTACCGCCATCTGTGCTGTACATCGGGGTTGATCCGTCGATGCTTGCACTTGGAGCCAGCACATGGCCTTTTCCGTCATAAACAGCGGTGACGGCTGCGGCGGTTGCTATGTTCCCGCTTGCCGCTGTGATGATCAGGCTGTTGTCTGTTACGGTGATGTTGTAGTTCGGGTTAGCTCCGACTGTTGCGGTGATCGCATAGGTCCCGACTGTTTCTCCCGCTACTCGGCTCAGTGTATAGTTCAGGTTTTCTCCGATGACCGTTCCTCCGACCACTGCGGTTAATGCTGGATCGTCTTTTGTTCCATAGACTTTCGTCTGGGGATCAATGGTAATCGTGGCTGGCGCCTGGGTGATCGTGATGCTTGTTTCCACCACGGGGCTGTCAGCATAGTTCGGGTTGATTTCCTTCACTGAAACTGGATAGGTTCCCACATTGGTAAAGCTTGGGGCTTCCGCTGTCCAGGTTTTACCGCCATCTGTGCTGTACATCGGGGTTGATCCGTCGATGCTTGCACTTGGAGCCA
>NZ_RXYB01000062.1 GCF_008086615.1 Acetobacterium tundrae
CACTATGGCCGGTTACAAAAATCTGGCGTCCTTCATGGGCGATTACAATATAAACACCCACTTCATCAGAAGACGCCATGACTTCTAAATCGGGATGGGCATCAATTGGCTCGCGATCAATACCGGTGTGACGGGAATGCGGTGCAAAAAAAGTATCATCAAAACCACGGAATAATTTCACGAATTCTTTTTCCAGGTGATGCTCAAATACGCCAAAGACTTTATGAGGCAGTAAGTGTTTGGGAATACCGTAATGGTGATAAAGTCCAGCCTGGGCCCCCCAGCAGATGTGCAGGGTGGAAAAGACATTTGTTTTACTCCAGTCCATTATTTCCGTCAGCTCGTCCCAGTAGTCGACATCTTCAAACGCCAACGTTTCAATGGGCGCGCCGGTGATGATGAGCCCATCAAAGTGTTGATCTTTTACATCCTCAAAATAAGAATAGAAAGAGCCCAAATGTTCAGAAGAGGTGTGCGTACTCTCATGGGTTTTTGTTTGCAGGAGCGTGACCTCAATTTGAAGGGGGGTATTTCCCAATAACCTGAGCAGCTGGGTTTCGGTTGATATTTTGGTGGGCATAAGGTTTAATATGGCGATTTTTAAAGGACGTATATCTTGCTGACTGGCTCGGTTTACATCCATGACAAAAATATTTTCATTTGTCAAAATTTGATTGGCGGGTAAGTTATTGGGAATTCTTATGGGCATAATTTC
>NZ_RXYB01000063.1 GCF_008086615.1 Acetobacterium tundrae
CCCAGTCGCCATAATTCCTTGTCGAGATCGGCCATGTAAGCGGCTACGCGGCCACGAATACGCCCGAAGTAATGGGTTTCCATTTCCTGGCCTTTGGGCGGTTTTGCGCCAAACAGAGTCCGACCGGTGAGAATCAGGTCCTTACGTTCTTTAAACATGTCGCGTTCGATGAGAAAGTATTCCTGTTCGGCACCGATGGTGGTGGTTACTTTTTTCACATCGTCTTTGCCAAAAAGTTTAAGAATCCGAACGGCGTGGGTATCCAGGACTTCCATGGAACGCAGCAGCGGTGTTTTCTTATCCAGAATTTCACCGGAGTAAGAACAGAAGACGGTTGGGATACAAAGGGTGGAACCTTTAATGAAGGCATAGGAGGTGGGGTCCCAGGCGGTGTAGCCCCGGGCTTCAAAGGTTGCTCGCAAGCCTCCGGAAGGAAATGATGAAGCATCCGGTTCGCCCTTTACCAGCTCTTTTCCCGAAAATTCCATAATCACCTTGCCATCTTCGGTGGGGTTGATAAAGGCATCATGTTTTTCAGCTGTGATGCCGGTCATTGGCTGGAACCAATGGGTAAAATGGGTGGCACCCAATTCCAGGGCCCAATCTTTCATGGCGTTGGCGACAACTTCAGC
>NZ_RXYB01000064.1 GCF_008086615.1 Acetobacterium tundrae
CGGGCCTTCCCGACATACTGTGTATAGCGCATCCCGTGATGTTCCTTGGCCGTGCCAAAGACTCGTTCGATGGTTTCTTTACGCAGTTGGTATTCTTCTTTGCGTCCGATTGTGTGCCGGATTTCTTCGCACTGTTCCAGATAATCAGCCCATACATGCCGGGTGATAACTTTTGTATGATTTTTGCTCTGGGTACACTGATTCAGGTCTGGACAATTTCGACAGATTTCAGGATCACTTTTGTACTCCCGGTAACCCTCACGATTGGTTGTGCTGTATTTCAGAACCTGATCGTGAGGGCAGATGTAACAGTCGTAGTATTCATCAAAGACATAATCCTTTTTATAGAAAAACCCATCTTTGGTATGCGGTCGGGTATAGGGAAGGTTTGGCGTGATTCCGTCGAGAATCAGTTGCCTGACGATGGCCGGCGTTTTATATCCGGCATCGGCAACGATGGTTTGGGGGGCTTTTTCCTTCAGTCGGCGATATAATTCCCAGAATGCACTGCTGTCATGTTCATTGCCTGGACCAATTGTATAATT
>NZ_RXYB01000065.1 GCF_008086615.1 Acetobacterium tundrae
GGAACAGTGTGTCAAGGCCGGTTATGTTGATCAGAAAACGCTGTTCATTGATGGAACCCATGTTAAAGCCCGTGCCAATCGAAAGAAATCAAAAAATGTCCTGGTCAAAAAGACGGTGAGACACTATGAAGCCGCCCTTCAGGAAGAAATCGCCCGAGATCGGGAAGCGCATGGAAAAAGGCCACTCAGGGATAAAAACGGACCTGATGATCCCGATGATTCCGCCAACATAAAAGCACTGGATGAAGCGAACCAAAGCGATTGTAAAACAGAGTCTACTGGTGAGTATAAAGAACAGAAAACAAGTACCAGTGATCCTGAAAGTGGCTGGTTTCACAAGGGAGAGCACAAATCGGTTTTTGCCTACAGTGTTCAGTGTGCCTGTGACCGAAACGGCTGGATTACAAATTATACAATTGGTCCAGGCAATGAACATGACAGCAGTGCATTCTGGGAATTATATCGCCGACTGAAGGAAAAAGCCCCCCAAACCATCGTTGCCGATGCCGGATATAAAACGCCGGCCATCGTCA
>NZ_RXYB01000066.1 GCF_008086615.1 Acetobacterium tundrae
AAACCTTATGTTAACCAAACGGGAACAGGATATCAGAGAACAGGTACAGATCGTCACAATGGATGCGTTGGTACCGAAAGATCATATTTTAAGGCTGGTCGATGAAGCGATTGATTTTGATTTTATATACGATCTGGTAGAGGAGCGATACTGTACGGACAATGGAAGGCCCAGCCTGGATCCGGTCGTCCTGATTAAACTGCCGGTCATCCAGTATCTTTGCGGCATTCGAAGTATGCGTCAGACGATCCGGGATGTGGAAGTCAATATCGCCTATCGCTGGTTTCTGGGTCTGGATTTCAATGAACCGGTTCCTCATTTTACAACCTTTGGAAAAAACTACAGCCGACGTTTTAAAGATACCGATCTTTTTGAACAGATTTTCATGAAGATTTTGGAACAGTGTGTCAAGGCCGGTTATGTTGATCAGAAAACGCTGTTCATTGATGGAACCCATGTTAAAGCCCGTGCCAATCGAAAGAAATCAAAAAATGTCCTGGTCAAAAAGACGGTGAGACACTAT
>NZ_RXYB01000006.1 GCF_008086615.1 Acetobacterium tundrae
CAGCCGTATAGGCCTGAATTCCGTCGTCCAGCTGGTCCGTTCCCGCCGCCAGGGTCTGGGCTCCGGTATTCAACTGGGCCGAACCGCTTTTAAGGGTGCTGAGGCCGGTATTGAAATCAGAGAATTTTGAAGCAAACTGCGCGGTTCCGGACTGCAGGGTCTGGGATCCGTCGGCCAGGGTTTGGGTTCCATCCGCCAGCGTCTGAGTGCCATCCGCCAGCGTCTGCGAACCATTCGCCACGGTCTGGGATCCGGATGCCAACGTCCGGGACCCGTCCACCAGCTGGGACGATCCATCCGACAGTTGTGTCAGCCCATCATTCAAAGTTCCCAATTGTCCGGGAACTTCGGCCACCTGATCCGTTAAATGATTGACAATTTCCGCAGCGATATTTTCTCTGAGACCGGTTTCCATTTGCAGGACGGCCCGGCTTAAAATCTGACTGGCCAAATAATTGCGCTTTTCATTTGCCGAGAACGTAATGGTTGCCGTCTGTTTGGTTTTATCGGCCGCCGAAGCGATATCGCTGGAAAAATTACTGGGAATACTAATCATTGCATAGTATTTTGTTCCCTCCGTATTGATGGTGGCATCTGTTTCATTGGTGACAATATAATCAAATGAACCGTCATCCTTTAATTGATCAACAAATTCATTCCCCAGATTTCGTTGTTCATTATTGATGAGGGCCCCTGAATCATTGTTGACAACCGCAATGGGTAAACTTTCAAGTTTTGAATAAGGATCCCAAAAGGCACTGAGGTAGAAATAACTATACATAAGAGGTATGATGATAACCCCGATAATGACAGCGATCCGTTGAATATTCCGTTTAGTCATACTTTTTTTGTTCATAACCGACTCCTTTTCTTTTGCTTCATGCAGCATCATTTTCATTTTATTGTGGCAGACTATTAATTTTAAAATAGTGAATTGTTTTTCTGGATTAAGCGGCGTTTAAAGAATAATGATAATCGCTAAAATGGTGCAAAGAAGAGAAACTGCGGCTCCTAGTAAAAGCTCTTTCAATGTATGTCGGCCAATTTTCATTCTTGCCCAAAATACGATTGGTAATAACAGCAGAAAAAGCCAGCTGAAATTTCCGAAAAAATAAATGCAAACAACAACTGGTCCCATCACACCACAGGCATGACCGCTCGCTTTTATTTTCAAAATTTTATTGACAAAGGTCAAAATCAATCCGGAAAGAAAATAACTGATGTAGATCATCAAATACTGGATTGGTGCTTTAGCAATGAAAGCACTTATCAGACCCAGTGTGTAGCCTAAAATGACAAAGATAAAGGCGAGCTTTCGTTGCCCGTCTCGGCCCTTATCCTTAAATTTCGGCAGGAACTTTTGTAAAGGATAAGCTAGAATCGGGATGAAGGCAAAGCAAATAACGGCAAGTAAATAATTTGTCAGATTCTGAAAATGACCACTATCGGCGAAATACAAAAAGCTGAACATACAAAAAGACATTATTGGAGCAATGGTGATAATACTTATAATTTTTGCGGCTTTCGCTTTCATCTTAATTCCTCTCGTGCTAAGGTTAATCCGATTTCGTATCGGCTCATTTGCTTGCTGCTTGTTTGATCTAGCTTAAAATCTTTCGCGTTTATAGAATCCATTTCAATTTCAAAACACATCATATTCACTCCTTTATTTAGGGTGCCATTCCATCCTATCTAGTAATTGATACTAGTTTAGCACTATGTACATAACATGTCAACAATATAATAATATTATTGAATAGTATTGAAAACCATGATATGATTAAAAAAAATCAAAGAAAGGCGTTAAAAAATGAAATCTATATCATCGGATATATTAAACTTTCATTGTCCGCGATGGAATGAGCTTCCGGAAATTGATTTATATATGGATCAAGTGGTGAGTATATTAGAAAAGAATTGTTCCCTTTTTACAGAAAATGAGGGCGAAAAGATTATCACCGCAACGATGATCAATAATTATGTGAAACATAAGATCATCGCGCCGCCGGTAAAAAGACGCTATAATCAAACCCATCTGGCCTATCTATTTGTCGTTTGTATAATGAAACGAATTTTAAGCATTTCAGAAATCGGTGATCTGATCTCCTATTTGATCAATGTTTATTCGATCGAAGATGCTTACGATTTGTTTTGTGAAGAATTAGAATTTGCAATTAAGATCGTTTTTGCTCCAAATCAAAAAGTAAATCCCATAATAGCCGAGACAACACATCAACTGGCCCTTTTAGAAGCAGTCGTATTGGCCTTTGCTAATAAACTATATTTTCAGAATGAAATAAAAAAACTGGCGATTGATTCAACAGAAGCAAAGAAAATAACAGTTATTAAAACGGAAAACTAAATCAAAACAGTTTAGGTGATGCAATCCCGACTTATACAAATGAACGTAGGTTTTGTCGATGGCCCAAGCAAGGTCATGCGTTTATAAAGTGGATTATCGGATTAGTTTCATATATAATATAAATTATGAAGAATTATGAAGAATTTAAAAAATCGTATCAGTTCCAATTAAATAAACAGCAGGAAAAAGCCGTTATTCGCACCAAAGGGCAGAGTTTATTACTGGCCGTGCCGGGGAGTGGAAAAACAACCGTTATTATCTGTCGAATTGCCTATCTGTTAATGGTTGAAAAAATTGACCCCGGGGAGATTCTGACACTAACCTTTAGTCGCATGGGAGCCCGGGATTTAAAACAACGCTATCAAAACATGTTTAGCAAAAACCAGGCCGAAACCCTTCAGTTCAGTACGATCCACAGCTTTGCCCTTTCGGTCATCAGGCAATATGAACGGTCTTACCGGCGTCAGGCTTACACGGTGCTGGGAAATACCAGCCCGGTGATTAAAGACCTTTATCGGGAATTGTTTCAGGCCTTTCCCGGAGAAATAGAGCTGGGAGAAATCAGTCAGCGCATCGGATTTTGCAAAAATATGCTGTTAACCACAAAAGAAATCAAGCTGCTGCCGCCAATGGAGATTGACTTTATTAAAATATATGAAGCCTACGAAGCCTATAAGCTGACCGCGCATTTAATGGATTTTGATGATATCCTAAAATACGCATGGGGACTATTGAAAAAATATCCGGAGCTGCTGACCTTCTTTCAAAATAAGTATAATTACATACATTTGGACGAAGCCCAGGATACCTCGAAGATTCAATTTAAAATCATTGAGCTTTTGGCCGGCAAAAACGGCAACCTTTTCATGGTCGGGGATGAGGATCAAAGCATCTACGGATTTCGGGGGGCTTTTCCGGAGTCTTTATTGTCTTTTAAAGAGACATGGCCCCAGGGAGAGGTTCTTTTAATGGAAACAAATTATCGGAGCACCCGGCAAATTGTTGAAAAAGCCAATGCGTTTATTAAGCTCAATCATGAGCGCTATAAAAAAGAAATGGACACGCCAAATGGCGTGGGAATTCCGATCATTCGCGAATGGGTAAAATCCAGTGAAGATCAATACAAACTTATTATCGAATCCATTAAACACGAAGGAAAAGAAACCGCCGTGCTTTATCGGAACAACGAGTCAGCGATTCCGCTGGTGGATCTCCTGGACGGCGAAAAGATACCCTATCAAATAAAAGAACACAGTCCCCAGTTTTTCACCCATTTTATGATCAAAGACATTCAGCTGTTTTATCAATTTGCTTGTTATCCAACCGATCCAGACTTGTTTGCACAAATGTATTACAAAATGGATGCGGCAATTTCCAAGGAAACCGTGGCGCAGCTGAAAAAGCATCTGGGGCTAAACCAGAATGTCTTTGATGCCTTGATCACCATGAGCAGAAAACGACCATGGCAGATTGAACGCTTTAAGGAATTAAAGGACGGTTTTCAGCGGCTTAAGACATCAAATCCGCAAAATGGAATCCGGATGATTTTAGATGATCTGGGTTATCGCTCCTATTTAAATTTTAGAATCAGTTCCGGCCAATCGGAAGAAAACATTGAGCAGAAACTTTCGGTGTTAAAAATACTGGGCGGCCGGGTCGCTAATTTTCAGGATTTTTTCACCAAACTCGATCTTTTGGAAGAAAAACTGAAAGAGCCACAAACGCAAAATGACAAAAAGCCAAGAGTTACCCTCTCCACCCTGCATTCAAGTAAGGGCCTGGAGTTTGAAAAGGTCTTTATTATCGATGCAACCGAAGGTCAGCTGCCCAGTGTGTCATCAGCCCCGGAAGATGAGAAGCAATATGCGGAGGAAGTTCGCCTTTTTTATGTTGGGGCAACCCGGGCGAAGAAAGAGCTGATTTTTCTTTGCGTCAAATCAAAACAAAATGCCATTAAACCATCTCCCTTTATTACTTACTTAATTGATGGGCTGCCAAAGAAAAAACCGCATTCCGGTAAACCTGCGGCTGGATCAAAAAATCAGTCGGCTCAAAGCGTTTTTAATCCGGGCATTAAATGGCAGGATTATACCGGAACACAAGAAGAAAATGCGGACATGGATCTTTCGGCTTATCAAAAGGGCACGATCGTGACCCATCAACGATTTGGAAAAGGAACGATCGTGGAAAAAAACGGCGCTTTTGCAACGATTCAATTTGAAAAAGCGGGAGAAAAGAAAATGAATCTGGTTATTTGTATCACCAACGGGGTTATTAAATAAATGATTCGCTTGACAAAGATAAAAATAAACGCTATACTCAGAAAAAAAGTAAACCTGTGAAGGTGGAGTAAAATCTTTAGCGCACTCAAAGAGAGTCAGGAACGGTGAAAACCTGACAGCAAGCGGATTGATATAATGGGCACCGGAGGGTGTGAGGAAAGGGCCTGGCCTGAGTATTTCACGACGTTTCATCAACGTTAATAGATGACAAATGTGGCAGCATTTGGATAGACTTGAGAGCGCAGATTGCGAACAAAGGTGGTACCGTGGGTTAATATGACTCATCCTTTTATTGTTTTATACAATAGCAGGATGAGTCTTTTTTGATATTGGGAGAAAGAGGTAAAGACGGATGGAAATAACAGAAACACTGAGAAATTTACAGGAATTAATAAAACGGTTAGAGCATAAAAGTTCGTTTTATCAACAAAAATTCAAAGATGCAGGGATTGCTGCGGATGATATAAAAACCATGGAGGATTTTGAAAAACTGCCATTTACGGACAAGGGCGATTTGAGAAAAGCCTATCCATTAGGGCTTCAAGCCGTACCGGACAGCGAAGTTGTTCGCATTCATTCATCCTCGGGAACCACCGGTATGCCGGTCATTATCCCCTATACAGCCAAGGATGTCGAAGATTGGGCAATCATGTTCAGCCGCTGCTATGCCTATGCTGGAATGACCAAGGAAGATCGCATTCAAATAACTCCGGGATATGGTCTCTGGACCGCCGGAATCGGCTTTCAGGCCGGAGCCGAAAAAATGGGTGCCATGGCCATTCCCATGGGACCGGGGAATACCCAAAAGCAATTGCAGATGATGGCTGATCTGAAAACCACGGTGTTGGCTTCAACTTCTTCCTATGCTTTGCTGTTAGCAGAAGAAGTCGCCAAACAAAACCTGGCAGACAAACTGCATTTAAAGAAGGGCATCATCGGTTCTGAGCGGTGGGGTGAAAAAATGCGCAACCGCATCGCCGATGAATTTGGAATCGAGATTTTTGACATTTACGGATTGACCGAAATCTATGGTCCGGGAATTTCCATTGATTGCAGTGAGCATCACGGGATGCACTATTGGACGGATTATCTTTATTTTGAAATTATCGACCCGGAAACGCTCAAACCGGTGCCACTGGGGAGCTATGGAGAACTGGTTATTTCCACGCTGAAAAAGGAAGGGGCACCGCTATTGCGATATCGGACCCATGACATTACCAGATTTATTCCCGGTCCCTGTCCCTGCGGTTCGCCTTATCCCCGGCATGACCGCATTGTCGGCAGAACCGATGATATGGTTAAGGTCAAGGGCGTGAATATTTATCCGGGACAGATCGATGAGCTGTTAAAAAAAGTCGATGGCGTCAGCAGCGAGTATTTAGCTACCGTTGATCACAAAGACGGCAAGGATTGGGTGTTTTTGAATTTCGAAATCAAGGACGGATATAACAAGCAGAGTACGGAAAATGAAGTGAAACGGCAATTTAAATCACAGGTTGGCTTAAGCATTATTCCGGTGGCAAGTCCGATGGGATTCTTGCCTCGATCCGAGAAGAAAAGTGTCCGAATCATCGACAATCGTTTTGCCTGATCGATGGTTTGGTAGAAGCTGATTAAGATAGTTTCGATATTTTGTATTCATAAATTGATTTTTTATTCTGAATTGTATATAATAGAAAAAGCCTACTTGATTTAAGAGGAGAAAAGGATAGAAATGAAAGAAAAAAAGCAAAAGAAAAATCGATTTAAAATCGTGGTTAATGAATCCACTGGAGAAACATCTGGATGTAAGATCATCGAAGATACAGAAACCGGAATTAATTATTTATACCATTACGACAATTTCGGCGGCGGACTCACGGTACTGATCGATGAGGACGGGGAACCCGTAGTTGCCCCTGAAAAATAAATAGAAAAAACTCTGAAAAAGGTTTCTTTTTCAGAGTTTTTTTATTGCTTGGCGGGTTGCCACTTACCCGGTAAGACGCGGTGAACTGCCGAGACGGGGAAGCGTGGCTTTTTACAGTTGAAAAAGTTTAAGTCATTAAATTAGGTGTATATAGTAAAATAGAAAGTAAAAAACAGGAGGAAAAAAGATGGCTACTTATATTAAAGATATTATTGCAAGAGAAATATTAGATTCTCGGGGAAATCCCACTATTGAAGTGGATGTCTATTGTGAAGATGGAACCATGGGCCGAAGTATTGTTCCATCGGGAGCCTCTACCGGTGCGTTTGAAGCGGTGGAACTGCGCGATGGCGATATCAGCCGGTATCAGGGAAAGGGCGTTCAAAAAGCCGTGGCCAATGTCGCCTATACGGTGGAATACCTGGTGGGAATGGACGTCACCGATCAGGTGGCCATTGATGCGGCGCTGATCGCCTTGGATGGAACGGATAATAAAGGAAAACTCGGCGCAAATGCTATTCTGGGGATTTCCATGGCGGCAGCTCATGCCGCTGCAAAATACTTGGGCATGCCGTTATTCAGGTACCTGGGGGGCATTAACGCCAAAATATTGCCAACCCCGATGATGAATATCATCAACGGCGGCGAACATGCTGATAACAATGTCGATATTCAGGAATTTCTGATTATGCCGGTGGGCGCCAGTGATTTCAAGGAAGCGGTTCGCATGGGGGCGGAAATATTCCATCAATTAAAAAAGGTGTTGAGCAGTAAGGGTTTAGCGACTTCCGTTGGGGATGAAGGCGGCTTCGCACCGAATTTAAGTTCCAATGAAGAAGCGCTGCAGGTGATTGTTCAGGCGATTGAAGAGGCCGGTTACGTTCCCGGGGAAGATGTGCAGCTGGCCATGGATGTAGCGGCATCAGAAATTTATAACGCCGAAACAAAAAAATATACCTTAGCAGGAGAAGGCGTGGAAAAAACGGCTGAGGAAATGGTCGATTTTTATGAAGCACTGCTGAAAAAATACCCGATCATTTCGATCGAAGACGGTTTAGATGAAGAAGATTGGGCGGGCTGGAAAGTCATGACCCAACGGCTGGGCAAAAAAGTCCAACTGGTTGGAGACGATATTTTTGTTACCAACACGCAGCGGCTGCAACGGGGGATTGACGAAGGTATCGGCAATTCGATTTTAATCAAAGTGAATCAAATAGGGACATTAACCGAAACCCTGGATGCCATTGAAATGGCTAAACGGGCCGGATATACGGCCATTGTATCCCATCGGTCAGGAGAAACAGAAGACGTGACCATCGCGGATCTGGTGGTAGCCGTTAATGCCGGTCAGATAAAAACAGGCGCGCCGTCAAGAACAGATCGGGTGGCCAAATACAATCAGCTGATGCGGATTGAAGAACAGCTGGGTCAGCTGGGCGTTTACGCCGGCAAAGATGCGTTTTATAATTTGAAATAACAAGAAGGAAGTGAAAATGATGTACTTAAAAGGGATTGCAATTTCTTGCCATCCGCCGGTCTTGATACCCGAAGTTGGCGGCGGCAGAGAGCATGAGGCAGAAAAAACGATTCGAGGACTGCGCGATTTATCACTAAAAGTTGCCGAGATAAAACCAGAAGTCATCGTCTGCATTACCCCGCATGGAAATGTTTTCCGAGATGGTGTTGCCGTAGTTTATGAGCAACATCTGAAAGGCGATTTAAAACAATTTGGAAACGACAGTTATTCATTAGAAAAAGACTGCGATATGGGGCTTTTAGATGAATTGAATATGAGCTTCGCAAAAAATCAATGTCATACTATCTTTTTAAATCAGACGACAGCCGACGAATACAAAATTGAACTCAATATCGATCATGGCGTTCTGGTACCGCTTTATTTTATTGAAAAATATTATAAAAATTATAAAATTGTTCATATTACCATTGGGGAATTAAGCCTGATTGAGTTATATGAAATGGGCACCGTGATTCGTGAAGCCATTGAAGCCCGTGGGAAAGAAGCTATGATCCTGGTATCCGCTGATCTTTCGCATTGTTTAAAAGATGAAGGCCCCTATGCATTTAATCCAATGGGCGCACTTTTTGATGAAAATATCATCACAGGAATTGAACAGAAAAATTATTATTCCATTTTGACCATTCCGCCCCAGGTTTACCAGCCGGCTGGCCAATGCGGATTACGGCCGATTATTATGGGATTGGGCGCCATTGACGGCTATGATAGCGAAGCTGAGGTGTTTTCCTATGAAGGGCCATTTGGCGTGGGTTATATGGCGGCCTATATTGAACTCAAAGAGGAGACGATTCCCAGCTTAATTGACCGTTACGATGAGGAGCGAATGCTTTCCTATCAAGAACGACGCACCAATGAGGGTCCGTTTGTAGCCCTCGCCCGGGCAACCATCAATACATGGGCGCAACGCGGAAGAAAATTAAATTTCGCGCATTATAAAAAACAAAATAAAATTGATCCAAAAGCACTGGAAGAACTTGAAAATCAGCAGGCTGGGGTTTTTGTATCGATTCATAAACATGGCGAGCTCAGAGGGTGTATCGGAACAACCGGACCGGTTACCGAAAATATTGCCCAGGAAATTATCCGCAATGCCATTGAGGCGTCGGCTTACGATCCCCGCTTTTTACCAATTGAAGAACCGGAACTCAGAGATTTGGAAATCAGTGTGGATGTTTTGGGAGCACCGGAGCGGGTAACCAGTTTAGCAGAATTGGATGCAAAAAAATACGGGGTTATTGTGGAAAAAGGATTAAACAGAGGATTGCTGCTGCCGGATCTGGAAGGCGTCAACACCCCAGAAGAGCAGATCGCCATTGCTAAAAAGAAAGCCGGCCTATTAGAAAGCGATACCGATATTATCATGCACCGCTTTCAAGTAGAACGTCATCAGTAAATTTAAAAATCGGTTAAAAGGACTAAAAGTTTGGAAAAGGCGATCGGTAGGGTTAAGTCATCAATATCGGATAAAGCCTTGAATTGAGTGCTGTGGGTTTGGCTTTCAGATGATTCAGAAGGATTCGGATGATATGGGATAGCGGCGGTTTCACAAACCAGGTTACCTAAATCAAAGCCGTAAACGGACATCTCCCAGATGATATGAGAGAAAACATGACGGCTCTGCCCGATTAGAACGGGATTAGAAAGCTCAGGAAAATACGACCTGAGCTTTTTTTTAATGTCCGTTCCCGTACCCTCTGAGACTTCAATAATGGGAAAAGACCACATTCCGGATAAAAGACCAGATTCCGGACGTCTGACAAAAAAGAGAGCGCCATTTTGTTTGACGATACCCACTTCCATTTTTTTCGTGAGTTGTTTTTGCTTTTTCTTTTTTATCGGGATTTGGTCAGTGGTGCCAAATGCAAAACTTTGACAACCCAACCGAATTGGACAGATCAAACACTTGGGACTTTGAGGGCTGCAGATAACCGCACCCAAATCCATCAGGGCTTCATTAAAATCGCCGGCGGCATCCGGCAAGATGGTTTCGACCCATTGGGTCACCTTTTTTTTTGTTTTGGCTTCACCAATATCATCAATACTATTGCAGTAGCGGCTAATGACCCGCAGAACATTGCCATCCACGGCACTGACTTTTTCATTAAAAGCAATACTGGCAATCGCTCCGCCGGTATAAGGACCAATCCCTGGAAGTTTGATGAGCTGAGCAAATTGCTTCGGGAAAATTCCGTCGTATTCAGATACAATCAGTTTAGCCGCCTGGTGCAGATTTCGCGCGCGGGAATAATACCCCAAACCTTCCCAGGCTTTAATGACTTCATCCTCCGAGGCCTCAGCGAGAGCAGCAACATTGGGAAAGAGACTGATAAAGTGATTGTAATAGGGAATAAGCGTGTCAATTTGGGTTTGCTGAGCCATGATTTCGGAAATCCAAATGGAATAGGGGTCTTTTGTCTGGCGAAAAGGCAGATTTCTTTTCGCGTTTTCAAACCAGCTGAGCAATTCAAGTTGCAATATTTTAATCGGTTGATTATTATTTGTTGTATTGAGCATATGTTCTCCGTTCGTTTAAATTATATGAATAATCAGACACAACATATAGTATAAAACATTTTTCTAAAAACTAGCTTATTATGGAAAATATTGCAAATTTATAAAAAAATACGTGCAAACAAAAATTTACCCCATTCCCCATTATGGCATGGGAATGGGCGAAAACATGGTTTGTAATTGGGACGAGGTCTCCCTTTGGACCACCAACAGGCACAAAAAACTTGACATGGGCTAGGTAGGATGATAGACTTGCTGTAACAAACGTGTAACTTTTATTTAACTATTGTTGACAAATGAAAGGTATAATTTATGAATACTAAGAGAGAAACAGGGGAATTTTTCAAGAAATATCCCGGCGTAAGAATTGGCTTTATTGCCTTAATTCTTCTTGTCGTTGTGGGTGTCTCCAGTGCTTTTACCGTTGAAAAAGAAGTTCAGGTTACTTTCAAAGGTGAAGAATATACTGTTAAAGGAAAATTGCTCGAGTCCCTAGAGGAAGTTCTAGTAGCAAATGATCTTCCGGCAAGTGATGAATATAAATATAGCAGCCCGTTAACAACCCTTTTCAAGGATGTTATTAATGTCAGGATTGATAAAAAGATTTCTGGAAACATTATCATCGGTACAAAAACGATTGCTTATCTTTCCGGAGCAGAAAACGTCGGTGATTTGCTGGCGGAAAATGGGATCACAATTGATGCGGACGATCGGGTTGAACCCGGGGTAAAAACGCCTCTGACAATCAGCACCGGTGATATTAAGGTAACCCAAGTGAAAGTAGTCGAATCAGCAGAGATTAAAGATATCCCCATGACCGCAAGCATCATTGTAAATGATGCGCTGGATACCGGAACACGAGTTGTGGTTCAGGTTGGTCAAAATGGAAAAAGCAATGTTAAAGAGCGAATCCGATTTGAAAATGATGTTGAAGTCAGCCGGGAAGTCCTTGAGAGTCAAGAAATCACCCCGATTGTTGAAGAAATTATTGAAGTGGGACCAGCCACGACAATTGTTATGCCGGATGAGGTTCAGGTTAAATCAGTGACCGGCGATGTCAATGTGGAATCCAGCACGGTGAGCACCACCAGCAGTGCGAAAGTTGATCAGGATAACAGCCTTAAAGGCACGACGATGACAGTCAGCGCTACCGCTTATACCGCGACAGGAAGCAATACTGCTTCAGGTTTGGCACCACAGGAAGGCCGAACGATTGCGGCCTGGGATGGCGTTCCATTTGGAACCCAGGTATATATTCCGGCCCTTGGCGGAGTTTATACCGTAGAAGACCGCGGCGGTGCAGTAGGGTACGGCGTCATTGATATTTATAAGAACAGCCAGGATGAATGCAACACCTGGGGAAGACAAAACATTGAAATATATTTTTTAGACTAAGCAAGGTAGGAAAACGATGGGTTCAGCCATCGTTTTCTTTATTTTTTGCGGCGGTAAAAGACGCGCGAAAGCAAGCGATTGAATCATGTATTTAGAAAGAACACAATTCTATGATTTTCCACTTGTATTTTGTATACAAAAGTGGTTATACTATTCTCATGATTTAAAACAGTGGTTTTTCCACTTGCGAATATTGGAGGAAAACATGGAAATTAAAATTGTTAAAACAACAAACCTAAAAGAAAAGACAAAGGAAGATGCGCTGGCTTTTGGGGTACACTTTACTGATCATATGTTTATGATGGATTATACCGAAGGAATTGGATGGCATGATGCAACGATAATGCCCTACGGCCCGATTGAGCTGATGCCATCATCAATGGTGCTCCATTATGCCCAGGAGGTATTTGAAGGATTAAAAGCCTATAAAACCCCTAATGGTGAGACGCAATTGTTTAGACCGCAGGAAAACCTAAAACGGATGAACCGCTCCAATGAACGGATGTGTATTCCGCAAATTGATGAAGACTTTGTCTTAGAGGCCTTAAAAACACTTGTGAAACTTGATGAAAACTGGATTCCAAATTCTCCCGGGACTTCGCTTTATATTCGGCCCTTTGTTTTTGCGACCGATCCATTTATTGGCGTTCGCGTTTCCAAACAATATATATTTATGATTATTATGTCGCCGGTAGGTTCCTATTACAAAGGCGGAATGGCTCCGGAACGGATTTATGTAGAAGACGAATATGCTCGAACGGTACGCGGCGGCACCGGCGAAGCCAAATGCGGCGGTAATTATGCCGGCGGATTAGCGGCACAACAAAAAGTCAGCACCAAGGGATTTGAACAGATTCTCTGGCTGGACGGGGTCGAACGAAAATACATTGAAGAAGTCGGAACCAGTAATGTATTTTTCCTGATTGACGATGTCTTTGTGACACCATCTTTGTCAGGGACTATTTTACCGGGAATTACCCGTAAGAGCGTGATCGAATTATTAAAACATTGGGGAAAAACAGTTGATGAACGACGCATCACGATTGACGAATTATATGAAGCCTATCAGCAAGGCAGAATCCAGGAAGCCTTTGCAACGGGCACAGCGGCGGTTATTTCGCCGATTGGAACATTAGGCTGGAAAGACATCGAAATGACATTTAACAACGGTGAAATAGGCGAATATGCGCAAAAGATATATGACACATTATATGGCATGCAAACTGGCAATGTCACTGATCAACTCAATTGGATTGTAAAAATATAAAAACAACAAAAATAATAGCCGCTTGAAAAATTTCTTTAAAAACGCTTGACAATATTAGAAATTATTGGTAATATTAATCTTGCATTTTGAATTGCGAGAGGTACCGAAGCGGTCATAACGGGGCGGTCTTGAAAACCGTTAGGGTGCAAGCCCACGTGGGTTCGAATCCCACCCTCTCGGCCATCAAATGCTTGAAATTGAATAGTAATAACATTTATTATTACCTTTGGAGAAGTACTCAAGTGGCTATAAGAGGTGCCCCTGCTAAGGGTATAGACCGTTTGCGCGGTGCGTGGGTTCAAATCCCACCTTCTCCGCCACCAAGAACTACGCATCAACATTGATGTTGAGATAGAACCTGTTACGTAAAGTAGCAGGTTCTTTTGTTTTATAGGAAATTGCGCAAAAAAGAAATTTAGATGATGGGGCGGACAGGGCGGTGTTTTCTAAAGGTTTTTAAAAAATAATTCTGCAGAGTTTAGTCACTGTGGAGTTATTTTTTTTCTTAAAAACCCTTAATACAGAAAAATAAGGGTCATTATTTTATATAAGTGGGGAGAAGAAGGTTGCCAATTTTCTTTATTGACAGCCTTCAAACAATGTGCAAGAATAGACTTAATTTTTGTAATTATTAAATTTGATTTCATAATATATAATATTGACGTTTATACAATTATCTAATACTATGAAAATGATACTTGTCAACCAGAAGACACCATATTATCGCTCGAGATCATTAGGTTTTGCGATAAATTAATAAATTGGATTGTTATCTTTGATCAAAACAGACCCGCTAGCTTAGCGTGTATTTTCTAGCTCTGGATGAATTTTTGGGGTTAAGATTATAATAACTGAGGTGAAAGTTATGAGTTTTCAAGTTGTAGTTTCAGATTCGACCGTGAACATGATTTATTTGATATCATGTTTGATGTTTTTTGCTATGTCGTCATATCGATTGTTTATTTCGTTACCGCGGCTTCGAAAGGCCATGATAATCACCCTGAATAGTTTAATATTTGCGATTTTATACCATGACAAAAGATTCTTTTACACAAAACAACGGCTATATGATTTATGGGTAACTGTGCCAGCCACATTAATTTGGCTAACCAGTACATTATTGACACTAGCAATTACCTTAGGGTATCAAGATATCCCAATCGAAGTGCAGGCAATAACGAGCGTATTCATATTGCCAGCGTTTTTAATTTATAGCATTTTAGATCTCCCTGATTCTCAGAAGCCAAGCGACGATGAATTCAAAAGGACTCGCGACTGGCTGTAAAATTCATTTGCTACAACTCAACCAGGGATGATCCCTGTTGTAAAATATGTTGGCTTGGTCAAGCACAATAACGCTCTTTGGCAGTGTAGGTGCGAATGTAAAAAAGAGATTATCGTAAAAGGAATCACCTTAAGGAATAATCGAACTAGAAGCTGTGGTTGTTTAAAATTAGAAATGAATGCAGCTGACATACCTGTTAAAAGGAAGAAGGATTTGGCCGAAGCCATTGAAGCAAGGAAGCTAGCTGAAAAGATCTATTTCAAACCGATAATTGAGAAATACAGTAAGTGAAAAGCCCCGGTCGTGGGGCTATTGACATTTTTGTGAAATAGTGTAGAATTATAGATATTATATGTGATTGCTTATTTGCAAATCATACGAGAAGGTGCCAAGATCTAGCATCTTCTTTTTTTATTGACTTCAAACGCGAACAGATATGCCATTCTCAGAATAGATCTGCTAAACAGAGATATGTTGGCAAAATAAAAAAAGTTTCAATGTAAATTAACATAGCACACGCTATGTCATGGAATCGGTTAACCATGGCATAGCGTTTTTTTTATTCGGTTTAGCCTGTTTCAATTTTCAGCAATCGATTTAAATAGTTTGGAATTAATGCTATAATACCAAGTAAAAGTCGTTTGATGATTAACATGCCAACATCATCAATTGACGAATCATTTATCAAACTGAGTTCAGACATATATTATTAGTTGAAAGGTTGTTAAAATGACGGATGCAGAAAGACGAGCAGCAGCAAAACAATTTGTTGAAATGTGGACCGGTAAAGGTTACGAAAAAGGCCAGAGTCAGCCGTTCTGGCTTTCTTTATTGCGAGATGTCCTGGGGGTCAAAAATCCCGAGCAGTTTATTATCTTTGAAGATCAGGTCGTGCTGGATCATACCAGTTTCATCGATGGGATTATCCCCGAAACTCATGTGCTAATTGAACAGAAGGGCATTAATAAGGATCTTCGTAAAGCCATCAAACAATCCGATGGCACCATGCTCAGTCCTTTTCAGCAGGCCAAACGTTATTCCGCCGACCTACCTTATTCCAAACGGCCGCGCTGGATTGTTACCTGTAATTTCAAAGCATTTCTGATTTATGATATGGAAAAGCCCAACGGCGAACCGGAAGAAATTTTGCTGGAAAATCTCCCCGCCGAAACCTATTGCCTGGAATTCTTAGTGGATACCGGGGACAATCACATTAAAAAAGAAATGGAGATTTCCATCCAAGCCGGTGAGCTGGTGGGCAAACTCTATGATGAACTGCTGAAACAGTATATTCATCCCGATGACCCGGACAGTTTGAAAAATCTCAACATGCTGTGTGTGCGGTTGGTTTTTTGCTTGTACGCCGAGGATGCCGGGATTTTTGGCAAACATGGCAAGTTTCACAGCTATCTGAAAGATTATAACGTCAAGGATGTCCGACGAGCCTTAATCGATTTGTTCAAGGTGCTGGATACCAAACCGACCGACCGTGACCCCTATCTGGAACCCACCCTGGCTTCTTTTCCCTATGTTAATGGGGGTTTATTCTCGGAAGCAGCCATCGAAATACCCAACTTCAATGAAACCATTGTCAATCTGCTGCTGGATAACGCCAGTGAAGATTTTGACTGGAGCGAAATCAGCCCGACGATTTTTGGGGCGGTCTTCGAGAGCACCCTCAATCCCAGTACCCGACGATCCGGGGGAATGCATTACACCTCCATTGAGAATATTCACAAGGTGATTGATCCGCTGTTTCTGGACGAGCTGAAAGAAAAATTTGCGGACATCAAAGCGATTCCCATCGAAAAAACCCGCAACCGCCAGCTGGAAGAATTCCAGACCAAACTGTCGCGATTGACCTTTCTGGACCCGGCCTGCGGCTCGGGAAATTTCCTGACCGAATCCTACCTGGCCCTGCGAAAGCTGGAAAACGAGGTGCTGAAGGTACTACTGGGGGATCAGATCCGGATGGGAACCGACGCTCATACCCCGATTAAGGTGTCCATCAATCAGTTCTATGGCATTGAGATCAATGATTTTGCGGTTTCGGTGGGGAAAACCGCCCTGTGGATTGCCGAATCCCAGATGATGATGAAAACCGAAGACATCATCCATATGCATCTGGATTTCCTGCCCTTAAAAAGCTACGCCAATATTGTCGAAGGCAATGCCCTGCGGCTGGACTGGGAAGCGGTGGTGCCGAAAACAGAGCTTGATTATATTATGGGGAATCCGCCGTTTTCTGGAGCGAGAATGATGTCGAAAGAGCAAAAATCCGATATGGATCACATTTTTGGAAAACTGAAAGGAGCCAGCAATCTGGATTTTGTATGCGCCTGGTTCGAAAAGGCTGCCAAATATATTGATGCCACGTCCATTCACGCAGCGTTTGTCAGCACCAATTCCACTACTCAGGGTGAACAGTCTGCTATTCTTTGGAAAGATTTAATGGAACAGCAGCACATTCACATTGACTTTGCCTATCGAACTTTTAAATGGGATAGCGAAGCCAAGGATAAGGCGGCGGTGCATTGCGTCATTGTCGGGTTTAGCCAGGTTCAGGATGATGGAGTCAAACGGATTTATCTGAATGAAAGCATTATACAATTTGCTGATAATATAAATGGGTACCTGGTCGATGCACCCAATGTTTTTGTGGAAAGTCGTACTAAAACCATTTGTGATGTACCATCAATTGGAATTGGAAACCAACCAATTGATGGGGGCTTCTATCTTTTCACGGAAGAAGAAAAATATGATTTTATTACTAAGGAACCACAATCTGAAAAATGGTTTAAAAAATGGTATGGTGCAAAAGAATTTATCAGTCAAAAACCGCGATATTGTCTCTGGTTGGGAGATTGTCCGCCAAATGAACTCAGAAAAATGTCGGAGTGTTTAAAAAGAGTTGAAGCAGTAAAAGCATTTCGAATGGAAAGCAAACGAGGTGCTACATTAAAACTTGCGGAAACACCAACACGTTTTCAAGTGGAAAATATGCCAAAAGGTAATTATGTGGTCATTCCAGAAGTTTCATCCGAACGACGCAGATATATACCCATTGGTTTTATGAATTCAGATATTCTGTGTAGTAATAAGGTGAGACTAATGCCAAATGCAACGTTATACCACTTTGGTATATTAGAGTCTAATGTTCATATGGCCTGGATGCGAGCAGTTTGTTGTCGATTAAAAAGTGATTACAGCTATTCGATTAACATCGTCTACAACAACTTTGTCTGGCCAACCCCCACCGACCAACAACAAGCCATGATCGAAAAAACCGCCCAGGAAATTCTTAATGCCCGGGCCTTATACCCGGACAGCAGCTTTGCCGATCTCTACGACGAAACGGTGATGCCCTCGGCCCTGCGCAAGGCTCACCAGCTCAATGACCGGGCGGTGATGGACGCCTACGGTTTTGATAAAAAAATAACCGAGAGTGAATGTGTGGCCGAACTGATGCGCCTGTATCAGGAAAAAGTTATCGGTAGTGGCCTGAATTCAGAAACAATCACTGGTATTGATGAAGTCGGGAAAATGAAATATTAGTGTGGGGTTGGTGGAATTGAAAATTTTGATTGGAATTGCTGGAAATTTCTGATAGACAAACGCTAATGATAGAACTTATCAAAGGGGATACTGATAGATCCTACCTTTTCTGCCACCAAGAACTACGCATCAAAATTGATGTTAGATAGAACCTGTTACGTAAGTAACCGGTTTTCAGCTCGAAGACAAACCCGATTACAAGCAAACAAAGCTGTAATCGTTTTTTTTAAAAACAAAGTTCTTCTCATTTGGACAACAACACCAAGAATGGTGACGCCAGCTGCTTCCGCAGGGTAGGTCTTGGGAGGGGTACTCCGGGTTATACGGTTTGAGGGTTAGTGATCCGTCCTCATTTTGCTGGATCTGCCTTAAGACCGCATCAGCACCATCGGCATAAACAATGACATCACTGCCATTTGGACAATTCGGGGTGATTCTGACAATCAGGATGTCACCTTCCAGGTAGCGGGGATACATGCTGATATCGTTGACCTTTAAAGCGATATATTCCTGACCATCTGCCCGCCCCGATGTCGTCCACACCTCCAGTGGTACACTTTTACAATATCATTTACATTCTTACCGGATGATCAGCGGGGTCCTGCTGATGGCCCGACATTTACGGCGTTGCCGAAGGATCTGCAATTATTGAAAGATAAAGGTATCAGGCGTTAATTTAATTTTGCCAAAAACAGAAACCTACTGCGAAAGCTTTATTTGTTTTCATAAGTTACTGCGCCTTTTTAACGGCTAAAACCGTATAGATGGCGTCATTAATTTTAGTCTTCCTGACCATGTCAAAGCCCATCAATGTCAATGCTTTTTCGAGTTCCGCTGAGCCAATGCGAATGGCCATGGGCGGTCCTTCGATGATCAGGTCGTCCTGTTCATACTCCAGACAGAACAGGTGCCCGCCTGGTTTTAGTACCGCAAATAGAGTTGCCAGCGCTTTTGGCAGGGAACTTACTTCGTGGAGGATTAAGGATGCCATTACAAAATCAACACTGTTATTCGAAATGCTTAAGTGCTCCAGATAATCTTGAATGGGTTCAATATTAGTCAGTCCTTTTTCCTTAGCCTTATCCGCGATGACGCTGAGCATCCGTCCATCCGGGTCCATCGCGTATACTTTGCCGGATGTGCTGGCAGCCATCGGAATGGTAAAAAAGCCGGAGCCGGCTCCGACATCGAGTAAGGTATGGTTTTTTTGAATGGGCATCTGGCTAATCAGATCTTCGGGTGCGATGAGCTGCTGCCTTTGCCGGCTGTCTAAAATGGCAATTTTGGTTAAAAATTTTTGATCCAGTTGGTTGTGATGGTGCATGTGATTCATAAAAAAACCTCCAATAAAATATAATACAGACTGTAAATATCTGTAATTGCTTTAAAAAAATGAGCAGGTCAAACTGTTGATTTTTTTATTTTTCAGACAACGTCAACAAGACGTTTTTCTTTAAGGTGGTTCACCATTTTCGCTTCGGCGTCTTGCATCACTTTTTCTATCTGACACGTGCGATTCTCGTCCATTTCACAAGTGAAAAGCGCGCCGCTGCCTTCAATGGCCTGAATGACGTCATAAAAGCTGATCTCAGTCTTCGTTTTTCTAAGACTATAACCGCCGTTTGCGCCAGGGGTCGACTGAATCAGATCAGCCTTGACTAATTGCGTCAAGATTTTAGACAGGTAGGTCGGTGAGATATTCATGTGGCTGGCTAACGGCTGAAGACTTAAATTGTCGGTGCCTTCCTGCTTAACGAAATAGGCCATGATATGCAAAGCATAGTTCGTTGCTTTCGTATACTTCATCGTAATTCCTCCACCAAGATATTATAGACTGCATTTGTCTGTAATTATACATGATTGGTTTTGCGGTGTCAATAATAATTTTTAAAGTGACCGAGCCGGACCGTAATCGATCCCGAAAAATAGCGTCAAACTAAAGAAATAGTTTTAGTGGCGATGAAGTTTGTGATAAAATTGATAAAAATAACCGGAGGGGTGTAAAATGCTGGGAGCAATCATTGGGGATAGTGTTGGTTCGCGCTTTGAAAGGCACAATAATAAAAATAAAAAATTTGATTTTTTATCAGAGCATTGCTTTTTTACTGACGACGATGGATGCAGCATATGAAAGCAGACAAATCCGGTGAAACCCAATTTAAACGCACCGGGATATTACTGAGACGAAAGTTCTTTGCCTATCTTTTACCCACGATTATGATGAACGCCGCCCTGTCGCTGGGAATTGTGGTCGATGGGATTATCGTGGGCAACATCCTGGGCACCGAGGCCTTCGCAGCGGTTAATATCTGTGCGCCGATGATGTTTTTATTCAGTGCTCTCTACGCCCTGATTGGGGTTGGCGGGTCAATCCGAGTCGCCCATTGCAAGGGCCGCATGGATCATAATGGTGCCAATCTGAATTTTACCCTGTCGTTACTGGGACTGGTGATTGTTTCGGTTTTATTTGCGACGGTGGGGTTTATTTTTGCGGATCAAATCGCCACGGTATTAAGCGGTGGAAGTTCCCTGAAACCGCTGGTTAAAGACTTTCTTTCGGTGCTGGTGCTGGGCGCCCCGGTTCTGATCACGGTTCCGGGCATGGTCTATTTTATTCGCACCGATTCCCATCCCCGACTGGCGGCCAATATCTTAATCATCGCCAATGTGATCAACCTGATTCTGGATTTGGTCTTTATGGGGGTTTTTAAAATGGGGATAGCCGGTGCCGCCCTGGCAACCGTGTCTGGTTATCTGGTTGGTGCGGCGGTCAGCGGGATCTATTTCGGTTCACCACAGCGTCACTTGAAATTTGTCCGGCCCGCGCTAACCGATTTAAAAAATTACAGCGAGCTCTTCTTAACCGGTGCGCCGCCGTCGTTAACCGGCATCACCTATTTTCTGCGAAATCTATCGATTAACACCATTCTGGTTGGGACCATCGGTCCGATGGGGGTGGCGACCTTCGGGGTCTGCATGAATATGTTGTCCCTGTCAACGATTGTCATCGGCGGCACCGCCCAGACCATCATTCCCGTGGTGGGCTGCACCTATGGCGAAAAGGATTACCAGGGCATTACGGCCATCATCAAAACCGCCATCACCACGGTGACTCTGCTGTGTGTCTCCTTATTGGTGGTCTTTGTGCTTTTTCCCCTGCAGATTGCCGGATTATTTGGCATCACCGGCGACAGTCAGACAATGGCCTCGATTCAGGCGGCGATTCGGATATTTTCCCTGTCCCTGCCATTTTTCGGCATCAATTTTTTAATGATCTGTTACTACCAGACCGTTGACCGTCGGGGCTTTTCCGCAGTGATTACGGTCCTGGAAAATATCCTGATTATTCTGTCGATGATCCTGCTGATGGAAAGGCAATTTGGTGAGCGGGGGATCTGGATCGCTTTTGTGCTCAGTGAAATGCTGACCCTGTCATTAATTGTTGTTATGACGTGGTTGATTAAAAAACAATCAACACGCGTGCTGCAGCCGATCCTGCTACTGGAAAAAATAGACACCAGGATCATGGATGTCACTATTTCCAATTCAATCGCGGCGGCCACCGGGATCTCCCAGAAAATGATGGACTTCTGCGTGGCCAATCAGATTGATGCCCGGCGAACCAACCGGGTGGGGGTGATCGTGGAAGAATTGAGTGTCAATATTATTACCCATGGATTTAAAAAGAATGGCGAAAATTTCATTGATATTCGGCTGTCAATTGTCGATACGGACTTGGTGCTGCGGCTGCGTGATGATGGGGAACCCTTTAACCCGATTGCCTACCTGAGTGAGTTTGGCACCGAAAAAAGCCTGGGCCTGAAACTGGTTAATGAGATGGCTACGGATTTTAATTACAGCTACATCCTTAATTTCAACAACATTTTAATCAGTATGGCTGATGTGAACGAAACAAGTTAGATAAATCAAGTTGAAGCTTTATGTTATCGGCATAAAGTGAAAAAGATTGGGAGCGTGAAACGATGGAACTGATCAGCATGCGGGTCGTCAATGAAATGAGGATGACAGAGCCGGTACAAGCCTGTATCAAAATAATCGCCGGCCACTATCAACTGGCGGAAAAAGACATTTTTGGCTTGAATCTGGCGGTGGAAGAAGCCATGGCCAACGTGATTAAATATGGATTCGATCAGGAACAACAGCATTATTTTGACGTGGCGGTGGAAGTCGATGAGACGGCCTTCACAGTGGTGATCCGCGATAAGGGCATCCCCGGGGATTTTATTGAAGACCCATACGATGACGGGCTGGGGCTTTCAATTATGAAGCATTTCCTGGACCAGCTGATTGTCAAAAACAAAGGCTTTAATGGCCGGGAGCAACGCCTGGTCAAGTATCTCACCGGGTTGCCGGAGTATACGCGGCGGGTACCGGAACCACCGATCAATTTGCCGGCGGATCTCACTTTTGAGTATCGGCCGCTGCGCCGGGAAGAAGCCATTGAAGTCGCCCGGTGTATTTATGACGAATTCGAGTTTTCTTATAGTTGCGAACAGGTTTATTATCCGGATCAGTTTTTTGAAGCCACTCAGAATGGCCAGATCTATTCCCTGGTGGCCGTGGCCCCAGACGGCGAAGTGGCTGGCCATCTGGCGGCGGTGCGCCTGGCTGATTTTCCCGGCATTGCCGAAATGGGTATGGGCGTGGTGAAAAAAAAGTACCGCAACTTTGCCGTCATGAAAAACCTTTCCGACCAAATTGCCGCCTATTGTGAAGCCGCTGCGGACATCAACGCCCTGTTGGTTGAACCGGTGGCCTGGCATCGGATTACCCAGAAGATGTGTCCCCACTATGGTTTTATTCCCTGCGGATTTGCCTTTAACATTACCGATCTGGCAAATTTGGATTATCAGCGAGCCTCCCTTTGTCTGGCGATCCGAGCCTATCAACAAGACGACACCCACACCCTTTATGTGCCGGATGGGCTTCAAAAAACGATCCTGAGTATTTACCGTAATATTGGCATCGATGCTGTAATAGGTGAAAAAGCGGATCATCCGGAGCCGGAAAAAAGTCTGATGACGCTCAAAAAAGACCGGCATAACGGCCTCGGCAAGTTGTTTATCAACCAGACTGGTGCCGACATTGATCAGCAGTTCCGGCTGGCCCTGAAGACACTCAAAAAAGAAAAGTGTCCGGTGGTGCTGCTGTACCTGAATCTGTTTGATCCGGGGATCGCGTTTGCTTATCAGGTAGCCGTGGCCCAGGACTTTTTCTGGGTTGGCTGTCTGCCGATGAGCAATGACGGCGATTATCTGTGCATGGAATTATTGCTGGATGATGTGATTGATTTTAATCTGATCGACACGACACCGGCATTTACGGCGTTGCTGAAGGATCTGCAATTAGTCTAACGATCGAAGGTCCTGGCGCAGCTGATACCTGTGCCGGGCACCAATTGATACAGAAAATATTGCAATGTTTAGATAAGTGTTCAAAAGGAGATGTTATGTATAAAAAAACACAAGCATTAAATGAAACAGAAACTCCTGAATTTACGGAATCAACTGTTTTTATCCAAAATGGTAATTATCAAATTCCGGCTGCTATTTGTTTGCCAAATGGCCAAGGAACATTTCCTGCCGTCGTGATGCTTCATGGGACAGGATCAGATAAAAATGAAGTAGCTGATGGATATAAAATTGCCGCACATGCTCTTGCCGATGCCGGAATTGCGAGTATTCGTATTGACTTTATTGGAAGTGGCGAAAGTAGCGAAGATTATATCAATTATAATTTTAAAACCGCCATTTCCGATACCGATGCTGCCCAAAATTACATTGGCGGTCTCGAAGCTGTTGATCCCAATCGAATCGGAGTTATGGGATGGTGTCAAGGTGGGACTATTGCTTTACTGGCAGCCGGTTCCAATCAGTTATATAAATCGGTTCTTTGTTGGGCTGGATCCATTGACCTCACTTTAATGGTATCGGAAGAAAACTATGCTATTGCAAAAAGGGATGGTTTCTATAATTTAACGTTTCCCTGGCGTGGTTCACTTCAACTAGGTCTCAGTTGGTTTGATGATGTACATACTACCGATGTTCTGGAAGTGTTTTCAAATTCGAACGCCCCAGTAATGACAATAAATGGTTCCGCTGATGTTACAGTTAACCCAATAACCGGAGAGAAAATTATCTTATCTTCACAGAATGAACAATCTAGAACAGAAATCATTGCTGGTGCTGATCATGTTTTCAATCTCTTTTCTGGTGATATGAGAGTTTTTAATCAACTTATGTCTACAACCATTGATTGGTTTATTCAAACGCTTACTGAGCAGCATAGGCCTGACTGCTAATTGATATTAAAATGCAAGGCAACTTTTCGAAGTTGTAGGTTGGGTCATTTTCACTCGTCAACCTTTTCCTGGTTCTTTTTCAATTTCTGTTTGTTTTCCATAAATTCCGAAATTTCATCCATACTGGGACGCTTTTTTCCCATTGCGATCAAATACTTATCTTTTTTGTCAAATACGATTGGCCCGAACATGAACGATTCATTCAGAGAGACAGTATCATACCATTTTGCAAAGCAATCGAAACAGGAACGCCTGTATTTGTTGTACCCGGAAACAGTCACTGAAGTGAGAGCCATGATGAAGGAATACATCGCTAAATATAACCATGAACGCGGTCACCAACGATTCGATTACAAAACACCGGCAGTTGTATTCTATGAAAATATGGCATTGGTTGCCTAATCAAAATGCGAAAGGAGATTTATCTAAAAATTTCTAATTTCGGGTCTTGACAAGCGTGTACATTATAATAGAACCTGTTACGAATAAAATGGACTCTGTGTCAAAGACATTTTGAAAAAGTTCAGGCGGCTAGAAGCTGATTTCTGTATTGTACAGGAGTCAGCTTTTTTAATACCCCCTTAATCTTTTTTTAAAAAGCTTATAAAATACAGTTCTGTATTTTTCAATTGAAAATTATTCATTATGGTAAAGCGTCACTCTAAATCCTTGCTGATCATTTGCTCCAGATGCACCCGAATTTGAATTTGCTGGACCTGTTGAAGTATTATCATAATATCCACCATAACTTTCAGCCCTTTTACCATTCACAAATTCTTTCAGATTCCCGGCGAGATCATAAATATTATTTGTCATATGGCTACTCACAATTCCCGTAGCCAAGATTAAATTCTTATCCTCTTTTTCACCCGTTTCTTTAAAACTATAGGATTTTCCGTAATCTGACGAATATAAACCTGAAAAAGAAAAATATGTATTTGAATAATTTCCAAAACTCTTACTATCCTTATCAACATCATATCCTGCGTTTCTAATCCATTGCATCGTAATATTCCAGAAAGCTTCTGAAATAATTTCACTATGGATATCTTCATTATTATACATTGTCATTGCATTTTTCTGGGCATTATCAAAGGAAATATAATTCCATGGTCTACTGCCTTTTTGAGAAACCGGAATACCTGCCACATCGTTGGTAGATCTATTTATATTTTCTAATTGTTCATTTTTTTCTTTGGGAACACCGCACTCATAACGTGCTATATAGAACCCGCCATTTTCATTAATTTGATTCCTATCTTTATCCGTAAGGATTATTTCTGTTGTTCCCCAGGTTTTTAAATTATTATAAGTAACGTCATTTTGATTAACCGGTACCCATACAAATTGATTCCCATTTAAAATATCTTCAATAACTAACCCTTTATTCCAATTCACATATCCCTGATCATCTTTAGACCAAGTATTTTCCCCGACATCGATTGCTTTAAAGCCGTTTGGTACATAAGGATTTTTATATAATTTTTCTTTTATATTATCTGTTACCTGATCATTTATTTGAGTTACCTGTTTAATTGCATTATCCTGCTTGATCATAAAAAAATAATAGAAAATAATAGAAAAAACAATGATTGCAACACCAAAATATATTATAACTGTACGCTTTTTCATCACGCTCTCCTTCCATCAAATGTTTGTATTATTACTTTATATTAATTTATGTTTTTTGCAAGTAACCCCCCTCAACTAATAGATCATATTGTAGACCTCAAGAATCTAAAGAATGAAGGCTACTGCATAGGTACCATCTGAACCAATGATGATATGATCCAGCAGTTAGACACCCATAATCTTTAATGCAATATACCTTTTCATAATAGCTGGATAGAAAGGATAGCTCCTTTTTTCAAAAAAAACTGATTTTAATCTATGGTGCAGTTTGATGCTTTTTACCCGGATGAGCAACCTGATATTTTTCATCCCAAAATGCCCTGAATTCTTCAGGTATGCCGTGAAGGAAAAGAGCTTTTTTAATAAGAAAAACCATTTTTCTAGAATGAGAGACAAGAACGAAGTGATCATCTTTTTCATAGAAGTACTCAATATCTGGATAGGTTTGGTTTATAATATCAGCGTATTCAAAGTGATCCTGATAAAAAATCAAAATACCGGTAATATGTCCTTTTTTTAGAATTTTGATCTGTTCCAAATCTTCAATAGTTCTTCTTTTTTTCATTAAAGATAGTTTCTTGAGACTAACGTTATTTTGGTTTATAATGATAAAGTATTGTAAAAAAAGTGGCATGTAAAAAAAATAAAGAATCAAAGCCAAAAATAATAGCGCGATGCCAATACTCAAAAAAATATTAAAATGATGTCGAAAAAAAAGAAAAGGGATCATATCAAAAACGTAAAGAAAAACGACAATTAATTTTGAATATTTATAAGCCTTTATTTCATTAGCATACTCATAGCAGGTTTTATGCAATTCTTCTTTTGTACAATCAATTTCAACGATAAATTCAGGTTCCATAGTTTATCTCCTTTAACGTTAGTTTCCAAAGCTCTGAAAGACCGTGCCAAGAGCATTGAAAATTTTTGAATACTTGAATGAAGAGGTTGATACTACAATTTTATCATTC
This sequence comes from Acetobacterium tundrae, assembly GCF_008086615.1. Classification (GTDB taxonomy): domain Bacteria; phylum Bacillota; class Clostridia; order Eubacteriales; family Eubacteriaceae; genus Acetobacterium; species Acetobacterium tundrae. The sequence goes on from NZ_RXYB01000006.1 coordinate 27,029, forward strand.
ATCGTTGCGGAATACGAATCGGATACGACAGAATTAAGTTGCTTTGTAGCGGGACAAATTTTTTTAACTAAACGTTACAGACTTGAAAGTAGCAGGCTTTTTTTTGCGTATTGGTGCGCTATAGTAGTGAGCGCAATTAAAAAATTCAGATAATTCAAGTGAGCTGAATCAAATTGAAGAGGGTATTATAGCATGGGCTAGAGTAATTGGACTTGTTATTTTAACAGGGATTTTGCTTACAGGAACACCATTAACTGGTGGGACGTCTGCAATTGCGGGACTATCCATATTAATGGTCTTAGCAACAAGGCAGGAGTAAGATTAAAAAAAGGAACTGATTTTAATCTATGATGCAGCTTGATGTTTTTCACCTGGATGAGCAGCTTGATACTTTTCATCCAAAAATGCCCTAAATTCTTCAGGTGTGCCTTTGAGAAAAAGACTTTTCTTAATGAGCAAAACCATTTTCACAGCATGGGAGACGACGATAAAATGATCATCCTTTTCGTAAATATATTGAACCAAATATCTATTGTTCAATATATCTGAGTACTCAAAGTGATCTGGATAAAAAATTAGAGTACCTGAAATATGCCCCTTCTTTATTGTCCGGAGTCTTTCCAAATCTTCAGTGGTTCCACTTTTTTTAAGCAGGAACAGTTTTTTTAAAGTAACATTATATTGAGTTCCAATGGTACGGTATTGCCAAATACGCGGAATGTTAAAAAAGAAAAGAATCATAGCCAGAAAGTATCCAGGTATACAAAGACGCAGAAAAATATTTACATTTTCCAGAAAAATAGGAGATGGAATAATTAGCAAAAAAAGCGATGGGAAGAAACCTCCAACAAAACAGAAAAGAACGGCTACTCTTGCGCATTTATCCTTAGTTGCCTTATACCGATAATCATAACAAGTTTTAAGAAGTTCTTCTTTAGTACAGTCAATTTGAACGATGAATTTAGGTTCCAATTTTAAACCTCCAAAATTGCTGGCATTTTGATTTCATAAAATGTGATGGAAATAAAATCAAAGAAGTTGATATCTTTATTTTAGCATTCATATAGTGAAATAGCTCCTTTTAAAAAAAATATATTTCAATATTTCTCATGGTTACATGATTTTGACTATTGATTTTACTCATCAACACATAGGGAATAAGTTTGAAATTAATCCCAAAAAAGATTAGGTTTGGAAATCAGATTTAGAGCGTAATTGCCAAGAGAAACGTACCTTCTCTGCCACCAAGAACTACGCTTCAAATATGATTGCGCATCTTATTTATGAATTGCCCAAACATTTCTGAATTACCTTGGAGGAATAGATCTTTTCTAATAAGAAAAACCATTTTTTCAGAATTGGAGACAAGAATGAAGTGATCATTTCCGTTATAAAAATATTGAATATCGGAATAGGGACGATTTATAATATCAGAATATTCAAAATGGCCCGAATAAAAAGTCAGATTACCAGAGATATGTCCTTTTTTGATGGCTTTAATTCTTTCCAAGTCTTCAGCAGTTCCCTTCTTTTTTAATAGAACAAGTTGCATTGGTGCAATATGGTATTGAGTACCAATGGTTTTATTTTGTAGAGTGTAGGGAAGACTTAAAGTGTGAATCGCCATGCTCAGCGCAAGGATACCAATAAGTATGCGAAAAAAGATATTTAAATTATCTAAAATAATGAGTGATGGAAAAATACAAATGAATAAGCATAAATAAATGATAACTCGCCACTTTTTGTAGGGAGTTCCTTCCAATACATATTCCTTGACAGCCTTAAGAAGTTCTTCTTTACTACAATCAATGCGAACGACAAATTCAGGTTCCATTTTTACCCTCCCGATTAGTTTGATCTCTTTGACCCGGGCGTGAAGCTTGGTATTTTTCATCCCAAAATGTTCGGAATTCTTCTGGAGTTCCTTTCAGGAAAAGGTTTTTCTTAATGAGAAAGACCATTTTATACTTATGGGCAACGATGATAAAATGATCATCTTTTTCGTATACAAAGTGAACGAGATAGGTATTGTTCAGCAGGTCAGAGTACTCAAAGTGGTCGGAATAAAAAAACAGAGTGCCTGAAATATGCCCCTTTTTTATAGCTCTTAACTGTTCCAAATCTTCAGCGGCAGCACTTTTTTTTAACATCAATAGTTTTTTTAGATTAATGTTATATTGCGTTGCAATGGTACTATATTGCCAAAGTCGTGGAACGTTGAAATAGTAAAGAGCTGTAATCAGAAAGTATGCAGGTGCCATAATACGAATAAAGATATTAACTTTATTCAGGAAAATAGGTGATGGAATAATTAGCAAAAAAAGAGTTGAAAAAAAACCGACAACAAAACAGAAAATAAAAACTTTGCTCGCAGTTGGATAAGAAGAAGACTCATACCGATAATCATAGCAAGCTTTAAACAATTCTTCTTTTGTACAATCAATTTCAACGATAAATTCAGGTTCCATAGTTTATCTCCTGCAACGTTATTTTCCAATGAAATAAAAGACCGTGTCAAAAGCACAGAAAATTTTTCGAATATTTAAATTAAGAGGTTAATATTATAATTTTATCATTCATCATTGCGAAATACAAATCGGATACGATAAAATTGAGCTGCTTTTTAGCAGAACAATTTTTTTAAAATAAACGTTACAGACTTGAAAGTTGTTAAAATGCAATGATTTGTTTAATCTAGTGAAATATATGGGATTAAAAAAGAAAAATAATTTTGAAAAGTTGAGTTAAGTATAACCTTCTCCGCCATCAAGAACTACGCATCAAATATGCTGTTAGATAGAACCGGTTACTGAAATAAGTAACCGATTCTTTGATTTATAAAGAATTTTATTGGCAACGTCTTAAAAAATTTTAGCAGCATTCCCGATAAGTTCATTTTTCCAATCACCTAACTGGTTGGGACTAATCTCGTGTCCAATGACGATTACGCCAATGGTTTTTTCCGCCCGGGGCATTTCTATTTTCATCATAACTTTAATTTTAAACTTGGGGGTGAATTGTCCTCGTTTTATGTCTATTTGAACCGCTTGCTTTCCTGGCAGAATTAACTGCCTTTATTTATAGCAGATTCACTTAGATTAAAAAAAGTGCTTCAATCGATGGGTACATTATAAATGATCTGATCATAAAGTCTAGTTTCTGCTAATTGTTTGATGAGCTTTTCCTTTGTCTTTACTGATGTATGAGGCATCGATATTTCTAATTATGAAAGATATGCTTACAATCCCTGATTGTCTAAACTTAATAATCCACTATGCCTTCAAAAAATTCAAAACTTGAAGATTAAAATCCTTAGCTTCTTCATATGTCATGTGCCCCAAACCTTTATATAATATTAATTTGCTATCGGATATTTTTTCAGCAATTTCCTCTGATGATTTTTCACCTACTACCCTATCGCTATCACCACCTATCACTAAAGTTTCACATTTTATCCGTTCAAGTTCATCATAGGTATTATGGTGAATGCAAGCATCTGCCTGTATGATAAATCTACTAAAATCCTTTGGCTTGCCCACTCTACTAAGAATAGGATAGAACAATCTATATTTTTTGAGATTCTTCTCACTATATGATTTTTCGGATGTATCTATAAAAATTCCTTTATAATCATTATCTTCAGCCATTGCTATCCAATTATTTACAACACTCTGTATTGTTCCGTTTTGTCTGGATACTGTTACTGCTAAAATAAGCTTATCAATCAACTCGGGGTAATCGATAGCCATATATTGGGCTATCATTCCACCTTGGGAAACTCCCATGATAGAAGCTTTAGAAATCCCAAGTTTTTTCATTGCTTCTGCTTGGTCATTAGCCATATCTTTTGTAGAATAACCTTCTTCTAATTGATTTTTTCGACTGAAAACATAGACTTTGTAGTCTTTTGCAAATTCTTTATACATCATAGCAAAAGCTATGGCAGTACCCTTAACTGTTTTTAATCCATCGCCCAAACCTGGAACCATTATAAGATTCTTTTGACCATTTCCAAAAGAGATATAATCCATATCCGTATTGTCAATTCTAATATTTCCATTTTTAGCATTATAAAACATATTATCCTCTTTTTTTCTCTCAACTTTGTGCGCAGTTTATTATAATTCCTCTATACCTGCCCACATGTTTGTTGTAAGATAAAAATGTAGAAAGGGGGGACATTTTTCTGGACTTATTCATGCCGCTAAACCGATACTCCGTCTATATACGATGGGACTCATTCCTCCAAGGGATATCTTGATTCTTTTTTCATTATACCATCTTAGATAAAGATCGAGTTCATTAATAAACACATTGATGGAAACATTTTTCCACGAACGATAATAAAACATCTCATTTTTGAGTCTCCCCAAAAAGCCTTTGCAGGCAGAGTTATCTCGAGAACAACCTTTCTCTTTGTTCTTCAGATTTTTTGATTGATGCCCTGGTCTTTTTTTATGATTTCTGCCACCTTGTTTAGTATATCAAGTTCCATTTGCTTTTTGTATATTTCTTTGTTTAGCACCTCAACTTCGGCTGAAAGTTCATCCCTGTCATCAGGAGGCAAAGATTGTTTGGACTTTTTCATGGCTTTCGTATTCTCCTGCTCGAGCAGATCTTTTTTCCAGCTATACAAGTTGCATCGACTCGTACCCAGCTTATCGGCAACAGCAGCAGCGGATTCTTCCCTGGCACATAGCTCGATGACCGCGTCTTTCTTCTGCTCTTGGGAAAGTTGTAACACAGAACTACGCCTAATATGAATTGCACAAAAGACGTATCAGTGTTCAGTAGCATTAATATATTCTAAAACCATAAATGAAATAAGTAGATTCTGTGATGTTTTCGGGTCATTGACATCAATATCGAGGATATCATTGATTTTGTGGATATGATAATCCATGGTGTTCCGATGGATGTTCAATTTCCTGGAGGCATTCAGGAGCTTGTTGCCATTCTTCAAATAGACTTCGAGACTTGTCTTGTAGCTGGTGTTATTTTTTTTATCATAATCTGATAATTGTTTGATGAAAGGATTGGAGAAGCTTTTTAAATTATCCATTGTTTTTCTCGCAATATCAAAAAAATGATAAGCCATATAGTCATTATAAAAATACAGGTTTTTCTTGGGATTAAGTTGGTTTCCCAATTCCATCGCTTTTATGGATTGCTGATAATATTCTTTCAACTTTACAATATCTTCAAAATAATAACTGATGCCGCCAATCAGCTTGTTATCGTATAAATAATTTTGCACGGCTTCAAGTACAGATTCTGAAAAGAGTATTCGGTTCTTTCTGCGGATAATCAATACGACCTCATTTTCATAGATAATTGAGTGACAATCCCGAATGATTTTTTCAAGGTTATCTCGATAAAAAGGATAAAGGCGATTATTCGACATATCTTTTGCTTTTACTGATAAGACAACAATTTCTTCATATAAATTTGAAAATAATTTTTCTGCTCTCTCCTTGACTAAAGAAACATTGCTGAAATTATCCTGTAGTAAATCGTGATAGAAATGCTCGTAGAATAGCCCTTTGTTCTGTTTATAAAAACTGTCATTTTGAATCTCGCTTGAAACAATCTCACTTAACGATTTTAACAATAAAAAATCAAACTCATCAAAATTTTTTTCATATTCCAATAAACAGATAAAGGCGATAGGCTTTTGATTGACTGAAACATTAATGACGAGGGTCCGATTCTTAAAAGCTGGACTCTCTGCGAGAATAGGCTCTTGCGTTTTACTTAAATTTTCGTAAGCTTCAGGATCTGTTTTTAGAATTCTTTGAATAAAATCGTAGGATGCTGCTCCATTTTTGATGGTTTCATTCCAATCAGGATTATTTTTAACATCCATATTGGGGGGGTGAGCGATAAGGCGGTAATTCTGGTTCACAAGAACAAGTGGATTCTTAAATATAGAATATGCACTATTCATGGTTCCAGTCAATCCGTTAGCTGTGAGCAACGCATCATATAAGAACAGCCTATTATCCAGATAGTTATCATAGGCGTTAATATAGCTGTTGATGGTATCAAGCAGTTCTGCTTTTTCAACTGGCTGCTTAATGATGATAAGATTCAGATTATCGTGGCTGCAGGCAGATTTTGAATGCATATCATTGACACAGACAAAATTAATCAGGTCAACACCATCGTTATCTATTATTTGTGAGAGCTCGCCGATATAAAGAATGCTCGAATCCAGCTTCTTTTGATCGGAAGGAACCAAACTTGCATAACAAACCTTTGCATTATTGGAAAATAGATAATTTTCACAATTGATTTTTTTCAATAAGTTATAAATATTTATAATTGGTATCATTTCAACCTCCTAAATATTCTCAATAAATAGTATATACACATATGTAAAAAATTACAAATCGATATTATACTATTTTGTGTTTTTAACATTGTTTTCGTAAAAATAGCCGATATAATGAATGTAAAAGTATACATCGATAAAAGTAGAAATCGCGCGATCGAAACATTGAAATCTAAAATGTTAAGGAGAAAAACAAATGAATAATCGTGAAAATGCGTTAATTGCTTTAAAGGGTGGCAAACCCCAATCTGTACCATGCTTTTTTTCAGCATGTCAAATTATTCCGGCAGCAGGTACCGCTCTTGAATGCCCGCCAATGGGAAATAAAGAAGGGTATGATGGTTATGGCGTTCACATGTCTTCCACGGAAGGTTCCGGAGGTATGTTTACTCCAACCCCTACTGCAGCACCGGTACTAACCGATATAACCCTTTGGAAAGAACAGGTAAAATTTCCTGACTATAATGCTGTAAATTTTGAATCGATGGTTGAACAGGAACGACAGATGTTTCATTTGGACCCTGAAAATTTCGTCCAGGATTTATTTTGTCCAAATGGAATGTTCGAAAGACTTCATTTTTTAATGGGTTTCGAAGATGCCCTGATGGCAATCATGGAAGAACCGGAAGCAGTCTATGATTTAGCCGGTGCAATTGCGGATAAAAAAATTGAATTCATTAAGAAAGCTGCAAAATACTACCAACCGGATTATTTTACCTATTTGGATGATTATTCACATAAGACCGACTTGTTCATGTCAAAAAACACATTCAGAGAAATTTTCAAACCGCATCTGAAGAGAATTGTAGATGCTGTGAAGGAGACTGATATGACGTTTAAAATGCATTGCTGCGGCAAAATGGAAGATTTGCTTGATGACTTCCTGGAGATTGGAATTACTGCATTTGACCCGGTTCAGTGTGTCAATAATATTCCTGTAATGAAGAAAAAAACCTTGGGGAGAGCCGGATTAATGGGAGGCCTTGATGTGCAGGGGATAGTTGATATGGGAGAAGTATCTGAAGATGCACTTAGAAAAGAAGTCAGAAGGTGTATCGATACTTATGCTGAAGGCGGTGGATATATGATTTATGGTGCTTCAATACATATGTTTAATCCGGCAGCTTATGAACCAACTGGCCCACTCGGAATAATAATCGATGAATGTGCAAAATACGGTAAGAATTATTATCAAAAATAGATGGAGAAAATTTAAACTTGATTATTATTGGAGAAAAAATTAATGGTGCCATTCCTTCCACCGTGAAGGTATATTTGGACAGAAAAAATGATCATGCTCGGTTATACACATAGTTGGAAATATAATATTTAAAAGAAAATTGGAGAAATAATAAATGTCAAAAATTGAAGATATAAAAGTATTGGTGGAAACAGGGAAATCTAAAAAGGTAGCAGCAGCTGTACAGGGAGCACTTGATGCTGGCGATAAAGCGCAGGATATTCTAGAAGCAATGATTGCCTCAATGAGCGTTGTCGGAGACAAATTCTCAGCTGGAGAAATCTTCGTACCGGAAATGCTGATTGCAGCAAAAACCATGTCAAAAGGGGTTGAAGTATTGAAACCAGTTATGGCAGGCGATGTATCGAACTCTTTGGGTACCTGTATCATGGGAACCGTTGCAGGGGATCTTCACGATATTGGTAAAAACCTGGTTGTGATGATGCTGGAAAGCGCCGGATTTGACATGGTCGATTTGGGTGTCGACGTACCGGCAGAGAAATTTGTACAGGCAGTCAAAGAAAATGACAATGTTGTCTTAGTGGCCTGTTCAGGTCTGTTGACCACTACCATGCCGGCCCTTAAAGACGCTGTAAAAACCGTTAAAGCAGCATTCCCTGACATGAAAGTCATTGTTGGCGGCGCACCGGTCACCCCAGAATATGCCGATGAAATCGGAGCAGATGGGTATGCGCCAGATGCGGGAAGCTCTGTGGCAAAAGCAAAGGAATTAATCGCTTAAAACAAACAAATATAATACATTATGTAAACACCAGACTTGTGCGACCCTACAAGTCTGGTGTTTACATTCTAGGTCTTCGTGAAAAAAAGTTTAATCGCTGCTGAAAATGCCTTGGTTTACTCGTATGTCATGTACTTAATTTGGTAAGTATAAGTTTAACATGAAATCAAAACAATTACGGCAATTAATATCCAAATGGTTTTATGCAGCATCTGTTACCACTTATTATTCGACATCGATCGAGACAACTGTTCAAGCAGATTTGAATGCAATTAAGTTGTTAAGAACATCTGAAGAATTTCATAGGATATACCGAAATAAAAGATTCAAACTGATTCATCGTAAAAAATGTACAAAAATAATGGACAAAAATAGTTGAACACAAAATCCAGAAAATAAGATAAAATATCGACATGAGTAGAGAAAGACGAAGCCTAAATGTTATTGATACAGAATGGGCATAATTAATTTGTTGCAGTATTCAACCCTTTAAACAGGTGGTCAAAGAAGACAATGATGAAGGCAGCAAGCAATGAATTAAGAAAGCCACCCATACTTAAATTCGTTACGAAATGATCAGCAATCATGATCGTCCAGGCATTCACAATGAAACTGAATAACCCCAGGGTCAGAAGGTTGACGGGTAATGCAATTAATAAAAGAATTGGCTTTAAGATCAGATTGACGGCCAGTAGAATCAGCCCCATGATAAGAAGAGCAGTGATACTGCCAATTTGAATGGTATTAAATACGAGTGACAGCAGATAGATCGTTAATATGATTGATAGATATTTCATAAGCAGTTTTGTCATTTTTACCTCCAATAACTTTATCTAACTTTTATGAGTACCCGGACTTTATCGGTGGTAACATCGACAAGATCATAGGGTTCATCGATGTTCAAGGAACCCAGTAGCTTTAAGACTGCGATGACGAGTGCTTTTGTTGAATGGATTGAAATGCGGGTGGCTGAATTGGGATTGGATGTTTTTGGTACAAAAAAACAAGCGATGTTCAGAATGTCCAGAAGACTCTCCAGTAATTCTTCAAAGATAAACAATTGGATGGGAAAGGGAATCCTTATAAATCGTCGCTCCTCAATCTGAAGCCCGATCGATAATGTGTGAAAACCATTAATCGACATAAACCCGTACCTTTATCATCGATTGACTGCTTTCATCCCAGGCTTCCACTTCAACGATATTCGGGTCATCCAGAGTACCATTGATAACCTCATCGATTATTTTTGCAAAATCGATGGTCGAAATGTCGACCCCTTTTGCTTCCATATCTTTTCTGGCATCGGGAGGAATCATCGTGGTCATTTTATCAGCAATTTCACCAATAGTGGTCAAAAGACCGATCGGAATATTGACATTCACATTAACGGAATGGTTATCTGAAGTAACCTTTATCCTGAAAAATTTATAATTATGTTTTTTGACTGTTTTAACTTCCTGAATCATTGCCACATCCTTCGTTATATTCAGAGCTTCCAGAAGCTCCATCCCTTCGGCAGCGGTAATTTGTCCTTTTTCGATCATTTCCAAAATTTTTTGTTGCTCGCTCATCACTTAATCCTCCGTTTTTATAATTTTTTAATTCGTTCTGTTGCTTCTTTTGAGGTGATTTCACCGTTTGATAACTGGTCCAGAATTTCATTTTTGGCCGCTGTTTTATCTTCATTTTCCTTAATCAGTTCTTTTGATGGCACTTCATATCCCAGACCTCTTATGACCGTATCCAGTTTACCGCGAACCGTTGGATAAGAGATCCCCAGTTCTTTTTCAACATCTTTGATATTCCCCCGACATTTGATGAATACTTTGATAAACTCAAGGTCTTCGTCCGGTAGACGGCAGAATTCGCATGGCTGGAAGTTACCTTCAATGGTGGTTGCGCACTTGGGACAGTTGAGTTTGGTTATGGAAAGTTTTTCATCACAGACGGGGCATTTACCCGGTGCTTTGTATTTCATTCGTTCTCCATCCTTATGAATTATTTGATTGTAATATATCACAATACATTGATTATGTCAATTGTATAATTAATATAATCAATGAAAATGTTAACTATATTAATTAAAAGAACAGATTAATCAATTCAGAACAGAACATATTTGAAGATGCACACGCTGCTTTTTTATGATTCTTTTCAAAATATTTTCAAATAAGCTTGACAAGTAGGTATAAAAATGTAGCGGTATACAATCGTTTTTTGTTTCAGTCATCAACAGAGAAGTACTGAATATGATAAAATTAAGCTGTATTTATGAATAAAGAAATAATGTCCGATTAATTAAAAACTATCCACTTGTTGTTTAAAACATTAAATTAGAGGGTATGATGAAATTATATGGAATAATGTTTTTCATTAGGAGGAAGACAATGAGCAAGATAAAAGTGAAAGATGGTACAAAAATTTATTACAAAGACTGGGGAACAGGACAACCAGTTATTTTTAGTCACGGTTGGCCGCTTAATTCAGATAGCTGGGAAGCGCAGATGATGTTCCTGGCCGCAAAAGGTTATCGTTGCATTGCCCATGACCGTCGAGGCCATGGACGGTCAAGTCAGTCATGGAATGGTAACGACATGGACACCTATGCCGATGATCTTTCCGAACTCTTCGAAGCCCTTGATCTGAACGACGCGGTTCTCATTGGTTTCTCTGCAGGCGGCGGTGAAGTCGCCCGATACATTGGCCGCTATGGCACCAAACGAGTAGCTAAGGCTGGGCTGATCTCATCTGTTCCGCCACTGATGCTCAAAACAGCGGCTAATCCCGATGGCTTGCCCATGGAGGTGTTTGACGGGTTACGGCTTGAATCGATTACCGACCGCTCTCAATTCTATAAAGATTTAGCCAGTGGACCATTCTTTGGTGCCAATAGAGCCGGTGCCAAGGTTTCTCAGGGGATAATGGATTCGTTCTGGCATCAGGGGATGCATGCCGGTCATAAGAATACCTTTGACTGTATCAAAGCATTTTCCGAAACAGATTTTACCGAAGATCTTAAAAAGTTCGACATACCAACCCTGATCATTCATGGTGATGATGACCAGATTGTGCCCATTGGTGCTGCTGCGATTCTCTCTTCGAAACTGGTTAAGAACGCCACTTTAAAGATTTATAAAGGGGCCCCTCATGGAATTACAGATACACACAAAGACCAGCTTAATGCTGACCTTCTGTCATTTCTTCAGGCCTGAAGTTTCATAGATAAAAAGACTTGAAATTCAGTTAATTTAATTTAGAAGATGGAATTATGAATAGTCTGGAATTTGCAATAAATATGGAACACGATGGTGAAAAATTTTACAAGAGGCAAGTGGAAATAAACAAAGACAACAGCTTAAATACTGTATTTCTTTTGTTGGAATAAGAGAAGAATATTAATGTGAAAGACAAATAGCTGAAAAATAATACTTTAAAAAGCTCTTCAATTTGAAATAATTGAAGGGCTTTTTAAAGTATTATTGACTGTGGCTTTCAGCCTGGAATCATTAAGAAGAAGCCAGGTATGTTTTTAGAACCGTTTGAACTTTTCTTTTTTAATGCCTGTTTTTGAAAATATGAGAGAAGCATTTATTTCAGCGCCCAATAAAATGATGATACTACTCAAATATATCCAGGTCAGCAAGGCGAAAATGCCACCAAGACTTCCATATACCGCTGTGTAATTGCCTAGGTTATTAGCATAAAAAGAAAAGGCAAAAGAAACAATGACCCAACTGATTGAAGCAATGATTGCACCAGGTAGGACCTCCTTAAAACGCATTCGGCGATTTGGGGCGCTATAATAAAGGAAAATTAAAACAAAGATGATCGCGATTAAGGCAATGATTAATCTGAAATAGCTCCAAATCTTTAAGAATATATCCGAGAATCCTAAAAAATGAAAAATTTGTGTTCCCAGAATTCTGCCGAAAACGATTAGAATCATGGAAAATATAATAGTAAAGGTAAGCGCCAGAGTAATAGCCAATGAAACAGCTTTTAACTTCAAGAAGGGCCGGGTTTCTTCTTGATTATAGGCTCTGTTGATACCACGAATAAGATAAGCGACACCACCGGCAGACGACCACAATGCGAATATGATACCAAAAGATAATAAGGTTCCGCTTCGATTGGCTATTGTCTGATTGATTATTTCCCGGAAAATTTCATATACGTTTGCTGGCATTAAAGTCGCAATAATGTCTATATTGCTCTGAAAATCCACCATAGGCGTAAAGGTGAGGAATGTAATTAAAAATATGAGAAAAGGTGGAAGGGATAAAAGTAAAAAATAGGTAACCTGTGCTCCTACCGAAAGCAGATCATCATTGGTAAAACGGGCATATAAATCCTTGAGAAGTTCCAATGTTCTTTTGTTTTTCATAGCATTATCCCCTTAATTTTTTGATCATCTTGTGGATGTCACGGAACCGATCTGCCAGGCTATTGACCCTCAAAAAGCTGCCATGTCAATCTTTGATACCATCGCAATTTATTCGGGATTATTCAATGATCGGCATTTCAACCGCGCCGATATCCCTTTGAATTACCGGTCAAGTCTTGAACAGCCTGACTTGACCATCAACAGTGATGGGATTCCCTGTTGTCCGAAGGATCTTTCCCTTCCTAATTACCTATTTGGATTTTTATTCAGTTTAATATCCGGAAAGACCCGTAAACTGTTTTTGAATCATTTATTTATCTTTATCCATGTCATTGATATTTTTTGCAATATTCTCTTTGGTGTCGTCAAGCGTTTCTTTTACGTCAGCCTTTTTAGACTGAAGTTTACCTTTAAGTTCCGTTTCTTCGCTACCCGTTGCTTTTCCAAAAGCCTCTTTTGTTTTTCCTGCAACTTTATCATTTGTGTTTTCAATCTTACTTTTTAACTTTGTCATTATACACCTCCGTTACATTTTTTTAATTCAGATTATGCTTTATTCATAAATCAATAAATTTAAAGATGGGTCTTTCTTACTCTATATATACACAACTATATTTGTTTTAATCACATCTTTCGATACTTCTTAATTGCAAAGGTGTTTGAGCTAACCCATACGGACCGAAAGCTGATTGTGTTCCGAAACGGCAATTTTAAAAATTAGAAGTATTTGGAAAAGAAGAAAAGGTATCATATCAAAAACGTAAAGAAAAACGACAATTAAGTTCCCGTATTTATAAGCCTTTATTTCATTAGCTATACTCATAGCAGGTTTTATGCAATTCTTCTTTTGTACAATCAATTTCAACGATGAATTGAGGTTCCATAGTTTATCTCCGGTAACGTTATTTTCCAATGAAATAAAAGATTGTGCCAAAAGCACTGAAAATTTTTCGAATATTTGCATAAAAAATGTTGACATCAAATCATTTATGTAATATATTACATAAATGATTTGATACAGAAAAAGTGCATCAAATAACTGGGCATACAGCCTGTCGAAATATGAAGACGAGGAGTGTAATGGATGGAAGGAACAAGCTATGATCATGAACATTTTTTATTTGGTATGCTGTTTGCATTAGGAAACAGACTTCAAGCCATTGGTGATGGATTTTACGAGGAGCTTACCTGCAAGCAATGGTTTGTAATGGCCGGCATATCGATTTTTGAAGCTCATCCGCCAACCATGAATGAGCTTGCAGATGCCATTGGAAGCTCCCATCAAAATATAAAGCAGATTGTCCTTAAATTGGAAAAAGCCGGGTTTGTGGAAATCTATCGAGATGAAAAGGATCGGCGAAAAACCCGAGTTAAGCACAAAGAAAAAAGCTTTGAATTATCACAAAAATATCAGCAGAAAGAAATAGAATTTATGAGTGCATTATATGATGGCATTGATGATGAAAATTTAAAGATAACAACAGAGACCATTGCGAAAATGGAGCGGAATCTCATTAAGATAAAAAACCACGGAGTGAAGAATTATTCATAAAAATAGTTAGAGAAAAGAGGGCTTAAATGATAACCATTTTATCAGATGATACCAATCAAAATATCGGGAAAAGAGTGTATGAAGGATTAGGTGAAAGAGACGCAGAGGTGGAATATATTTCCCTTGATGACGTCAATGTGGGACCATGCTTCAGTTGTGGAGGGTGCACGGACAAAACCTATGGAAAATGTATTCACCGAGATGATGGCGACTGGATTTTCGGCAGCTTAGTTCGGTCGAATATTATGGTGTGGGTAACCCCTGTTACCTGGGGATCCTATTCATTTAAAACAAAACGGGTGCTTGATAAATGCGCGCTAATTGGGGATCGCCATTATTACCTGAAAAATAAAGAACTGGTAAAAAAAATGGCCGACAATATTCAAGGGTTCTATGGGATTGGCATAAAAGATCATTGCCGTGAAGAAGAAAAACAGGCGTTTGAAAACCTGGTTGCCGAAAATATAAATATCATGAGTGTTGATGGAAATGCCTATGTGCTGGACAATGACGCCAGTGAAAAAATCATCATGAAAATTGTGGAGGAAATAAGCAGATGAAGAAAGCAGTAGTCATTAACCTAAGCCCTAAAAAAAACGGAACAAGTGTAATGTTGGGCAATTTATGTCTGGGCTTTTTAAATGAACGCGAGCATCAGGGGGAAATTGTCCATTTATACCCTCATCTAAAAGATTTACAGCAGGTACTCAGTGCCATCGAGGGAGCCGATACTGTTATCATGGTTGGTCCCTGTTATATCAACACGTACCCAGCGGATACGGTTTATCTATTGGAAGAAATCATCAAACATAAAAAAATTCTCCATGGTCAAAATCTCTATGGTATCATTCAAGGGGGAATGCCCTATGTCCATACCCATGAATCTGGATTGAAAATGCTGGAACTGTTTGCCAAAGAGTGTAATGTAAATTATAAAGGTGGCTTTGTCATCGGTTTAGGGGCAATGTTAAATGGACAGCCATTAGATAAATTGCCCAATGGAAAAAAAGTAAACCGGGTTTTTAACGAATTTCTAAATCATGTTGCAAATGGAGAAAATGCGAACGCGGCATTATATCGTAATGCCCAATTAAAATTGCCGGGGTTTGTTTATTGGGGGATGGCCAATCGGATGAATAAGATGATTGATAAAGGATTAAAGGAAAAAGGCATTGATGTGACACAGCCCAGTCCATATTTTAACAATTAGAGAAGACAAATAAATGATCATAGGCAATATAAGCTGTCCACAAATATGATGTGTTTTTTTTGACTCGTTTAAAAGAGCAATATATGATTAAAGTTTATGAAGGGTTTAAAAGTTTGAAATATAGATCAATGTTGGGAAGAAACAATCATGAACAACAGTTTGAATTCAATCACAGGAGTGATGGGGTTATCATGGGTTCTTGTCGTGCTTGCCACGGCATTTACTCCCTATTTCGTACGGAAAAATATCTGCTAATGTCTTTCGGGGCGTTATGAGCAGGACCTTATTTGTTATTGGGTTGATGGTAATGCTGCTGTTAACCGGTGTTCATTTTAAAATAATCTGAGTTAGCAAAAAAAGAAAATTGTGAAGAGGTATTATTGATGAAAAAGAAATTAGCAGTGTTACTGGCATTATGTATGGTGTTTACACTCGCGGCCTGCAGTACGCAAACCAAAGAAAAATCAGCAAACGCGGAAAGTGCTGTCTATATTGGATATACGACCGATGCTGACAAATTTATTGATGTCCCGAATTTGCGTCAATATGGTGATTACACCTGTGGCACAACGTGTGTGCAGATGCTGATGAATTATCTTTATCCCCAGATTGGTGATAAAAATCTTTTAGCATATGAGGATAATCTAGGAACGACACCGGCGGCTGGCACGTCGCCGCAGCAGATTTACGATTATTTTAAAGAACAAGGGGTTGCTGTTGAGAAAAAAGAGCAGATTACGATGGAAGAACTGGTTTCATATATTGATTCCGGCGATCCGGTGATGATGTGTATTCAGGCTTGGAGTGATAAATATAACACAACCGATCCCAATGCAACGGATCACGCTTATCTTGCCGATGGGCACTGGGTGATTTGTGTCGGTTATAAAAAGACCGCTGATGGTTATCAGTTCTATTTTAATGATCCTGCTTGCGTCGGCCACTGCCTGATGTCGCAGCGTGATCTTGATGCGCGTTGGATTGATAGGGACGACGAAGGAACGATCTACAATCACTTTGGATTTGTCATAACAGGGAAGACCGAATATAATGATGATGGGGTGTTCTACCTCGATTAAAAAGATGTGAAAAGAAAAAATTACCAGTTATAGACAATTCAGATAAATAATTTTCATATTTGACGAAAATAAAGTCAATATAAAAAATCAACCTCAACTATTTCTTA
Organism: Acetobacterium tundrae; assembly: GCF_008086615.1. Classification (GTDB taxonomy): domain Bacteria; phylum Bacillota; class Clostridia; order Eubacteriales; family Eubacteriaceae; genus Acetobacterium; species Acetobacterium tundrae. The sequence continues at coordinate 43,677 of NZ_RXYB01000006.1, forward strand.
AATGGTTGAGGTTGATTTTTATTTTTGTGCTTATATGATAAAATAATTTGGATTACAGGTGACAATTGATAGGTCACATTAACGGAGGAAACATGAAAATAAGCAATCTTTTTTTTCACATTCACTACTGCAATAGCAGAAAATTTAATGAAAGAGGCAACCAAAAAAACAAAATCGCCCGAACCATTCATCATCACGAACTGATTTTAGTAACTGGTGGGAAAGGCATCATTATAAACAGGGGAAAGAGATATCCAATTAAAGAAGGGATGCTGTTTTATATTAGTCCCGAGGTTTATCATTCCATCGACTCAGATCCTGAAGAACCAATCTACTTTTTTTCGGTGCACTTTAGTTTTGTACGCGTGGGCATGCAAAACGGAAAATGGATGATTGAAAACGAAGGAGAAATGCTGACATTGAATGCTGGTCAAGAATTAAAAGATTATTATCGCATTAAGAATCTCTTTCACAAATTGGTTGATTCTTGGGATGCAAAACAAGCTGGATATGAATTTATTGCAAAGACCCGGCTTCAGCAATTGTTAATAGCAATTTATCAAAATGGAAAGAAGCAAAATCAAAATAGTACAACGTCTTTAAAAATGGATAAAGTCATTCAATATATGCATCAAAATATATCCAGAAGAGTAACCCTAAACGAATTAGCAGAGCTGGTACAGCTATCCTCTACTTATCTATCCAGGACCTTTAAAGTGACAACCGGATATTCAGTGATTGAGTATTTTAATAAGATAAAAATTGATAAAGCCAAAGAACTGATTAGTGAAGGTGATAAAAAAATAAAAGAAGTGGCAGAAATCCTTGGATTCACGGATGAATTTTATTTTAGCAGAGTATTTAAAAGAATTGAAGGGATAAGCCCGATTGAATTCTATGGCAAAAATGTCCATGGCGTTTAAGATAATGCATGGTATTAAGCCAATCGACGTGCTAATATAGGGTTGTTAATTGTACCTGCAATCATTAAAGCAACGCGGAAAGAAGGCCTAATAATGCCGATTTGGAAAAGAAATTTAATTGTCTGTTGGTTTGGAATGTTCGTAACGGGTGTGGGAATGAGTCAGATTGCTCCGGTATTACCCCTTTATATAAAGGAACTTGGCATTGACAATGCCGCTTTAATTGCACAACTATCAGGATTTGCATTTGGAATTACCTATATCGTTTCTGCAATTTTCTCACCGGTCTGGGGTCATGCTGCAGATAAATATGGCCGTAAACCCATGCTGCTCAGGGCAAGTCTTGGTATGGCAGTGGTCATATTCAGTATGGGTTTTGCCCAGAATGTGTATGTGCTTATCGGGTTAAGATTATTGCAGGGAATTATAACAGGTTACGGCACTGCCTGTACCACTCTCATTGCAACTCAGACAGATAATGAACATGCCGGTTGGGCACTGGGAACACTTTCAACTGCAAATATTGCAGGATCACTCCTTGGACCCATGATTGGTGGTTACATCGGAGAAAACCTTGGCTTTCAAAATGTATTTTTTATTACTGGGGCACTGATGCTGATTGCCTTTGTGACAACTGCGTTGTTTGTAAAAGAATCATTCATCCGGAAAGATAAAAAGACACCGCGCATTAAAGAAATATGGAGGAGTGTTCCTGATAAAAATTTGACGATGACGTTGTTCATGACTTTTTTTGTATTAACGCTGTCGCTCTATACGGTGGAACCAATCATTACCGTTTATATTACCCAATTATCTCCAGATGCCAGCCACATTGCACTGCTAGCCGGAATGGCCTTCTCAGCTTCTGGACTTGCAAATATCATTGCAGCCCCAAGGCTGGGAAGACTATCCGACAGAATTGGAGCGGAAAAAGTGATGTTAGTTGCCCTTGTCGTGGCAGGATTCATTTTTATTCCACAAGCTTTTGTACAAGCGCCCTGGCAGTTAATCGGACTTCGTTTTATTTTGGGTTTAGCAGTAGCAGGGTTGACCCCTTCCGTTAATATCCTTGTTAAGAAGATAACACCAGACGCCCTTACTGGAAGAGTTTTTGGTTTAAATATGTCGGCAGGTTATTTAGGGGTATTTGGTGGTTCGGTTTTAGGTGGTCAGATAGCAGCATGGTTTGGTATTCGGTATGTATTTTTTATTACCGGTGCTTTGTTATTGATTAATGCAGTGTGGGTTTACTTCAAAGTGTATAAGAAACTGAATCTGTCTGTTGAAAATGCACCGAATCAATTAGCGTCATACAAAAAGTAAAAAGAATGAATAGGAGATAAGAGTATGGATGATTTAAAGTCAAAAGAAACCGAATTAATTGAAGTTGGAAAGATGGCCCTCGTCGTGATTGATTTACAGAATGGGATTGTTCAGAGAGAACATGCTCCCCATGGAATTGACCAGGTTGTCCGGAATGCAGCCAGATTAATGCAGGTATTCAAGGAAAATGGTGAATTTGTGGTTCGTGTGAGGGTATCGTCTCTTGATGGAAAAGATGTATTACATCCCAAAACAGATTTTAAAACAGGCCATCCACAATTATTTGAAGGCTGGGATAGCTTCGTACCGGAAGTGGAAAAAATTGAAAATGTACATACCATAACTAAGCGGCAATGGGGGGCATTTTATGGCACCGACCTGGACCTGCAGTTGCGTCGCCGGGGCATTGAAACAATTGTACTTTGCGGCATTTCCACAGGAATTGGCGTGGATACCACCGCTCGGGAAGCATATCAGCGTGGTTATCATCAAATTTTCGTTGAAGATGCGATGACCGCCTCAACCAAAGAAGAACATGATTACGTTTGTCGGTCCATTTTTCCCAGAATCGGTCAGCTTCGTACGTGTGAAGATATACTCAATAATTTTGCTCTGTCAAGGGAAGAAAATCGCGATAAGTTTGAAACTAGGAGGAGATATAGATGCATAGCAGAAAAAAGACGTTAAATTTGATAGGCGAGCTTCAAAGTATGATGAGGGTTTTGAAGAAAGTGAACTAAGGTGTGGATGTTATTTTAATAGTGAGCCATAGCTTATCAGAACCAGGCGGCAACGCCAATATACTTGTATGGGCGAATGGTAATTAATCTTTTTCTCCTTCCGGCGGATAAAAATGTTCACAGGTTCCGAAAAATTCCCATGTCATGCTAGACAAGAATTGAAAAATGATATAATATAAACATATGTGAACAGTAAGACGCGCGCTAAGGAGGCTTTTATGTTTAATCAGTACTTTGGTAATTATCTTTTGGAGAAAAAATTAATCAAACCGGAAGAACTCAGAATGGTGTTAGCGGAACAAAAATCAGACAAGGTGAAACTGGGCGTTTTGGCTATTGATTCTGGTTACATGAATGCGGCGCAAGTCAACAGAATACATCGAATTCAAGCTGCCAAGGATCGGAAATTTGGGGAGTTGGCTATCGAAGAGGGATATCTCACCGAAAATCAGCTGGATGAACTGTTAAATGCTCAGAAAAAATCAAATAGTTTATTAGGGCAGATTCTCATTGAGAAGGGGTTCTTTTCCCTTGAAAAATATGAAAAAGTTCTGGCCCAATATAAAGAAGATGCGCAATTGACAAGTGATGAAATACAAGCTTTGAAAAATAATGACATAACAGAAATCGCAGAGATCTTTCTTAAAACACTCTCTGCTCAGCAGGATAGAATTCCGCGGGAGTATTTTGAACTTTTTCTCAGAAATATAGTCCGCTTTATTGATGATGAGATCAGAATGGAACCAGCCATAGTGGTTGAGTCTTATCCCTTTGATTATCTGGTGACTCAGGGAATCGAAGGAGAGTATCCGTTTTTCAGCGGCTTCGCTGCTTCTGAAACAGTCTTGACACGGTTTGCCTCCATCTATGCAGAAGAAGAGTTGGCAGGATTGGATGCCCTGGCTAAAGATTCATTGGGAGAATTCCTGAATTGCCATAATGGGTTGTTTTTATCTGAGCTGGCCCATAAAGGCATCGAGCTTGATCTGCAGGTGGCAGAAGTAAAAGCGGCGGGTATCGTGAATCCGGCTGGAAAATTATATATCATTCCGTGCCATTTAAGTTTTGGCCAGATCGATTTTATTTTTGCTGATGCGCATCCTGATTTTGCTGAAACCCGTACAAGCAACTAATTTACGAACTAAAGAACTAGCGGTTTACACAAAATACATGATAATAGGAGGTTTTTCTTGTGGCGAGAATATTAATTGTGGATGACTCGGCGGTATCCCGGAAGAAATTGAGAATAATTCTGGAAGCTGCAAAGCACGAAATTATTGGAGAAGCTGGTGACGGCTTTGAGGGACTTCAAAAATATGAAGAATTAATACCGGATCTGGTTACCATGGATATTACCATGCCCAAGGTGGATGGAATTACCGGATTAAAGGACATTTTAAAGCTTAATCCGACGGCCAGAGTAGTGATGGTGACGGCACTGGGTAAAGGCAGTACAATTCTTGAGGCGCTTGATGCCGGGGCTAAAAATTATATCACAAAACCTTTTTCAGAAGATACGGTTATTCAAACAATTTCCGAAGCACTTGAATAAGCAGGTGTGCGTTTAGTTTCGCATGTCGGCAACACAATTATAAATATAAAATACAAAGGCGCTGAGATAAAAAATCTTGACGCTTTTTTTATATTGGGCTTGCCAGCGCTCTGGAACAAAAATTTGAGATTTCAAGGCAATTGCTATTGACAATTGCAGTATTTTTGCTTATGATATAAAACATATATGAAAAGTATGGTATAAAACAGCGCAATTTGGCTGTGAACCAGTTGTTTCATCGCAACTTGGATTTAGAACAAGCCCTGGCAAAGGTTGGATCATAATCAAGAAAGAGGTAAGATAATGGGACTATTAACGAATGAAATTAAAGATGCTTTGAAAGTGGTCGGCAAAGGTGGCTCAGTGGTTCATTTGGCTACCAGTAGTATTGATGGAAAGCCTAATATCGTAGCTGAACGGTTTGTGACAAGCTATTTGGATGACTATATTCTGATTGCTGATATGTTTGCTCAAAAAACAAAGGTTAATCTCAATGAGAATCCTCACGCAGCGATTTCGATTGCGCATCCCATTGGTTCCCGTTCCTGGGTTTTCAGGGGGCCGGCAACAGTGATTAATATTGGGGCTGCCGCAAGTGACACTTGGCATGATATTAATGTCGGTCAAGTGTTGGCGGAGTGGGGTGATTGGGCAGCGAAAGAACCGCCACTTGAAGTTCCCCCAGATATTGCCCCACCCAAAGTAGCTCAACGTGGATTAATTGTTTTAAAAGTGGAAGAAATTATTTCATCAGAACTTAAAACTTCTGGAAATAAGATTTCATAGGAGGAAAGCATGAAATTAACACCGAGAATCGAAAATTGGATTGAAAGTTTTGGCGTTCACATAGCAATTGCAGATGATAAAGGTCAAATTACAATTATTGTTGCTGAGAAAACATCAGTTGACGGAGATGTGGTTACCGTCGATTTATCCGAAAATCAAAGAAATCAAATTGAAGAAGTTTTGTCAAAAAATGATTATGTTGCGCTGGCTCCTGGTCAACTTGGTGCGATCCGAGCGCCATACCAATTAAAAGGCAGCGCTCATCTCGTCAATGGTTATCTAGAGGTTGAAATTGCTGAAATATATTGTACAAAACCGGGACCGGAGGCAGGTATTCGGTTGGATGTATTGGGTTATGACGGTATGCAGCATTTTGATGAAAGCCGTTGGACAGATTTAGCACCCGTTAATCCAAGTTAATAATGAAACATCCTGAGAAATTACCTTGGACAATTTCTTCTTTATGTGATGGATGTGCCAGCTGTTTCAACGCCTGTCCTTTAGAAATAATTGTCATGGCAGAAACAGAACACGACGGTTTTTCCATTCCAATTCTAAAGAACTATGAAGACTGCATCGGGTGTGGAAAATGTGCAGATATCTGTTCCATGGGAGGAATTGCTATGACTGCTTATGTGTGTGATGCCGAAGAAAAATGCAAACGTGACAGGGAGAAATTTTTGTTTCAGAAAGGTCTGTATTGAAGGGAGATGTCTAAATGAGCGAATTGCTATGGGATCATACCATCCATTATATAAATGATCTTCAACAAGCCAATGCTGTTTTTGAAAAAAATGGATTAATCGCAAAACAGGGTGGAAGTCATGAAGGATTTGGCACCTGCAATTCACTCAGCTATTTTTGGGCTTCCTATGTCGAGTTTTTGTCAATTGATGATAAGATGGTCAATAATAACCCAGTTGAAGACATCCTGATTTTTGCTGATGCCGGAAAATTACTTCCAAAGCATGAAGCCTTCGGAAGAATTGGTTTAAGAACTCACGATATTGTTGCATTGAGAAATAAATTGGTTAAAAAAAACCTGAGTTTATCAGAAATATTTGCTGGTAATCGAACGACTCCTGATGGGGAAAGACTCACCTGGAAGCTGCTGATGATCAATGGCGATTATGACGGGCTACCCTATCCTTTTATTATCGACTGGGAAATAACAGAAGAACAGCGATTCAGGCAGTTGAAAGGCAAGGGGCTAATCAATCAACATCCGTTAGGTCAGTTGTTTTTATATGAAGGTGTTTTCGAGGTTGAAAATCCTGAGATCACAGCCAAACATTGGGCGGATATTTTTGGATTTGCACAAAAAAATGAGACCACGATTATCATCGGGCAGCAACTGTTTCGTTTTGAAAAGGGAAGCGAAAATCGTTTGCAAGAACTCAATTTTTTATGTGACGGTGAAAAGGGGTTTGATTTCAAAATCGGAGAAGGTCATTACCGAAGTTTATAAAAAAGGATTTAATAAAACAGAAATGTTTTATTAAATCCTTTTTAAATTTCCTGAATCCAGCTGTGAAAGTTGAGCGATTAAGATCATGATTTTGTTGACAACAATTGTCCAAAATGATATATTGAATATATGTTCAATATATCATTTTGGAGGTATTATGGCACGAACGAAGGAACAAAATGAAAAAATGAGGGTAACTCGCAAAGAAAAAATCCGAAATGCGGCACTTTTACAATTTGTCAAACAGGGCTTATTTGCCACTCGTATCCAGGATATTGCAGCGGAAGCAGGTATCGCTCAGGGGCTTTTATATCATTACTATGCTTCAAAAGACGAGATCTTTGTGGATCTCATAAATGATGCATTGGATAAAACCATTGAGGCATCCTATTCGGTACGGGATATGGAGATCGACCCAGGCGAAAAAATCCGCTTTGCTTTAGAAAGACTTATTGATACCATTGAAAATAGTCAGACATTTTTGGATACATGTCGGCTGATTACCCAAGCTAGCAATTCAACAGCAATTCCTCAGGAGGCTCGGGATCTTATTCAAGAAAAAAGGAATATACCCTATCAAGTAATCGAAAAAATAATGGAAGCGGGACAAAAAGAAGGAACCATCATTGCAGGGGATCCCAAAATGCTGTCTATTTTTTTCTGGACCAACATTAATGGCTTGGCAATATATTATTCCACTAATAATAACAGGGAAGTAAAGCTGGATTATCGTGTGCTTTCATCCATGTTTTTGATTGAAAATGAAAGAGAGGTTGAAAAATGATGCAAAAGATCAAACCCTTTTTAAATGAGGAAGGGAAAATCAAGCAGATTCCTTCGAAACAGTCAAAGCAATTACTGGTATATGAATATCTGGCAGAAAAGTTTGATGATGATCAGGAATACTCAGAAAAGTCGGTTAATCAGCTAATTGATACCTGGCATACTTTCGGAGATTGTATCTTATTAAGACGCGGATTAATAGAAACTGGATTTTTATGTCGATTATCAGATGGAAGCAAATATTGGAAAAACAAAGAAAAGGAATAAATGTAATATGAGTACTAAAGCAAAAATGATGTATATAGCAATGAAATATCGGCATCTTTTTAAAGGGCAATTACATCCGGAAGTAATTAATGAAAATACATCAGTTGAAAAACTGCGTCAAAATTGCGATGATACGGCATTGCGCTTTTTTAAACCGATGGAAGGGATTAGTTATATTCCAGCAGATTATTCGGAACTTTACGCTGAATGGATTAAGGTTGAAAATGCGCCGGAAGTCAAGGTCGTGATGTATTTTCATGGCGGTGGTTTTGTTATGGGGAATGCACTATCGCATAGAAACATTGTAAGTAATTTCGTGAAACATTTGGGAATCAATGCATTGGTGTTTAATTATCGTCTCGCTCCGGAGAATCCGTCTCCTGCTGCAGTTTATGACTCAACTGCTATTTATAACTGGTTACTTACGCAAGGTTATGAGCCGAATAATATTGTGTTTGCAGGGGACTCGGCAGGTGGAGGGATTGCAATGGCTACCCTTTTAAAATGTAAGGATGATGGTATCCCTTTACCGGCAGTCTGCGCTCTATTTTCACCCTGTACAGACATGACAATTTCAGGAGAGTCCCATCAAACAAAGGCCAAAGCAGATCCCTGCACACCTAAAGGATCGACAGAGACTTATCTTGGTTATTACATAGGCAATGGTGATCCGAGGCATCCCTATACTTCACCCTTGTTTGGAGACTTAACCGGTCTGCCGCCGATTATTATTCAAGTTGGCAATAATGAAACGCTGAGAGATGATTCAACCCGTTTTGCAAAAAAGGCAAAAGAATCTGGAGTCGAAGTTCGGCTTAAAGTCTGGAAAGGAATGTTTCATTGCTTCCCCTTGCTGGCACCTATGTTTCCAGAAGCGTCAGAGGCGTTGGCAGAAGTATGTCAGTTTATTTGGAATCATTTAAAGGATCAAATTCAATAATTGGACTAAAAGACTTGCTTAAGATTTTTGAATTCCTTTCCCAATATTAATAAAAATATATAGGATGTATGCGATTATCAATAGAGCAACGTAATTAAAATCTAAAATTAAATTTTAAGGAAATAAAACAATGCCAAAACCTTAAAGTGAAGACGATTCGGAAATCCAATCCTAAAATAATTAAGATTCGTGAAAAAATTCATCTTCGTTCTTGACAGTTTGAGCCATTACAAATAGAATAAGAAATATAAAAGAAAATGACATCAAAATAGGATTGATTCTATAATAAAGGCTTTTGGATAATAGGTGATGTTTTTTGGCGAAAAACAGAAAGTTCAAAACGAGGAAGAAAAATGGAAGCGAATATTAAAGATCGAATTAAAAAACTGTTAGCCCTAGGTAAAAGTCCCAATGCCAATGAAGCAAATTATGCTATTTTAAAAGCAAAAAAGCTGATGGTTGAATATAAATTAACAGATCGGGATTTATTAAGATATGATGAAAAACCAATTAAGATAGATAGCAATATTTATTATACGACTCGGAGAGAACATTGGATGACCGGTTTGGCCGATGTCATTGCTGAGAATAATTGTTGTGTTTTCTATATGATTACACCGTCCGGTGCTCAACGGCACTACATTATTTTTTATGGATATGAGGAAGATGCCCTGATCTGCAGCAGTATATTCGCCTATGCGGTCGATTGCATACGATCCCAGCTGAAGGCGATAAAAAAGGTTATGAAACTGGATGAAAAGCCCAATGCCATTATTAATGAAGCCTGTGAAACTTATGGCAAAGGTTTTTATGAGGGTTTGGATGATGCTTATACGATTCAGGATTTTGAGCACCAGGAATGGGGTCTGGTGATGACTGTTCCGCCGGAGGTCAAAGAAATTCTCAAGCCAATGGAACATGCCCGCCATAAAGAGAAAAACCATGAAGACCACTATTCTTTTTATGCGCAAGGCTATCGAGAAGGTAAAATATTTACCACTCAAAATAAATTGGAAGACGTCAAGGCAACAGCCGTGTAATCTATTTGTACAAATAAAAAAAGCCAGATACTTGTTATTGATAAGTATCTGGCTTTTTTGGTTCGTCCTGCAAGGGCAAAATCTAATAGGTGAAAGTTGGGTGTTCTATAGCATCGTTACATTAGCCCTGAACAACGAACAAGAGAGAGTTGAATCACTGAATCCAGTATTTAAAGGTTATCATAAGTCATGAAGAGATCGCCGGCGAGTAGGTTATACCATTGTAGAAGCTATTAGGAAGGATACCGCATAAATCAAATTTTTTGTGTAAAGGCTCTGTTTTTATTTTCTAGATTAAGGTTATTAAACGATTTTTAAGGTATATAATAAATATATAGATTTTTCCTACAAAGAAAAAAGATATTTGTGTCGGAAGTCACTTTTCTGGAATAGGCATTAAATCACGAAAGGATTTGTGAAGCAATGGACGCTTATTTACGTTTACTAATCGAGGGAGGAGTACTGCTTGCCGGTACTCTGGTTTTTTTATGGATTTTTTTGATAAAATCTGGAAAAACACCTAAATTAAATATGAGAGACGCCTCTCTTTCAAGTGAAGAACTGGAAGATCATGCAAAAAAGATTGCCTTTGAGCATTCGGTATCGGTCAAAAAAAGATCTTCAAAATCGCCAATTTTAAGAATGAATGACAACTACAAATTTATCATGACCGTGTACAAGGAGCTTAATGAAGATGTTCAAAAGAAATTTGCTGTACCACCGGCATCGGAATGGTTACTGGACAACTTCTATGTTATTGAAAAACAGGTCAAAGGATTAAGGCGTGATTTAAAAAAATCAGATTATATCAGGTTACCTGTTTTGAAATCTGGGCTGTTAAAGGGGCAAATCCGTATATTTGCCGTAGCGGTTGAACTTGTTGCGCATACAGATGGACAGATTGATGAAAAAATACTATCCGATTATTTAAAAGCATACCAGTCGCACAGTGTTCTTTTTGATCGCGAAATTGTTGCATTGCCAATGATGATTACCCTTGCGCTCATTGAAAACATAAGGGTTCTTTGTGAAGATATAAGAAAAACCCAAACCCAATGGCATAAAGCAGATAAAATATTTGTAAAGTGGATTGAAAATGAAGAATACGATACCAGGAAAACAGTAAAGCTGCTTCAAGACAGTCTGAAAAGCTTGGATGAAGTGGAGCCGTCCTTTGTTGAGCATTTGTTTTATCGATTGAGACGATCCGGTCGCAGTTATGTGGAAGTTTTGCAAAACATGGATGAGAACCTGGATAAGCTGGGAACAACCACAGAGGAGATCACCAAAAAAGAACACAGTACTCAATCTGTTAATACCGTAACCATGGGCAATTCCATCACCAGTATTCATTTTTTCTCATCCCTGGATTGGTCGGATCTGTTTGAATCGGTGAGTATGGTGGAGCAGATATTAAAACAAGATCCGGATGGAACCTATCCACTCATGGATATTGCAACACGGAGTCATTACCGAACAAAAGTGGAAGAACTTGCCCTGAGTTTTGGTGTATCGGAACTCTATTTGGCAAAGATGGCCATTGCATTTGCAAAGGAAGCTTATATCAAATCCAATCAAAGCGAGTCTGTGGACGCCAGTATCCAAAGAACCTGGCATGTTGGGTATTATTTAATCGGAAACGGTATTAAAAATCTGGAAAACAGAGAAAAGAAGATTAATAGTTTTAGTCCAAAAGCAGAGAGCATGGGCAAAAAAAATCCTGGAATCCTTTATATCGGTTCCATGGGTCTGATTACCCTGCTTTTTGTTTTTATAGCGGTCCGTTATTCAAATTTTACCACATCATCACATGTCGTTTTGTTTTCTATTTTAGCAATCATCGCAGTGTTGATTCCCGCATCTGAAATTGCAGTGGATGTGGTAAATTGGATTGTCTGCCATGCGCTAAAACCTGCTTTTTTTCCAAGATTACAATTAAAAGATGGTATTCCCGAAACCATGAGTACCATTGTTGCGATACCAACACTTCTTTCAGACGAAAATCGGGTCAAAGAACTGCTGGCAGGATTGGAAAGTCATTATTTGTCGAACCGAGAAGATCATTTATATTTTGCTCTCATTGGAGCCTTTAGAGATTCGGATGAAGCTGCCATGAAAGATGACGAAGCGATTATTGAAACCGCATTATCCGGAATAAAGGAACTCAACGACAAATATGCCAAAGAGAGCACGGATAAATTTTATTTTTTCCATCGGGACAGTCAATATAGCAAAGAAAATGACAAATGGATCGGCTGGGAGCGAAAAAGAGGTGCCTTAATGGAATTCAATGACCTCATTCTCGGGGCAACCGATACCAGCTTTTCCTATGTATCTTCTAAAAACCCCCCATTTTCCAATGTTAAATATATCATTACCCTGGATAGCGACACCATTCTCCCAATGGGTATGGCAAAGAAAATGATTGCGACCATGGCTCACCCCTTAAACAGACCGGTGATTGATAAGGAAAGAGGGGTGGTGGTTGAGGGTTACGGACTCATGCAGCCCAGAGTTGAAGTCGATAATGAGAGCTCCAACAGGTCCCTCTTTTCACGGATCTTCACTGGTCAGGAAGGCATCGATCCCTATGCTACCGCTATTTCCGATGTCTATCAGGATCTCTTCGGCGAAGGCATTTTTGTGGGTAAGGGAATTTATGATTTAACCGTATTCCAAAGTATTATGAAGGATGCCATCCCAGATAATACCATTCTGAGTCATGATCTTTTGGAAGGGTCTTATGTGAGAACTGGTTTAGTGACAGATCTTAAATTGGTCGATTCTTATCCGTCAAAATATAATTCGTTTTCTTTAAGACTTCACCGTTGGGTTCGAGGTGACTGGCAACTGGTACCAATTTTATTCAGAAAAATTTTCGATCGCAGTCATAGCAAGATATTTAATCCTCTTTCACGACTATCCAAGTGGAAAATATTTGATAATTTGAGAAGAAGTCTTGTCTCCCCGGCGCTGATGTTATTGGCCTTTTTAAGTTTCACCTTTCTTCCTGGAAGTATCTATTTCTGGCTTGCGTATTTTTTTCTAGCTCAGGCATTCCCTCTCATTTTGGGTGTGATCGGATACTTATTCTCGGCCCGGATTGGAAATGACCGAATCAAACGGTATACACCGGTAATGTTTGGCCTTAAAGCGGTACTTATGCAGTTTTTGCTGACCCTGCTTTTTTTACCTTATCAGGCTTGGCTGATGGCAAGTGCCATTGTGGTCACCCTGGTACGGGTTTTTATTACCAAGAAAAATCTGCTGGAATGGGTGACGGCTGATGATGTTGAGAAATTTCAGAAAAATTCCTTGATCAGTTATATATCCACCATGAAGGCTTCCTTGTTTCAAGCCCCACTTGTTGTTCTGTTTGCATTTATTTTTAAATCGGAAGCAATTCTACTCAGTCTGGCCTTTTTTCTCGTTTGGGTAAGTGGACCATTGATTGCCTATTTCATCAGTAAAGACCATCAAGAGAAACTTTTCAAGATTTCAGAAAGTGATACCCATGAATTGGGAAGAATTACACGAAAAACCTGGCGTTATTTTGAAGATTTTTCCAATGCCAGGAGTCACTATCTGATTCCTGACAATTATCAGGCAGATCCTCCCAGAGGGCTTGCTCAGCGAACATCCCCGACGAATATCGGGCTGGGACTGTTGGCACCATTATCCGCCAGAGACTTTGGTTATATTGGGACCTTTAAGATGGTCGATTTGATTGAAAAAACAGTGGATACCATTGAAACGTTGGAAAAATGGAATGGTCATTTACTAAACTGGTATGATACTCTGACCTTAAAACCCCTTCACCCTGCATATATTTCAACGGTGGATAGTGGGAACCTTTTATGTTATCTCATCACCTTGAAGCAAGGATTAAAAGACTATCTTCACAGTCCTGTTGTTGATCCCCGATTTTCAAATGGAATCAGAGATACGCTACACTGCGCAGGCAAGAAAGACTATTCAGCCTATGATGAAATTCTTCCAATGGATACACGCACCGGGAATCCATCAGTAGATTTGATGGATTGGAACCAGACGCTCAATACGTTATCGAGGGAAGAGCATTTGGCGGATCTTGATGAAGGCGTTTGGAAAACAAAACTTGAAGACATGATCAGCATGTTTAAAAATGATATGACAAAATGGATGCCGGGGATTGATTTGCTGGAAAAAATTCCGGAAGGTTTATCAAAGTATGGCGAAAAAGATGACGTTTGTTCCAATATTGAAGAATTATTGAGCATGCTTAAGAAAAATACGGATTTGTATGATTTGCCCCAAACTTACAAAGATTCAGCAGAAATTGCAACTAAATTGGCGGATGCTATTAGAAAAACAAATCAGGACAGTCATTCTGAATGGATAAAATGGCTTATCGATTTGGCGGAAACTTTGAATACGGCTGTTTCTGCGATTCAACAGTTTATCAACCGATACATGACGTTGATTGAACGTATCGATGCACTTTCAAAGGCAATGGATTTTTTACCCTTGTATGACAAGAAGAAAGAATTATTCAGCATCGGTTTTAATCTGGAAGAAAAAAAGCTGACCAATTCATTCTATGATCTCCTGGCATCTGAGTCACGTCAGACCAGTTATGTTTGCATCGCAAAAGGAAAAATACCAGCTTCCCACTGGTTTAAATTGGGTCGGGCCTTAACTAATGTTGATCATTACAAAGGTCTGATTTCCTGGACAGGAACCATGTTTGAATATCTGATGCCGCTTTTGATTATGAAAAGTTATAAAAATACGTTGCTGGATGAAACCTATTCATTTGTGATTAAGAGTCAGAAAAAATATGGAAATGAGAGAGCAATGCCCTGGGGAACCTCGGAATCCGGCTACAATGTTATGGATAAGGATCATGACTATCGATACAAGGCCATTGGTGTCCCATGGTTAGGCTTAAAAAGAGGATTGATTGAGGATGCGGTTACCGCTCCGTATGCCACTTTTCTGGCCCTGATGGTTGAGCCTGAGGATGCCATCAAAAATATCAAACGGCTGAAGGCGGAAGGTCTTGAAGGACCTTACGGTTTTTATGAAGCAGCAGACTATACCCCGGAACGGTTGGGTTTTGAAACAAAACGTGCCGTTATAAAAAGTTTCATGGCACATCATCAGGGGATGAGTTTAATGGCGCTGAATAACTGTATGAATAAAAACATTATGCAGACCCGTTTTCATGAGGACCCGGAAATCAATGCGGCCCGGTTATTGCTTCAGGAAAAGGTCTCATCAGACCTTATCTTTACAAAAGGAACTAAAGAAAAAGTGGTGCCTTACAAAGGCAAGATTTACAAAAAAGAAAGCTCAGTACGACGGTTCACGCGACCAGATCCAATTTTGCCAAAAACACATATCTTATCAAATGGAAATTATTCCATTATGATTACAGATAGAGGCACCGGATACAGCAAAAGTAAAATGGCAGCAGTAACACGCTGGAGAGAAGACAGCACGCTGGATCAATATGGGATGTTTTTCTATCTGCGCAATATCGATACGAATGCGGTTTGGTCGGCGGCTTATTCGCCAATAAATGTTATGCCGGATAAATATGAAGTTGTCTTCACAGCAGACAAAGCAACTTTTAAGCGAACGGATGGGGAAATTGAAACAAAAACCGAGGTTATTGTTGCATCCAGCGATAATGTCGAAATCCGCAGAGTCACCCTAAAGAATACCGGTGAAAAAGCATATGCTCTGGAATTGACCAGTTATTTTGAAGTGGTCATGGCACCTCAGGCAGGGGACATTGCCCATATGGCGTTTAGCAATCTTTTTGTAGAAACTGAATTTAACCCGAATAAAAAATGTATCATTGCCAACAGACGGCCACGATCAGACAGCGATAAAAGTATGTGGTTGGGCAATGCGGTTGTACTTAAAGGTACTATTCTGGGTGACATTCAGTATGAAACCGATCGGATGCAAATGATCGGCAGAGGAAATAATGTTAAGAATCCGGTTGTTATGAATCAGGAAAAACCGCTTTCCAATACAACTGGACCGGTGCTTGATCCGGTCATGAGTTTCCGGCTTAAAGTAAAAATCGAACCAGGGAAAACCGCTCAATTCTCATTTATAACTGCTTTTAGTGAAAGTGAAGAATCCCTGCTTAATCTCATCGACCAGTATGGAAATTTCGGTGCGGTAGAAGGTGCTTTCAAGCTGGCATTGACGCGTAGTCAGGTCGAAACAAAATATCTCAATCTGGATGCAGAAGAAATAGAACTCTATCAGGATATGATTTCTCATATTGTCTTTATCAGTCCTGCAAAAAGAATGAGTCAGGAGTTGATCCTTAAAAATACCCAGGGACAATCGGCCTTATGGAAATATGGAATTTCCGGAGATAATCCAATTGTTGTTGTGGATTTAAGCAAAATCGATCAGGTTAAAATACTTTATGAGGTTTTAAAAGCCCATGAATATTGGCGCTTAATGGATTTAAAAGTGGATTTGGTCATATTGAGCGACGAGGAATACAGTTATTCTTTACCATTATATGCCCTCATATCCGACATTGTATTGTCAACCCAGACCCATGACATATTAAAAACCAGTGAAGATGTTTTTATCCTGGAAAAAAATAAATTGGATGAAGAAGATGTCTTTCTGATTTATGCTGTCGCCAGAGTGATATTAAAAGGCGGGGCTGGTATTATGAGAGATCAGATAACCGATCATTCAGTCAATCAGTCAAAGATGCTGGAGCGTCAGACGTTTCCGCAAAAGAAGAAATTTTTGAGTAAACCCATCAATTTCCCAATGCCTCAGACTGAAGAGCAAAATCTGTTATACAACAATGGTATTGGCGGGTTTGGTTCAGATGGAAGTGACTATGTTGTTCAATTGGGAAAGGGTCAGAATACACCGGCGCCCTGGGTGAATGTGATCACAAATCCTGAATTTGGATTTATGGTTTCAGAGTCGGGTTCAGGCTATACCTGGTATAAAAACAGCCATGAAAACAAGCTCACACCCTGGTCAAACGATGTCGTATCGGACAGTCCGGGAGAAGTGATCTATATCGGAGATGATGATACCGGAGAACTATGGACAGTAACGCCTTTACCGATCCGGGAAGATGAGCCGTATATTATCCGGCACGGCTTTGGATATTCCTTATTTGAACATAACAGTCACGGAATCAAGCAACGAATGACCCAGCATGTGCCAGTGAGTGAATCCGTGAAAATAAGTCTGGTCAATTTAAAAAATGACTCAGATCTGGAGAGACATTTAACCCTGACTTATTACATCCGACCGGTTTTGGGTGTAAGTGATCAATTTACGGCCATGCATATCAAAACCAGATTGGATGAATCTGGTGCTTTATTAATTGAAAATCCCTATAATGAGGATTATCCAGAGCAAATCTGCTTTATGGATGTCTCAATAAGAGCGCGTTCGGTTACCAGTGATCGAAAAGAATTTTTCGGAAGCGGTGACATGAGCAGTCCGGAGAGCTTATCATATGAGCGTTTGACTGGTGCCTTAGGCACTGGTTTTGACCCTTGTGGGGTCATTCAGGTGAAGGTCACGCTTGAACCGAATGAAAGAAAAGACATTGTTTTCTTATTGGGAGTTGGGAATAATAGCGAAGCGGTTAATACGATAGCTAAAAAGTATTTAGATGTCAAGAATACAAAGGATTCACTGAATGAGGTTATCGGATTTTGGAAAAGTAAGCTGGAAATTATACAGGTGGATACACCAACGGTTTCCATGAATCTTATGCTGGACGGATGGCTTGAGTATCAGGTCATTTCCTGCAGATTATGGGGGCGATCAGGATTTTATCAATCCGGAGGTGCCTTTGGTTTTAGAGATCAGCTTCAGGATGCTTTAGCTGTTGCCAATTTTTGGCCGGAAATATCCCGGTCTCAAATACTCCTCCATGCAAGTCATCAGTATGTTCAGGGAGACGTTCAGCATTGGTGGCATGATCCGAAAGGATTGGGGACCCGAACGCATTTTTCAGACGATCGTTTGTGGCTGCCCTATGTGACCGCTGAATATATCCGGATTACTGGGGATGGTGATATATTAAATGAAGAAATTCCATTTATAGAAGAATCGGAGTTAATAGAATTTGAAGATGAAAGATGTGGAATTCCAAAGCAGGTCAACGTTCAGTCATCCTTGTATGACCACTGTTTAAGAGCCATTGAGATTTCCCTGAAATTCGGGGAACACGGGCTTCCCCTGATGGGAACCGGAGATTGGAATGATGGGATGAACACAGTGGGAAACAAAGGCCGTGGAGAAAGCGTCTGGCTGGGCTGGTTTTTAGTTGCTGTCATTGACGGATTTATACCGCTATGTAAAAAAATAGGGGATCAGGAAATCGCTGAAAAGTACGCCGAAGTAAGAATAAAAACAATCGAAGCAATTGAAAAGAGCGCATGGGATGGAAACTGGTACAGACGGGCCTATTTTGATAACGGACAACCATTGGGTTCGGTGCAGAACAGTGAGTGCAAGATTGATTCCATTGCGCAGAGCTGGTCGGTTATCTCAGGAGCGGGAAATACTGAGCGGTCACTTCAGGCGATGAGGTCTTTGGAAGACTATCTTGTCAGCAGAGAAGATGGGTTGATCAAACTGCTGACCCCGCCATTTGACAAATCAGATCTTGAACCCGGGTATATCAAGGGATATATCCCAGGGGTCAGAGAAAACGGGGGACAATATACCCATGCAGCAGCCTGGGCTATTATTGCCTTTGCAAAACTGGGTGACGGTGACAAAGCCTGGGAACTGTTTGAACTGATTAATCCGATTAACCATACCTCAAACTTGAGAGACTATTCTAGATACAAGGTAGAACCTTATGTATTAGCCGCTGATGTTTATTCGACTTATCCTCATACCGGAAGGGGTGGCTGGACATGGTATACCGGAGCTGCCGGCTGGTTGTACAGAGCCGGGTTGGAGTACATTCTGGGATTCCAGAAAAACGGAGAAACCATTATCATGGATCCTTGTATTCCCGGGAAGTGGAAAGAATATAATCTGAAATACAACTATCTGGGCACAACTTATGATATTAAAGTGAAAAACCCGGAGGGGGTTAACAAAGGCGTTAAAAAAATATCAGTTGACGGAATAATATCCACCAGAAATGTGATTAATCTGGTGGATGATAAAGAAAATCATGAGATTGAAGTTCACATGGGATGATAGAAAAAGGGGCCAATATTGCAGATGCTCATGCAATATCGGCCCCTTTTGTCTACTATTTGTGTTTATCGATGGTGTCATTTATATTTCCTGCGACGTTTTCTTTTAGTTTATCTGCATTATCGCCGATTTCCGCTGTTCTTTTCTCTAGTTCGCCTTTTTTAGACTGAATTTTACCTTTTAATTCCAACTCGTCATTGTTGGTAACTTTTCCAACTGTCTCCTTCACTCCGCCCACGAGCTTATCTTTGGTTGATTCGATTTTAACTTTTGTATTTGACATAATTAAAGCCTACTTTCAATAATTTATTTTGTTTAGAACTCATTCTATCTACTACGTCGAACAAGATTGACTACAATTAGAATAACAGCGATCACGAGAAGAATATGAATTAATCCGCCAAACGTATAAGAAGTAATCAACCCTAAAATCCATAATACACAGAGAACAATTGCTATAGTCCATAGCATTTTTATCACCCTTTCTTAGTTATTGCGTCTATTTTAATATTATACCCAATATAATGCTACTTAAACATATGCTATAGTCCATAGCATTTTTATCACCCTTTCTTAGTTATTGCGTTTACTTTAATATTATACCCAATATAATGCTACTTAAACATAAATCAATATATTGAGATAGTTTAAACTGGATTTCCCTGGCGGCGATTTTGTTTATGTTTTCAAAATGCCTGGCACAAATCGTTTTGCTATTGGGACTTTTCATTTATGGTTATAGGAGGCCCACTTTCAAAATAAAGTCATATAAAAAAAGGTGATAAAAGGTGATACTAGTGTTTTTTATAAGTTGTTTAGGATAGAATGGAACAGTTAGAAAAATATTACGTTGAAATCGGGAATTTGCTTGTGAAGATAGTTATTCATTATAAATTCAGCAAGAATGGAAGGTGTTCTAAATGGGAAAAAATGGAGTCATGATTCAATATTTCGAATGGAATTTACCGGATGATGGTAAGCATTGGCAAAAATTAAAAGATGATGCCCAGCATTTAAAAGAAATAGGAATTAGTTTAGTTTGGATGCCCCCAGCAACAAAAGCAACGGGTACCAATGATGTTGGTTATGGGGTTTATGACTTATATGATTTAGGTGAATTTGATCAAAAGGGTGCGGTTCGTACAAAATATGGTACAAAAGAAGAATATTTAGCAGCGATCAAAGCTTTGCATGATAATGGCATTTTAGCAATTGCCGATATTGTATTAAACCATAAAGCAGGAGCAGATGAATCTGAACATTTTCCGGTCTATGAAGTTGATCCGAATAATCGTCAAAAAAAAGTTTCAGATGCCTATGAAATTGAAGGTTGGACAAAATTTATATTTCCCGGGAGAAAAGGAAAATATTCGGTATTTCAATGGAATTGGACACATTTTTCAGGAACTGATTTTAATCAGGAAAATGGAAAAAAAGCCATCTATATGATTAAGGGAATTAATAAAGGTTGGGCGGACAATGATGAAGTCGATAATGAAAATGGTAACTATGATTATTTGATGTATGCCGACGTTGATTATGACAATCCGGATGTAAAAGAAGAGGTAAAACGTTGGAGTGAATGGTATATCAATGAAACCGGTGTCGATGGTTTTCGCCTGGATGCGGTTAAACATATTGATGATGAATTTATCGATGAGTTTATTAAAAACATACATAAAAAAAAGGGTGATGATTTTTATACCGTCGGAGAATATTGGAAGAAAAATTATGAAACATTAGAAGATTATATCGAGGATACCGATTGGAATGTGGATTTATTCGATGTTTCTTTGCATATGAATTTTTCAAAGGCAAGTAAATCCGGAAATAGTTTCGACATGAGTACAATGTTCCATAATACATTAATGGAAAAAAACCCAGCCCAAACAGTAACATTTGTTGACAATCATGATTCTCAACCTTCACAAGCTCTGGAATCGTGGGTAGATGACTGGTTCAAACCCTTAGCTTATGGGATGATTTTATTACGAGAAAATGGATTGCCCTGTGTTTTTTGGGGGGACTACTATGGTATTGCTGGAGAAAATCCGATTCAAGGTAAACAGGAATTAATCGATAAATTGTTATCTTTACGGATAAACTATGCATATGGAAAACAAAACGATTATTTGGACCATCCCAATTGCATTGGTTGGACCCGAGAGGGTGATGAAAAACATTCTGCGGGCATGGCAGTTTTGATAACAAATGGCGATGAAGGTTTAAAAGATATGTATATTGGTAAGCAACATGCTGGAAAAGTTTATGCGGATTATTTAGAAAATCGCGAAGAAACAGTAGTAATTAATAATAAAGGGTTGGGCACTTTCCTATGTGCGCCAGGTTCTATTTCGGTCTGGGCAGAACGGGTGACTAAACCATAATTATCGAAAAAAGCGACGGAATTTCCAGCCCCCTAATATGTCCGAGATCATCAAGGGACTAATAGTAGGATGGTTTTATGCAAATGAAAAAATGAAATAAAATAGTGCATAAACCGGATAAAAGCTAAAAATAGGGTATATATTTATAATGATGAAGAATAATTTATTAATAGGAGGATTTAATTATGACAGATACAAAAGGTAAAATTGAGTCAACCAAAGATAAGCTCGTGGGCGGAGTCAAGGAGGCAGTTGGGAAAGTTACGAACAATGAAGAGTTGGAATTAAAAGGTAAAATACAGTCCTTAAAAGGGGAGCTAGAGGGAAAAGCAGTGGATGTCGGTGATAAGCTAGGCGAAATAAAAGAAGATGTCGCAGAAAAGATCAATGATTTCATCGATAAAAAGAAAGAAGAAAAGTAAAAGTACTATATAGTAAGATGCTTTTACTGAAAGAACTAGGTTGAAATTAGAGGTGTAAAAAATGAATTCAGGTGCGAGAAGGATTATTGGATTAGTTGTCGGATTAGTTCAAGCGGTATTGTTGATTCGTTTGATTTTAAAACTGCTGGGCGCAAACCCGGAAAATGTTTTTGTTAATGGTGTTTATATGATCACTCAGCCGGTAGTGGTTATTTTCGAAGGGATTTTTGCCCAAATTTCTGTTACAAATATTAGCGCCACCGGAGTCTTTGAGCCGGCAACTCTAATTGCGATGCTGGTTGTGGCCTTGATTGGTTGGGTTTTACAGAAGATTTTTTCGGCGCATTAAACCATTATTCGAAAGTGAATATTGAAATCAAGAAAACAAATTTCGTTTTAGGTGATAGTCACAAGAACAAGTTCATTGATTTGGTCTAACAATTCAATATCTATAAGTTCACCAATTTGTTTGCTGTCTACGGTAATGCTGATGTCTTTACTGGCAGGATCGGGATCTAAGGGATGCGTGCGAAAGACGATGATAAGACCGTTTCAAAATTTGTGTACACCGTCAAGCTGATGTAGAATAAAATCAGCTTGACGGTGTTTTTATTTTTCCTTTGAATTTTTTGTTTGGCTCGTGTGCCTTCCAAAGATCTTGAGTTGCTCACATCAGATTCTTGTAAAAAAAGATGGCCAGCTGGGTTCGATCTCGCAGCGCTAGTTTTTCCAGGATGACGCTGATGCGATTTCTTACCGTTCCTTCACTTAAATACAGGCTGTTTGCAATCTCACGGTTACTGAGTCCCTGGGCGACCAGGTCAATGATTTCCCTTTCCTTATCGCTTAAATCAAAGGTCTGATGATCCTGATGATCCCCACTATTTATCAACCCCGGTATTTTTGTTACAATATCCTGGCCAAAGACACTTTGTCCAATCTGTACGGCTCGCAGCGATGGAACAATGCTTTCAAAATTCTGTTTGATAATGTAGCCCTTTGCGCCCAGCTTAAGGGCTTTGATAATATAGTCGTCATCCAGAAAAGTGGTTAAAAATAATATCTTTGCATCTTTATCGTCGTTCAGAATGGTCCCGGCTGCTTCCAGTCCGGTCATTACATCCATGCGGATATCCATCAGCAGGACATCCGGTTTTAACTGACTATACAATAAAATGGCTTCCTGGCCATTATAGCCCAGCCCCACCACTTCAATATTATCTTCGGATTCAATAATGGTTTTCAATGACGTGCATACCAGCCTGTCATCATCAACAACAACGATTTTCATGGTTCCCCTTTCGTTTCTATTCATTTTTCGGCACCGAAATAAAAATTCTAAAACCCCGGTCAGCGGTGATATTCACATTGCCGTTGAGGGCGGAGACCCGATCAATAATATTCTTGAGCCCAATGCCTTCGCCGTCAGGCGTCTTTGTCCCAGCCCCGTTATCCTCGACAACCAGCTGGATCAGCCCCGGATGTTCCCGGACAATTACCGAGACTTGGGTGGCACAGGAATGCTTAATGATATTTGAAAAGGCTTCCTTCACCACTGTAATAAAACAGTATTTGACGTCTTTATCCAGACCGGATTCCACATCATAGTCCAATTTTACGGGACAGAAATCAAAATTTTTAATCAGCGTCTGCAGCTCCACCTGTAAATCCAGCGATTCATCATGAAGATCGTGGACACTGTTTCTGATGCTGTCCATGGCTTCGGAGAGGGTTTCCTTAATCTGCACCAGGCCCTCTTTTGTCTGTTCATCGGTGCTGATGGCAAGTAGGGCTCCGGTTTGCAGAATACTCCGGGAAAGCATATGCCCGACATTGTCATGAATATCCCTGGCAATTCGGTTCCGTTCCGTTAAGGTGGCCAGGTTCAGTTCATAGTCCTGCTTTTCCATCAGTATTTTATTCTTTTTTTCAAGCTGCAGAGCGGTTTCCCTCGTTGCATCCCGAAGCGAGTTATAGTCTTTCTTTAATGTTTCCAGGGAAAGGGTATGCTTTTTCAGGAAATAGGCAACCACCATAAAAACCGGAATCAGAACAACTGAAGTGCCGTCAAGTTGATTGAAGCCAATGATGATGGGCAGAAGCGACAGGGTCCACAGCCACTTGTATTGACAAACGAGAATGTCGTAGCACATCAGCGGCACAAACATGAGATAAACCGGTTCAAAAAAGCAGATCACCACATAGCCCACAAACAGAACGGCTGTTACAACTCCTTCTTTTAAATAGCTTGAAGCGGCGCCAAAAATGATTGCCACCAGAACCGGGGCGATCAGAAGCGCATTGTCAACGGTGGTCAGATACAAGGCCAGACAGAACACAAAAATAATCAGTTTATCAATCAGCTTATTCATCATTACCAGACCTTCATGAGAATTTTATCCAGATACCATCATATCCAGCACTTTTTTATTATTCATACTTTAACATAAATGGTGACATTTGTCATACTTATTAAGGAGGCAGGTCACTTACAAAGTGCCACAATCTTTATTAAAATAGACACATCAACAAATATAATTCATGCAATACTGATAGTCAACGAACAATAATTGCTTTACGATCGGTTTCCCCAAACAATTGTGTAACGTGTAGGCGAACAGGCGATAGCCTGTCCGACGTACCGTGTAACAATTGTTTCGTGCGAAACGGATCGTAAAGCTCACAGCAGTATCGCGATTAAACTCATAAAGGAGAAATTAATATGGTAATCAATGTGAAAAATCTGGTCAAACGATACGGGAATCTGATCGCCCTGGATCATTTCAATCTGGAGGTACAGGAAGGCGAAATCCTCGGACTCCTGGGTCCCAACGGTTCGGGAAAAACAACCGCCATCAACTGCATTTTATCGCTGCTTAAATATGATAAGGGCACGATTGAAATTTACGATCAGCCGATGTCCCCGGAGGCCTACGCCATCAAACGCAACATCGGTGTTGTGATGCAAAACGTGGCCGTATTCAATGAGCTGACCGTATATGAAAATATCGACTACTTCTGCGGTCTCTATGTTTCCGATAAACAAACCCGAAAAAAACTGGTGGCAGAGGCCATCGATTTTGTGGGGCTCAATGATTTTAAAAAATTCTACCCGAAGAAACTCAGCGGTGGTTTGCTTCGTCGTCTGAACATCGCCTGCGGCATTGCCCATAAGCCAAAGCTCATCATTCTGGATGAACCGACCGTGGCTGTCGATCCGCAGAGTCGAAACAATATTCTGGAAGGGATCATGGAGTTGAACCGACAGGGTGCCACCATCATCTATACTTCTCATTATATGGAAGAGATTGAGCAGATCTGCAGCCGTATTGCCATCATGGATAAGGGTAAGATCATTGCCATGGGAACCAATGAAGATCTAAAGAAGATGATCAAATCCGGCGAGCATATCAACCTTGAACTGCTGAATCCCGAGGAGCTGGAGCTATCCGAAATCAAATCACTGCCACATGTTATTTCTGCTGAACTAACGGACCATCAGCTGGTGGTGAAATCAAGCCGGGGGAAAAACAATCTGATTATGATTCTCGATCACTTGAAGGATCAGAATATTGGCATCGGTAAAATTTATTCGGAACCGCCAACCCTTAACGATGTGTTTCTGGAAATAACCGGCAAAGAACTCAGAGATTAGGAGGAAAACCATGTTTTTATTTAATTATCGCTATCGTCTCAAGTGCATCTTTAAAGACCGGCAATTAATATTCTGGACTTTTATGTTTCCGATTCTTCTGGCAACCCTGTTCAATTTGGCCTTTGCCAACCTTTCAAGCTCAGATAATTTCAAGAAGGTGAATGTCGCGGTGGTTCAAAACGGGGAGCTGGATCAAAACCCGGCTTTCATCCAGGCTCTGGATGGGGCTGATAATCTATTTGTTGTCAAGTACACAACTCAGGATGAAGCGGCCGTGCTCCTTTCTGATCATGACATTGATGGCTATATCACTTTCGATCCTGATCTTAACCTGGTGGTGAACCAGTCCGGTCTCAATCAGACCATCATCCGGGGATTTTTGGATGATTTCAAGCAATCTTCAGCTACCATCATAACCATTATCACCCAGAATCCCTCGGCTCTGGATAACGGCATCCTTGAAGGAATTTCCAGTCGGACCGAATATCTGAAAGCGGTATCTGCCAACCAGTCCAACCCGGATCCGGTTGTTAATTATTTCTACACGCTGATTGCGATGACTTGTTTATATGGCGGGTTTCTCGGGGTAAAAGAGGTGGTGGCCATTCAGGCGGATCTCTCTGATGTGGGTGCCCGCATCAATCTGGCGCCCACCAATAAACTGACAGTCTTTCTTGCCTCGATCATGGCCGCCACGACGGTTCAGCTGTTGGAACTACTAATTCTGCTGGCCTTTATCATCGGGGTTTTGGGCATCAGTTTCGGCGACCAGCTTGGTTATATCGCCCTGACCTGTGCGGTGGGAAGCTTGACCGGCGTGACCTTCGGAACTTGCATTGCGGCCATTATAAAAAAGGGCGAGGGCCTCAAAATTGGGATCCTGATTGGTTCTACTATGATTATGTGCTTTCTGGCCGGGATGATGTCTGCCGACATTAAGTATACGGTGATGACCAAAGCTCCCATCTTGGGCTACCTCAATCCGGCCAACTTGATCACTGACAGTTTTTATGCCCTGTACTACTACAATACCCATACCCAGTTTTTTACTGATATCCTACTGCTGTGCGGCTTTACGCTTCTCTTCAGTTCAGTTACCTATTTTGTTTTAAGGAGACAGAAATATGCAAGTTTATAAAGCTTTTTTCAAAGTAATTCTGAAAAATCGAACTCAGATTTTGATTTACCTGGTGGTTTTCATGGCCCTGGCGCTGATCCTCAGTGGTGCCTATAACCCGCCACAAGATACCGATTTTACCAAAGTCAAGGTCAATATTGCCTTCATTAATGACGATGGTGATTCTCAGCTAGTGGCTGGACTCAAAACCTATCTGGGTGAAAATGCCAACCTGGTGGCTATTCCCGACGATACCAAAAAACTCCAGGATGCATTGTTTTTCAGACAGGTGGAATACATCCTCAGAGTTCCGGCCGGATTTACCGAGGATATGCTAAACGGTAAAGAAGTTCAGCTGGAAAAAACAACCGTCCCTGATTCCACCAGCAATATCTATATGGATCTGCTGATCAATAAATATTTGAACAC
Source organism: Acetobacterium tundrae (assembly GCF_008086615.1). Classification (GTDB taxonomy): domain Bacteria; phylum Bacillota; class Clostridia; order Eubacteriales; family Eubacteriaceae; genus Acetobacterium; species Acetobacterium tundrae. The sequence continues at coordinate 70,722 of NZ_RXYB01000006.1, forward strand.
GGTTAAAACCTACACAACCTATCTACCCGGTCTCAGTCAGGATGAGCTGTCCCAGAATCTGGAAAAGGATCTGGCAGAACAAAGCGAAGTGACCATGATCAGCAATGGAACGCACTCAATCTATGCCGAAAAATCGGGATACTATTTCAATTATCTGTCCTATTCCCTGTTTGCCATTCTGATTCTGGGGGTTTGCTCAGTGATGCTGGTTTTCAATGATACGGATTTGAAACGGCGGAATCTCTGTTCCCCGATTCGATCAGCCAACATGAATATGCAGATGGTTCTCGGAAATATCAGTTTTGCCATTCTGACCTGGCTGGTTCTGATCTCGGCAAGTTTTATCATGTATGGCAGCTTCATGTTTACCGCCACCGGCCTACTGCTGCTGTTAAACTCATTTGTGTTCACCCTGGCGGTCTTAAGCATCAGCTATTTAATCGGCAATCTCGTCAAAAGCCGGGGCGCTATGTCAGCCATAGCCAATGTTTTTGCACTGGGTACCAGCTTTATTAGCGGGGTATTTGTCCCTCAGGAACTGCTGGGAGCCAATGTGCTGACCATTGCCAGCTTTACTCCCACCTATTGGTATGTCAAAGCCAATAACGAAATCACCGCCGCCGTCAGCTTTAATACAGACAATCTGAGTTCCATTTTCACCAGTATGGTTCTGGTGCTTGCTTTCGGGGTTGCTGTCCTCGGGGTAACACTGGTGCTGATCAAACAAAGACGGGTGGAATCTTAATCGAGAGTCTCCCACTGCTACTGAACAAACACGATGGGCAGTCAAATACTGCCCGTACTTTGAAATCATGCAAATTAAAAAGTGATGATCGATGAAGCGGATCATCAGCCAAGTGAAAAGGGCAATCCAGAGAAGTTGTAAAATTAAAATAGCGGGAGCTGCTTCTTTAAAACGGATAGTAATGGCAGAATCGATATAAACTCGACGGAGCGTTGATTGAATAGTCAAAGGTAGTTGGTTAAGATAAAGATCATGGAGGTAAGAAAATGGATTGCAATAAGGTAGGCGCATTACTGAAAGCGTTACGAAAAGAAAAAGAAATGACCCAAAAACAGGTTGCCGATCAGATGAACATCAGTGATAAAACAATTTCCAAATGGGAGCGTGGTCTGGGTTGCCCAGATGTATCCCTTCTTGGAGAGCTTTCGGAACTATTTGAAGTGAATATTGAAAAAATACTTTTGGGAGATTTGAAATCGAATGATATGGAAACGGGAAATCTGAAACGAATGAAATTTTATGTGTGTCCAAACTGTGGAAATGTAATCAGCAATATCGGAGCCGCAGATATTTCCTGCTGTGGACGAAAATTGGCTCCACTGGTTGCCAAACCGGCAGATAAAAAACATGCGGCCAAAGTGGAAGATGCTGATGGGCAATATTATATTACCTTTGATCATGAAATGAGCAAGACACATTTTCTTTCTTTTGTGGCCTATGTTACAAGTGACAGAAGCTTGTTCATAAAACTGTATCCCGAACAGACCGCTTCGGTACATCTGTCAAAAATAGTTGGTGGAAACCTAATGAAAAAGAGCAGTGGAAAGCTGTATTATTATTGCAGTCAGCATGGGCTGTGGGTATTATAATAGGTGATGAAATGAAAATGGAGAAAAAACTTGATGTTAAACAATTTCTTGATGAGTCAGGAAAAATAGTGCAATTATCGGAAAATAAGAAGAAGCGTCGGGCGTTACTGGAATATCTGGCCGAAAAATTTGAGCCGGATTGCGATTATAGTGAGCGAGCAGTCAATGAAATCTGTAGCAAATGGCATACATTTGGGGATTATTTTCTATTGAGACGTGAACTCGTCGATTACGGTTTGTTGTGCCGTGAGCAAGACGGATCCCGTTACTGGAAACCGGAAACTAATCGAAATGGCAAATAGAAAAAATCGACATCTTAATGAATGAGAAAAAGGAGTTAACAATGAATATGAAATTTCATCCCATCGACTTTGAAACTTGGGATCGAAGACAATACTTTTATTATTTTACAGAAATGCTGCCCACTGGGTTTAACCTGAGTGTGGAGATTGATATTACAGAGACGTATAATAAGATGAAAGAGTTAGGCAAGAAGTTTTTTCCTGCTTATCTGTATCTTTCAGCAAAACTGATATCTGAACAACAGGAATTCCGAATTGTAAAAACAGATGACCAATTCGGGTATTATGAGGTTTTACATCCTTCCTATGCATGCTTTCACGATGACGACAAAACGTTGTCGAACATGTGGACGGATTATAGCCCTGATTTTGAAACTTTTTATCAACACTATATGGATGATAAAGCCCAATATTCTGGAAATCATGGAATTTTGGCAAAACCCGAAATGCCGCCCCCAAATAGCTTTATGGTTGGCATGTTGCCATGGACACAGTTTACCAGTTATTCACCAGTACCCTACGGCAAGGGTGATTATTATTTTCCTATTTTGCAGGCTGGCAGGTTTTTTGGAAAAGAAGGCAGAAAAAAGATGCCTTTTTCCATCACTGTTCATCACGCAGTAGTTGATGGATACCATGTGAACTTATTTTTGGAAAAGTTTCAAAATAGCATGAACCAACCAGAATTATGGATGAAGAGAGGCAGTTCTTAATTTGTGCTTCGGTTCCCTGCCTCAATGGCAAATGGTAATAATCAGAGAGATCTGAAAAGATTGCGAAATTCATAATGAGAAAAATGAGAAGTAAAGATTTCAAGAATTTCTTTTCACATAATTTTCTTTTCATTCACATTGATAGATATCGTTCATTGATGTTCCTTGCTCATTCACGGCAGAAGAATTTTATTGATAGCAGTATTCCTAAAAACTGAGAGCTAAACAAAAAAGATATAAAATCAAACAGGTTAAAACAGTTATTATAGAGTATAATTAATGCAAAGATGTAACTTGGATTTGAGCTCGGGTAGAAAATGCGATAATCTGCGACGTAGGTCATCAACTAATTGAAAAGTAGTAAAATTTGCAGATAGAAATATTATTAGTCTAGGTGAAGGGAAAGTATGATAAAAAATTTATTGTTTGTGAATGCGTGTGTGCGCGGAAGTGAATCCAGAACAAAAAAGTTGTGTGATGAATTTATTAAGTGGTTAAATAACAAGGAAGAATATCAGATTGATGAGTGTAACTTGGAATGTGAAGAAATAAAACCAATGAAGTCGGAATCATTGATCAGACGAAATCAATTGTTGGAAGACGAAAAATATACTGATGAAATGTTTATTTATGCAAAAAAGTTTGCGGAGGCAGATAGTATTGTTATTGGGGCACCCTATTGGGATTTGTCTTTTCCAGCATTAATAAAAGTATATTTTGAGGCAGTGAGTGTATGTGGTATCACATTTCAATATGGCGCAGATGGCATTCCGATGGGAATGTGCCATGCAGAGAAACTGTATTATGTGACTTCTTGCGGCGGATTCATTGGAAATTTTAATTTTGGTTATGATTATATCAAAGGGTTATCGATGCTTTATGGCATCAAAAATACAGAAATGATCGCTGCGGAAGGATTGGATATTATTGGTATGGATGTGGATGCGCAAATGAGAAAAGCATTGAAGAGAACAAAGAAGTTGTAAAATTAGTTGGGCGTTTTCCGTATTGAGGCAAAGGCCATAGAGCCTGAACAAAGTGAGGGCCAGCGTCTTGAGACACCGTTCAGCAATACCCAATATTTTTTACCTTGAAGATATGATTAGATCAACTGTCTGGTTGAATGATTTCGATATTTGTGTTTTGTGGTCTTTGTACCATATTTATTTGTTCATGAATAATATCTTTTTCCGGCCAATTGAACCATGTTTTTTATAATTTTACCAAATGCTTTTTTTACTGGATTAAGCTTTATAACATAGAAATAATCACTTTCTATCGATCTCATTCATCTGACTTTTAATTTGTTTACAAACTGTATAACTGTCCTGTTTTCTTGGACTTCCAAGTAGCACTGCTATTTTCATAATAATCTCCTTGCATATCCAATGCTGGATAGTAATTTTATTTTTTTCCGCATCATATAAAAGATGCGGATATTATTATTAGACTTTAGTCTGTTTCATTCGCATAGCGATGAAACAATAAACCACCTGCTATGCGCAACATCATAAACTTAAGGAGATCCAGAAATATTAACTGGATTTCCTTATTTTTGTTTATGTATTAGAATATAAGTAGAGGTGGTTATATGAATGGTAATCATGCCAGAAGATTCAGAAAAATGTATGAATCGATTAATTCAGAACAAAACAAGCCACCTGTTCATCTTGAAAATCCAAATAGTTTTTCAAGGAAACGCAAGATGCTACTTGAAGACATTATTCTGTGTACGCTTTCAAATAAAGGAATGACAACAGAAATGGAACTTCATCAATATTTTTCTCAAAAGGGAGTTGCCGTATGCGTATTTCTAAGCAGGGATATTTATAACAGCGAAAAAAATTGAATGATGAGGTATTTACTTTTTTAAACAACGAATATCTGGAGGATTTCTATCAGTCTAGGGAGCCTGTTTTATGGAAAAATCATCTGATATTTGCAGTAGATGGAACAAAAGCTGAAGTTCCAAATTCAGATGAAAACCGTGCCGCTTTTGGTGAAAGCGGTAATGGTCAGCGACAAAGTGAGGTAAGAGCACTGGTAAGTTGTTTCTTTGATGTGTTCATTCAATTCATCCTGGATTTGCAGATAGGCTCGATCAGAACAAGTGAAAGTGAATTGGCAAAAAAGAATATCGCAGCTGCAAAAGATATCATTTCAGAAACTCCAATCATTATTATATTTGACCGAGGATATCCATCAATAGAATTTGTTCGTTTTCTGGAAAATAACAAAGTTAAATATCTGTTCAGATTATCATCCAATGATTATAAAAAAGAAGAAATAGAAAAACGATACTTTAAAAGATGGGAAATTGAGAAGAAATATCATACACTGAAAAACAAAATGAAATTTGAAAGTATCACTGGGAAAGCTACTCTTTATGTGTACCAGGATTTTTGGGCGCAAATCATTATTTTTAATATGATACAGGATGTTTTACATTCATCAAATCAGAACGTGAAAAAAGAGTCGATAGAAAAGGGTCACAAATATCCGGCTCAAATCAACGAAAATATGGCGATCGGATTATTTAAAGAGTAGTTTATAAAGCTACTGATTGAGAAAGATGATAAACTTCGAAATAAAAAATTGGTTCAGCTGCAACGAGACATTGAGAATTACGTTGTTCCAATAAGAAATCTTAAAAGTCAGGATAGAAAACATACGTTTTCAAATGAATATAAAAATAATCAGAAGAATAGTTTTTGAAAAGCGCATAAAGGTCAATTTTATAAGCTGTGATTTTTATGCGCTTTTTAATGTGTTAATTAAGAATAAATGTGGATATTCTTGATAAATCTAAACATATATAAAACGAAAACTCTTAAGTTTATGATGTTGCGTTAGATGGGTGGTGCTGATTCGCGCGACATGTTGCCAAGCTAATGATGGAAAGAAGATCCGACACGTCGTAAGCTACTTATTATTGCTATAAGTAAACTTATCTGATTTTTTATTTGTATCATAATGGTTAGTACTATACTAAATATCCGCATCCAACTTTTTTCCTAAATAAGCCGTATAAGTGGATCGTTTGATTAACCAGTTCACAATGACTGTTTATGTGTGAATAGTTGATAAAAAATTGATAAATAACTGTTATAATAAAAAGTAGAAATGGAAATGAGAGGTTGATCATATGCAAAGCAAAATTTTAATCGTTGATGATGAACCCGATATTGTGGGATTGCTTCAGGACTATTTTGAAATAAATGACTATCAGGTTATGACAGCAGGAAATGGAGAAGAAGCCATGAATAAAGCTGAAAAACAACCGGATTTGATCATATTGGATATTAATATGCCGGATATGGATGGACTGGAAGTTTGTAAAAAAATCAGGGATTTTGTTCCCTGCCCTATTTTGTTTTTAACGGCAAAGGTGGAAGAATCGGATAAGATCAATGGCTTTCAGGTGGGAGGAGATGACTACATCGAAAAGCCATTCAGTATCGATGAATTGGGGGCTCGGGTAGAAGCACATTTGCGGCGAGAAAACAGGAACCAGGTTAAAACGAAAACGAAATTTGACGGAAATTTGGTTATTGATTATATGGAACGCGGAGTTTATTATTGTGACGAGTTTATTTTTTTTGCAAAAAAAGAGTTTGATATCATTGAGCTTTTATCAATGAATCGAGGTCAGGTTTTTGACAAAGAACGCATTTACGAGGGGCTTTGGGGATGGGAGAGTGAAGGTGACAGCTCTGTTGTGGTGGAACATATTCGACGAATCCGAGGAAAATTCATTGCCGCCGGAAGTCGGCAATATATTGAAACGGTATGGGGTGTGGGATACAAATGGGTGAAATAAGATCCGGCATATGGCGAAAATTCAGGTTCAAAAACATGACTATTTCCCAGGCATTCATGTTTTTAACCGTGCTGACGCTGCTGGCAGCGACCATTGCATTGATGCTTGAATTGGCAGTTTTCGAACACATTCGAAATAACATTATGGCACCCTATCTTGAAGAGTATGAAATCGCTCCAGGCTACAATACCCAAGTTTTAAAAACAGAGCTTGTTGGAATGGATGCCGTTTGGATCGATTGGATGTCAAATGTTCAAATGGTCACTGTTATAATAACAATCGGCGGGCTTATCGGGGGAGAAGCTCTGATTTTCTATCGATTGAAATTAAAAAAGCCACTCCGTATTTTAGATGAGGCTTCCCAAAAAATTGCCAAAAATGATCTCGATTTTCAAGTAATCTATAACAGTGAAGATGAAATGGGCAAACTTTGCCGGTCCTTTGAAATAATGCGGGCATCACTGGAGGAAAACAATCGTCAAATGTGGCGAACGATGGATGAACGGAAACGTCTCAATGCCGCTTTTGCCCATGATTTGAGAACACCATTGACGGTGCTGCGGGGCTATACCGATTTCCTGGTGAAATATCTGCCCCAGAATAAAATTAGCAGGGACAAACAGATGCTTACGGTTCAGACAATGAGTGAACATATCGATCGACTTGAAAACTATGTCACAAGTATGAATACACTGCAGAAACTGGAGGATGTTATGGTATATCCCCAGAAAGTGACAATGGAAGTCTTCATTGTCCAGTTACAGGAATCGGCACAGATATTGGGTCGGGCGAAGGGGTTGAAGGTTTCTTTCCTAAATAATGCCAAAGAAGCATATACTGATATCGATCCTGAAATTGTGATGCAGGTCTATGAAAACCTCGTTTCGAATGGTGTTCGTTTTGCTGAAAATAAATTGACAATTGGCTTTGAAGCAAAACAGAATTTTTTTACGATCAGGGTAATGGATGATGGATCGGGGTTTGAAAAGCATGAATTAAAAAAGGTATCCGATCCATTCTATATTGGAAAAACCGAAAAATTAGCAAAAGCAGAAAACCATTTTGGACTAGGTTTGCATATCTGCAAAATACTGTGTGAAAAACATGGTGGTTTACTGATCATCAAGAATGACATCAGCGGTGGCGGATCGGTCACGGCAAAATTCTCCGGAAATATTAATCATTCCGTTTGTTTATAAAAAGTAGATAAATGTAACATATACTCGACTTAAAGAAATCGGAAAATATTCCGATCTGAAAGGAGAACTTTTATTGGCGTTAGATATAAAACCTAAAGAAAAACAAATCAAGGATCGTTCAGATCGACAGAAAAAGGTCATCAGCTTCGGGGCGATTTTAGTTTTTATTGTGCTTTCAATTGTAATTCTCGCCTTGGTTGGCAAACCGATGATCGCTTTTGTGTCCGAGCTGCCGCAATACAGGGAATGGGTGGATGACAATGGACTCATAAGCCGGTTAGTCTTTGTTGGGATGATGACGCTTCAGATTGTTGTTGCCTTTATTCCGGGGGAACCTCTTGAGATTGCTGCCGGATATGCATTTGGATTCTGGGAAGGGAGTCTATTATGCTTAATTGGGGCTGTGATTGGAAGTGCCATCGTTTTTTTGTTTGTTCGCCATATCGGTATGAAAGCGGTAGAAGTCTTTGTTTCCAGGGAAAAGATACAATCCCTCAAATTTCTGAAGAATACAAGAAAACTAAACAGCATCGTTTTTCTTCTTTTTCTTATTCCTGGAACACCAAAAGATATTATGACCTATTTCATTGGGATGACGAAGATGAAATTCTCCACATGGTTACTCATTACCGGAATAGCCCGGATTCCCTCGGTCATCACCTCAACGATGTGTGGCGATGCATTGGGTATAGAAAACTATACCATGGCCATTTGGGTCTTTGGACTAACCGCCATAATCAGCTTGATGGGGTTGCTTTTCTACAGAAAAATAAGCCGTATTGATGGTGAGAAAAATGAGGAGTAAAGATTCCAAGAATTCTTTCCCATATTATTTGAAGAACGGAGTCCATTGACAGTTCTTGATTTTCGCAATATACTTAAAAAAATAAGTAATACAAATCAGGAGGAAGCAATGGCAATACGACAACTTCGACAGGATGAGGATGCAATACTCAGAAAAAAATGCAAAGAAGTAACAAAAATTGATGAAAAAATAGAAATGATTTTAAATGATATGCTCGAAACGTTGCATAGTATTCCCAACAGTGCTGCAATTGCCGCCAATCAGGTAGGCATACTAAAAAGACTGGTGGTCATTGATATGGAAGAAGTTGTGATGAAGCTGGTTAATCCGGAAATAATCGACTCCAGTGGAGAACAGGAATGTACCGAGGGATGTTTGAGCTTTCCCGGAAAGTTTGGGACAACCCTCCGGCCTCAAAAAGTGACGGTCAAAGCACTCAATGAAAAAGGGGAAGAAATTATCATTGTCGGAGAAGATGATCTGGCCAAGTGCTTTTGCCATGAACTGGATCATCTGGATGGGGAAGTGTTTATTGATAAAGTGATTGCATTTCTGGAATAGAATGGATGAAAAATGAGGAGGAAAAGAAATGAAGTTTGAAGCACCCATGCTGGTGGTGGATGATATCAATCGTTCACGGGCTTTTTATTGTGATGTTTTTGGTTTGGAGGTGGTGATGGATTTTGGAGAGAATATTACCTTTAATGCAGGATTTTCCCTGCAGGATAAGGCACTTTGGGCGAAATTTATCGATGCGAAAGAAAAGGATATCATCTATCGTGGAAACGATATGGAATTGTATTTTGAAGAAGAGAATCTTGATGATTTTCTAGAGCATTTAAAAAAATTTGAAGAGATTGAGTATTTACACGGGGTAAAGGAAGCCACTTGGGGACAGCGGGCCATCCGGTTTTATGACCTGGATTATCATATCATCGAAGTTGGCGAAAGCTTGGCGATGGTCTGTCGGCGTTTTCATGACCAGGGGATGACCATGGAAGAGATAGTCGAGCAAACCATGCTGCCTGTTGAAGCTGTTAAAAGCTTTCTATAAAATAAGCTGGAGTTAATTGCCAGAAAGCAGCCCTTTAACCAGAAATTTGAAGGGCTGCTTTCTCTCAAATAGGCACCGGGCTCAGCTTAACTTAACAGGATTTATGGAAACAACTCATTCCGTATAATACAATACGGTAACGATTTAAAATTATCCTTAGAGATTAATTTTCCAAATTGCTGATTTTGAGTCTTTGAACGATCAACTACATTTGCCAGATTATTTGGAATCATTTTCATTTTTTCGATATTTGTGTTTTGTGATCTTTTTACCATTACAAGATAGCAGACAAAATGTGTTAATCCAATTTTAGATACCTTCTTCCTGCCAAGGAAACCATATTTTTTATAATTTGACCAAATGCTTTTTTTAATGGATTAAGCTTTATAGCATAGAAATAATCACTTTCTATCCATCCTTTTTTGATCCAATAATCTCTATCGACCTTTGAAGTGTATGTTTTGCTTCGTAGACAGTTGAACATAAAAATATCGTAAAAAGTTGGAACTCTTTTATCCGTGGCATTTAGTCTTTTAAAAAGATTTAAAGAAACCGTTTTTATTTTTTTGCTGCATTGTTGAAAATAATATAGATCATAACCAAAAACACTTTTAGGGGTACGATTTTCAAAATACATGGGAGCAGTAACTTGAATATTTCCGACAATATCCATACTCCAGCCTGAAAGAGTCATTTTTAAATATTTGTACACCTGCTTACTTCCACCGCCATCTGTTGTGATAACAATAATTGCAGGTTTTCCCACCATCTCCTGCCGATGAAACAGATAGGACATCCTATCAATAAACCGCTTCAATTGCCCTGTTACTTGATATGCATATACGGGACTGGCAACAATCAATCCATCTGCTGAAAACAGACGGGCCTTAATTTCAGTCAAATCATCATCACGACAAGGACAGCAATTTTCACTTTTTTGAAAGCATAGGCAACAGCCTTTACAGTCCTGAATATTATATTTGCTTAAATAAATGTAGTCAAATTCAATGTCGTTATCCATCTCTTTTATCTGATTTTCAATTTGTTTGCAAACGGTATAACTGTCCTGTTTTCTTGGACTTCCAAGTAGCACGGCTATTTTCATAATAATCTCCTTCATATATCCAATGTTGGATAGTGACTTTATTTTTTTCCGCATCTTTTAAAAGATGCGGATATTATTCCATTATATTCTCTTAGTTTTGGGAATAATCTGTGGTTTTAATCATTTGATGTATTGTATCGACCACTGAAATTGTTTCATCTATATTATCAAGTAGAGCCATATGCCATTTTATTTGCAAATTTACCGTTTCTTTCATCATACTAAGGGTTGCTTTTTCAACACTTTTTGATGTATCCTGTTTTTCCTGTTCCCATTTTATAATCTTTGCCTTTTCAGTTTCTAACTGGCGTAAATGCTCTGTAACAGATTCTATAATTTCATTCTTATTAAGATTAGCAACTATCGGATAAATCAAGAATTTTTCTGCAGTTATACTACCCAACGGCTTTTTCATTTCTTGCAAGGCTATTTTATGCAATTCTAATCTACCTTTTTCCGTAATTGCATATATACATTTTGCTTTTTCACCGGCGTTGGATTTATCAACGATCGAAATAAAACCTGAACGTTCAAGTTTATTAATTGCATAGTATATAGAACCTGATTTAATATTATTCCATTCGTTCATTTGATTCATTTGTATAAATTTTTGTATTTCATATCCATGGGTTTGCTTTATGCTTAGATAGTATAAAATAAATAATTGAACCATAATGATTAACCATTCTTAAAAAGTATTTAAATACAAAATCAATTATATATCCAACGTTGGATAGTGTCAAGGCGCTTTTACAAATTTACGTAATAATAGATTGTTTCTACAGAACAAGGTGAGTGAAGAAATAAATGAGATAAAAGCCCCTGGAATCAGAGCGTTGTGGTAAAATAAATAAAAATGGAAAGTGAGAAATGATTTTTGGCAAACTATAAAACAGGCATTGAGACAAAAGAAAAGATATATAAAACCGCAAAAAGATTATTTTATGAAAATGGTTATGTCAAAACAACTCTTTCAGAAATTGCAAAAGAGTCTGAAACCAATAAGGCCATGGTGGCTTACTATTTTGATAATAAAAATAAACTGGCATTAGAGGTTTATAATGAATATATGGTAGTCAATAAAGTGAGAATTCAAAATGCAATTAAGGAACAGTTTCCTGGTTGTAATCATGTGCTGAAAACGGCCATAGAATACCGAATTCAAAACCGAAATTGTCGATTGAATCGGCAGTTGAACCGATTTTATCATGAACTTTGTGAGTCAAATATTTTTATGAAAACCGAAAGTGCTTCCATTGGATTTGTGGAAAATATTAATCGGGCCTATAAGCTGGGGCTTGATCGTTTAACCGTTAAAGCGTTGGCATTGGCCAATCTTGCTACGGTTCATGGACTTCATGTGGCTCGAAATGAAGGATATTTGGACTGCTCCAGCCAATATTTAGCAGAAATGGAAATCCGATTATTGTTTCAGAGTTTGCGTTTTGATAATGATTTTATCGATGAATGCATTGAGGAATCTCTTCAGATGGTTGAAAAAATAGATCTTCAGGTTGGAAAAGACTTTACTGTTAAATAGAAAAGTAAAGCCCAGGGACAAGTGTAACAGCAGATATGATTTACTATTGTCCCCAGAAAGATTTTGTTAATAAACTCAAACGGCTCAGTTCTCTGAGTCTTTTTTTAGTTGGAGATTAGCACAGCATCATCAGCATACCGAAAAGCAATTCTTCGTATTGCTGCATTTTTTCACCGACAACCCCATCAAGATCGGGTCTTGGTGCAGGATTTGTTTTTTTGAATTCAGCATAGGGGGTATAATATTTGCTTTTAAATTCAGGTATGTTTTTAAGAACAGGGTCAATGGAATCTTCCCGAGGATTAGTCCATACCTTTTCACCGGAATTATCATATTTTCCATTGTCACGAACATATTCAAGAACGGCAAGATAATTTTCAGGATCAATGGTACTGAGAGAGCAGGGACTTTTATCAAAATTAAACCAATAATTGCCTCCAGGGGCAAGAATATCAATAAGCTCCTTGGCTTTGTCAACACATTGTTCTTTGGTGGCAGTTTTAAGATAGGAAATAGGATAGAAGCCAGAAATAATATGCTTTTTACCCAGTTTTTCCTTAACAAGTTTCGGGTCTCCATATTCAAAATAGAACCGGGTACCCTGGGGCAATTCGTATAAATAATCCAAGTAACGCATCCAATTATCCTCACAGAAAATAACACAGGTCTGACCCTTTTCTGCTAAGGCATGCACCAGTTTATAGAAAGTTGGCCAATAGAATTTTTCAAAATCCTTGGTTCTTAAATAGGTTGCCATATGAAGAGCAATAAAGTTTGCACCTAAAGGTGATGGATTCATGGGTGTTCCTTTTTTAATGGATAATGGCAAAATGGCTTCGCAAGCCTCAATGATTTTTTCAGGACATCGTTTGATATCCATAGAAATACCTTTAAACCCACGTGGAAAATCGGATAGGAAGTCAAAAGGTGTGGTAACACCGGTACTTGAGCCTGGGGGAGCCACAAAGAAACCATGTTTGTCAATGAGCTCACGATCCATGGCACCATAGAATTCAATATAGTCGTAATAGGCTTTCATGGCCTTTGCAAGAACCATGGAACGGTGAATAGGATCCGTATTAAGGGCGGGATACAGTCGGGGGAAGATTCTTTCCATCAGACAGTCGTAGGGATTATTAATAAAATCATCGTAATCCTCAGGAAACATTCCTGAAACCTCGGGATGCTGAATAATCCCACTGGATCCCATCACAAAAGATTTGGATTCAAGCAAGTGGAAATGAGCAGGATATCGTGAAAAACTTGCTGGATAAGCATCGGAACAGGTGATTTCGAATGATTTTTCATAGATTTCTTTCATTCCTTCACGATTCCATTGCGTTTTACCTAAATCTTTTCCAGAATAAGCAATCATTAATTCAATGGGAAGGGATGCACTAATGGGTATACGTTTTGGAATGGTTCCAGTATATAAATCAGTAAACAGCTGGGTACGTTCTTCTTTTAAATTTTTAATGTTATCTGTCATATTTCTCCTTAACTTTTAAATCAGTTTTCTATAGCATTGCTTCTGTTCATGAAAAAGTTAACCACGATTAATTTAAATCCAGTATAAAACTTTAAAAATAAAATGTCAACGTTTTCTATTATAATATTTAAAATTTACGAATAAAAGAAATAGTAAACATCTATATGCTTTTAAAAAGGCGCTTTATAATAGATACTTGTTTAAAAACCATGTTTATTAATATAAAACTAAAAATAAATAGTGACAGATCAAAGTATGGATGCTATGATTAATTAAAGTTAACCGCGGATATAATTAAACAAGACTAAATTAAATGAAAAAAATGAGAAACTTTTCGGGAAGATAACCTAAAAATATTATATTAAAGGAGTAAAATTTATGAGTGAAAAAAAGAACGGTAATTTATGGGTTCAAGTAGCGTCTTTGTCGGTGGCGCTACTCATGTATACAACCAGTATGACAACCCCGGCATTGGCAGAAATTGCAAAAGCTTTTCCAACTGCGGCACCGGAAACAATTAAACTATTATCCACCATTCCTTCTCTTATGATGGTATTCTTTTCTTTAATTGCTGGTAAAATGACTCAATATATGAGCATTAAAAAAGTCATTTCCATTTCTATGATTCTTATCTTTGTTGGTGGTATTCCATCCGCATTTGTAGGTGATTTGAATTTTATGATCTTCACCCGAGTAATCTTTGGTGCCGGTTACGGCATGATCTTCCCAATGGCATCGGCCATTATTGCTACTTTATTTACAGGGCCGGAATGCAATAAAATGATGGGAATAAAAGGTGCCGTTGGCGCTGCTGCGGGTATGGTATTCCAAATGATGGGTGGGTTATTGGCTGGCTATAATTGGAGATTCTCATTCTTGGGATTTTTACTGGTGATTCCAATTGCCATTATTATTTGGATTAAACTACCAGATGCCGGTGTTGTAAAACATGAAAAAGATGAAACTTCAGGAATCAAAGAAAAGAAATTAACAATAATGACCTTTGTTTTAGCCATTGCCTGTGCCCTACTCAATGTTGTTCAATTTAGCTTTATGACCAACATCGCCATGGTAATGAATGCTGACAAAATCGGAAACGCAGCCCAATCAGCAACGGTACTCACTATTTTCACCGCCGGCGCATTTGCTTTTGGCCTTCTATATGGAAATACCGCAAAGCTTCTTAAACAATACAGTGCTTCATTCGGAGCATTATTTGTGGGGTTATCTTTTATCCTATTTATATTTGCAAACAGCATGACAATGCTCATTGTAGGGGCGGTTATTTTTGGTATTGGTTATGGAACCTTCAATCCCGCCATTACAATTGCGGTGGCAGCCAGTGCGGCTCAGCCCAAATACACGGCACTTGCCATTTCAGTCTATGTTTGTGGAACCGGGCTTGGGCAATTCTTTTCCCCCTATATTCTGAAATTTCTTAGAGGAGCATTGAACTTAACCTCAACCCGTGCAGATTGGCAAATTGCCGCAGTGTTCCTTATCGCCGGAAGTGTTATCTCAATGATTTTCATAGCACTTAACGGCAGAAAAAATACGTTAATCGAAGAGATATAAAAAACCCGATTTATTACAGAAAGTCCGTTTATAATTGAGAAATAGAGTGTTCATCCGTTTGCCCATAATGAGGATCAACAAAAACCAAACTGTTGCATGGATTCTGCAACTTAACCAAAAGTACTATAAAAATATTTTAATATGGAGGTAAACTATGTCATACAGATATCAGAAACTTTTTGAGCCAATGCAAATTGGTAACGTCACAATCAAGAATCGGTTCGCGATGGCGCCAATGGGACCCATTGGCCTGGGGGATACCGTTGGTGGATTCAACCAGAGGGGGATTGATTATTATGTTGAACGTGCAAAGGGCGGCACCGGACTGATAATAACGGGAGTCTGCTTTGTCGACAATGAAGTGGAACCTCACGAAATGCCCAGCACACCTAGCCCTACTGTTAACCCCGTGCATTTCACACGTACGGCCAGAGAGATGACGGAACGCATCCATGCCTATGATGCCAAGGTGTTCCTTCAGTTAAGTGCTGGCTTTGGTCGCGTCGCGCCACCAGTTAACCCCGACGTACAGCCGGTTTCGGCCTCCGCAATAATGAACCGCTGGGCCGATATTCCGTGCCGGGCATTGACTAAAGAAGAAATTCGTCACATTGTTAAAAAATTTGGAGAAGGCGCCGCAACCGCGAAGAACGCCGGCTTTGACGGTATCCAAATTCATGCCGTGCATGAAGGATATCTTCTTGATCAGTTTGCTATCTCTTTTTTCAACAACAGAACCGATGAGTACGGCGGCAGCCTTGAAAACCGTCTGCGTTTCGCACGAGAGGTGCTAGATGAAATTAAAAAGACCTGTGGCAAAGATTTTGTCGTCACCCTTCGTTACAGCCCAAAATCGTTTATTAAGGACTGGCGTGTCGGTGGGCTTCCGGATGAAGAATTTGAAGAAAAAGGTCGGGATCTGCCAGAAGGTATTGAAACGGCAAAGCTTCTCGTGCAGTATGGCTATGATTCCCTCGATGTCGATGTAGGTTGTTACGACGCGTGGTTTTGGAATCATCCGCCAATGTATCAGAAAAAGGGACTGTATATTCCCTACGCCAAAGCGATCAAAGAAGCGGTAAATGTTCCAGTGATCTGCGCCGGACGGATGGATAATCCGGATCTTGCCCTTTCCGCTCTGGATGACGGCGCCTGCGATATGATCGGACTTGGTCGTCCTCTACTTGCCGATGCGGATTATGTCAACAAGCTGCGTTCAGGACAAATAGAACTAATTCGTCCCTGTCTTTCCTGCCACGAAGGTTGCCTCGGACGGATGGTGCATTATGGTTGGCTGAACTGCGCGGTCAACCCAACCTGCGCGCGAGAACGCATTACTGAATTGAAACCGGCTTTAAAAGCGAAAAAGATTATGATCATCGGCGGCGGTGTTGCTGGTTGTGAAGCAGCCCGGGTACTCAGTCTACGCGGTCATTTTCCGGAAGTTTACGAGAAAGGCGACCGTCTGGGTGGCAATCTGATTCCTGGCGGAATGCCGGATTTCAAAGAAGATGATCACGCTCTTGCCACATGGTATGAAAACACGTTGAAAGATTTACAAGTACCGGTTTACTTCAATGTGCAGATTACTCCCGAAATGGTAAAAGCGGCTAAACCGGACACGGTGATTGTAGCTACCGGTTCCACACCGAATATTTGTAGCCTCGGGAACAATGACAAAGTCTTTACTGCAGAAGATGTGCTTCTCGGCAGGAAAAATCCGGGGGAACAGGTTGTTGTTCTGGGCGGCGGACTTGTCGGCTGCGAGCTTGCGCTGTGGCTTAGAAATAACGGTAAGGATGTTTCTATCGTCGAGGCCGAGGACAGTCTGCTCAAGCTAAATGCACCGCTTTGCTTTGCAAATTCCGATATGCTTTTGTCTCTGATTAATTACAAAAAAATCAAAGTATATACCGATTCCAAAGCATCCCGTACAACGGATCAAGGTGTTGTCATTACAACCAACGACGGCGAGAAAGAACTAAAAGCCGATTCTGTTATCCTGGCAGTGGGGTATAGTCCGGAAAACGATCTTTACAACGCTCTAAAGTTCGAAATTGAGGACATCCATTTGCTTGGCGATGCGCGTAAGGTTTCCAATATTATGTATGCTATTTGGGATGCTTTCGAAGTAGCGTCAAATATTTAACGGGAGTACTACCCTGTCAGATTAGTCATTGTAACAACTTAAAAACATCGCAACATAGTTCAAAAATGCAGATGGATGCTATAATTAATAAGGTATCCGGTTATCAATTACACATAAAAAAGAACGGCAATTTGCCGTTCTTTTTTATGTGTGTTCAGCATATACACAATGGTATTACATTAAAAAAGATGAATGTTCTAATTACATATGGTATTATAAAAAAGTGCTAAACTATACTAAAGAGCTAAGTGACCGAAATAAGGACTTAACCGTGGGAAAAATAGCTTGATTATTTAGATAAAAAATCAAAATTAGAGGAGAAATCTGAAAATTGGAATGGAATATGATTCAAACGATGTTATTTACTGTATTATTTATGTGCTTTGTTTTCTATCTTTCAATGGGTATTTTCAGTTTCAAAAAAGATCATCACTTAAAAACCAACATTGTCTTTTTTTGTTTTTGTATTTGTACGAGTATCTGGGCCATTGGCTATGCATTCATGCTGATGTCGCCCACCATAGAAATTGCGAATAATTGGAGAATCTTTGCTGCATTTGGATGGTGTTTTTTTTATGGATTGTGGTTTTCTTTTGTCCAGTCGTTTGATAATAAAGATAAAAAAAACATTGTTTCAAAAATTGAATACCTATTTTTTCTTGTTTCTGCCATCTGTTTTAGTAGTAATTTCTTTTTTGCCCCCTCCCAAATTGTTAGCAGCGAACCCTATGGATTTGTGGATAACTTATATACGATTACTCCCATTGGCACGGCTTTTACCATTTACAATGCCGTGATCCTATTAACAAGTATGGTCATCATCTTTTATAAAATTAGAAACACTCAAAAGTATCGCATAAAAAAACAGTTAAGGATTATTTTAATTACCTGTCTTATCAGTGTAAGTTTGGCTCTGTTGGCAGAGTTGGTTTTACCTCATATGGGAATTATGCTTTTCCCCTCAGCAATTATAACCATCTCGATTGGAATGGCGGGAATATGGTACGCCATTGGTCACTACAAAATGATGTCAATTTCACAGGAATTAGTATCTAAATATATTTTTGACGCTGTTAATGAACCCACCTTTATCATAGGGGAAGATTTTCTTGTGAAAAATTGTAATAAATCGTCAATCAGTGCAACGGGGTATGAACATCAGGAGCTGATTCAAAAACCACTCGAGACTATCATCGATTTTAGGGAATATGATTTTGACTCCATCATACATACGGAAAATGCGAATAAGGTAGAAGTTGAATTACTCAGGAAAAACAAAGAAACTCTTGTGTGCGAACTTACTGCAACAGTTATATTGGACAAATACAAAGACATATTAGGCATTCTCATTTTATTGTATGATGTTTCTGAAAAAAATAAGATTGCTGAACTACAAAAGCAATATACTAACGAATTACAAGAGAAAAATGTAAAACTTAGAAATGAGATCCGAGAAAGACAGCAAGCTGAAGATCAAATTCGTCATTTTATCTATTATGACACACTTACTGAGCTATATAACCGAAAAAAAATGTTGGAGATGCTTAATGAATTATTGAATGATGGGCATGAAAAGTTTGCGATCCTATTTATCGATTTAGACCATTTTAAGCAAGCTAACGATAATTACGGGCATGAAGCCGGAGACTTTATTCTTAAAATGGTGGCAGATCGATTAAAAAATATATTCCGATCGTCGGATATCATTTGTCGAATTGGCGGGGATGAATTCATTATCATACTCAGAAACATGAAAGAAAAAAGCGAAGCCGAGAAAAAAGCGGAATCTGTATTGATGGCATTGAGTGAAGCGTTTCTGTATAAGAAAAACAAACTGATGATTAGTGCAAGTATGGGAATCAGTCTATTTCCTGAACATGGGACTGATGCAGATCTATTAATAAAAAAAGCAGACTTTGCTATGTATGAAGCCAAGAGAGAAGGTAAGAATAATTATAAGATAAGCTCATCATAGATAATGACGCCATGGCTTGTATTAAAACAATTGCATGCCATACTTGTTTGGGCGGTTGGTTTTGAAATTTCAACTCATCATTTCAGTTGTGTGAACGTTGGACATCATCCGTATTTAAAGAAAATATCGCTTAGGTAAGATCCATTATAAATTGGTTTACAATTTGAAAGATTTGTAGTATCATCAAAAAAAGAAGCTCTTGAAGAAATCAGAAAAAATGCGGGAATTCAATTTGATCCGAATTTAGTCACCGCGTTTGTTGAAACAATTATTTTCGTGGGATCGGTAAAATAAACTGTTAACAATCGCTAATCACCTGTTTAATCCATTTATTGCAGGGTGAATTATAAAAAAATTAAGTGAAATGAGGTGAAAGAGATGCAGTTGTTTTCCATGTTCGTGATTATTCTGTTAATATTAATCGGCATTGTTCTTTTCTTATGGCTGATCGGATTGCGGATCGTTTCAAACAATAAAATTGCCGTCATCGAAAAATGGTGGTCACGGAAAGGTTCTCTGGAAATGCAGATCATTGCGCTGAATGGCGAAGCGGGTTATCAGCCCCAGGTCATTCGAGGGGGAATTCATTTTTTGACACCGTTGATGTATAAGGTACATATTTCTCCCCTGGTTACCGTTCCCCAGGGACAGATTGCATATGTATTTGCCCGAGACGGGCAGCCGCTGGAGCCGATCCAGACATTGGCTAAAATCATTCCTGAATGCAACAATTTTCAGGATGCCCGAGGTTTTTTGCTTAACGGCGGGCAAAGGGGCCCCCAGCGAGGAATCATCAGAGAAGGAACATATGCCTTTAATCTGGCCCAGTTTATTATCATTACAGAGGACAAGATTTATTATCAACCCATGGGTACAAAGGCTGAAGAAGCGACTATTATGAATATGGCAACTTTGTTAAAAGACCGAAATGGTTTTACCCCCGTTGTTATAAAAGGTACGGATGACAAGGTAGGGATTGTGACGATCCATGATGGACTTTCATTAACAATGGATGACATCATCGCTCCGGCGGTTGGCAATGATCCTTCCTATCCGGAAAACTATCATAACAATTTTCAGGATCCGGAAAAATTCCTTAAAGCTGGAGGCTTTAGAGGACGGCAGTATCAGGTTTTGGTGGAAGGCACCTACTTTATCAATCGATTTTTCGCAACCGTAGAATTAATCGATAAAACGATTATCGATGTTGGTTATGTCGGCGTGGTGGTATCCTATATTGGACCAAAAGGTGTGGACTCAACCGGTGAAGACTATAAACATGGCGAGTTGGTTGAAAAAGGGTTCAGAGGTGTTTGGAGAGAACCGTTGATGCCTGGTAAATATGCGTTCAATACCTATGCTGGAAAAATCAAGTGGATTCCCACAACGAATATTATTCTGAAATGGATCAGCAACCAGACGGGCTTTCATAAATTTGATGAAAATTTGAAAGAAGTCAGTCTGATTACCAAGGATGCTTTTGAACCTTCGTTACCTTTATCCGTGGTCATGCACATTGATTATCGGAAAGCACCGCTTGTGATTCAGCGCTTTGGTGATGTAAAAATGCTGGTGGATCAGACATTGGACCCGATGGTATCCGCTTATTTCAAAAATATCGGTCAGACTAAAACTTTAATTCAGCTCATTCAGGATAGAAATGAAATTCAGCGAATTTCATCCAGTGAGATGAAGGCAAAATTTGAACATTATAATCTGGAACTGGAGGAGGTTCTCATTGGGACGCCGGCGGCATCTGCCACTGACGATAAGATCGAGATCATTTTAACGCAGCTCCGGTCAAGACAGATTGCCATCGAAGAAATTGAGACTTATACCCAGCAGGAAAAAGCCGCTGGCAAAGAAAAGGAATTAAGAGAAGCTGAATCCAAGGCCATGCAGCAGAAACTGCTCACCGAGTCGGATATCAACATTCAGATTCAGAGCAATGTGGGTAAAGCGGATTATCAGCGTTCGCTCCAGGAAGCAGCTAAGATAAAAGCGCTGGCTGAGGCGGAAGCCGAGAAAGAAGCAAGGGTTGGAATTGGTAAAGCTATTGCCGTTGAAGAACAGGTCAAAGCTTATGGCGGTCCAGAATATCAGGTTGTCCAGGATGTGATGACTAAGTTCACATCGGCAATCGAAAAGGCGAAAATCGATATTGTTCCCAAAACCGTTATGAGTATGGGCGGGAAAGAAGGCCAGAACAGCTCATTTAACGCTTTTGAAATGCTGATCGATCTTCTGATCAGCGAAAAGCTGGGTGTTAAACTGAATCCGGAAGGTAAAGTGGATGACCCCCGGGCTAAAAAGATAAAAGAATCGATCATAAGGGGAATGGAACGGGAATTAGAAAAGGAAAAGGAACCTGTTGTTCCGATGGCAAGTACTGAACCGCCAAAAGATGCGCCCTAATTAGAAATGAAATAAACAGCTGTTGTGACATTAAACGACAACAGCTGTTTTTTATGCAGGTTAATGATTTTAAAAAATAATTGATATGATTTGATTTATCCTAATACCAGATCGCCAATCAGTACCCCTGCTATTTGATTTGATGCATTTTTGATCGGAACGGCAACGGCGATGCAATAACTGTTTGTATCGGCAGAAACATACGGCTCTGATTGATATTCATTCCCAATAATGGCTTCTTTAAAATATGGTCGGTGGGCAAAATTGATATAAACTTCTTCCTCTTTGTAATCAAGGGTGATGGCTTTTCGCAGACCGTCTTTTTGCACCAATCCGAAAAGTTCAAAAGAAGGATATTTTTTGACCGCTTCAAGTAGTATCGGAGTACAATCCCGATAAGACATTGACGGCAATACTTTATTTTTGGCTAATTCGCGAAGGGTAATAAATGCTTCATCAATATATTTCTGTATTTCCGGTGTGATCTCGTAGTTTTTGGCAAATTGAGCGATCTGTTTTTTTAGGTTTTTATTCATTATGATAAGTCCTTTTATAGATTTCATCATCAGGTTCTGCGCGATTAATTGATCGTCTGAAGAGGCCGCCAGTTCTTGAGTTGTAGCGGTTGTTTTTTGTGAAGAAACTGAGATTTCTGCGATTATATTTTGGATATTAAGTATTTCCCGGTTTTGATTATCGATTGTTTTATTAATATCTTTAACATAATTCAAAGTATCGGTATTCTGGTTATGTATTCTATGCAGGTTCTCTCCCGTGAGATGAGCAGATTCAATGTTCTTGTTAATTATTTCAACTTCTAAGTTCATTTGCGAAGAAATTCCTGATATTTTATCAATAATATTATTGATAATCGTCTGTATTTTTTCGGACTGCTTTGAGGTTTCGGCCGCCAGTCTGCGCATTTCATTGGCTATGACCGAAAAGCCCAACCCGTTAGAATTTGCTCTTTCAGCCTCAATTGAGGCGTTAAATGAAAGCAGATGCGTCGTTCTGCTGATAGAATAAACGCCGTCGGCGATACTCTGGATTTTCTTGATATTTTCCTTCAATTCGCTGATTTCCAATGCTAAATTTTTATTTGAATCAGCGGATTCATTTAATTTATTGATCAATTCTTCATACATTTCAAGACTTTGCTCAACGGTATTCATCATTGAATCAGCGGAGCTTTCGATTTGATTACCGCTATTGACCACTTCTTTGAATTCAGCCACGATCTCATGAATGATGTTTTGTGTTCCAACCGTACCTTTCATTTGCTCAGACATATCGAAAGATATCTCATTGATTGCCGAATTTGCGGCGGTGATGGTATTTTTTACGCGTTCGGAATTTAACAGCAGTTCTTCATAACTGATGATCACTTTATCCGATGTTGTTGTAGATTCATTAATAAATCCTCTGATTTTTAATATAAACTGATTGATACTGATGCAGAGATCTTTAAAACTATCGGTTTCATCAATATCAAATTTTTTTGTCAAATCCCCCTGAGTCATCCGATTGACATTTCGGGTGATCTCATATAATCGTTGCCTGTTATCAACATTTTTTTGTAAAATTTCTGTCTCACGTATATTATTGGTCATTGGGTATCGTCCCTTCTCAAATTATCTTGTTGGCAGAGTGATAATAATTCATATATATTATATATGCTTAGTATACTATCAACATAATACATTTGATTCCATCATTTTTCAAGCTATTTTTATAATATTTAGAAAAAAGATAAAGTAAAAATTTCCGGAAATAGAAAGATGTAAATTTTAGAAAATGAGATAAGTTTTAGATATGAGACACATGAGCGGAAAATGGCTGGACTTGGATTGCAAAAGCAATCAGAAGAAATATCGATGGCTTTTGCTTGCCGGAGGTTTAATTGTCTATTGTTTATTTTTTTTGTATTTATATTTAATCCCTTTATTTATTTACCACGGTCATTCTATCGGCGGTTTATCTGATTTTTGAAGGAGTGGCTCTTTTGCTTGAATCCATTTCAACCGATAGTTAGTTGTTGAAATGAAAGAATACAAGGACTAAAATTTAAAATTTTCATTGGAAAAGAGTCTGGTACAGGTATCAACAACCACATTGTCATAATAGTTGCCGCTGTTTTTATTTATCTCAGCCAAGGCACAGTTTAAGCCGAGCGCAGGTCGATACGGTCGATATGAAACCATCGCTTCCACGACATCGGCTACGGAAAGTATTCTAGTATCTATTGATATGGCATCACCCTTTAATCCATTTGGATATCCACTTCCATCCAGTCTTTCATGGTGTCCCAGAACGATATCGGCAATAGGTCTATTAAAGTCAATTTCTTTTAACACTTCGTAACTTACTTTTGGATGAATTTTAATCAAACGAAACTCATCTTCACTGAGTTGTCCGGGTTTACATAAAATTTCTATTGGTATGGCAATCTTCCCAATATCATGCAATAAGCCTGCTATTCGAATACCTTCCACAAATGAGGTGTCATATCCCATTTTCACTGCAATTGCACAGGCGAGTTTACTCACTCTTTCTTGGTGCCCAGCCGTATAAGGATCTCTTTTTTCAACAATTAATGAGATTGCATTAATTACTGCTTCAGTTAATTGTTGAAAACTTGCCAAACTATTTTTAAGATAGACATTTGTATTAATTAGCTCCATTGTCATTTTTTCATTCTGCTCATTTTCTTTTGATTCTTTTAAAGCTCTTTCTATCGAATGCGCTAATCTACCCAGTTTATCTTTCGAGACATAATCTGTGGCACCTTGCTTTAGTAGTTCTACAGCTGTTTCCTCGCCAATAAATCCGGAGATACATATAAATGGTGTATTCGGACATATCCTTTTCACATGGGTTAATGCAGCGAATCCATTAATATCAGGCAACATAAAGTCAGATAAAATCACATCATATTTGCTTGAAGATAGTGCCAAAACAAAAGCTTCTTCTTTCGCAACAATATCCATTTTAACTTTTGTTTTAAAATTTTCATTTAAACACGCAACGATCAGTTCAGCGTCCATTGGCGAATCTTCTAATGTAAGTATTTTCAAACAGTCTTTCTTATTCATACTATCTCCTTATTCTGGCGGCAACTCATTAATAAGTGTCCAAAATATTATAATCTGTTTTATGATGTTAATTAATGCAAGAAAATTAAGTGGTTTTACAACATAAGCGTTTATTCCAAGATTATAGCTTTTAATTAAATCATTTTTTTCTTGAGAGGAAGTAAGCATAATGATCGGGATGCGTTTAAAATTTTCATCCTTTTTAACAATAGCTAAAAATTCCAGTCCATCCATTCTTGGCATTTTCAAATCAAGCAAAACCATACTGGGATTTCCAGGCTTTCTGTTTTTATATACCCCATTTGACGCTAAATACTCTAATGCTTCTAACCCATCATTAGCTACAATTATTGGATTTAAAATGTGGTTCTCTTTTATCGCTTCCAGGGTCAGTTCAATATCTAAGGGGTTATCGTCAACATAAAGGATCGTTTTCAGTTCCATGTCTTTTCGCTTTCCTTTCTATTAATCAGTGAGAAATAGAAGGTCGCACCTTCTCCGACTTTACTTTCAGCCCAGATTTTTCCACCATGTCTTGTGATAACTCTTTGAACGGTTGCTAATCCTATTCCGGTACCTTCATAGTCCTTACGTAAATGCAATCTTTGAAAAACAGTAAATAATTTCGATGCATAATTCATATCAAAACCAACCCCGTTGTCTTTGATATAGTAAATAATCTCATTTTCATTTTCAGTTGCTCCAATAACTATTTTTGTCAAATCTTTTTTTCTTGTGAATTTAACTGCGTTTTCGATAAGATTAGCCCACACGGACCTCATCATCTCAAGATCTCCAAAAGCTAAAGGCATCGGTTCTATCTTAAATTCTATTTTACGGTCAATTTCCTGTTCTTTTACAGGTTGAATCAAAGTGTCTACTATTTCATTCATATTGAGAAATCTTTTATTCATATCGATTCTGCTACTTCTTGATAAATGGAGTAGTCCCTCAATTAATTCTCCCATGTTTTCGACAGAAAAAGAAATCATATCCAGATAATGTTCGCCTTCTTTAGGAAATAAGTTGCCATATTTTTTTAACAAAAGCGAAACATATCCTGCTATATGTCTTAGCGGTGCTTTTAAGTCATGCGATATGGAATATGAAAATGCTTCTAACTCTTTATTCAGAGATTCAAGTTCTGCCGTTCTTTCCATTACCCGAAATTCTAATTGATTATTGAATTCTTCTATTTTATCTTTTTGAAAGGCAAGCTTTTTATTAGCATTCACTAATTCAGCTGCTCGTTTATCTTTTTCTTTATTTTGAAAGGCAAGCTCCTTATTGGCAATGATTAACTCAGCAGCTCGGTCCGCTTTTTCTTCACTTTGAAAGGCAAGCTCTTTATTGGCAATGATTAACTCGGCAGCCCGATCAGCTTTTTCTTCACTTTGAAAGGCAAGCTCTCTATCAGCAATAATTAGCTCGGCGGCCCGATCGGCTTTCTCTTCACTTTGAAAGGCAAGTTCCTTATCAGCAATAATCAACTCGGCTGCTCGTTTATCTTTTTCTTCATTTTGAAAAGCAAGCTCTTCGTTTACAATGATTAGCTCTTCTGCTCGTTGTTTAACTAATTGTGTAAAATTATTTTTCAGGTGGATTAGATCATCTTCAGCTTTTCGTGTAGTGGTGATATCGCTTCCGGCAGCAAATACACCGATTATTTTTCCTTCATTGTCTTTGTATAAGGATGCATTAAACAAAAAGGGAGTAGTGGTTCCATTGATATGTTTGAGATTAAGTTCATGATCAACAATTGCACCTTCTCTTATTATTTGTTGATGTCCAGCTTGGGCTTTATGAGACTCGATAACATAAGTTGAAAATTCCTTTCCGATTAGCTTTTTTCTCGGCAAACCCAAGGCATTTTCTGTAGCTGTATTAACATCAGCAATGATTCCATCCAGTCCTATGGTTACAAAAAGATCCAGACTAATTTCGAAAAAATTACGATAGTAGTTTAATTCTTTAATTATTTCGGTGTTTTTTTCTTCTGCAAGTTCTTTAGCGATGATTAACGCTGCTGTCCATTTTTCTTTTTCTTCATTCCCTTTTATTTCCGGGTCAATTGATTTTTGAGTTATTTCATTATTTGTTGGATTGCAGAATTTGTTATTCATATGAAGTCTCCTCGTCGAATCGTTTTAGTTAGTTGAAAATTTATTCGCAGCCTGTTTTTACCCATTAATCTTATGATCCATATAAATTCTTAAAAATACTTTATTTTAATACAGTATTTATGCGTTTCTTGTTTTAATAATGGAATTATTTTTTGCACAATGATGTTTTCGGAAAATGATGATTATAAAAATAAAAAAGAGCTCCGCTTTCATAAAAAGATGAATCGTAAATCAACAAAAAACAAAAGATAAACCCTATCTTTATAGTCTAATTGATCAGAATGAAATATACAATAGCAAGTTAAATAAAGATCACAAAATAGGACTCAATATCGTTTTTAGAATAGGTTTTAAGATTATTTTTATTTATAATATACACGCTTGTCTAGACACGCAATCAGAATTTTCTAGATGAATTTCTGTTAGTTCCTTTATATTTAGGGGCGAACTTTTGGATTGCTGCATTTATCTTTGAATATAAAAATATGGTTAGGGTGTAAAAGTATTTTTCACTCCATATAATAATTCTCTCCAACTGAGGTCCGACTAGACACAGAATTAAATGCAGTGGAGGAGACAGAATGATGTCATTTAAAATCAACAAAGAACAACAACTAACATTTGGATGATCGTTTTTTACAGGTGGACGAACGGACAAAGAAATTTGTTTTGAGTTCCTGGGCAAAAGGTTTTTTAGAAATCATTTTCCCGGCGATTAGCGAGGAACGGTTTTCGGTATTGTACAGTGAAACCAAAGGTTCCCGGCCCAATAATCCGGTCAATGCAGTGGTTGGTTCACTGATTTTAAAAGAACTGTTGCGTCTGACCGATGATGAGCTGTTGGCCAGTATTCTGTGTGATATGCGGTTCCAGTATGCGCTCCATACCACGAGTTTCAAAGAGCAGCCCTTTAGCGACCGAACCTTCAGCCGCTTCCGGGAGCGACTCTATCTGTATACACTGGAAACCGGAATCGATCTGCTTCAGGAAGAAATGGAATCCATGGCGGAAGCATTTCTGGATTACCTGAATATTGAACCATCCATGAAACGCATGGATAGTGTGATGGCGGCTTCAAACTGTAAAACGATGACCCGTCTGGAAATTCTATACATCTGTACCACAAATATGATAAAAGTCATTTGCCAAGCCGATAAAAAGCATAAAGGTTATGCGGGTAATATCGTTGAAACCTTTGATGATCAGAGTGCCATCATTACTGGCTATGATTATGACATCAACGGCCACAGCGACAGTCAATTCTGCAAAGAAACAATCAACAAGTTGGGACATCAGGATGAAGCGACCACCTTGTTGGTCGATGGCGCCTATGCAAGCACTGACAATCACGAACAGGCCACCCAAAACAATATCGAATTAGTCGCCACTGCATTAATCGGAAAAACACCCAATCCCGTACAGGGTGATTTTATGCAGCCATACATTACATTATTTTCTTCCGAGACATCATTGGGGTGGAAATAATTTGAGTCTGGCTGCATAAAATGGGTGCTTTTGACACGCTAACCAAATATTAATTAAAATGAATTTAACCTAATTAAACATAGTTAGATATAACCAATTGAAATTAATCATAGTGAAACGTAATTAATGGATATTAAAATGATTAAAATGAAACAATAATTGAAAAAAAATACGGATAATCAGAACGGTTATTGAATTTTAAACAATAGAAGAAATCAATTAAATAGCTTTAAAAAGCCATTTAATTGATAATAGAGATAGATATTAAAAGAAAAAAGAAGAAAAACTTAAGAGATTGTTAAGTTTAATATGTTTCAATATAAACAATAAAAGATAATCTAAAAGATTGTCTTAATAAATTTAAATCAGGAGGCTATTATGAAACTAAGTGCAAGAAATCAGCTAAAAGGAAAAATTATCAGTATTGAAGAAGGCGCTGTGAATGGTATTGTAAAAATCGACATTGGAAATGGAAACATTATTTCATCAACTATTTCATTGGCATCAATTAAAGAATTAGATTTAACCGTAGGTTCTAGTGCAACAGCAGTAATCAAAGCAACCTCTGTAATGTTGATGGTTGATTAATTTTTAAATTTAGGATTTTTGAAAAGAAAAAAGGGCTAAGATAACCGGATAAAAAAGCGCACCCCGAATGTTGGATTTTCATCTAACATTCGGGGTGCGCTTTTTTTTGTTGTTGAATTATACGATTATAAAGTATGGTTTGAATTCAAGGCCAATTTTATCAATAACAAGTAACAATCTCTCGATTGCTTTATTTGCAGTTCTGATAGAAATGGAAATGGTTTTATTCGAGGGATAGTATTGAAAACAATTTGCTTTTATGTTAAAGTGATCATGTTATACTTGATGTAATGTGGTAAATGTTTTTAACAATTTAGTTTCATAAAAATATTGGCGTGAATAGTGAGGGTATCGCACTTTTTCCGATACCAAGAATTACGCATCAAATATGATGTAAGATCGACCTGTTACGAGAGTAGCAGGTTCTTTTGATTTTACAATAAAATTTACTGATGAGGTTAACGAATAGATGATTACAAAAGAAGAAATTGAAAAGAAAATTACGGAATATCCGATCTTTGAGTATGCATTTTTTGATCCCGCTGAACTCAATTTTCATCAGGCGGTGAGAACTATCTGTAAAAATGAATGTCCGCAATATGGCAAATCATGGTCTTGTCCTCCGGCGGTTGGAACACTAGATGAATGTAAAGGTCGGTGTACAAGTTACGATCACGCCTTTATTTTCAGCACCATATCTGAAGTCAGCGACATTCTCAATATGGACGAAATGCTTTCAACCAGAGAAGAACATATTCAGATTGTAAACCAAATAAAGAAAAATGTTTTTAGTGAAAATGACGATATCCTTATCCTCACGGCAGAATCGTGTGCCATATGTGACAAATGTGCATATCCGGATGAAGCCTGTCGGCATTTAGATAAAATGTATCCCTGTATTGAAAGCCAGACAATCAGTGTGACAGACATATGTGAAAAGCATAACCTGTCATTTTTCAATGGTTATAACGTCGTTACCTGGTTTGGCATGATCCTATTTTAGGCCATTAGATAGTGTGGCATTATTAGATTTTCATTATGCAGGAAGATACTCATACTTGTTTGTCAACAGTAATAATAGATCATTGAGATATGTTTTATCGTAAGGTATAATTTAAACATAAAATACAATTAAGAGGTGACCTGTAGTGGCGGGAAATGTTGTAGAGCTGGCGGACAATCTGATGCGGATTTTGGCAATCATTACTTTTCTTGGTATTGCTTTAACGCAAGTGAGCAAGCGGATACATATACCCGATGTCGTGCTGTACATTGCGGCGGGTATCATTGTGGGACCAACGGTTTTGAACATCATCGATTTTAGTGAATACGCGGTAATCAATCAGCTGATTTTATCATTTGGTGCGGCATACATACTGTTTGACGGCGGAAGAGAAATTGAGCTCAAAGTATTAAATGAAGTAAAGGTAACCATCGGGCTGTTGGCGACTGTCGGTGTGCTTATTTCTGCAGTTGTTACCGGCTTCTTTGCCTGGAAGATACTCAATATTGATTTTATCTATGCATTGCTGCTGGGTGCGGTCATTGCATCAACAGATCCTTCGGTGCTGGTGCCTTTGTTTAAAAACATGAACATCAGCCCTAAATTGAAGCAGACCATCATATCGGAATCTGCATTCAATGATGCCGCGGGAGCAATCATTACTTTTGCCATCGTTGGAATAGCGGCGGGTGGCGGCTTTTCCGTTGGAGGAAGCCTTCTGGATCTGCTGAAGACGGCCGGCGGCGGCGTATTAGTTGGGGCAATCATCGGTTATGTTGGAAACATGCTTGTCTGTGAAGGCAAATTCGGACGGTTCCGGGGATTTACGGCTGAGATGGCGATAGCTTCTGTTTTGGCGGCTTATGTCTTGTCAGAGTCGATTGGAGTCAGCGGCTTTATGGCAGCCTTCACCGTCGGTATGATCTGCGGAAACAAGCACATGTTCAACCTTAAGGCGCATGAAGAGGGTCATGAGAAGCATGAAAAATTCAAGGATGTGACGATATCCCTATTAAGGATGCTGATCTTCATGCTGCTGGGAATTCAAATGAATTTCGTGATCATTTCACAGTATTGGGGGCAAGCTTTACTAGTAATTCTGGCATTTGTATTCCTGGCAAGACCAATCTCAGTTCTCCTCACAGTGCCGTTAGACCGAAAAGCAAAGTGGAATATCAGGGAAATCGCCTATTTGTGTTGGACAAGAGAAACGGGCGTTATTCCCGCCGCATTGGCAGGCATGCTGATCACTATGAATATTCCAAATGCCCAGCTGATATCCGCGGTTACTTCGATCGCTATTATTATCACTTTAACATTTCAGGCGAGCACGGCAAAATATTTTGCCAGGGTGCTGAAACTTGAGGTTGAATCGAAAAAATAAAATAAAGTCATATTATCAATATCAGTTCATCATAAGCAATCAATAGCCAAAACTGTGGCATGAAAAAAGCGCAGTTCTGGCTATCTTTTTTTGTTGAGATATACATGAAAAATTAACAAATAAACAATAGACAAAGTTACCAAAATAGAATAAAATGAAAAAAATAAATTAATTATGTCTTTAAAGGGAGCACTAAAAACAAAGAATACAATTGGGAGGCAAATATTGAAAACGATTAATCTGAAGCTGATGCTTATTCATAGAGGAACGCGAACCCATTCAATCACTCAAATTGAGCCCATTGGCCATATGTCATTAGCTGAAATGATGGCCAGCAAAGGTATTGAAGTTGCCGTGTTTTCTGGAGAACTGTTAAGAGGACTGGAATTTCTCAAAACTGCTGGTTGTGATGTAAATACAGTAGTGGCTTTGTATTGCGATTATGAAAACCAGTCAGCAGTTGAGAGCTTTTCACAGGAAATAAAAAAGAAATATGGTGCCTATGTTTTTGTTGGCGGTCCCCAGACAGTTGGCTTAGGTGAAGGCTTTTTAAGAACCAGCCAGGCAGACGGCATTGCCAGAGGGGAAGGCGAGTATTCCCTCTACGAGATTATCAGAAATATTGAAAACGAAGACGAAGAAAATTGGGAAAAGATTCCAGGAATGTGTTCATTCAGAAAAGACGGAACCTATTATGATAATGGTATTTATCCGGCTATCGAGAATTTAGACGAACTACCGATTATTACAGGCAAAATTAAATCCTCCCAGCATCAGGGAATTAATCATATGGCAGTCATGTCAGGACGAGGGTGTCCTTTCCACTGCTCTTTTTGTTATGAGGGTGCAAACAGTAAAAATGTCAGGCGTCGCAGTGTGGAAAGCGTGATGAAGGAAATACGCTGTCGGCTTTCACAGAATCCCAACGTGAAATACATCTTTTTCGGAGATGATACGTTTACTTTGGATAAAAAAAGGGTAAAGGATTTCTGTGAGCAACTCAGAGACTTAAGAAAAGA
The DNA here is from genome assembly GCF_008086615.1 of Acetobacterium tundrae. GTDB lineage: Bacteria > Bacillota > Clostridia > Eubacteriales > Eubacteriaceae > Acetobacterium > Acetobacterium tundrae. The sequence goes on from NZ_RXYB01000006.1 coordinate 103,171, forward strand.
ACATGATTTTGTTTGGTTTGCCGATGCCCATGTGAATATCGTCTATAAATATCCGGAAATTGTAAAAATGATGGTTGACGCTGGCCTGGTCCGGATGCAAATAGGCATTGAGAGCTGTAATCAACATATCATCGATATTTATAATAAAAAAATAAAACGAGAGGATCTTTTCAAGGTCATTGAAATCTGCAAAGAGGCTGGGTTGCCCCAGCTGGTGGGCAATATCATCATTGGAGGGGCTCTGGAGACAAGGGAAACCCTGGATTATACTTTCAATACAGTCAATGAAATGATCAGAGCCGGCCGGGGAATGGTGGAGGTGGTCAGCACCTTTTATATGCCTTTTCCAGAAACCGCTATGTCAAAGAATCCAGAGGCTTTTGGAATTTTCGTGAAAGATGAAAAAGCCTTGACGTCAGTAGGTGATTTTCCTGTGATTGAAACTGAAACGCTTAGTATCGAGGAAATCTGTGCTGCCAGAAATGAATTTTTCGAAGAAAATATCAAGCTCATGCGAAAAATGCTCAGTGATGGAGAAATTCCCGACGAGGTGATTCTTGAGAGCTATGCACTCAGTGAAAAATATAGCCTTAGCGGTATGTGGCAGGGACTGGCATATTCCCGTTATCCTTATTTCGATGCCCAATATAAGGCCCGAATCCGGGGCGATAAACTCATCAAAGACTATGACTCAGAATCAGTTTTTGAGACCCATCCCCAGCGCATTGCGCTGCTGTCCCTGACACCAGAGCTGGCAGCTGAAATTCCGGTTCTAAACGGATTTGTTTACTCACCCTTTGAATTCGAGGTGCTAACATATACTTCAGGCAAGCTGACCATGAACGAAATGGCAAAACTACTCTTTAAAAAACATGAACAGAACTTTGAAAATTTACAGGAATTTAAACTCTATCTCCTGGAGACCATCAAAAAACTGGAATCCGTGGGAATGTGTGTATTGTCAGGATCCCTAAAAGCGAAAGACGAAGATAAAGAATGGGTGAAACAGGAGAAAATAGTGGAAAGTACAGTGAAAAACAAGGTCATCCTTTTTAAATTATCAACCATTGGTATGGAAATTGCCGGCTTCAGCAGAAATGGCGCTTTCCTGGGGATCTATGGACTGGCGAGCTATCTTGATTCAAAAGGGTATGATGCCACGGTATGCGAATGCCGTCCGGACCAGACCATCGATTTTCTGAAAAAATTTAATCGGGAGGAAGTCTGCGGGATTGGTTTTTCGGTTGACTTTGAAAACAAACATGTGGCCAAAAAAGTAAGTGCCACCGTTACCGAAACGTTTAACATTCCCGTGCTCATTGGCGGGCCTGAAGCTATTTCTCTGGATGAAGATTATCTCAGACAGTCAAAGGCATGTGCCATTGTTCGTGGCGAGGGCGAACTGGCGATGGTGGCGGTTCTGGATGCTTTAAAAGAAAACAAGAATCTGGATGAGATTCCTGGAATTTTCTATATCAATGAGAAAAATGAATGCATCGACCGGGGGGAAGGTCCGGTTATTGAGAACCTCGACGATCTGCCCTTCCCAGCCTATGATAAAAGCATGACTCCCATCGATTACTCCAGTCTTTATCTGATGAGCAGCCGGGGATGCCCATACCACTGCGTTTTTTGCCATGAAGGTGCCTTGAAACGGCCCATGCGTCAGCGCAGTGTGGCAAACGTCATAGCAGAAATGCGTCATTTTCTGCTTAAATATCCGGAACTCAATTATTTTAACTTCTGTGATGACACGCTGGTCACCAATCCCAAGTGGCTGGATGATTTCTGCCGAGAGGCAAAGGCCCTTCAAGCAATTAAACCCTTTCAGTTCTATTGTGAAGCCGATGTAGCATCTTTAAGCAGACGGCCGGAAGTGTTAAAAGTTATGGTAGACGCTGGCCTCAACCGTCTTCAAATTGGTATTGAGTCGGCGGATAAGGACATGCTGAAGATATACCGGAAAAATATATCCCCAGAAATGGTGGAAACGGTTGTTAAAGCAGCCTATGATGCCGGAGTTCAGCAGGTTTTTGGAGCCCTGTTGGTTGGGGGACCCTTTGAAAACCGTGAACACATTGAAAAAAACAAGGCTTTTGGTGCTAAACTGCTGCGTCTGGGTCCGGGAATGATGGAAATTGCTCCCAGTATTGTGATGCCCTATCCCATGACCGATATCGGTCTGCATCCTGAAAAATATGGGTTAACTATCTACGATGAACAGGGTCTTGGCTCCATTTCTGATTATCCGATTATGGATAGTGAAACAATGGACCGCCGGGAAATTATGGGAGCCTATCAGGAATACCTCCAAAGCTTTGTAGATGAGGTTAAAATCATGCTCAATAACGGGGAGTTAAGTCATGAGGTTATTTTAAGATGTTATAAAAAATCAATGGGATCCAGAGGTCCCAAATACTGGATTAATATAATTTCCCATCACAAACCAACTTTAACCGCCTATTACACGATGCTGGCAAGAGAATCAGCCAGCCGAATTATCGATGTGGATCCGGCGGAGCTGTCCAACTGGCGACCACAGCGGATGATAGAAATGTGGCGGGATGTTGATTTTTCCGAGGGCTACCCGGTTTTGTGGGGAGAAGCACTATCTCCGTTTGAATATGAAGTGATGAAATACTGTACCGGCAAAAGTACCATTAAAACCGTTGCTGAAATACTCTTTGACCGATTTGGAAAACCCTTTGGAGAAAATTTTGATGAATTTATGGAACGACTGATTGAAACGTTGAAAGTTTTTGATAAAAAATATTGGCTTCTTGTTGTTCCGTTTTAGAAAATGGGTAAGAAAATGAAGATACTCCTTTGTAATGTATCAAAAAAATACGAAACAAATGCTCATGATTATGTTGGGTTGTTTTATTTGGCTGGGGTTCTTGAAAGAGAAGGATTTGAACCACTGGTTTTTCATGGAGACCCTGAAAAACTCATCGGTGAGATTGAAAAAAATGAGCCCGATGCAGTGGGCTTCTCCTGTGACTTTGACAATGTTCAACTGATTGCCGACCTGGCAAAAAAGATAAAAGATAAGTGGAACATCCCCATCATTGTTGGCGGTCCCCAAAGTATTGGGCTAAAAAAAGATTTTTTGGAAAAAAGTAACGTGGACTATATTTTAAGAGGTGAAGGTGAAGTATCATTGCCTAAACTTTTGGATGCTATTTTAAAGCCCCAGGGTGATTTAAGCGGTATCAAAGGATTGGCCACGATCAAAGATGACATTTTTGTTGAAACAGAGTCGCCTGAAATTATTGAAGATCTGGATAGTCTGCCGTTACCGGCCTATCATTGTTCCCTCCATAAAAATCATCCCTACGGCAAGTTGATTTTTACCGGCAGAGGCTGTCCCTATCAATGCGCCTACTGTGCTCCCAGTCCCGGAAAACAGAAAGTTCGGCTCAGAAGCATGCCATTGGTGCTGGAAGAAATCCGACTTAATTTAAATAACAATCCCGGTTTAAACTATATTATTATCATGGATGATACCTTTACGATTAACCGACAGCGGATTGAAGAATTCTGCGAAGGTATGAAGGAAATCAGAAAAAAACGTGATGTTGTCTGGTATTGTGAATGCCATGTGGGTCGAATAAAAGATTGGATGGATATCCTCCCAACCATGATCGAGGCTGGACTCATCCGTCTTCAAATTGGGATTGAGTCCGGGGATCAAAAAGTCATCGACCAATATAACAAGCATGTGAACATAGCGGACATCATTGAATTTGTTACTTATGCTGCAGATACTGGTCTCACCCAGATTGCCACCAACTTTATTGTGGGAGGACCTGAAGAGAAAGCCGGATCCACGGCAAAACTTATCGAAACGCTGATGAATCAGGCCCCGGGTGTGATTGACATCATCACCGGATTTTTAAGAGCTTATCCGGGAACACAGATACTTGAAAATCCGGAAAAATTCAATTTACAACTGCATGATGAAGAGGGCTGCCTTTGTGGTGATGACTACCCCTTTGTAACACCAAAGGGAAAAAATCAGGATCAGGTTATGAAAGACCGACAGGAATTAAATAAGGTCATTAGACAAAGTATGCAAAAGAAAATAAAAAACCATGACCTAAAAGAAGCGGTAGTGATGAAACAGTTTAAAGCCGCGTTGAACTATGGAATCAGAAGCCGATGGTTTGAGGAAATTTCCGCCAATCCAAGAGCCTATGAATACTACTATGTGTTTTACTTAAATGAAGGACAAGCCTTTGAAGAATCACTGGATTTCTTCAGAGATTATCCCCAAAGAACTTTTGAATTATGGCGCACGATGACATTCACCCAGGGGTTTCCTATATTAGATGGCATGGCTCTTTCGCCTTTGGAATATGAGTTGATTTTACGTTGTGCCGGAAAAAGAAGCCTGGGAGATATTAAAACCGAACTTTATTCAAAATTTGGAACCGCTTATAAAAATCAGGCAGAATTTCATGGAAAATTTGTTGATATTTTATATCAATTTAATTTTAAATATTGGCTGACTCATTTCACGATTTAGCCAAAATACTTTGGAAAGGAGGAATAATATGAGTATTGATGGTGCAAGAGCATTGGCTGCAAAAGTATTAACAGATGAAGCATTGGCAAAACAAATTAATAATGCTAAAACAGAAGCAGAATTTGACGCGATTGTTACAAAATTGGGTTACACCGTTAAAGCAGACGAATTTAAGGCTGCTTTTAAAGAAGCAAAAGAGAAACAACCAATTAGTGATGATCAATTGGATCAGGCTGCCGGCGGTTTAAGTATTGTAGGTGTGGATTACGCATTTACAGCAACCCAAACAGCAAGAATGTCATAAAAAAAGAAGGGGATTTTCCCCTTCGAAGTACTGACTGAGAAAGTTGCAGTCAGCAGTTCAAGGGGGATAGGTGGAAGATGGAACTATTATTGATCAAATCACATCGCTATGTCAGCGGCTATATTCCGGGGAGCAACCTGGGAATGAATATATTGACTCAATTATTAACGAATAAAGGCTATGAGGTCCAGATGTTTCAGGGCTATGCAAAAGAAGCCATGAATTACGTCAAAGAATTGATGGAAAAAGAAGACAAACCCAAAATCATTGGCTTTTACTGCGACTTCAACAACATTCATTGGGTGACAATTTTTGCTAAAGAAGTGAAGAAGCTTTTTCCGGAAGTTTCTTTATTGGCGGGAGGGCCTCAGACTGCGGGGATGGATGCCGGATTTTTAAAAGAAGCATCCATAGAAGCCGCTTGTATTGGAGAGGGTGAAGAAACCATTCTGGAATTAATGGATTTTTTCATCGAGCAAAAAGGAGCGCTGAAAGACATCCGGGGGATTATTTTTCGGGATGAAGAAGGAAAATTGGTGGAAACCGAGCCTAGAAAGCCGCCAGAAGACCTAGACGATATTCCCTGGCCGGATATAACCCTGACCAACGACTATAAATATTACGGACTGCTACCCATCTTAACCGGACGGGGCTGTCCCTTTGGGTGTACCTTCTGTTATGAAGGGGCCAATGCCAAGCGGGTGCGCCGTCACTCGGTTCCTTCACTGATGAAGGAGATTCGGGAGAATTTTGAGCGAAATCCGGCCATTAACTATATTAATTTTTTAGATGATACCTTTACCTTAGATAATAAACGGGTTAATCAGATTTGCGATGAAATAAAAAAAATCAGAGCAGACTATGACTTTGTATGGTTTGCCAGCGCTCATATTTCAACCATCGACAAGCATCGGGATATGGCTAAGAATCTGGCGGATGCCGGTTTAAAGAAGATCTTTTTTGGCCTGGAATCGGGAAGTGATCAGGTCTTAAAAAGCTACAACAAAAAAATCACCCGAAAAATGGCAGTGAATGTGATTAATCATTGCGTTGAATCGGGCATTCATGGCATTTCCGGCAACATTATTATCGGAGGTCCCCATGAAACCCGGGAAACCATTCAAGAATCCGAAGACTTAATTATGGAACTTCTCTACGATGCCCCGGGACAATTCGAAACCGCCTATTTTTCATTTCTACCCTATCCCAAAACGCCGATCACCCTTAACCCGGAGAAATTTGGGATGGAAATTTATGAGGAGCTGATTGACTGCTGCAATGAAGATATTCCGCTTTCCAGAACAGCACAGCTGGATTTTACTGATCTGACAAATATTCGGTTGCAGGCTAATAAGCGGCTCCAGAATGAAATGCGCAGAATTTATTTTGACGGAAAAATTCCCGAAGCAGTGATTCTGGATTCCTACCGATTAGGTCGGGAATACGGCGTTTTTACGCGATGGAATGATTATGTCTATAAAAATATTCCCATTGATGATGCCTACTGGAAAATGCGCGCTTCGGATGAGTATGTTTTAAATGATCAATTGGGAAAAGCTGAAGAAGCGGCTATTGTTCATCGAACTTTTGAATTATGGTTGTATACGGATGTGAGCGGAGAAAAACCAAAGATTTTTGACAAGACTCTGGATGAAACTGACTATACGCTATTGAAGCTGTGCAATGGAAGGCTTTCAAAAAAAGAAGTGCTGCGTCAGGGCAGAAAGAATCTCGATCCGCAGGGGCAGAATCTTAATTTCTATACGGAAGCAGAGCGATCCCTGGATAAAATGGAGGGAAATAAGTGGATTTTATATCGAAAACCATAAAAGAAAAACCCAAAGTTTTACTCATCTATACCCAGCGAATGATCAGAGGCCGGACCTTTGAAATGATTGAAAATCTGGGAATTTTAACCCTGGCGGCCCAACTCAATGCCCATGGTTTTGATGCGAACGCCTATACCGGGATTACCACCGACACGGTGAAAACCATCGAGAAAATGAAAGACAATCTCTTTGCAATCTGTTTTTATTGTGATTTTGACAATCAATCGGCGGTGGCGTCGATGATTAAATACCTGAAGAGCCACTATGACTTTTATGTTGTGCTGGGAGGTCCCCATACCCGTCATATGACAGCAACAGATTTAGATGTTTACCAAGCGGATGCCATTATAAAAGGGGAAGGAGAAGAAACCCTTCTCAAGTGGCTAAACGGAAAAGTTACAGGCGGCGAAGCGGCTGTTCCGGGAGAAATAAGATCGGGTGAAAAAGCAGATTATGTTCAGATAAATGATTTTTCAAAATACGAATTGCCGTGTAATGAGGATGTCTTGGATTATCGGGAAATGCCGCTTCTATCAGTGATTACAGCCAGAGGCTGTCCCTACCGCTGCGCTTTCTGTTTTGAAGGGGGCAATTCGAAAAAATTGAGGATGCGTCCGGTTGAGGATGTGTTAGAAGAAATCGAACAGCGCTTGTCAAACAGTCACCGACCACGGTATCTATTTTTCACCGATGATACCCTGACGACGGATACTGATAGGTTGAAGTTGCTCCTGGCTGGATTAAGAGAGCTTCGAAAAAAGCATGATTTTGTATGGTTTTGCGAAGGGCATCCCGGATTTCTGGTGAAGCATCCGGAATTGATCCGGGAGATGATCGACTCAGGCATGGTTCGCATGCAGATCGGCATGGAATCGGGAGTGGCAGAAGTACTGAAGGCCTATGGCAAACAAGCAAAACCGGAGGATATCAAAAAAGTGGTGGAAATCTGTTATGAGGAAGGACTGCCCCAGTTAACCGGAAATTATATCATTGGCGGTGCCTTTGAAACAGAAGAAACCCTTAAAGAGACAACAAAAGCAGTTCTGGAACTTTTGAATTTAGCACCGGGACTCCTGGATTTATCAACAACCTTTATCATGCCGTTGCCGGGAACAAAAATTTATAATCATCCCGAAGATTTTCGGATTGTGCTGGAGGACCGTGACTATATCACATCCTTTGAGGATTTTCCGGTAAATCATACATGGGGACTTTCGTTGCCAGAAGTCTGCATGGGTCGTTCCCGTTTTATTACAAAAATTTCCCAAAGAATGAAGGAACAGTTTGAAAAAGGGCTTATCCCAAAAGAACGGATCAAGCAGGATTTTCAACTGGCTCTAAAATATGGCATTGCAGGAGGATACTTTAAATATATCTATGCTAAAAATATAGTGATGTTTCATTACTATTCAAAACTCATTGAATATGATGGCCTTTTAAAAGAATGGTATGAATTAAGTAAAGCAGAAAAAGACAACTGGATCATTCAAAAAATCCCTGCTTTTTCAATGCTGGATATAAAGGCCGTGAATCAGATCGAGCTGGACATACTTAAGTATTCAGGAAGATTTTCTGTAAAAGAGATGTCGCACAAACTGAAGCTGTCTTCCGAGAACATGAATAAGTTGTTGACGAAAATGAGTGACCATTATCTGATTCTATTTTCTGAGTTTATTTAGGAGAGCGTTATGAAAAAATATCTAATGATACTATCAGTTATGCTAATATGTGGGATGATCTGCTGCGGATGTACCGGTAAAACGTCGGACACCGGGACCCTGTCAGTGGATGCCATTTATCCATTTTCTGAAGATTACGGGGCGACATTTGCCAACGGCCTGAAGCTGGCAGCCAGTGAAATCAATGAACAGGGAGGTATCCTGAATAGAAATATTGAAGTAAATTATGTTAATGACGGAGATAACACTAATACGGCTGTTGAAGTGGCCACAATGGTGGCGGGAAATGATGACTTTCCCATTGTGATCGGTCATCGAAGCACTGATGATGTGCTGAAAGTGGCCAGTATTTATCAGCGGAATAATAAAATCCTTTTTTCACCCATAATCGCCACTTCGAAAATAAATCTTTCAGGAAACGAGGGGGCCTATCTTTGTGCTCCTTCAGAAAATTCCATGGCTAATGAAATGGTTCAGAGTATAGTTGCCCAAGGTATCAGCAAGGTAGTGTTTGTTCATAGTCCTGGCAATACCTATGGAAAAGATTATATGCAGAGTTTCGAAGAATATGCCACGGCGGCAGGAATTGAAATTGTGGATGCCGTTTCCTATCTGCCAAATCTTGATTATTTCAGGTATTACGTGAAAAAATGGGATAGCCTCGGGGCACAGGCCATTGTATCCGCTTGTACTGAGAATGATATTACCACCCTGTTTAATGATTTGGATAAAACCGGAAATACCCGACCAATTTATATCAGTTATGATATTGAAATCCAATCTTATACGATTCCCCAAAGTACGAAAAATCTTATCCAGGTGACCAGTTATTTCGACAATAACGCTCAAGCAGGTCCTCAGGCTGATTTCATAAAGGCTTACAAAAGTGCTTTTGGGACAGACCCTGATTTACCGGCTGCACAGGCCTATTTTGCTTTGCATCTAGCGGCAGATGCTGCAAACAAGGCCCAGAGTCTTGATGTGGAAGAGATAAAAAAAGTTTTGGCAGATAACAGTTTTGATACTCTTTATGGTACCGTAAGCTTCGATAAACGGCTTGTCAGTGGTATTCCGGTATTCCAAAAGACCTATGTCGGAAATCAATTGGTGAAAAACAACAAGCCGACTGTGGGAGGACAAAGCAGTGAGTAAATCCATCTTTCAAAAAAAAGAAGATAAAAGCACAAAGAAAAATGAGCAGGCGGCATTAATGACGGTTATCGGTCCTAAAAATTTGCTCATTTTATTGGGAATTCTGATTTTTTTAATCGGCGTGGTTATTTTTTCAGTCACCGTACCCATAAAAATCACAACAACCATGGCTGCAACAATAGCCTATGGAGAAGGTGCAGTTGGAGTAGTGGGTCAAAATGAAGGCGTTTTGACAGAAATTACTGTTTCCGAAGGCGATTATGTCAATAAAGGGGATTTGCTGGGTGTGGTTACAATGGAGAGCCTGGGATCTGAATTTTCCACAGGGATTGGGTTGACGGACGAAGAAAAAAGCAAAGTCAAACGTCAAACCATGATTTATGCAACGGAAAGTGGCGTTGTTGAAGAACTTAACTATCAGGAAGGCGAAACGCTGCAAAAAAACGCGGTTTTCTGCCAGATTGAAAAAACAGAAGGTGAAAACACCCCATCGGTTATTATTGCCTATTCCACTTATGAAGCGGCTCAGACCATTCAGTCGGGAGATGCGGTTTATATCGCACTTGAAACAGCGCCTACTGCCGAATATGGATATTTAAAAGGGGTTGTTCGAAATGTTCAAATTAACAAGGCGACTGAAAATGTTCAGAATCCTCTTCAAATGAAAATTATTATCGATCCGAAGGTTGATGATAAAGGAACTTATATATGGACAAAAGACAACAATGGTTTTAATGGACAAATAAAAATAGGAACATCCTGTCAAACAACCATTTTCACAGATAAATATTATCTGATTAATTTGATTATCTCCTAGAAAGGCGGAAAGGACTCATGACGAATCAAGAACACAAGAAAAGTCGGGATGAGAAACAAAAACTGCCTAAAGTAGCGAAAGTGCCGGTAGTACTGCAAATGGAGGCTGTCGAATGCGGGGTGGCATCTCTTTCCATGATTTTAGCCTATTATGGTAGATATGAAACGTTGGAAACGCTGCGTATTGATTGTGGTGTTTCCAGAGACGGTGTAAAAGCCGGAAACATTGCCAGAACGGCCCGGCTTTATGGCTTAGAGGCCCAGGGATTTGTATGTACGGTGGATAAATTAAAGGATATGGAAATGCCATTGATTATTCACTGGGACTACAGCCACTTTGTTGTTTTGGAAGGATTTAAAAACGATAAGGTCTATTTATGCGACCCGGCTTCAGGAAAGCGAGTGATTTCCCAGGAAGAACTGGGAAAAATGTTTACTGGGGTGGTCATCGAATCACGTCCGGGCGAAGAATTCACTAAGTCGGGAGAAAAACCGGTTGTATGGAAAGCACTGTTTAAAAGGCTTTCTCAAAGCGGTATTTCGCCATTGATCTATGTTTTAATTATCGGGGTTTTATTGGTTATTCCAGGTTTAGTGATTGCAAATTATGCGAAAATATTTGTGGACTATTATTTAAGTAACTCGGAGCTGTTTGATATTTCGATTTTTATCGGTATTTTATTGTATACGGTGATCCTCCAGGCGATTCTCAACTGGTTAAAAGAAAATGCTTTGGTGCGAATGGAAAACTATATCGCCATCAACAGTGCCGGAGACTATCTGCGTCATGTGCTGAGACTTCCGGTGGAGTTTTTCAACCAGCGGCAATCCGGTGACATCAACAGCCGAATGCAGAGCATCAATACGATTGCAACAGCTTTATCCAGCAATTTGGCGCGTATACTGGTTAATCTAGTCACCGCGGTGCTATATTTAATCCTTTTATTTCAATATAATGTTCCGTTAACTTTAATCGGTATCATCATTACTGCCGTTAATATTGTGCTGCTCCAGTATACGGCTAAAAAAAATGCCGACAACAACCGGGTACTGCTCCAGTATCAGGGAAAATCCATTGGCTGGATCATGGTGAATCTGAAATCAATTGAAACGATTAAGTCGATTGGAGAGGAAGACAATTTCTTCACGCGGATTGCGGGACTCAGTGCCGAAACACTGGCGGTGGAACAGCGTATGGGGGGAATGGAAGCCATTATATCGGTACTGCCAACCCTGCTGACAAGCATCCTGACAGCTTTGATATTTATGTTTGGGGGTGAATTTGTTTTAATGGGAACGATGACCATTGGTACATTTGTCGCATTTAACACCCTGATGGCAGGATTTACCCAGCCGATGAGTGAATTGGTCAGCACCAGTGCCGCGTTACAGGGGATGATCGCCGACATTCAACGGCTGGATGATGTTGAAAAATATCCGGAAGATATTGCTCTGGAAACGGAAAAAATTTCTCTGGACGGTTTTGACTGCGATCAGCTGGATGGGGAAATCGAGTTAATAAATATGACTTTTGGTTATAACCGTTTATCAAAACCGATCATAAAAGACCTGAATTTAAAACTAAAAGCAGGGGGCTCCATTGCTTTAGTGGGGTCATCCGGCAGCGGAAAATCAACGATTGCAAAAACCATTACCACGCTCTATCAACCGTGGAGCGGGGAAATACTCATTGACGGCATTAACATTAAAGATATTCCCGCGGAGCTGAGATACAACACCATGAGTTCCGTAGATCAGGAAATCGTGATGTATTCGGCGACGGTTTTGGATAATATCACCATGTGGGATGAAACCATTCCAGTGGCGGATGTAATACAGGCCACAAAAGATGCCTGTATTTATGAAGATATTCTGGCACTGCCCAATGCCTTTGAATATGTTTTAAGTGAAGGGGGGAAAAACTTGAGTGGTGGGCAGCGGCAGCGGCTTGAGATTGCTCGGGCATTGTGCAAAAATCCGCGGATATTGATTATGGATGAAGCCACCAGCGCCCTGGATACAGCAACGGAAGCCCAGGTTAGTGAGAATATTAAAAAAAGAGGAATCAGCACCATTCTGGTGGCACATCGATTGTCAACGATTCGCGATTGTGATGAAATCATTGTTTTAAGCGGCGGAGAAGTGGCGGAAAGAGGAACCCATGACGAACTGCTGGCACTGGGCGGTGAGTATGCAAATCTCATTAGAACCGAGGGATAGACCATGGCAAAGAAATTAGAAGAAATGAGACAGTTAAAGGAAAAATACGAAAAGAGTGCAAAAAAAGCATTTGACAAAGTATTATCCCCGAAAAAAACGTCATCTGTCACACTGGAAGACAATCCCCTGATTTCCGCTGTTGTTAAAGTTGCCGAAGCCATGGGAATCGCGGTGAAGATCCCGCCGCTCAGAAAGCTGTACAGCGGCGAGAACCAGTTCAAACTGATTGCCGAGGAATCCGGTTTTCGCTATCGATCAGTGGAACTGAAAGATGACTGGTACAAAAATGACAACGGCCCCATTTTGGCATTCACCAAAGAAGGGGCGGCAGTAGCGCTGATACCGTCTTCGTCAACCCGTTATAAATGCAAGACTTACGAGGGCGAGGAGAAAGAGGTTGATGGAAGTTTTGAGCTTTCGGATGCTTATGTTTTTTATCCGCCGCTGCCTAAAGAGCCCGTATCCTTCAGGAAAATGGTGAAACTGGGAGCGAAGCTGATTCAAAGAAGAGATTTTATCGGGATGATTGTTTTAGCGGTGGCGGCTTCGCTTTTATCCCTACTGCCTTCAATCGCCATGCAGCAGGCCTTTAACGTCTGGATCCCCCAAAACCAGTCCATCGCCATTTTGGTCGTGGGTTTAATACTGGTGGCTGTTGCAGTCAGTCGGGGCTTGTTTACAATGGTTCAAAGTTTGTGTATTCTGAGAATTCAGGGTAAACTGTCGATTTTACAGAATTCTCTGCTTGATAAACTGCTGTCCCTGTCTGCTTCTTTTTTCAAGCAGTATTCATCAGGGGCTCTGGCACTTCGGGCAACCGGATTTGCAACCATTCAAAAAATACTATCTGTTAATGTGATCACGATGATTATTACGACTGCATTTTCGATTGTCAATGGATTTTATATTTTTTCGATTAATGCGACGATTGGATTTATCGCCATGGGTTTAACTGCGCTCAGTGTTTTTTTAACGCTGATTATTGGGAAAATGCAGATGAAATGTCAGCGAAAGTCGATTAAAATGACTAACAACATTTCAGGAATGGTTTTGGAGTTGATTACCTCAGTTTCTCGGTTGCGAGTGGCCGGTGCCGAAAGTCGGGCCTATTTAAAATGGGTCAATGAGTATGCGGCGCAGCGGGAAGTTGAGTATAAAAGAGGCAAACTTACGGCACTGCTGCGTTTGTCAACCATTGCGCTGCCAACCTTGTGCATGTGTGTCATTTATTATTATGTGAGTATTAACAGCATTTCATCCGGGGATTTTGTCGCCATCAATTCGGCATTTGTAATTTTTATTTCATCTCTATTAGGCCTTGTTCAGGCGCTGATTGCGGTAAATAGTGTAATTCCCCAATATGAGAATACAAAGCCTATTATCGATGGTGTCCCGGAAGTAGATTCGTTTAAAACCACCCCGGGGAAAATTCTGGGAGATATCGAAATCACGCACTTGAGATTTAGCTATTATGAAGGAGGACCGACGATACTGGACAATATTTCCATCAGTATCAAGCATGGTGAATATGTGGCCATTATAGGGGCGTCAGGGAGTGGCAAATCAACACTTTTACGGTTGCTTCTCGGCTTTGAAAAACCAACAAACGGCAATATTTACTGTGGGGGTTATGATTTAGAAAGTGTGGATATCCGGGAAATCAGAAAACAGATGGGGGTCGTGCTACAGGACAGCCAGTTGATTCCGGGGGATATCCTGTCCAATATTGCTGGTTCAAAGAAGGAATTAACCGAAGACGATGTCTGGGAATTGCTTAAAAAGGTGGGGATGGATGAGGAAATCCGGGAAATGCCCATGGGTCTTAAAACCATGGTGGCCGAAGGTGCAGGTACCCTGTCAGGGGGGCAGCGGCAAAAACTTTTAATCGCCAGAGCCATTGCGGCCACCCCAGCCATCATCTTTTTTGATGAAGCTACCAGCGCCCTGGATAACCGATCCCAGAAGATTGTTTCGGAAAGCATGAAAAATCTGGATGCGACCCGCCTTGTCATTGCTCACCGCCTCAGCACGATTCTGGATTGCGACCGGATTTTGGTTCTTGAAAAAGGAAATATTGTTGAAGAAGGCTCCTACGAGGAACTGATGAAAAACAAGTCCTATTTTTATAAATACGCAAAAAGGCAACTGCTTTGATAAAAGAAGCTGCTGCAATTTTTTAATTGCAACAGCTTCTTTATTTTTCAGTGCTGTATGTGATAAAATTGATGTCCATTGGGATCGCCCGCTATGTTTTTTAGGATTGGCTTACGACACCAAAATTATCTTATCATCGAAGGCTCTTTTACAACATAAGCCACACTATCCACTATCCTATTCTTATTTAAGTGTTTTAGCGTAAATGCCAATTTTTTTATCCATATTTGAAATATGTTTGGTCAGCCAGTCAATAATCATTTGGTTGGCGTTAATAATCAAGGTAATATTACCCCCAGAGGTCTGATACTCCTTCTTCAGTTTGGCAAGATCCGCAATGAATTTCTTGTGAGCCGTTTTTTGCGACTCGATCTCCGGATAGCGAATACTTTGCATATACATTTCTTCATCATGAAAATGCTGCTTGGTATAATCATCAAGAAAATCAAACATTTGAACCACAACTTCACTTGATTTCCCTTTTTTACCAGCTTGAAACAGCTGATCAGCTTTTTCAAACCATACTTTATGCTGAGAATCAATATTTTCCACGCCCACGGACAGGTTAGGAGTCCATACAATAGCCATTTTAAAATCCTCCTAGTGATTGAAATTAATATATTAAGTATACTATGAATAAAAAATAAATCAAGAGTGATTCTAATATAAAATTCATTTTAATATAAAAACAGATGATGAAACAGTATACCTGTTTCATCATCTGTTTCAAGAAATGAAAACCAGACGATGTATAGACGGTGGTGAATTTCGCGAAGGGGAGCGATGTTGCTGTTTGTTCAGTAGCTATTAAACTCCCAACACCATTTTGACAAAGAGGCGAAGTTCAGATAAAATAATGATTAGAGTGTTTTTGACACTCTAATCATTATTTGTTCGAAATTTCATTGTTCGATAGCCTAAAATCATAATTTAGACTTTACAAGGTTTGTAAATTATGATACTATGTTTTCACTTAAAAAAATAAACTTTTGATTGAAAATAGTAGCTGTTTGAAAGATGCTTCAGTGAGTTGCAGAGAGTGTGAATGCAACAGTAATCGCAATAGTGAATGGATTCATGAGGGTGAAAAGAAAAGCTGCAGCAGCTGAGTAATATTCAACGGGATTTCCGTCCGTTATCATAGGAAAGCGTATGTTAGTGCGTTTAAAGTGGATGGATACCAACTTTTATAAGCTGGTTATTTACATCAATTTAGGTGGTACCGCAGGAATTTTAACTCCTGTCCTTTTTAGGACAGGAGTTTTTTTTGTTGAATAAATTTAGGAAGGAGAAAAGGAATGATAACCAGTGTGTATTTATCAAATTATTCAGTTGGAGAATCAAGCTATGATGAAATTGATCAAATCTGCTCACCTTATGGCAAGCAGGTGGTATTGATTGTTGGTGATCATGGTTACGGAAAGGCGAAACCATATTTGGATGAAGCTCTGAAGAAAAGCAATCTTTGGGCTGAAAAACCAGTGTATTTTGGAGGCGAGTGCACCTTTGAAAATGTCGAAAAGCTCAAAAAAGAACCGGCCGTGAAGAATGCGGATATGATTTTCGCAATTGGCGGAGGCCGGGTATTGGATACGGGAAAATGTCTCGGTGAACAGATCCAGAAACCGGTTTTCGCCTTTCCCACAATTGCTTCCAACTGTGCCGCCTGCACCAGTGTTTCGATTATGTATCAACCGGACGGCAGTTTTTTAAAACCGGAATTTTTGAAAGAACCCCCTAAACATGCGTTTATTAACACTAAAATTCTGGTGGAGGCGCCGGTCAAATATCTTTGGGCCGGTCTGGGAGACACCTATGCGAAGTATTATGAAGTATCCATTTCCGCCAGGGGAGAAGCGCTTAACCAATCCCTGACCCTGGGGGTTCATATCAGCCATCAATGTGCCGATGGAGTCATCAAACATGGTTTGGGTGCACTGGCAGCGAATGAAGCAAAGATTGCAAATGAGGATTTTGAACAGACGATTCTGACAATTATTGTGACCACCGCATTGGTATCGATTCTGGTCACCCTGGATCATTCCCCTGATTATAACAGCGGCCTGGCGCATGCAATCTATTATACCCTGACATCGATGCCGGACTTCGAGGAAGAAAAACATCTGCATGGTGAAATTGTTGCCTTCGGCGTACTGATTCTGTTGCTGGTGGATCAGCAAAAAGAGGAATTTAAGCGCGTCTATCAATTTAATTGTGCGTCGAAACTGCCCCATTCATTGGCAGATTTGGATTTGAATCCGGCCATCATGGCACCCTATTTAGAAACAATCACTGAAATGGCGGATATTCGCCACAATCCCTATGTCATTACGTTGGATATGCTCAAGACAGCATTTCAGGAGCTGGAAACCATCAATAAAACAAAGAAGAAAGAGGAGAGAAAGAAATGAAAAAGAGTTTATTAAAGAAAATTACAGCGGTCATTCTGACTGCATTTATGGTAACTTCATTAGCAGCCTGCAGTGCATCGACGACTGATAAGGGAACAACTGGAAAAAAACTAAAAGTGGGCATCATCCAGATGATTGAAAATGGTGCTTTCGACGATATGAGAGATGGCTTTATTCAGGAACTCCGGGATAAGGGCTATTCAGAAGATCAGTTGGAAATTGTGGTTAAAAATGCCCAGGGAGATACATCCAATTTGAACACCATTGCTCAGGAAATGTCGGATGGAAGCTATGATTTAGTGGCAACCATTGCGACACCGGCATCCCAGACATTTGTGAATATGAAGTCTCAAACACCCCAGGTATTCATCGCCGTATCGGATCCAGTCAAAGCCGGAATTGTATCAACAATGGAAAAACCAGACCATAATGCAACTGGTACATCCAATCCAATTCCGGTGCAGAAGATCATCGATCTTTCCAAAACGTTGACACCCGGCATTAAAACATTCGGCATCATTTACAACACCAGCGAAGTCAATTCGGTCAGTACCGTTAATAAGGCCAAAGAATATATGGCAGCCCAGGGATATACCGTTCAAGAAGCGGTCGTCACCAATTCTTCCGAAGTGCAGCAGGCCATTGAGGGCTTGTTAAGTGGTGTTGATGCGATCTTTATACCGAACGACAGTGTCATTCAGAATGCCATGCCAACCGTGGCCGAAGCAGCTAAAACAGCGAAAAAACCGGTATACGGAAGTTCAGCAGTTATGGTTAACAGTGGGGCATTGGCAACCGTCGCAATTGGAGATAAAGCGATCGGTGCAGCGACCGCAGATATGGCTATTGAAATCCTTAAGGGAAAATCACCGGCTGATATTCCGGCCGTCAATGTCGAAGCAACCAGTACAGTTATCAATCAGACAACCGCAGATGCCATCGGCGTGACGATCCCGGCCGAAAGCAGTCAATCAACAACCATCGTAAAATAAGAAAAGAGTCAGGGGCGGCGGACGTTCAAAGGAGAAAAAAATTATGTCATTAGTTATCGGTTCCCTACAATTGGGATTGATTTACAGTCTCATTGCGATGGGCATCTATATCAGTTTTAAAGTACTGAATATTCCTGATTTAACAGCTGAGGGAAGTTTCACATTTGGCATGGCTGTGATGGCAGTATGTGTAACCGGAGGACATCCGATCTTGGGAATTTTCCTCTCTTTACTGGCCGGGGCGGCGGCCGGTCTGGTAACTGCGCTGCTGCATACAAAACTGCGTATTCCAGCTATTTTATCCGGGATTCTCACAATGACGGGGTTGTATACCATCAACCTGATGGTGATGGGGGGCTCATCCAACCTGACATTGTTGGGAGTAACCACGATCTATGATATGGTTGGCGGCGGACTGCCACTGAGTTTCACGATTGCCAAAATTCTGATATCGTTGATCGTTGCAGTCGTGATGATCGCGATTCTGGTGATTTTTTTTAAAACCAACTGCGGACTCTGCATTCGCGCCATTGGAGACAATGAAGAGATGGCCCGGTCGTCATCCATGAGTGTTGATTTATATAAAACCATGGGATTGATGGTGAGCAACGCACTGATTGGATTGTGCGGCGGCCTGATTGCCTGCGACCAGGGCTATGCGGACATGACTTCGGGGGCGGGTATGCTGGTTATCGGTTTGGCGGCGGTTATTATTGGCGAGGCGTTCATCCGCAGGCGAACGATCTTTGCCGGCCTGATGAGCTGCGTACTGGGGTCGATCATCTACCGACTGATTCTGGCAGTAGCCGTCAGTACCAGAATCTTCCCTGCTTATGCGATGAAACTTCTTTCAGCGATTATCGTTGCCATTGCCCTGGCTATTCCAGCCTATCAATACTACAAGGAAAACTACCAGTTGAAGAAGAGGAACAAACATGCTTAAAATCAAAGATTTACATAAAAATTTCAAAATCGACAATGGGGCCGATAATCACATTTTAAATGGGTTGAATTTAACCATCGAAAACGGAGAATTTGTTACGGTTTTAGGGAATAATGGCGCCGGAAAATCCACTCTCTTCAATTTGATTGGCGGAACGATACTGCCGAATGAAGGCTACATCTATCTTGATGAAGAAGATATTACCTTTATGCCGGAACATAAGCGGTCTAAATTTATTGGGAGAGTGTTCCAAAGTCCGATGAAGGGAACCGCTCCGCATTTAACTGTTGCGGAAAATTTAGCGCTGGCCTATGGCCGACAAAACCGAAAGAATTTCAACTGGGCGCTGACGCGACAGCTCAAAGCTATTTTTCGCGAGAAATTATCGGAAGCGGGAATGGGGCTTGAAGATAAATTAAACAGCAAGATTATGGATTTGTCAGGGGGGCAGTGTCAGGTGGTGGCCTTGATTATGTGCACCATCAAACCGCCGGAATTAATCCTTTTGGATGAGCATACAGCCGCCCTGGACCCAAAGACAGCTGAAGACGTCATGGCGTTTACCGAGCGAATTATCGAAAAGGACCAGCTGACCGCTTTGATGATTACCCATCATCTGGAAGATGCGATTCGTTATGGAAATCGACTCATTATGATGGATCGCGGCGTGGTCGCTCATGATTTTATCGGGGCGGCGAAGAATGATCTGACGCCGGAAAAACTGCGCACCTTATATCATTTAAAAGAAAGCTAGGGAAGGCCGTTATGAAAGAGCCATTTATTAAACTGCCGCCAACTGTGAAAAGGGAAGTGCTGGTGGCTGAAAAAGCATGTACCCTGGTTAAAATGTTTGTTAAAGCGGGAACGAATCCGCCCTTGCATACACATCCCCATGAGCAGATCGATTATATGATTAGCGGTGCTGCAGATGTCAGCATAGAGGGGGTCGTCACCCATGTGAAACAGGGAGAGGCAATTCATATTCCCGGAGGCGCCGAACACGTTTTTTTGCCGAGTGAAGAAGATCAGGAATTCCTGGAGTTTTTTACTCCGGGTAGAGAAGATATTTAATATAGAAGGTGCAAAAATGATGCATCGAGATGGCAGGACAAAACGCATTAGACGAAGCTGATGCGTTTTTTTACGTTCATTAAAGTTATCTTAAGTGATTGATAGCGAAAACAAATGAAATTGTTTACAATTGAGGATTCATCGTTTTGTTGATGTTGAGTTGATGTTTGTCAATTATAATTTATCCAAATCCAAATATAAGAGTAAGAAAAATATAAAAGGTTGGTGCAAAAATGTCAAAATTAATTGGTATCGATTTAGGAACAACAAATTCCTGTGTTGCCGTCATGGAGGGAAGCTCCCCGGTTATCATTCCTAATGAAAACGGAGGAAGAACAACGCCATCAATTGTCGCATTTACAAAACAGGGGGAACGATTGGTGGGGGAACCGGCTAAAAGACAGATGGCTATTAATCCGGAAAGAACAATCAGTTCAATTAAGCGTGAAATGGGAAGTGACTATCACATTAAAATTGACGGAAAACAATATAAACCACAGGAAATTTCGGCAATGATTCTGCAAAAATTAAAAATGGACGCAGAAATATTTTTGGGAGAACCCGTTACCGATGCCGTCATTACGGTGCCGGCATATTTTACCGATTCACAGCGTCAGGCAACCAAGGATGCGGGAAAAATTGCCGGATTGAATGTTCAAAGAATCATTAATGAGCCAACCGCAGCCGCTTTAGCCTATGGTGTCAATAAGGAAAACGCCCAGAAGATCATGGTTTACGATTTGGGCGGGGGAACTTTTGATGTTTCGATCTTGGAGATTAACGACGGCGTCATCGAGGTGCTGGCAACATCAGGAAATAATCGCCTTGGGGGCGATGATTTTGATGCCGTGCTGACCGATTATATTCTTAAAGAATTAAAACGGGAGACAGCCTGTAATATTAGTCATGATGCCAGCGCTCTGGCCCGGGTAAGAGAAGCCGGAGAACAGGCTAAAATGGAGTTGAGCGGTATCGTCGAAACCCGTATCAGTTTACCATTTATAAGCCAGAACAAATCCGGCCCGGTGAACTTTGAAATGAAGATCAGCCGCAGTAAATTTAATGAATTAACCGCTCATCTCGTCAAGCAGACAATGGAACCGGTACGTCAGGCCATGAGTGATGCCGACCTTGATATAGCGAACATCAATCATGTCATTTTAGTTGGGGGTTCAACGCGAATCCCCGCGGTTCAGGAGGCCGTCAGGCAATATACCCAAAAAGAACCGCTGCGGGGAATTAATCCGGATGAGGGGGTGGCAATCGGGGCGTCTTTACAGGCGGGAGTACTGACCGGTGCGGTCAATGGATTGCTGCTTTTGGATATCACCCCGCTGTCACTGGGGATTGAAACAGTGGGTGGTGTCTATTCGAAAATTATCAATCGCAATACCACCCTGCCGATTAGAAAAAGCGAAGTTTATTCCACGGCAAGAAACTTTCAGACCTCGGTTGAGATCCATGTTCTCCAGGGCGAGCGGGAGCGGGCAAAATTCAATAAAACCCTTGGAAAATTTAAGCTCAGTGGTATTCGTCGGGCGGCGAGAGGGGTTCCTCAAA
This sequence comes from Acetobacterium tundrae, assembly GCF_008086615.1. Lineage (GTDB taxonomy): Bacteria > Bacillota > Clostridia > Eubacteriales > Eubacteriaceae > Acetobacterium > Acetobacterium tundrae. The sequence continues at coordinate 124,830 of NZ_RXYB01000006.1, forward strand.
TAGAAGTAAGCTTTGAGCTTGATGCAAATGGAATCGTGAATGTTTCAGCAAAAGATTTGGGCACCGGGAAGATGCAACAGATAACCATTACCGCCTCATCCAATTTGAGTCAGTCGGAAATAGATCAGGCGATTCGTGATGCTAAACAATATGAAGCGGAAGATCGACAGCATAAGGAAGAGGAAAATGCTAAAAATGAAGTGGAAAGCTTAATCTATCAGGCGGCTGAACTTAGTAAGAAACTTAATAAAGAAGATCGCAGGATATTGAAAGAAGAAGTCAAAAAAGCTAAAAAAACATTGAGATCCAAGGACAAAGCAGAAACTAGTGAGGCCGGGCATCAACTTTCGGATTTAATGGAATCGCTCAAAAAAAATGTTGTGGATAATGGGGCTAACTCGGATGATCTGGATGATGATGACGACGATACCTTTAATACTGATTTTAAAGAAAAATAAATTGCAGTTATCATGGTTGTTTAAACAAAATATAATATTAAACAGGTATACTTGATACTATAATAATTTAGAAGAGGTAGAATCGTAATGAATTTGGACCCATATAATGTATTAGGCGTTGCTCATGATGCCAGTGATGAGGACGTTACAAAAGCTTATAAAAAACTGGCAAAAAAATATCACCCTGATTTGAATCCTGGCAATCAAGAAGCGGCAAAGAAAATGAGTGAGGTCAATGCTGCCTATGATGATATAAAGAGTGGCAAGGCAAACGGATATGGCACTGCTTATGGGATGAACGGAAATCAGAGCGGATCAGCCAGTCAGGGCCGGACAACTTACGATCCATTTGGCGGTTTTGGCGGGAATCAAAATACCGGCAGACAATCGGATCCTTTTGAAGGATTTGACCCTTTTGAATGGATTTTCGGTTCTTATTCCGATCAGAATCAGAACAACAGAAGCAGCGGTTTTGATCAGGCCAGAAACTATATCAATATGGGATATTATCAAGACGCATTAAATGTGCTGAATAATATTTCGGAAAGAAACGCAAAGTGGTATTATTATAGTGCGGTTGCAACTAACGAAATAGGTGATCAGGCCACTGCCCTCAATTACGCCAGAACGGCGGTTCAAATGGAACCGAGTAATACTGAATATCAAAGTGTCATGAATAAAATTGAAAAGGGCGGCCATTTCTATGAACGCCAAAAATCAACTTTTTCGCCACTTGGCACCATTATAAAAGTCTTTGTTGGATTTTATGTGATTCAGTTTTTGTTTTCGTTTTTGCATTTGATGTTTTAGAGCAATGTGTTTTAATAGATTAGGAGATTATAAGTGAATCGTTTAAAAGAGAAATTAGTAAAATTCATGTCTGGCCGCTATGGCGTCGATCAACTTTATTATGTCATGTTTGCATTATGGGCAGTGTTAATGGTTGTCAACATAAAAGTTGATTCACTGATTCTGGTGGTGATATCAGACGTGTTTATTGTTTTGGCCATTTTCAGAAGCTTTTCCAGAAATATCAGCAGGCGTTCCGGAGAAAACCAGAAATTGTTGAAAGTCTGGAATCTGGTAAGAAGAAAAGTGAAGTTGTTTTTTCGGCGATTCAAAGAAATCAGAGTTCATCGTTTTCGCACCTGTCCCCATTGTAAAAAGACCCTTCAGCTGCCGATTAAACGGGGAAAAAATATGGTGAAATGTCCCCGATGTCAGGAAAAATTTGAGGTTCATATTTTCCTGTAAACAGGGATTGAAATAAAAATACACAATATGCACTCAATTCCAGCGCTGGGGGTTGGGTGCATATTGGGTTATCGGGGTGAAATTTTGATTAAGCTATTAGTGGTTGAAGATGATATAAATACAAGGAAATTGATGAAAGTCGTACTCAGCAGTGACGGATATGAGCCGATATTGGCAAATAATGCGGAGGAAGCACTGGAAAAATTGGCGAGTTTTAAAATTGATCTGGTTGTGATGGATATTATGATGCCGGGGATGGACGGTTTTGAGCTGACAAAAAAATTGCGTTTGGATGGTTGCATGATTCCCATTTTGATGGTGACGGCAAAAGAGAATCCGATGGACGTAAAACACGGGTTTATAACCGGAACCGATGATTATATGGTTAAGCCGGTGGATGAAGATGAAATGCTGCTTCGGATTGCCGCTCTGCTCAGACGGTCCCAAATTAAAAATGAAAGAAAAATCGAAATTAAATCCGTTGTTCTCGATTACGATACCCTGTCAGTGACCCGGGGAGAAGAAGTGGTGACACTGCCACAAAAAGAATTCCAAATTCTATTTAAACTCCTGTCTTATCCAAACCAGATATTTACCAGGGTTCAGATCATGGATGATTTTTGGGGATTAGAGAGCGAATCCGATCCGCACACTGTGGATGTTCATATCAACCGGATCCGAAATCGCTTCCATAAATATAATGAATTTGAAATTGTGACGATTCGGGGGCTGGGCTATAAGGCGGTGAGAAAAGTTTGAAACCATTCTATAAATTTAATGTTATCCTGACAGTGTTTGCCTTCATCGTTCTGGCTTTATCCGGATTTCTATCAGCATCCTTCCTGTTTCTTTTATTAACTTTCTTTGGCAGAATGGATTCCGGATTTTTGCTGGTCATTTTTCCAATGACCAGTGTTTTTATTGGCATGTTTTTATCAACGGCGTTCAGCAGACGGATCGTAAAACCCATTAACGATTTAATCTCAGCGACAAATGAAGTAACCAAAGGCAATTTCGACGTTCAGGTTGAAAGCACCGATAGATCCAATGAGCTGAATGATTTGATCCACAGTTTTAACAACATGGCAAAAGAGCTTGAAAGCATCGAAATATTCCGCAATGATTTTATCAATAATTTCTCCCATGAGTTTAAAACGCCCATTGTTTCCATTAAGGGTTTTGCAAAGCAATTGCAAAAGGATGATCTGTCAAAAGAGGACCGAAAAGAATTTACCGACATCATCATTTCCGAATCCGATCGATTAACTCATATGGCAACCAATATTCTGCTTTTAAATAAGTATGAAAATCAGGAAATTCTGTCCAGTCAGACAAGCTTTTTATTGGATGAGGAAATTCGAAAGGTATTGGTGATTTTGGAAAAGGAGTGGAGCCAGAAAGAACTGACTCTGGATTTGCTCATGGATGAAGTCCATTATACTGGAAATGAAGAAATGCTTTCCCAGGTATGGATGAATCTGATCAGCAATGCCATTAAATTCAGTGACGATTATGGGATCCTCACTGTTCGCTGTTTTGAGGAAGAAAAATCCGTCATCGTTCAGATTACTGATTATGGGATCGGCATGTCGGAAGAGACCGTCGCTCATATTTTCGAAAAATTCTATCAGGGGGATCTGGGGCATAAAGCTCAAGGAAATGGTTTAGGACTGTCCATTGTCAAACGTATTTTGAATATTTGCGGAGGCGATATTGAGGTACAGAGCGCAATCGGAAAGGGGTCCACATTTATCGTCCGACTACCTAAAAATGCTGCGGACAAATAAAGTTCAAGCTGATTATTTATCGCCGGTCCAATAAAAATAATCAGCTTTGAAAATTTTGCTATTTAATCGGTTGCGAAATTATTTAAAACCGAAAGTGATATCTTTGATCACTTCGCCTGCCAGGATGAAACCAGCGACGGCAGGGACAAAGGAAACACTTCCGGGAATCGTCCGTCGGTCTGAGCATTTTCTTTGTGTTCCCGGGGGACAGACACAGTTTGTTCGGCAATTGTTGGTTTGATTTTCAATTTGTTTTCTGGGCTCCTCAGTTGAATAGACGACCTTCAAATTTTTGACGCTTCTTTTTTTTAGCTCTTTGCGCATAATTTTTGCCAGGGGACACATGGAGGTTTCATAGATATCCGCAACTTTAAACTGTGTGGGATCCAATTTATTACCGGCGCCCATGCAGCTGATGATTGGAGTTCCTGCTTTTTGGGCCTGAAGAACCAGCTCGATTTTGGCGGTTAGCGTATCAAGCGAATCGACAACGTAAGAGTATGCCGAAAAGTCAAACTCATGAGCGTTTTCTGGGAGAAAGAAACATTTATAGACGTTAACTTCAGCATTCGGATTGATTTCCAGAATGCGTTCTTTCATGACATCCACTTTGTATTGGCCAATTGTTTTTCTGGTGGCGATCAGCTGGCGGTTTAAATTCGTCAGACAGACCTTATCATCGTCGATTAAGTCAAAGCTGCCGATGCCGCTTCGAACAAGGGCTTCTACGGTATAACTGCCCACGCCGCCGATTCCAAATATGGCCACTCTTGATTTCCCCAGCTTTTCGGTGGCTTCACTGCCTAATAATAATTCGGTTCTTGAAAATTGATTTAACATTAAATTTCTCCATTATTGTATTCATCCAGAAAATGATGCTTGATGCCATCTTTTTTATAGGCAATGATGGTATTGAGATTGACATTTTCCACACTTTTAAAAATATTGCTTTCGATGTAGGGGCTGGTCTTTTTAAATTGTTTGATCAGATTTTTCATTTCCAGACGTTTTGAATTGCCGCCCTGATTGTCGCTCAGCATACAATTTTCGGTAAATCGGCAGGCACATTGGAGGAACTGAAGGTCGTTGTGAAGTTTCCAGTTGATGATCGCTTCTTCCCGAATCAGGTACATGGGTCGAATCAATTCCATAGTTTCGAAATTAGTGCTTTTTAGTTTTGGCATCATTGTTTGAATCTGCCCGCCATAAAGCATGCCCATCAAAATCGTTTCGATGACATCATCGTAGTGATGACCCAGAGCGATTTTATTGCAGCCCAGATCCTGTGCCTTGTGATATAAATGTCCCCGTCGCATTCGGGCACAAAGGTAACAGGGGGATTTGTCGACATCCGCTACGGAATCAAAAATTTGAGTCTCGAAAATAGTGGCGTCAATATTTAAAATTGCCAGATTGTTTAAAATCATCTGTCGATTGATATCGTTATAACCGGGGTCCATGATCAGAAAAACTAATTCAAATTCAAATTTGTTGTGTCGCTTGAGCTCCTGAAAAAGCTTAGCCATCAACATGGAATCTTTTCCGCCGGAGATACACACGGCGATTTTATCGCCTTCGGATACGAGTTGGTATTTATTAATTCCTTCGGTAAAACGACACCAGATACTGCCGCGAAATTTCTTTTTTATACTTTGTTCAATTGCTTGGTATTTTTCCATTGACTGCTCCTATTTTTGAGTGAGATTATTGTAACAGGTATTGAATATTTTCAAAAAATCCTGAATTTCCGTTTCTGCTGTTAAATGGCAGATGCTGATTCGCCATGAACATTTAGCCAGGTTTCGGTTGCCGGTCACAGTATATACTGCTCTTGATGGGGTGATATCAGTTGAACAGGCTGATTTTGTCGAAACGCAGACGTCAAAATCATTAAGGGCTGATTGAAAGGCCATTGCTTTCACATTTTTCACGCTGACATTGAGAAAATGCGGAAGCGATCTAGCGGTGCTGTTAATCGTGACCAGCGGATAGTTTGCAAGTGCGTTTCTCAGCATCAGGTTTTTCGCTTTTACCAGTTGATAGCGCTCCGCACTCGTCTCGTAACAGATTTTCAAAGCGGCGGCCGTTGCGGCGGCACCGGCGGTATCCGGGGTTCCGCTTCGATAGACGCTGGTGCTGCTCCCACCATGAATCAGCGGTTCCAGCAGCACCGTTTCGTTTCTTAGCAGGACTCCGGTGCCCTTGAGTCCGAAGAATTTGTGCGGGGAAAAAGTGACCAAATCGATATTAATAAAACTTACGGGTATTTTTCCAACGGCCTGAGTGGCATCCACATGAAAATAACAGTTGGGATAGTTCATCAGGATTTCGCCTATTGCGGCAATGGGCTGGCAGATGCCCAGTTCACTGTCCACATAGCCAACCGAGACCAAGATGGTATCACTTCGAAGCAACGTTTTTAAATGATCGAGGTCCACCGACCCGTCTTTCTGAATCATGACTAAATCAATTTCATAACCCTGAGACTGCAGCCAGGTTAAGGTGCCACTGACTGAAGCGTGCTCCAGGCAGGTCGAGATGATGTGTTGGCCTTTGCCCCGGTAGGCCCTGGCGATGCCTTTGATCGCCAGATTGTTTGCCTCACTGGCGCCGGACGTATAGACCACTTCCATACCGGAACAACCCAGAATTTCTTTAATTGCTTCAGTCGATTCGGCAATTATTTTTTTAGCCTGCGCTCCGATGTGGTGTTTCGCATTTGGATTGCCGTAATACTTTTTACTGATATTACAAAAGGAATCCAGAACTTCATGATTAACCGGCGTATCCGCGGCGTAATCCAAATAAATCATTAATTTATATCTCCTAGTCATTAATCCATTCAATTGAAAGATGGGTTTAATAAAACGGTTTTTGAGAAGACAATAATAACTTGTGCAAAGACCGATTTGATAATTATACTATAGAAATAGTGGGAATTACAATTAAAGCCTTGGTATTTTTAAGAAATTGGAAAGTCAATCACCGGTTAAATTGGATGAAGTGATTTCAAAACGTTAATATTGACGAGTGAATTCTGATAAGCGTTATTATGGTTGCAAAGGCGGCGGCATGGCTGGTGAAAAATCGATCCCGGCTTTTACTGCCTGTGAATGTTGCAGTTTTCTGTCGATACGGTATAAACGTCCGTCTTTGACAAATTTTGCTCCGGTTTGTTTGAAATGAAAGGGAATATTTTTTTCAATGCACTGGGCCCGGATGTCGAGAATCCAGTCATAATTGCAGCTGCGTGCATTGCTCCCGGATTCGCCGCCCACAATCACTTCCTCAATTGAAGCAGTCAGCCAGGGAGTAAGATCAATTTTCTCCAATAATGGCTCACAGGTAATGCCCTTGTGTTTGATCGGCAGGCTTAACAGGATTGGCAGCCGGTAATTGGCTCGATCCTGATTTTCACAGGTTGAGTAGATGGTCACATTGTCATAGCCGTCGCACCAATCCAAAGGGAGACTTACTTCAAATCGGTCAATGCGCTTGGTAATAATGAAAAAATGCAGATCTCTTCTTAGTCGAATCATCTTCCATGCGTCAATGCGCCAATCATCAGCTAGATCAAGAAAAAAATCGGAACTGAAACAGGTAAAGACAGTTTCTCCGGGCTTCAGTTTGGATTCACCACTGCGTGTTTTCTTCAACGGCAAATTATAATTGCCTGTTTTGGATACAACCGATGCATCTCGATCAAATTTTGCATCCATCCGGTAGACGTAACAATTTTGACAGCCTGGGCTTATTTTATGACAGCCATGCCATGGGTTCCATTGGGCCATAGTATCAGTCCTTTCGTTATTATTTTAGGTATTTGTGAAGCTGAGCGCAAAGCTCATCTTCCTTTCGCAACTGCTATTATTATTTGTCGGAGAAAAGGGCGTATATCTCAACGTCGCAAAGATATGCCATATCCTATTTGGCCTAGTGGTATGTTAGATTGTTTTGGCAATGACGCTGATTGGAGATCATTTCTTCGGCTTGATTGCCATGTTACAGATAACTGATGTTACAATTATCGGCAGGATTAATTCTTATATGATCCCATTATAGCATGAACTTTTATTATTTGAAATTTCTGATATAATGGATAATATTATCAGAAATTAATTAATTATATATGGGAGATAGATGATGAAAATAGGTGCAATTCAAATGAAGGTGGCGCTGAAAAAAACAGAACATAATTATAATAATGCCGAGGTATTGCTTAGAAAAGCGGCTGAGGCTGGAGTGGATGTGGCAGTGCTTCCTGAAATGTGGAGTGGTGGGTTCCTTACAGAAGAATTGGAAGATCAGCTAGCTGATGTCGATGGACAGAGAACGAAAGCGTTTCTCAGTAGACTCGCAGAGGAACTTTGCATCAATATCGTCGGTGGTTCTGTGGCAACGAAAAAAGGAGAAAAATATTTTAACACCAGCTATATTGCAAACAGAGCGGGAGACATTATTGCTGAATATGATAAAACGCATCTCTTTAGTTTTGGTGGAGAAGAAAAGAAATATTCTCCCGGAGATCAGCTCGTAACTTTTCAAATTGATGGAGTGGATTGTGGAATTATTATCTGCTATGAGGTTCGATTTCCTGAATGGTGCAGAAAACAAGCACTGGCCGGATCAAAAATACTCTTTGTACCGGCCGAGTGGCCATTGGAAAGAGTCTCCCATTGGCGTATTTTGAACCAGGCAAGAGCCATTGAAAATCAGATGTTTGTTATATGTGTCAATGGTTGCGGAGAAATTGTGCCAAATAAATTCAATGCCGGAAATTCGATGATTATCAATCCTCGGGGAGAGATACTTGCAGATGCAGGAGAACTTCCACAGGAAATGATCATCCTGAGTGACGTCGATATTTCAGAAGTGGCAAATACGAGAAATAAAATGACCATCTTCCATGATAGAAGAGCGGATCTCTATTAGAGAAAAAGACCAAAATAACTTTTTTAAATTACTGCTTTACAAATGATGCATTTAACTGTAAAATATAACAGTTAGATGACCCATTGGTCAAGTGGTCAAGACACCACCCTCTCACGGTGGAATCAGGGGTTCGAGTCCCCTATGGGTCACCATTGGATATTACAGACGATTTCAGAGACAAACTGGAGATCGTCTTTTTTTTCGCAAAGACATGCTTTTGGGTCTTTGCCAGAAACGAAAGAGAGACCCGCAAAGCGCGTTTCAAATGATGATAAGGAGATTAATATGGATTACAATAAATTGGCGAATTTGCTTTTCCCGGACATAACAAAATCTGTGGCGGATTACGAGGAGCATTATCCAAAACGAAAGCTACCGCCTGAGGCAAAGGTGACACGTCTCGGCCCGAGTCCCACCGGTTTTATTCATTTGGGAAATCTGTATGGTGCATTTGCCGATGAACGGTTGGCCCATCAATCGGGTGGTGTATTTATCCTGCGGATCGAGGATACCGATCAAAAAAGAAAAGTTGAAGGATCAGAAGAGGTTGTCATCAAAGCGCTTGATTATTTCGGTATTCATTTTGATGAAGGGGCGACTTTAGATGGCGAAAAGGGTGAATATGGTCCCTACTATCAGAGTAACCGGGTGGCGATCTATCAGACGGTGGCAAAACATCTTGTTGAAATAGGCTGTGCCTATCCGTCTTTTGCAACAGCAGAAGAGTTGGATGAAATCCGACAGAAGCAGGAAGTCCAGAAATTGGTGCCAGGTTATTATGGGGAATGGGCATTGGATCGCAACCTTAACTATGAAGATATTGAAACTAAAATAAAAGCTGGAGAGCCATGGGTATTGCGGCTCTTGTCAACGGGCGATCCGTCAGAGACAATGCAAGTCGAGGATGCCATCAGAAAGAGTGTTCAGGTGCATCCAAACAATATGGATGCAGTGCTGCTGAAAACAAATGGTGTGCCGACCTATCATTTTGCCCATGTAGTGGATGATCATTTTATGCGCATCACCCATGTTGTTCGGGGAGAAGAATGGCTGTCTACGCTGCCGATTCATCTGGAACTGTTTGAAATACTGGGATGGGATCATCCGGTGTATTGTCATACTGCTCATCTGATGAAAATGGATGGCGACACAAAACGTAAGCTGTCTAAACGCAAGGATCCGGAAATGTCTCTTTCCTATTATGCCGAGGTGGGCCATTTCCCGGCGGCGGTTCGGGAGTATATTATCACATTGGCCAATTCCAATTATGAGGAATGGCACCAGGCGAATCCGGAACAGCCATTGGAAGAATTTCAGTTTTCACTGGAGCATATGTCCACCTCCGGGGCATTGTTTGATATGAACAAGCTCAATGATGTTGCCAAAGACGTCTTGCTCAAAACGAGTGAAGAAGACATTGCCGATTTCCTCATTAACTGGGCGACACGTTATAAAGAGGAAGCGGCTCCGATCTTCAACCGTGATCGGGATAAGCTCATCAAAATTCTGGCGATCGGCCGTGATGAGAAGAAACCGCGAAAAGACCTGGAATACTGCCAGCAGATTTTTGAATTTATCAGTTATTTCTTTGATGAGTGGTTCACCATCGTGGATGAGCTGCCTGAGAATGTCAATGCTCAGGCAGCCAGGGCGATCCTGACGGATTATCTGGCGACTTATGACCAAAATGATGACAATGGAAACTGGTTCAATAAAATCCGTGATATTACCGAAAAACTCGGTTATGCCGTCAAGATGAAGGACTACAAAAAACATCCCGAAGATTATAATGGCCACGTAGGGGATGTCAGCACAGTGGTGCGGCTGGCGGTTACCGGGCGTCGGAATTCGCCGGACATCTGGACCATTCAGCAGATTCTGGGTGAAAAATCGGTTCTTTCACGTCTGCAGACCTATATGGGAAGTCTTAGTTAATCTGGTTGTAGAAGCAGAGAATCGAAAAATATTTAAATGCATGTAATAAAGACACTGCTATTTCAAAATAACAGTGTCTTTATTGGGGTAATTATGCTAAAATAGCTTATAATTTAGTGGGAAGAAATGAATCTGAAAAGGGTTAAAATTTCCACAGTAAGGTAGGAAAAATAGGATGGCTGAAATACGGGATATCTTGGATTTGGCAAACGAAAATGGGTTTACAAAAGCGATTGAGATGGAGGTCTCATCAGTTTTATTAAATCCGGAAGTACGTAAAATGTGTGCGACTAACAAATGTCAGATGTACGACACTAACTGGGCATGTCCTCCTGGCTGCGGAACGTTGGAAGAATGTGAAGCAAAAGTAGCGAAATATAAACATGGTGTGCTTGTTCAAACAACTGGGGAACTAGAGGATAGCTTTGATTTTGAGGGGATGGAAGCGCTAAAAGAAAAACATGATGAAAGTTTTTCTAATTTTGTTGATCAGTTATACAATCTCAAGGTTAAAATGTTGCCGCTTGGGGATGGCTGTTGTCAAATATGCAAAAAATGCACCTATCCAGATGAAAAATGCCGATTCCCGGAGAAAGCATTTTCTTCCATGGAAGCCTTTGGTATTTTGGTAAGCGATTTGTGTAAATTAAATAATGTCGATTACTATTATGGCAAAAATACGCTGACTTATGTTGGCTGTGTGTTATTTGATTAATTTGTTTTAATTGGCATAGTCAGATAAAATTGGATCATCAGAAAAACCACCGGATGAACGGTGGTTTTTCTTTCGGGGTTTAAAAGTCCAGCCCGTTCGAGATTAAACCTCTAATTGGCGAGGATAAGTAAAATCATTTTCCATGGCTAGGAAAGTATATCCTTCAGCCTGGAGGGTTTCAATCACCGTTGACAGCGCCGCCCGGGTATCCGGTTTGCTTTCAGCATGGCACAATACAACGGAAACATCATGCTCGTGACAGCCGCAAATAATGGTCTGTGCGACGACGTCAGAGGCAGGTGGATCAGAGCCGCCATCACCAGAGGACACATTCCAATCGGCGTAATTCCAGCCTTGTTTAACCAGGCCCAGGACACAAGTTTCATTAGCATTTATTGAACCGCCGGGAAACCGGAAAATATGGCTGGTTTCAGTTAACCCTGTTATTTGTCGCTGGTATTGATCCAGAGCGTTAACGTCAGCATAAAAGGCTTCAGGGTTGCTGTAAAGATCATAGTCGTGGCTGCTGGTGTGATTGGCCAGCGTATGACCTTCATTGACGATGCGACGATAGGAAGCTTCAGCTTCAGCACCTTCATGACGAATGGTAAAGAAGGTGGCTTTCACATTGTAAGTGTTAAGAATATCCAGCACTTCCCCGGTATGATCACTGGGGCCGTCATCAAAGGTGAGAAAGACTACTTTTAGCCCCTCGGTGTCATTATTTCTCAGGCGGATCTTGATACTTTCCAAGGGATCATCAGTTCCCGTTTGTTGTGCTTCATCTGTATTTGCATCAGATGTTACTTCAGCATCTGCTTTCGTTTGGATATCCTGATCGCTGGTGGTTTCATCCGTGGATGCATCAACAAGAAGAGCAGACGCCTGGTATTTTTCTTTTTGGTTATTGATTGCCGAGGCAACATGGGTTACCAATGTGACCGAGGCTATTCCAATTATAATAAGAATTGCCAGGCTCATGAGACTGAAAGATATAAATCGAGGCATGGATTTTATTCGTAACTTAGATTTCTTTTTCATTTACTCCTCAGCTTCCTTATTTTATTTAGTAACCTTTGACGCATGTAAATGCCGTTGACCTACTTATATTTAACTATAGCAGAAAATGAATAAAAAGTGTAGACTGTTTTATAATTTTAATTACATATTTCCTGATGATTTTAATGAGAACCTGCTTGCCAGAAGTTTTGCTTTAACATGCTCACTTTCAGTCAGCTTAGTAAAAAGGAGAAACAAACATTGGATATCACTGTTGTTATTAGTCAAATGATTCAGCTTTTCTTGATCCTCACCCTGGGCTACATTTCTGCAAAAACAAAGGTTACCAATCAGAAATTTGGCATCCAGCTTTCTAATTTTATTTTGAGTATTACGATACCTTGTATGATGATTGCTTCGGTTGCTACCATGCCCAGCAATTCAGATAAAAATGATATCGTGTTGATGTTTATCATCTCAGTTCTTTTTTATATTATCATGCCCGTTGTTGCCTATTTGATCATTCGTATACTGGGGGTAAAAAAAGAAGAACGCAACCTGTATATGTACATGACTATCTGGTCCAATGTTGGCTTTATGGGATTTCCTGTTATTGCATCTATCTTTGGAGAAGGCGCTATCTTTTACGCAACGATCTTCAATCTTATCTTTAACGTCAGCAACTTTACTCTGGGGATTATGCTGATGTCCAAAGAAGGCAAAAATGCTCTCAATCTAAAAAACTTTTTAACCCCGGGAATGGTCGCTTCATTAATCGCCGTCGCGATGGTTGCCGCAAATATCCACCTGCCGGACATTTTGAATAATACGGTAAAAACCGTAGGTGACACCACGACGCCTTTGGCGATGATCGTCATTGGTATTTCACTTGCGGGTATTTCGATAAAAAGCGTATTTACGGAGCTGCGGCTTTATCCTTATGTGATCATCAAACAGATCCTGCTGCCTGGGGCAGCCTGGCTGATCCTTAAAAATTTCATTGCAAGTCCTTACATACTGGGGATCGTTATCATCATCATCGCCATGCCGGTCGCCACATCCGCGGTACTGTTTGCCAATAAATACGATAACAATGTTGCACTTGCCACCAAAGGCGTTTTTATTACAACCCTAGCATCCATTGTGACGATCCCAATTATCAGTTATCTGTTATTTTAAGTAACTGTTTTTGATTGTCTCCCATGACGTGGTTATCAATAAATTCAAACTGTTATGAAAATAGCAGTTTTTTTTATTTTTTGCTTGTATGTGACGTAACGTCATGAAGTATACTATGCTTGTGGAGGACAATATGAAAAAAGATAAATTATTTACGGTGGGCGAAATAGCAAAACAGATGGGTGTGACAGTACGGACATTGCAGTATTATGATAAATTGAATCTTTTAAAACCAAGTGAAATGAGTGAAGGCGGTCGCAGATTATACACGCAGAAGGATATCATTAGACTACATCAAGTGCTATCTTTTAAATATCTGGGATTTTCTCTGGATGAAATAAAAAACAACCTGTTTCCATTGGATACACCCCAGGAAGTATGCTCAGCGCTTGAACAGCAAAGAGAAATCATCAAGGAAGAAATCATTAATCTGCAGACATCCCTGGATGCAATTAATGCATTGCATGATGAAGTCATTGCAATTGATTCGGTTGATTTTGGAAAATATGCAGATATCATTGCTCTGTTAAGGAAAGAAAATAAAAATTACTGGGTATTCAAAAATTTCAGTCCCCGTCTTGAAGATCATGTGCGAGAAAGATATATGGATATGCCTGAGAAAGGAAACGAATTGTATGAACAGTATCTTCAAATTCTTGATGAATCAGTCATTCTGTCTCAGAAGGGGGAACCTTTTGATTCAGAAAAAAGTATCGGTCTCGGTAAAAAATGGTGGAATATAGTTTTAGATTTTACCGGAGGAGACATGTCTTTTTTACCGGAGTTGCAAAAATTTAATTTAAATTCAAAAGAAGGCTGGAATGAAGAGATTGCCAAAAAACAGGATACTGTTAATGATTTTCTCGGAGGAATTCTTAGAGCCTATTTCATTCAGATGGGATATGAATTTCCATCAATTGAGGAGGAACAAAAATGAAAGAAGTGATTCAAGTATCGTCACTAGTGAAAAGTTATTCGAACAAAAAAGTACTCGATCAAATCTCGTTTCCAGTCTATAAAGGAGAGATTTTAGCATTGTTGGGAACAAATGGGGCTGGGAAAACAACAATTCTTGAATGTATTGAGGGACTTAAAAAATATGAAAAGGGCGAAATAAAATTAAGTGGACAATTAGGCGTACAGCTGCAATCATCTTCCCTTCCAAATGAAATTAAGGCAAAGGAAGCACTGACACTTTTTTCAAAATGGAATCATAGCAAAATGGATCAATCTGTTTTTGATGCACTGGGAATTTCTGAGTTTTCCAATAAGCAATACAAACAGTTATCAACCGGACAAAAGCGAAGATTGCATCTGGCCATTGCTTTGATTGGAAATCCGGATATCGTCATTTTAGACGAACCAACTGCCGGGCTGGATGTCGAAGGACGGGTTGCGTTGCATCATTTAATAAAGAAGTTGTCTAAAGATGGAAAAACATTCTTGATTGCCAGTCATGATATGGCTGAAGTTGAGGAATTATGTGAGCGGGTGGTGATTTTAAAAGATGGAAAAATAGAATATCAGGGAACCGTGGATGAATTAACCCAGAACACGCAGGAAAGTTATCATATCGAATTGAAGACGGAAAACAAAATCACGTTTGCAAGTTTGAAATTCAGCAATTGGATCGGCGAATCAAAAGGTTATCAAAGTTATGAAGTTTTAGACATAAATCAAGGCCTGGCAGAATTGATTAATATCCATAAGATTAATAATACTGAAATTATTGATCTGAAAGTCAAAAAGGTATCTCTTGAAAACCGTTTTATGGAAATAACGAAGGAGGAAATTGCATGAATGCATTTATTTATCAACTGGGTTTACAGTGGCGACTGGATATTCGTAATCGAGGGATTCTGTTAACTTATTATTTGATTCCATTGGGGTTCTTTCTGTTTATGGGGGGCATCTTTACATCCATTAATCCGGAGGCTTATCAGACAATTATTCCGTCAATGACGGTGTTTGGAGTAACCATGGGAGCGGTTCTGGGAATGCCGACTCAGCTGGTAACGGTATTTGGGACGGACATAAAAAAATCATATATCGTTGGAAAAATACCACTGTGGACCGCAGTAGCAGTTAATATTTTATCCTGTTTTTTTCATCTGATGATCATGAGCTTGATTATCCTGCTGATTGCTCCGATTTTATTTGGTGCCGTTATTCCTGCACAAATCGGAGTTTATCTGGTAAATACAGCTATTTTCATTATGGCAACTTTATCGATTGGCTCAATTCTGGGCGTTTTTGTAAAAAACGGCTCAAAATTAAGCATTGTTGCACAAGTGATTTTTTTACCTTCTATTATGTTATCCGGAATTATGTTTTCCACCGATTTGCTGCCTGAATTTCTCGAAAAAGCCGGTCTTGTGTTGCCGGCAACCTGGGGATTTAAGAATCTTTGCGATAGCGGAATAGATCTTAATAATATTTTCCCATTGCTTTTGATGATTGTTATTTCATTTCTCATTGTTACTTTGAAATTGATGAGGAGTAAAACAGAATAAAAGAAATTAATTGGCAATAGCTTTTATGTTTATTATTGATTATGATACAATATAAATCAGTTGTTATGAAATTAGCAAAATGAAAAATGACTTTTTTAAAGGAGACTTATGATCAAAAAAATAGTCGAACAACCAGAGATTTATAGTGTGTACATTCCTCTGCCTAATAATCCATTGAAAAATTTAAACTGTTATGTGATGAAAACCGATGCCGGAAATTTAGTCGTGGACACCGGCTTTAATCAGCCAGAATGCTTTGAGGCGTTAACAGAAGGGTTACGGGAACTCAATGTTGATATGAACAATACCACACTCTTTTTAACCCATATTCATTCGGATCATACTGGTCTGATTGAACGTATTCGAACGGAGAAGACACGTGTTATTATAGGTGCAAAAGATTATGATTACTTTAGCCGAAGTTTAAGTGGGAATGTTTGGAAATTATTTAATCAACGTTTCATAGCAGAGGGATTTCCAGAAAGCGATGTTTATGCTCAGGAAAAAGTAAACCCGGCGGTTGTCTATGCCTTGAAAAATTTATTTAAAGCAACCCCGATTAATGATGGTGAAAGTTTTTTTATTGGAAACTATGAATTTGAATGTGTACTGACACCTGGGCATACACCCGGACATACCTGTTTATATTTGAAAAACGAAAAGATTATGTTCTTGGGAGATCATGTTCTATTTGATATCAGTCCCAATATTACCTGCTGGCCTTATGTTAAAGATTCTCTAAATGATTATTTGACAAGTCTGGATAAAATAGCAACTTATGATATCCGGGTGGCGTTGCCGGCACATCGAAATAATAAAATGGATGTCTATGAGCGAATTGTCCAGTTAAAAAAACATCATGCAGAACGAATCGAAAGTACTTTGGATATTGTAAAAAAGAAAGAGTACCAAAATGCGTATGAAATAGCAGGTCAGCTCAAATGGTCGCTGCGAGGAAAAACTTGGGATGAATGTCCAATTCAGCAAAAATGGTTTGCTGTAGGTGAAACGATGTCGCATCTGGATTATCTGGTTGAGCGAAATCGGATTGTAAAAATAAAAGATGGAAAAATGTTCGTTTATCGGGCGAAGTAAAGATTGCGAATGGAAAATTCATACGGGTAATATTAAATCGTTGTTGCCAAAACTCGCTATTAGATGCAGCTTACTGATTGGAAGCTGTATGAAAAAATAGCGGGTCTTTTTGATTGGAAAAATAAACTGGATTAATATTAAGAATGAATGGGTAATATAAAAGTGGGTAATAATATTAAAAATCATATCGAAAAGAGGCCAAAAGCCATTAAAAAAAAATACCTGATCTTGAGTTTGATTGTTTTTATAATTTCTTTCATGCTTGTTTTTCTATTGTTTTCAGCTAGTACAGCCGGATTAAGAAGTGATTTGGCGCTTCAAGTTCAGGGATTGAGTTTTAAACAGGAAAGTGTCTTCAATCAAGTGGGGTTGAAATTGGATATTCCCACAGGTAAGGATTACAGCGGGAGCGGATGGTGCCAAAACATGAAGCTTTATCATCCTGGTGAAGTCTTTCCCCATGATGGGGTTAATGGAGAAATGAGTATTCTCTATAATTTTGGCCGTTTCGAAAATGGCCGTTCCACTTTTTACGATCCTGATTCGGATTATTTCAATGCTCATTACGGGGTTTATGCAATTAAATTGGGACAAGGCGCTTTTGGTTGGAAAAACGGAACATTGGATGTGGCTGCAATTGTTAAGGTTGTTTCCTTCGATCAGCTGGATCTCGTGATGGAATCGTTAGGCTGTCCGAGTTCACAGAGGCATTTTGACTATCAGATAACGGATATAAAAGAAGGACCTGAAATGGCTGGATTTTCTGACTGGATCCAAATCGATGCGATGATTGAAACGAATTCACCGCTGCATCATCAGACTGAAAATCTCATTGGTTATCTCCAGTATGGGACCCCTCCCAAAGACTATAACGGTGAGGATTTCCCAGTGGCAGCCACGATGGGAAGGCTATATCTGCGTTATGATGAAACACGCAATGTAACAGTAATATACTTTGTTATTGAAAAGACACAAGAATTAATCGATCAAACGAGTAAAGATTATTTGATGCCAATTCAGTGGAATTAAGAAATAAGAAAGTGGGTAAAAAGAATGAATTTATTACTGGTAAGACATGGAAAAGCGCAGAAAAGAGGAAGCGTTATACTTGATTATGATCGGAAGCTATTGCCGAAGGGAATAAAAAGATTAAAGCAAGATATGCCTTATCTTGCTGAATATCTTAAAGGAAGAGCAAATGTAGTCCTTTGGTCCAGCGCTGTTGTGCGGGCCATGGAAACGGCAGAGATGATTAAACAATTTTGTGAAATCGACAGGATAGATGGATATGATTTTATTGAAAATGGTGATTTTGATGAGCTGGCGTACAGCCTAAAACAAGTGGATGAAAACAGCACCATCATAATCGTAGGGCATGAACCTTATCTGTCACAATGGTGCAAAAAAATTTGCAAGGAAGACGTTCGTTTTAAAAAAGGTACCGCAGTTTTAATAAAAATTCTCTCAAAAAAGAAAACAACTGGCAAATTACTATGGGTTGCTGAGCCGGGAGGATATAAAAAAATTTGCAAGCATGTTTAAAGAGGGGCATCTGAGTGATGTTGAAATTTTGGGGGCCAATTATTTATCTGTTTTTGCTGTGCAACAATAAATAATTGGCCTTAACCCATAATCAATAATCCACTGGCTCTTCAACACAGTCAATAATGGCGTTTTTAAAAGCTTCACAGGCCGTTTTACAATTGGCCTGAGTGCCGGTTAAAATAACACCGCTCAGGTTTGAGTTCGTCGGCGGTCCGAAAAATTTGACGACTTCAACATCGGCTACTGTTAAGGCTTCATCAATTCCGACGATCCCTTCGAGAGCCGGCGCAAATAAAAAGGCGATGGAGGAGCCAAGTGGCAGACCGTAGGTTTTAGAAAAATATCTTCCGATTTTTGGAACCAGCTGAGCATAAATGAGATTGCTATCGTCCTCATTAACGCTATAGATACTTGCTTTATTTTTGGCAAAGTCATGAATGTAGCGCAATCCGCTTTCTACATCAGAAATACTCGGTCCGGTAATGACGCCAAAAACCTGACCATCATTAAGGCCGGCTCCGGCTCCATAAAGGGTTTTGATATAAACAACATCAACATTAGCAGATTTAGTGGCTTCATCTGCAGCGCAATAGCCAACGCCATCATATTGGGTGGTAAAGATGCCGATATCGATACATCCTTCGGGTAATTCAAATTCCTCCAACATGATATCCTCAACATCGGTTAACAGTTTGCTATAGACAATATTACATTCTACTCGATCTCCAGTCATGGCAATCATCTCCTTTTCTGAATTTTTTTAGAAATTAGCTTTATTCTTGGGCTAATGATAACATCTTATTGAGCTTTCGTAAATAAAAAAGAACCATCATAAGGGGTAATTATTCCGGTTCACAAGGAGGTGTTAATATTAATGTCCTGTTAAACAACTCTTTCTTAATTTTTCTGTTTTCCTCTCATGTTCTGTGTTTATATACTAGCACGATAAACGTTATATTTACCTTCGAATTTTAGCCGATCACTAATTAAATGATAAAAACTCAAGATCTTTGGTGAATTGTCAAAGTAATAATTACGCTAAAACTTAGGCAAATATAAGAAAACGGTTTCACGCGTTTAAAGAATCCTGACACCAAAAAAGTCTCATCAGAATCGCTAAGATACGTAATTTTATGCAATTTGGAGGCATGAAAATTAGTTTTTTTCGCTTATTCTATTGACATATCTTGGTGGTAATTATAGAATTAAAGGCGCGAGTCTAATAAACTAAGAAGGAGAAAAAAAATGACAATTTTCATTGTAACAGTGGCAATAATCGCTTTATTATTTGCACTGTATCTTTCAACGTCAGTTCTCAAAGAGAGTATGGGAAATGACAAAATGAAAGAAATATCTGTAGCTATTCAAGAAGGGGCCATGGCATTTTTAAATCGTGAGTATAAGACGATGTTGCCAATAGCAATTGTAATTATTGTACTTCTTATACTATTTACTGAGTTTGGAATTGCTTCGGCAATCGCATTTGCCATCGGAGCAGTATTTTCAGCTCTAGCAGGTTATATGGGGATGTATATTGCGACAAGAGCAAATGCCAGAACTACGAATGCGGCACAATCAAGCCTGAAAAA
Source organism: Acetobacterium tundrae (assembly GCF_008086615.1). Taxonomy (GTDB): domain Bacteria; phylum Bacillota; class Clostridia; order Eubacteriales; family Eubacteriaceae; genus Acetobacterium; species Acetobacterium tundrae. Next base: position 144,831 of record NZ_RXYB01000006.1, read on the forward strand.
AGCATTAGTAATCGCTTTTAAAGGTGGTTCTGTTATGGGAATGGGCGTTGTAGGCCTTGGATTACTGGGTGTTTCCTTATTGTATATCTTCGTTGCAAAGGGAAATCCGGATATGATACCAGCTATTGACAGTTTTGCATTCGGGGCTTCATTGATTGCTCTTTTTGCCCGTATTGGGGGCGGAATTTTTACCAAGGCAGCTGATGTTGGAGCTGACTTAGTTGGTAAAGTTGAAGCCGGAATTCCAGAAGACGATCCGAGAAATCCAGCCGTTATTGCAGATAATGTTGGTGATAATGTTGGGGATGTAGCTGGAATGGGCGCCGATTTATTTGAATCTTTTGCGGCAACATCAATTGCCGCAATGCTGTTAGGTTCAACATTGTTAGGCTCAACTGGTGTCATGCTTCCCATGATGTTGGGTGCTTGCGGTATTGTTGCTTCAATCATCGGAACCCTATTTATTTATACAGGTAATGATAGCAATCCCCAAGCCTGTCTTAACAGAAGTCTGTATTCATCATTTTTATTATCATCGATTGCAGCATTTTTATTAACGAAATACATGTTACCGGATCATAACCTTGCTTTCTATATTGCTATTCAGGTAGGTTTGATTGCCAATATTGTAATTGGAAAAATAACCGAGTATTTCACATCATCAGACTTTAGTCCAGTTAAAAAAATTGCCGAGTCTTCAAATACTGGTGCCGCCACTAATGTAATTTATGGTTTCTCAGTAGGACTTGAAAGTACGGCTATGCCGATCCTTGTTATTATAGCAGTTGTAGCAGTTGCTTATTTTGTACCAGGTGGCGGAGAGTATGGTTTCTATGGCATCGCATTAGCCGCCATGGGTATGTTATCGATGGCAGGAACCATTGTTGCTATTGATGCTTACGGCCCAATTGCTGATAATGCCGGCGGGATTGCCGAAATGGCAGGTCTCGATCCTAAAGTACGTAAAGTTACCGATCAACTTGATTCTGTTGGAAACACAACCGCAGCGATTGCAAAAGGATTCGCTATCGGGTCTGCTGCAATTACAGCCATTGCTCTTTTTTCCGCATTTGCACAAAGAGCAGAACTCAAAACACTGGATGTACTCAATCCAGTCGTCATGGTCGGACTTTTGTTTGGCGCAATGATTCCATTCCTTTTCTGTGCTTATTCAATGAGAGCTGTCAGTACAGCGGCATTTGATATGATCAAAGAAGTAAGAAGACAATTCCGCGAAATCCCGGGACTTCTTGAAGGCAAAGCAAAGGCTGACTCAAAAAAATGTATCGATATTTCGACAAAAGCAGCGATTAAACAAATGATTTTACCGGGGTTACTTGCTCCCGTGAGTATCTTTGTTGTTGGTTTTGGAATCGCCATTTTCAGTCCTGAAAATGCCCTTCTTGCTATTGGCGGAATGCTTGTCGGCGGAACTGCAAGTGGTGTCCTGCTTGCCTTGACAATGGCTAATGCTGGCGGAGCCTGGGATAATGCCAAGAAATATATTGAAGGTGGCGCACAAGGCGGAAAAGGCTCAGAAGCTCATGTAGCAGCCGTTGTTGGAGACACAATCGGAGATCCTTTCAAAGATACATCCGGTCCTTCACTAAATGCAGTAATTAAAGTTATGGGCACCTTATCATTAATCATTGCTCCTATTATTGCAGGTATGATCCACTAAATTTCCAAATACTCACGCAAAAAAAACGAAAGAATTAAATAATATAAAAAAGTTAAGTATCGACTTGTGAAAAATTTTTAAAGCCGGCACATCAAGTAGAATTTTCAACACTTGATGTGCTGGTTTTGTTTTTTGAATAATATAAAATATTTAAAAGTAAATTCCCAAGAACAGCGTATATAAATAAAAATAGTAAGATTGGTTATGGTATTATTGCTGGTTGGAAATTTGCAATTACTTAGTTCGAAAATTTTAGGAGGGATTATTATGGCGGAAATACATGTGGAATGGAAGCCCTTGAAAAACTGATGACAGAAGAAACCATCCTTGTTTCCATTCAGCTTGGAAATCAGGAAATTGGGACCGTCCAGGATCTCGAAAAAATAGGGGCATTATGCCGGGGAAAGGGCGTTCTTTTCCACACCGATGCCACCCATTCCTTTACTAGGATGCCTTTGGATGTAAGAAAAGTTCCGGTGGATCTGGTTACGGTGTCTGCACATACGATTCACGGTCCGAAAGGAATCGGAGGCGATCATGAAAGAGCTCATGGGTCCATCAGACTAACGTTAGGGCGGTTCAATACAATGGATGAGGCAGTCTTTGTGGTGGAGACGCTAAATAAAGTTGTAGGAAATTTGCGGAAAATCAGCCCTTTGGGTAAAGAAAAAGAATAGGAGGAATATAAAAATGCCTAGTCCTTACAATGATATTGTGCTGGAACATTTTAAAAATCCAAGAAATACCGGAAGCATAGAAAATCCTGACGGCAAAGCCACGGAAGGAAGCCCTGCCTGCGGTGATATGGTTTCCTTGTACCTCAATGTAGACCCTGAGACAAAAATTATTACGGATATCAAAATTGAATCCCTTTGGGACGTTGACAAAGCGATCGTTGAGTTTACTGATTGATAAAAATTCGGATAAATAAAGAGAATGAAATCTATCGAAGTGGTCATTTGTAGCTGTCATTACTCTAAAGTGAGGAAGAAGTATATAAATCGTTAAAAATGGCAGCTTAAAGCTAACTTAAGAAGAATAAAAAAATATACAAACGTTTTCAAAAAAACTATTTACTTTTTGGAAAAAGGTGCTATAATTGGAATCAATCAAAGATCAACTCAATCCTTTTCTAATTGAATGATCTCGATCATTGAAAAGTAAACAAGACTTAGCGAAGGATAAAATTTTATTGCGGCTGATGGTCAGGAATAAGAAAGCTGATCATTACCTGAAAAAAATCGGGGAGCCAATTAAATTTTATTAATCATTTACTCTTTATATGTTGCATACTGGCAAAAGTTTAGTATGCTGAATAGCATATTAAGTACTGGAAGAAAATTTAAGATCGGTATTAGTAGTATGGAAATCAGCCATCTCAGTTTTATCAAAGGAGATGACCCCATAATAAAAAATAATGGATCAAGGATGAATAATCTCCAGGAAAGAGAGATCATCAACAAAAGGAGGGAAAGATGATTTAAATAAATGAATCCATCTGAAATTGAAAAGCTAGATAAAGTCCAATGGTTTGATAAAAGAGATTAATTTGAAGAATGAAGAATATGATCAAAAGAACTTGATTTTCAGTAAGAAAAAAGCTGAAAAAACCCATATCGAGACGATAGGTTCTAAGATTAAAAAAAGTTCTTTCAAATGATTTCAGAATAAATTCTGAATGGGTAGGAAAAATTCTAATTTTGAAGAGTAGGGTAATCTCCAGAAGTTAAGTGAAAAGTTTACATTAGAAAAGTGAAAAAGAAGATATTTGAAAAAATTGAAAGGGGTGAGTCCAAAAGGATGACAATCGACTTTTTGAGCTAAAGCCGGTTCTACAGATGAAAATGTGGAATCGGCTTTAGCATTTTTTGCATTTTGCGCCAATATATTGACACTTAAGAGTGAGCATGGTAATTGTGTACTTTGGTTAATCTTCATTGTCGACGTCATTCTTATCCTCGACAATGGTTTTAAGTGAATAATGATAAGGGACGAGGATCGTTGTCACATTTTTGAAATGGCTAAGATTCTGTTCCAGGAAGGCCGTTGTCTGATTGTGCAAAACGGCATCGTACCAGTGGTTGGCGACATATTTAATCATAATAACCGTCAGATTCTCACCATGACCAAGATCCTTTGCTTTTTTATAAACATAGGATTTAAGCGTATGGGTGATATCTCGGTATGGATTTTCTATTATTTCGAGTTTCAGCGGGATCTGCAGTTCGGCCCATTGTGCTCGTAATTGTATAGCATGCTCTGGGTAGCGGCAGATATGGAGCACCGTAATGTCATCAGAAATAGTGTTGGCATAATTGAGGGCTTTTAAAGTTGCTTTATTGATGGACTGAAGCAATACAATACAGGGTGTTCCCTTTCCACCGGATGGTCGCGGGTAATAGGGAGCAAATTCTTTTAGTTCCACCTGCTTTTGGACTTCGGCATAGTGATTGTGGATATAAATCATGACCAGAATGATAATCGGCATGGCAATGGCCAACATCCAGGCACCTTCGAGAAATTTCGAATAAAATATGACGATCGATCCAACTCCGGTTACAATCGCTCCAAATATGTTGATGAGGGACTTGTATTTCCACCCTTTTTCTTTTTCCCGAAGCCATTTTCGAAACATGCCGTATTGCGACAATGTGAATGAAATAAAAACACCGACAGAATAGAGCGGGATTAAGTTGTGTGGATTGCTGTCAAAGACGATAACCAGGAAAATGGCGATGATCATAATAAACAGAATCCCGTTGGAAAAGCTCAGTTTAGCACCGCGTTGGGAGAATTGCTTTGGTACATAGCGATCATGTGCTAATAGATAAAGTAAAAGCGGCAGGCCATTGTAGGCAGTATTGGCGGCCAGAAGCAGGATTAATGATGTTGTTATTTGGATTATATAGTAAAAAAAGTTCCGTCCGAAAATCGCCTGGGCTATCTGAGCAACTACCGTTGTCCCGGATATGTGAACAACTTGCAGGCTCACGGCAAGAACGGTCGTGCCGCCGAAGATCAACACGATAATACCGGCCAGCAGATACAGGACATGGCGGGCATTATACTGTGACGGATCTCGGAAGGATGGCACTGCATTGCTGACCGCCTCGACACCGGTTAATGCCGAGCACCCGGATGAAAATGCCCGCAAAACGACGATAACCAGAAGGCCCTGGAATGCTTCAGTCGGTAAAACACTGGCCAACTGGTCGGCTGAGTAGGTGATCGGTGCAAGCGTTCCGGAAAAAAAACGGAAAAGACCGATGGCAATCATAATGCCCATCGAGAAAATAAAAGCATAGGTTGGAATGCCGAAGATTTTGGATGATTCCCGCATCCCTCTGAGATTGACAATCGTGACCAGGACAATACAGGCAACTGAAATGAGGACCGCGTGAGGTGCAAGACTTGGTACCGCTGCCACAATCGCCATGGTTGATGCTGAAATACTGACAGCAACCGTCAGAATATAGTCCACAATTAAGGCGGCTGCTGAAATCAAAGCCGGCATTTCCCCGAGATTTTCCTTTGAAACAATATAGGCGCCACCGCCACTGGGGTAATGGGCAATAATTTGAGAATAAGAAAAACACAGAATCAGCAGTAAAAGAATGATGGCGGCAACAACCCCGGGAACGTAGCCAAAAGCGGCAAAACCAAGTAATGGAACCAGAACGAGTAATATTTCTTCAACGGCATAGGCGACGGATGAAACGGCATCGCTGGCCAGAATTGGCAAACCCCAGAGTTGAGACAATCGTTCGTGTTTGATTGCATCTGTGCGTAATGATTTTCCGAGTAAAACATTTTTGACTTTAGACAAAACAAATCACCTGATTTCCATAAAATTTTGAGAAGTGAATAACAAGCGTTAAAATAGATTTTATTGTTTGATCGTTTTTTTAAATATACCCAAATAATCACTGCAGTATCGATGCTTTTCAAAAAATAATAACAGAAACTAAAAGAAGATCTCGTTATTGTTTGCAAACAATAACGAGATCCTCTTTTAGTTTCTGAAGTATAAATAATTTCTTGCTTCTTTATATGGGGATATTCATCGAGTAATCGACTGACTAAACCCAGATTAATGTCAGCTTCTTTTGCGATGAGTGTATTTGGCGTATTTTCAAAGCCATTTTCTAAATAGAGCCTTTTAGCGGTATTAAAATTCTATTTTTATTTTTATAGTAAGATTATCTTAATTAACAATATACCATAAAAATATAAAAAGAGTTTATGCTAAAAATCTAAATTGGAAGACTTAGAACCATCCGTTGTCCTATTTTTTCAGATGAAAGCATCAAGATGTAGCTGCGTTTTACTTAAAGGTTTCTTTTGCTTCCTCGTTGACAGTTGTGCTTTCTTCAGCAACAGTATCTGAAACAATCACTTCTTTTATTTCTTCTACTTCTGCTATTTCGGTAACATTTAATTCAGGAACAATGATATTGATTTCATCATTTGTGCTCTGCAATTTGCAACTTGCTAATTTTTGGTTGATTAAACCCATACAGAATAAAATCATTGCAACTCCGCCGTAAAGTGCAATTGCTTCAAATACAGCAGGTAATAATTGTGAAGGCATTAATGAAGCCGTAACCGTGCTTGCATCATAACCCTGAGCGACATACTGACTAACAGTATCGTTATAAAGCTTAACATTGTTGATTAACAATGCAATACCCAATAGGGCGACAATTGCACCACCAATAAAAAGGACAATTGATAAAGTGGATTTTTTGTTTTTGATAAGAGCTGTTTTTTCCTCGGTTTTCATGATAGATATTCTCCATTCCTGCCTCTTGGGCAAATGATTGATAAAAATTGATTAGGAATAAACGTTGGCGCCGTCAACTTCTATAGTTTAGCATTTTAAACCTGAAAATCACCTTAACATTAAGGCTTTTTAAGAAATTTTGACGGATAAAGGTTTTATTTAGTCTCAAAGTGCTTAAAAAATGAATGCTTTTTGCTTCTGTGAGGACAGAAGTGTTATAAATGATTTGAAGATTAATGGATAGAGTGGGCCAACTTGTTTGATTTGTGTTAAAATGGGTAATTAACAACAGATTAATTGATTATAAAAAATGGGAGGATTAGTTTATGAAAAATTTCAAATCGCTTTCATTGGTAGCTGTTATTCTATTGTTTGGTGTGGTCTTCTTAGGGTATAGCAGTGTCAGCAGTTTAAGTAATCAGGGAACTATTTCAAAAGAAACTGTTTTTGATTTTTATAATAAAGTACAATTTGATCAGACAAAAGACCAAGTGGATACTGAATTAGGGATTCTCCCAACAGAAAGCGCGCAATTAAAAAATGCATTCAACTATAATGAAGAAGATACCGGTTATGGTGTAAGTATTATATTAAATGAAAATGGATTGGTAACAAGTAAAACATTAATATATCCAACAAGTAAAGATATCGCGTTTTTAACCACTAAGGCCGTTACTCAGGAACAGGCGGATAAAATAACCGACGGTATGAGTTATAATGAAGTGAAAAATTTGCTGGGATCAGAAGGAACAGAAATTAATGGAACGCAGATTCCTTTTGAAGACAACAAAGTAAGTTATATCCGGGTATGGATTAATGATGATGAATCAATGATTCGGGTTGTTTTTGGTACTGATGGAACAGAGAATAATGTTATGTTTTACGAGTAGTAATTTTATTATTGAAAAGTGTCTAGGATTATGGTAGAAATAGCATTCTTAATTTTTGACATTTTTTATTTTCGGGGAGTTGAAAAATGGTGCTTGTCAGTGGAATAATCATTTTGATTTTAGTCATTTTAGTAGGTCTTATTTTTGCTATGACAAACGGGTTGCATGATGCCAGTTCAGTGGTGGCAACTTTTATCAATTGTGGAGCAGCAAGTCCAAAGCAAGCAGTTGCAGTGGCATCTTTTTTTGGTCTGCTTGGCGCGGTCTTTGGGGGAAATCTGGTTGCCAATACCATTTCTGAATTGACGGATTTACCAACAAATACTTCATTACTAATCATATTATTTGCAGCTGTTTTAGGGGCAACTTTATGGAATTTAATCACATGGAAATTAGGTTTGCCTTCAAGTTCTACACATGCTTTAATTGGTGGAATTGTCGGAGCGGTTGTTGTTTCTTCGGGGTATCAGCATATAACATGGGGTTGGTCAGAATTAATTGGCAGTGATCATCAAATTACGGGAATCGTTAAAATAGTGATCGCCTTGTTTTTATCGCCTTTTATCGGATTTTTCATTGCCTTTTGTCTTGAAAAGATCGCGAGATTACTCTTAAGAAACTCTAAATTTCATATCAACAAGGGCATGAATCACCTGCAATGGGTGATCGTGGCAGGACTTTCGTTTAGCCATGGTTCAAATGATACCCAAAAGATAATGGGAATATTAACTTTGGCTTTGGCAGCATGGGGAGGCACCGCAATACAAGCAGCACCGTTATGGGTACGGGTATGTGGTGGAATCGTTATGTTTATGGGTACAATGTTGGGTGGCTGGAGCATTATGAGAACCTTAGGCAGAGGAATATTTGATATTAAACCCATCCATAGTCTTAATTCACAGTTAGCTTCATTAGGCTCTATTTTTGGTGCAAGTTTAATGGGGGCTCCGGTTTCAACGACGCATGTTGTGGTTGGGAGCATTATGGGAGTGGGTGCTGCGGATGAATACAGAATGGTTCATTGGGAGATTGTAAAAGAGATTGTTATTGCCTGGTGTATTACAATTCCATTATCGGCGTTAGTTTCCGGCTTGATTTACACAATTACAACAAGTATAGTTACCGTAATTTAGGAAAGAAGAGAAATGAAGAAATCATGAATAAAAATAATATTATTGATCGGATATTTCCAGTTAAGTATAAATTTTATGAAATGCTGTATAAGCAAGCCAATACCAACGGATTAGGTGTGAATGCTCTTTATAATTGGGTGAAAAGTGGAACAGTCGCTGATAGTGAAGCGTTAATCCATTGCGTGAAAGAAGCAGATGAAGTTAGAATGAACATGGAGAAGGACTTGATTGAAGCGTTTTCTACACCTTTTGATCGGGGTGATATCTATTCAATATCGGTAGGAATGAATGAGGTTTTAAAATATGCCCAGTCAAGTTTGCTGTCCATGGAGGCTTTTGAGGTTAAACCAGATTTCATTATCATTGGTATGGTGGAACAACTGAAAATTGGGGTGGATGTCTTTTCGCAAGCCGTCAAAGATTTAGAAAAAGATCCTGATAAATCAGCACAAGTAGTTGTAAAGATGAGAGTAACACATATAGAGATCGAAAGGCTTTATCGAGATGGGATGATTTCAGTTTTTGCCAGCGGCGATCCCATGTTTGCTTTGAAGCAGCGGGAAGTTTATCATCATATTAAAGATGCTTCAACAAATTTGGATGAAACAGTGGATGTGCTTCATAGAATTATCGTGCGATTGATTTAGAATCGTGGGAGGGCTGATTTTACTGAAATAGAAAAAACACGAAAGGCCAGCATTATCGGGTCGTAAGCATTATTTCGGACCGCGGTAACCAGTACGAAATTGCAGACGGAAGATAATGCTGGCCTTTAACTCAGTTGATATCTTTAAGCAAGAGCGGCAATGATTTTGACGCTTTTTTTGTCTTTAAAACATAGGTAAGACACGTTAAGGCGATACAGACAATCATGATGCCAAGTAATACAATTGTATATTCACCAATGCCGGTGCCTTGTGCCCCAATAGAAAGCGTCTGTTTGAATGCCTCGATCGAGTAAGTCATGGGCAGGTATGGATGTATCGCCTGGAAAAAGCTGGTTGTCAGTTCAACCGGATAAACACCACTTGAACCGCTTAACTGCAGGATAAGAACGAGTAATGCGATGAAGCTGCCGCCTTCATCCAGGACAACTCTCAACAAACTGGTGAAAGACATAAAACACAGGGAAGTGATCCAGGCAATCAAGAAGGTGGCGGCCACATTGACGGGAGATAGATGATTAAGCAGCATCAATGCGGTGATGGCTAATATGGCTTGCATCGTACTCACGATAAGCAGGATAAATGATTTGCTTAGCCAATACGCGATGCCGTTTTTCGGTTTGTCGTTTTTATCGTACAATGGATAAAAAAGGCAGAAAGCCATCGCCCCCAGATAAAGTGCCAATGAGATGATGTAAGGCGCCATACTGGTACCGTTGTTATCAACAGTGGAAAAACTTTCTTCATCGGATATTGTGGGAGACACAAACATTTCGATGTTCTTGTCATTGGTATTAACCGCTGCAAGGGCTAGCGCACCATCGGACATTTTTCCGGCGAGCAACTGACTGCCGTCTTTGAGGGAAACAATTCCGTTGCCCAGTGTTTGTGATCCGGCCGCCAGCTGTGACGAACCGCTGCTGATTTGGCCGGCACCATTTGCCAGCTGGCTGGCTCCGGAGATTAACTGACTGGAATTTGCACTTAGTAACGAAGAACCATCCGCAAGTTGCACAACACCGCTGGTCAAAAGCGGCGTCTGATTATTGAGCTCAGTCATGGCCAATGCCAATCCGTTTGAACCGGTCGCCAATGTTTCGGACTGATTATTCAACGCTTGTAAACCAGCGGCAACACTGTTTACTCCGGCGGTATATTGTGCGACACCGGAAATCAGGCCGGCATTTTCATCATTCATTCCCTGCTGAAGCTGTTCCAATCCTTGATCCATCCCGCTCAAAGCCTGAATCAACGGTTCCGTGTTTCCGGCAGAAGCTGTTTCAGTGGTTGAATTGCCAAGATTCTGAATCCTGCTCGCCGAATCACCGATGATATCGCTGTTGACAGCGAGACTGCTGTGAAGACTTTCTAAAGCATCGGCCTGGGCTTGGACTTGAGGATCCGCAGAAGTTTTCAGGCTTTCGATGACTGCATCCAATGAACCCAGATCGTTTTGAATACTCTTTGTGTTTGTCAGAATATCAGTAGTACTGTCGCTGAGACCGGAAAGATCCGTTGCTGTTGCCTGCGGTTGATTCTGGATGAGTGATGCAAGAATTTGACCATTGACTGCTTTAACCTGATTGATGCCATCAGCTACCGAGGAAACACCGGCGTTAAGGCTGTCACTGGAAGAGGATAGCTTCTGACTGCCGTCAGCGAGCCGGCCAACCCCAGTCGTATATTGGTCAATGCCTGTATTCAACTGGTTTGTACCGGACTGAATCTGGCTGATCCCGCTAGTCAGGGTTGGAAGTTGCCCATTAAGCTGCTGCAGTCCCTGGCTGAGTTCGCCGACACCATTGGTATACTCCGTAAGACCAACCGAAAGCGTTTTGGCACCATCACTGAAGGTAAGGCAGCTTTCAGATAATTTTGAAAGATTGGCCGTGATCTGCTGATTGCCATTTTCCAGCTGTTCTGATCCGTCATTGATAGCCGTTGCCCCATCAGCTGCCTGGTTCATTCCGGTTTTCAAAGTCGAAATTTGTTTAAACATGACTTCTGTATAGGTTTGAGTCACCTTGTCAGAAACACTGTTTTTAATCGAAGTTGCCGCTGCGCTTGCTATTTTGGAAGCAAATAAATTCTCGCCAGGATTGATTTCATAGGAAAGCACCATGGGTTGAGGATCGGAATTCATCAAGGTTGCGGCATTTTTCGAAAAATCTTCAGGGATGGTGATGACCATATAATAGTCGCCATTTTTTAAACCAGCCTGTGCTGTTTGCGAATCAACAGACTCAAAGGCAAGCGGCTTTTCATCTGCGAGGGTCCTGGTCAATTCTGCCCCGATATTAAGGGTGTTGCCATTATCATCGCAGGCTTTGTCTTCATTGACAAGAGCAACCGGCAACTGGCTGATTTTTGAATAGGGATCCCAAATTGAGGATAAAAAAATCGTGGTATACAAGGTTGGAACGAGTGATAGGACGATGATCAGCACAATTAGAAATTTGTTATTTCTGAGATTCTGAAATTCACTTTTTAACATGATTGTTCCTCCTTCAAAGTAGACCTTTTTCGACAATTACGTTCCAGTCAACCGTTCCTGGAGTATTATTGTTAACAAAATATCTTAGTTGTCTGAGCGTACATTGCTTCAACCGATTTTTATAGAGCGTTTCGGCTTCGGAAATAATCGTGATGACGGTATTTTTGTTTTTTTCAATGGTTTCTGGCATCAGAAAAACTTTCTCCACCAAATTAGAGGGGACAAAAAAGGGATCGGAACCTTCGATAGCTTCGAAAACCTCTAATAAAGTAATCGACTCATCGGATTTTGCAAGGCTGAAACCGCCGGTTTTCGATGCACTGGAATTAATCAGCCCACCGACCACCAGCTTTCGCAAAACTTTTTTGAGATAAGACTCTGACACCTGAAGCCGGTTGCTCAGGGTAACGCTTTTCAAGGGCAATCCGTCATGCTGTGAAGCCAGCATCAATAAAATACAGATTGCCTGTTCTACACCACTAGTCATTTTCATTTTTTCACATCCTTCACTTGGAATCTATCGATATTATACATCTATGGATAAAATGTGTCAACAGATAATTTGAAAAAATATTTTTGTATGAAGAGGCAACAAAACGGGAAGCTTCTTCGTTAAATAAGTAGAGCGCGCGTTTAGTTTGAATAATTATTATCTTATAGACTTAATTAAGCTAAATCGTTATAATTAGAATATGCAATTTTGATAATGCCATATTGAAAAAACAATTAAATGAAAGATCTTTCTTTGGCAATAACGGCTATAATAAGTTGAAAAATAAAAATCGGAGAAAATATTTTAATGAAAAGAAAATTGAAAAACTGGATAAAACTAATAATAATGATTGTCGCTTTTTCATTGGTTCTGCCAGCTGGAATTATGGCTGAAGCGCCTGCAAATAGTGATGAGCAGTCAGTTAATATAGAAAGTCAGAACAGTTACAATCAAGAAGAGAGTGCGGCTGTTTCTGATAATAAGGCGAGTACACCAGTTATCGAAACGATGGAGCAAGTGCCGAATCTTGATGAAAATAATAATCTGGATCAACAGGTTGTTGTTATTTATGCACAAAATAGTGATACAAATATTAAAGACCTTTCACTGACGACAAGTGAGATTGTATCGGGTGAACATTTGTCCAATCGGGTTGATGTTATTGAAGTAAGTGAGGGTACTAATGTTGATGAATTGATGATCGCATTAAAAGACAATCCGAATGTCCTTGCCGTTGGTAAAAATGGCAAAATTCAGACGTCATCACTTCCAAATGATCCATATATTACGAATGGATCGGCATGGCAATTTGAGAAAATTGGAGCAGACAAAACTTGGAATCAGGTATCAAATACTAAACCAGTTGTAGTTGCTGTTATTGATACCGGATTAAATATGAGTCACCCGGACATTGCGGGCAACACAGTCAGTGGATATGATTATGTTGCAAATAGCACTGAGGTTGTAGATCTTGCCGGGCATGGAACTGAAGTGTGTGGCTGCATCGCAGCAATTGCAAATAATGGTATTGGTACCGCCGGGATTGCCGGAGCTTCAAATATAAAAATTGCCCCCTATCGAACCGGTGGCGAGTATGATGGCGATACGTCACTGGATGTTGGCTATATCTGTGCCGCCATTATGGATGCGGCGGATCGACCAGAAGTTAGAGTCATCAATATGAGTTTTGGCGGGTATGATCAATATACGGGTCTTGAGTCCGCAATACAATATGCTGTCAAAGCAGGCAAAATACTTGTTGCAGCGGCAGGAAATGAAGGGAATTTGTCCGCTTATGCCGGAAAATACGCTTATCCGGCATCATATAATGGCGTTATTTCAGTTGCAGCAACTACATCTGGAGATGGACATGCTTATTTTTCTCAATATAATGATAAAGTTGATTTATGCGCACCGGGGCAATCCGTTTTAACAACAACGCACGACGGTTCTTATGGGCCAGTGAGTGGAACGTCTTTTTCAAGCCCAATTGCTGCCGGTTCCTGTGCGGTGTTATTGGCAAAAGATCCAAGTTTAACAGCAACGCAAGTTGAAACAGCTTTGGAAGATACCGCTGTGGATTTAGGAACGGCAGGAAAAGATAACTATTATGGAAGCGGAAGGATTCAGCTAGATGCTGCGGTTGAATCAATTGTTGCAAGTACACCTTTAATAATAGACAGTTTTGTGACAGACAAATTGTCAGGTCAGGCAGTTAATTCAAGTGTTCAATTAAGTGTTGAGGCCAGTGGCGGAGTAAGTCCGTATCAGTATAAATTCTATTATCAATTGGGCAGTTCGACTGTTGTGATCAATGATTTTTCAACAAAGAATTCAGCTATATTTACGCCGTCAGAGGCTGGAACTTATTCATTGTTGGTTGATGTTAAAGATGCAAATGGTGCTATAGTGACTCAAATAATCAGTGATTATGTTATTAAGACTTCCTCAATTGAAGGAATATCCAGTACTTATCAAACGCATATCCAAAATGTCGGCTGGCAAGGCTGGAAAAGTGATGGACAATTAAGTGGGACGACGGGACAATCCCTTCGTTTAGAAGGAATTGAAATTAAAATTGATAATCTTGGTTATGCTGTCGGTGTTACATATCAAACACATGTCCAAAATATTGGCTGGCAAGGCTGGAAAAGTGATGGGGAATTGAGTGGAACCACGGGACAATCCCTTCGTTTGGAAGGGATTCGAATTCGCCTGACGGGAACCGATGCGGATAAGTATGATATTTATTATCAAGTCCATGCACAAAATTATGGCTGGCTGGATTGGGCGAAAAATGGAGAAAGTGCCGGGACAGCTGGTTTATCTTTAAGACTGGAAGCCATAAGAATTGTAGTTGTGCCAAAAGGTTCGGCCGCACCGGGAGCAACGGATCAACCGTTTATATCATGATTGATATAATAACGAATTTAAAGAAAAGCGAAAAATTATGGTGTATGCCATGATTTTTCGCTTTTTTGGCGAAAATAAAATGAATAAACATATCCTTACTGGAACGAACGGAATGACCTTACAAAAGTGAAAGGTCAAACCATCAATTATGTAAGGTTAATCGATGGCACCTGAAAAACATTGATGATAGACTTATTATAAAGTAAATGATTGGAGGCGTTTTATGCCAGTATTAAAAGTCAGTGATGTAAAAAAAGTATATGGTTCGACACAGGGTGGAAGTGTATCAACAGCACTTAATGGGGTGAGTTTTGAAATCGAACAGGGTGAGTTTGTAGGGATTATGGGTCCGTCTGGAGCAGGAAAGTCAACGCTGCTAAATGTCATTGCGACAATCGATACCGTTACGGCCGGTGAAATTTCGATTGGGGGACAGGATATATGCCGGATTAAAGAACCGGAGCTTTCCGATTTCCGAAGAAGTAAGCTTGGTTTCATTTTTCAGGATTACAATCTGTTGGATACATTGACATTAAAAGAGAATATCGCCCTTCCGCTGATTTTATCAAAAAAAAGTCTGAAAGAAATTGAGGCGGCGGTTAAGAATGTGTCGGCTGAATTGGGAATAGGAGATATTTTGGGAAAATACCCCTACGAGGTTTCAGGCGGCCAGCGTCAGAGAGCGTCTGCGGCCAGGGCGATTGTTAACTCCCCCGAGTTGATTCTTGCCGATGAGCCAACGGGTGCCCTTGATTCTAAATCATCGAAGGATTTGCTGCAATGCATGCAGAGGCTCAACGAAAAAAATCAGGCAACAATTATGCTTGTAACCCATGACGCCTTTGCGGCAAGCTTTTGCAAACGGATTATTTTTATCAAGGATGGGGTTTTGTTTATGGAAATATTCAATACCGGAACCAGAAAGGAATTTTTTGACAAGATCCTAAAAGTCCTGTCTTCGTTAGGGGGGGATAACAGTGAACTTTTTTAGTCTTGCATTGAACAATATAAAAAAGAAATTTGGAACGTATTTGATCTATCTGATCAGCACCACATTTGCGGTAACCATCTTCAGCATTTTCTGTTCAATCTATTTTAATCCGCAATTTTCAAGTTACCGATTTGGAGCCGGTAAGATAACGGTTTTATTTAGTGCTGCGGCGATTGCCATCATCGGTTTTTCTTCAATCTTTGTGATGTATTCAAATAATATTTTTGTGAAGACAAGAAAAAAGGAAATTGCAATTTATTCGCTGATGGGGATGAAAAAAAGTCAGATTGGCCGGATGATGTTCTATGAAAATATCATGATGGGACTAATCGCAACGGCATGCGGCGCGATTTTGGGAGTGGTTTTTTCACGATTCTTTGCCATGATCTTATTGAAGCTCATGGCCGACGGCACTGCGGTGACTTTTTCAATTCAGTGGGAGGCAGTTATAACAACGGTAATGGTATTTCTGATTCTGTTTACGATCAGTTCGCTTAATGCCTATCGAACCATCTACCGGTACAAACTTATTGAGCTGTTGTCAGCAGAGAAGGAAGGGGAGAAAACTCCGAAATATTCCGTAGTCGGTGGGATGCTGTCGATTGTACTGATTATCATGGGATATATTACCGCCATGGTCATGAATGTCAATGAAGGGGGAATCAAACTCATGATTCCGGCACTGATGATTTTAGTCTGCATCATACTGGGAACGTTTCTGCTTTTTAAAAACTTTATTCCAATGGTAATGGTGGCGTTGAAAAAGAAACAAGGATTTTATTACAAAACAGAAAATATTATCAGTATCTCTCAGATTGTGTATCGCATCAAGGCAAATTCCAGAATGCTGTGTATGATTGCCATTACATGTGCCGTAGCAGTTACTATGATGAGCGCCACTTTCTCCATGTACAAAGCGCTGGAAAGCACCGTGCCTTACTATTCTCCGTTTTCCTACATGTGTAAAAATATCGATGATGAAAAATTGAATGAAATGCTTGAAGTCGTCAAACAAACTGGCGAAGTCAATGTAACATCAACGAATCAGTTTAAAATTATTAAAGTTCAGCTACAGAATAGTACATATTCAACCGAAACTGACAACAACCCAGGAATGATCGTCGATGGATATATTATCTCTCAAAGCACATATCAGTCAATTATCAGAGATACGAATGTGGAAACAGGAACATTCAACAATCTTAAAACGGATTTTAATATGGATTTAAAAGACGGAGAAGGCTACTTTCTCGATGGTAATGTAAAGAAAGACTACTGTAAAAATCTGACGGGAAGCGTCATGAATCTACAATTTGATAATGCGTGCGCCGGTTTTGATATTGTTGGAGTATCCCTGCATAAATATATCGGATTTATGGATTCATATCTAAGGCCGACGATCGTCATCAATGATGCAACATACAGTCAGTATCTCGAACAGGCGGCACCTGATGATGTTGTGAGCTTCACGGGAATGATGTTTGACAATCCAGCGGGATCGGAAAACACGGTTGCGGCATTGAATCGCATTGTGCCGGAGAACCCGGTATCAAACAGTGTGATGGGAATCGCTAATCTTAGTTATATAAGTGTCTATAAGTCTATTTTTTCAATGTACGGGGCCTATGTATTCATTGGATTATTTATTGGCATTCTGTTTTTACTTGCTTCAGGTAGCATCATCTATTATAAACAAATTATTGAGGCTCACGAGGAAGTGAATCGGTACGAACTATTAAAAAAACTGGGCATGAACAAGGCTGAGATTAAAAGATCCATATCAAAACAGCTTGGCATTGTTTTTGGACTGTCGCTGACAGTTGGTTTGCTGCATTCTACTTTTGCGTTATTGACGTACAACCGTATGATGGACCTTGGCGCGAAAGAACAGCACACAATGCTGAACGCCGGTATCATTGTGGGAATTTATATCCTCATTTATTGCTGCTTCTATCTTTTGTCGGTCAATAGCTACATGCGGATTGCCTGGGGCCGGGAAAAATAATTTTTGAATATGGCCTGGGATAAAGTATAATGTAAC
The DNA here is from genome assembly GCF_008086615.1 of Acetobacterium tundrae. Taxonomy (GTDB): domain Bacteria; phylum Bacillota; class Clostridia; order Eubacteriales; family Eubacteriaceae; genus Acetobacterium; species Acetobacterium tundrae. Next base: position 162,414 of record NZ_RXYB01000006.1, read on the forward strand.
GAGAAAAAGGACGATTTTATCATCATAGGTTGTCGACAAACCCGTACCGACCAATTGTTAATCAGTTGTTTGCTTGCAATTCGTACAGGCTGACCGCCTGTTCGCCTTGATGCAAACAACACGATATAACAATTGTCGGTACTGCGTTAGTACTTTGTCTACAGTCTGGGACGATTTTACCGTCAACCTTTAGGTTCTTGTCTTTAAAAGGAAGGGTGATTTTTATTGTTTAAATTATTGGTGATTGAGGATGAGGCGAAAATCGCCGGCATCATGGTGGAGAATCTGTCGAAAGCCGGATATGATGCCGCAGCGGTGACGGAGTTTTCCGATATCCTGCCTGAATTTATCGCGTTCAAGCCGGATCTGGTGCTGCTGGATATCATTCTGCCCTTTTATGACGGGTATTACTGGTGTGGTAAAATCCGGCTGTTTTCAAAGGTACCGATTATTTTTGTTTCATCCAAAAGCACAGATATGGATATCATCATTGCAACCAATATGGGCGGTGACGATTTTATTGTCAAGCCGTTTTCAATTGACATTCTGCTTGCCAAGGTCGCTGGGCTTTTGAGACGAACCTATTCCTATGATAATACCGAAATGGATATTATTGCCCATGAAGGACTGATTTTCAACAGGGGCAGCGGGGTGGTGTCCGTTAATGAAAACAGTATGAAACTCACAAAAAATGAAGCCCAGATACTGGCACTGCTGCTTAAAAACCGGGGAAAACCAGTCAGTCGGGAAAGAATCATGCGAAGTCTATGGAAAGATGCCAGTTTTATTGATGACAATACCCTAACCGTGAACATCACGCGTTTAAGAAAAAAGCTCAGGGATCTTGGCCTTGAAAACGTCATTGAAACAAAAAAGAATCTGGGTTATATGATATGACGCTTAAAGATTATTTAGTGGATAAAAAGTTTCTGATTATGCTATACATGACGATGTTTGTTTTCGCCGGGGTCGTGATATCCGTTGGTGAAGCGGTTCCGTTTAGCCGGTCCAACGGGTTGTATGTGATTGAAGTATCTTTTTTCCTATTTCTCATTTATCTGATCATCGGCTTTCTGTACCAGAAGAGCTATTATGAAAAACTCAAAAGAATATCGGAGACCGAGGGCCTCGACTGGGTGAATTCGCTTCCAGCACCGGCAAGTTCGGAACAACGGATATACCATGAACTCCTGCAGAAACAATATCGGGGGATCAATAGAAAGCTAAGCGAACACCAGTCAAAAAGCATCGAGGATACAGAGTTTATTACCATGTGGGTACATGAAATAAAAACGCCGATTGCAGCGTCCAAGCTGATTATCGAAAACAGTTTAAATGCTCCAACAGAGAAAGTTCTGTATAGTATTGAGGATGAGATCGATAAAATTGAAGACTTTGTGCAGATGACATTGTTTTATTCCAGAGCGGATGATTTTGCGAAAGATTATCTGATCAACAGCACCAGACTGGATAAGGTTGTTAGGGAATGCATCAAACGGGAATATGCGAGCATTATGAATAAAAATCTGAATTTACAGTTAGATAACCTTGATTTTGTAATTGACACCGATGAAAAATGGCTGGGCTTTATCATCAAGCAAATTGTCGACAATGCCGTTAAATATTCATACCCAAATGGGAAAATAAGAATTTATGCAGAACAGCAGGATAGTGAAACGGTTCTGATCATTGCGGATCAGGGACCAGGTATCAAAGAAGAGGATATCCGGCGTGTTTTTGATAAAAATTTCACTGGTAATAATGGCCGGAAATTTGAGGCTGCAACGGGTTTTGGACTTTACCTGAGCCAGAAGATTGCGCGCAAGCTGGGCCATCATATTGCCATCTTTTCTGATTATGAAAACGGAACAAAGGTATCCGTCCATTTTTCCGTCTGGAACGATTATTATGATGTTTGACGTTGGTGAAACTATCGATGCTTTCACAAATAAGAGAAAATAAATTAGGTGATTGCGAAGTTCACGGTAGTTTTTGAAAACGCTTATGAAAACAAATAAAAGGAGAGAAATCAATGAAACCTATCGTAGCGATACCCATGGGGGATGCTGCCGGAATCGGGCCTGAAATTATCGTGAAGGCGTTAACTGATCCGATGGTTCAGGAAAAAGCCAGATGCATCATTGTCGGTGATAAAAATGTATTGCAGCAGGCACTTGAATTTTGCAATCTTAAATTGAAGATCAATGTTGTAAAGGATCCTGCTGACGGAAAATACGAACCGGGGATTCTGAATCTGATTGATCTTAAGAATATTTCAATGGATCGGTTAAAAACAGGTGAAGTGCAGGGGATGACCGGTCAGGCGGCCTATGCATATATCGTAAAGGCAACTCAGTTGTGCCTGGAAAAAAGGGCGGATGTACTGGCGACCACACCGATTAACAAGGAATCATTGAAAGCGGCAAAAGTGCCATATATCGGGCATACTGAAATAATTGGCGCATTGACAAAAACCGAGAATCCGTTAACCATGTTTCAGGTGCATAATCTGAGAGTCTTCTTTTTTAGCCGGCATGTGTCATTAAAAGATGCCTGTGATCTGGTAACACAAGATAATTTGGCGGTTTTTATTGATCAGTGCGTTGATGCACTGAAAATCTTAGGCATCAAAAATCCCCATATTGCAATAGCCGGGCTTAATCCCCATAGCGGAGAGCATGGCTTGTTTGGACGGGAAGAAGTCGATGCGGTGATGCCGGCAGTTGAAGCGGCAAGAGCAAAGGGAATTGATATTGACGGACCCATCGGTGCGGACAGCGTCTTTTATTTTGCTTTGCAAGGTGCTTACGATGCAGTGCTGTCTTTATATCATGATCAGGGACATATTGCGACTAAAATGGTTGATTTTGAAAAAACGATATCACTCACCATCGGCATGCCGATATTACGGACATCGGTAGATCATGGAACGGCTTTGGATATTGCTGGAAAGGGACTTGCCAGCCCGGTGAGTATGATTGAAGCCATCCGTCTGGCGGTTGAGTACGCCCCGAATTTTAGACAGAAAAAATAGTGGATAATACGGATGCGAAAGTATGGATCGTATTCGAAATAATAGAAAAAGACAAACCATTTGACACCAATTGATTATCTGGTTATGCATATCAAGGCAACAGGGGGAGCCTGTTTTATCTCGAAACATCATCATTGGGGCAATATCGGTTTGTCATTTTTGTCAGTTTTCCATAGCGGCATTTATCAATTTGATTGAGTCTGAATGGGGTATCATCCATGAATACGCATTGAGGATGATAAAGAACTCAGACTCAGGAAGGTAAGTGTATGTTTAGGTATTTCTGCCGCCGGTAATCATCAGCGAATCACCGGTGATAAAGCTTGAAAGGTCGGAAGCAAAAAACAGTGCAGCCGTGGCGACTTCATCCGGATCGCCCATCCTTCCCATGGGAATGGCGGACAGGCGCTGCTCTCGTGCTTCATCCGTGAGATTTTCAAAATTGCGTTTGATCATGTCGGTATAGATGGTTCCAGGGGCAAGGGCATTGACCCGGATACCGTAGGGTGCCAAAAATTTGGCGGCATATTTTGTCAGAGCGATGATCCCGGCTTTGGAAGCACCGTAATCTGGACTCGTATTTCCACCGGTTATGCCGGCAATTGACCCCATATTGACGATCGTACCGCCACCATGATCTTTCATATAGGCCGCCGCATATTTTGTTCCCAAAAATGCCGATCGCATATTGATATTGATAACGAGATCCCAGTCGCTTGCAGATGTTCCGAACAGGTCATTTGATTTGGATATGCCGGCGTTATTCACCATCACATCCAATCGTCCCCATTCATCCACAGCGGCATTGATCATTTTTTTGACATCTTCTTCATTGCTCATGTCTCCTGCAATTAAAAGGACTTCCGTGCCATAAGCTTCAGCTTCTTTTTTCAGTGACTTTGCATGGTCGTCAATTCTCAAGTCATTAACAACCAGTCCCTTACACTCTGCCTCAGCCATTTTTAAGGCAATAGCGCGTCCGATTCCTCTGGCAGCGCCAGTGACAATGACAACTTTATCTTTTAGACTTATATTAACCATTATAACAGCCTTCCTTCTTGATATTTCATTTTAGATGTTGGATTTAGCCCCAGTATTTCGTTGATACAGCTGCCAATTTATTGTAAATGTCGGCAGCTTTCAAGGCCAGGAAGGTATCTTTGAAAATATTGTACATATCCGTGTATATTTTATGATTTTCCATATTTGGTTCAATAATACCAAAAGTATGAACCATTTTATCTACAGCATCCTCAATGTTTTTGAAGACACCGGCGCCGGCAGCTCCCAATATGGCAGCGCCTAATGTTGTACAATCTGACACGTTAAGCTTTTCAACAGGACGTCCATAAACATCTGCCTGCATTTGGCACCATAATTTTGATTTTGCGCCACCTCCTGACAATCGAATGGCTTCAAAAGGTCGACCTAAGACATTTTCCATCGCTTCCACGCTCATTCGTAGTTCGTAAATAACACCTTCCATAACACCGCGAGCCATCGTTCCACGGTCATGGGCAAGAGTCAATCCCAACGAACCGCCGGTGGCATTATCATGATAGTAGGGTGAAACCTGACTGTTGAAAAAGGGCATGAACAGATATCCTTTACACCCGACCGGTGCGTTTTCTGCTTCAAGCGTAATGAGATCATAGGGATCCAGGCCCAAAGCTTTTGCAGCTTCTTTTTCGGGTTGACCATAGGTATCACGCCACCAACGTAAAGTAACACCGGCAGCAAAGGTCAATGCCTCCATATCCCATTTGTTGGGCATCGCATGACCTCCAAACAAAACAGTGTGATTGACATCCGGTTTGGGGCTGTCTACATGAGCGACCATAACAGCGGCCGTCCCGATTGTGATTTCGGCTAAACCTTCTCGAATAACGCCTGAGCCAATTGCTGCGCACTGTTGGTCGCCACCGCCACAGCAGATGGGCATGCCTTCAGCAAATCCGGTTAATTCGGAAGCTTTCTTGGAAATAACGCCAACCTGTGTCATCGATGTTTTTACCGGAGGAAGTTTATCTTTGTCAATTCCGATCGCGTCCAGAAGTTCGTCGGACCAGTCCAGCGTTTTTACATCCAGCATACCGTTGAGTGCTAATGATGATGGATCCGTAAACAATTCCTCTGAACCCAAATTGTGCAGCAGCCATTCCTGACCGTTCACAAATTTCCATGCTTTTTTATAAAGATCAGGCCGTTTGTCTTTAACCCATTTATATTTAGCATAAGCCCACATGCCTGACAGCGGATCGCCGCTGACTTCATGATAATGATCACGTCCAACATGTTCTTCAATCCATTTAACTTCTTCATTGGCACGTCCGTCTGACCAAACAATTGAATCACACAGGGGGACCCAGTCTTTGTCAATCGGTACAAAAGTTCCACGCTGACTGGATATTCCTAAAGAACCGATTTCTTTAGGATCTACTTCTGTTTTAATTAATACTTCCTTAGCAGCTTCGCAAATACCTGCCCACAGATCATTAATATCTTGTTCAACCCAACCAGGATGAGGATATTTACATGAATATTCTCTGTAACCAGTGCCGATAAGATTACCTTCAAGGTCAAAAATCATTACGGTAGAACCGGTCGTTCCGGCATCAATACCTACAACATACTTTACCATCTTTATTCCTCCTAATAATTTAATTAATTTAAAGAGAATACCTGTCATTTGGCAGCTGGTTGAAATAATTCAATATTGTAATGATCAGGATCAAGTAAATAGAAAGCATAAGCGCCTGTGCTTGGTCCATTATCAATATAGGCTGGTTCATTTCTGGTGGGAATATTATTATCTTTACATCGTTGATAAGCTTTAACAATGTCTGTTGTAGCAAAGCAAATATGACTGCTGCAGATATTATGCGGACTGACATCCAGCACGACACCTTTCGGTTCAACATACTGGATGAGCTCCAGTCGTAAACCGGGACAGGATACAAAAGCTACATTAAGAATACCGTCAGGATAACCGGTAACTTTTCTAATGTAGGCCAAGTCTACATTATAACGAATGTTTTCAAAAGTCATTTCCATGACTTCGGTGTAGAATTTAACCGAACGGTCAATATCTCCAACCGTAATGCTGAAGTGGTTGCAGCCACAAATAATTTTATCACTCATGATTAGTCCTCCTGTTAATAGGCAAATAAAACCGTTTACATTCTAATTTTATGCTTGATTTTAATAAATTCAATATAGAAAATATTTTCAGTAGCTGGTAATTGCTGATTTAGATGGAATAATTTTTTAAAATCAGGAATGGTTATTGTTATTGAAAAATTCCGAGATGATTTGACATCTTTAGAGAATTAACTTAGTATTGTAACTAACAAATCATTTAAGAAAGAAGGGGTTGAAAATGGTTATTACATGGAATGAGATCATTGAATTAAATAATAGGGTTAAAGAAAATAAGCTTGATTACAAAGTTCATTTAAGTGATGCCTGCGGTGGGCAAAGTATGTGGATTGAATCACTGAAACCGGATAACAGTTTTGAGGATCTGGATGACTTGAACAAACTGATTGATGACTATTTTACCGAGATCAAAGCTGAAATTGTATATAGCTGGGACAAAAAATCATTCTGGATGAAAGACCGTTCGTTTTAAAATATTGCAAAGAATAGCATCGTAAATTACACAAAAAAATATTAATGCCAGCATCAAGGTTCCACGCTGCAACCTTGATGCTGGCATTGAAATTTATCTTTTCAAATTAAAAGATTATTATTTTATAATTTTGCCAATAGCTCTTGTTTTTTTTGATTAAATTCTTCTTCAGTAATAATCCCTTTTTCTTTTAGCACAGATAACTTCTCAATCATTGCAATGGGATCCTCATCAGGGGCAGAAGGCTGTTGCGTATAAAATGATTCCTCCTGTTGTTTGCTTGACGTTTCCTCGTCCTTTTTTACACTATCTTTAATTTTATGCTCTTGATATATTTGGACCAAATATTCAGCTTCCCGTGAAAAGAGAAAACTGATTGTTTCAATAATATCGGCTGTTTTTATTTCCGTTTCATTGGGATTCATACCCAATGTCAGGGACAAATCTAAGAAGGAAACAGTGCTCGGCTTGGTTGTCAGAGAAAGGATTTCATCATAATCAAAACATTTTTTATCGCTTAAATCCCGGTCATAGAGAATAATTTTTTTGTCGGTGCAGGTTAGAAATTTTTTAGAACCGGGATTATCCAGTCCCCAGGCAAAATAGATGATCTTTTCATCGGGGGTGAGAAAAGTTTTAACAATCTCTGATGTGGTTTGGTCTAATTTAGATTGAATAAATACATTGGCTTGGTCATCGCTAATGGCTAAATCATTGTTTTTAATGCGATAGAGATATTCGGTTAAGGTGAGGGTATCGAATTTTTCAACCTCATCCACTGGTGTAGTGATTAAAGTAATGTTATTAATAAGAATCTTGAATTGCTCATCAGCGGAATTAATGGTGATGTCATAGATTTTTTCTTTCGGAACAGAGCCCACAGCAAAAAAAGAATGATTTTCAGGGAAAATTACTTTAAAATAAAGATTGTTGGTTGTTAGCAGAACAATCTGGCCTTTAGAATCTTTGAATTGAAATAAAAACTTTTCCTGAAGACTATAAGTTGGAAAATTTTTTAAAACAGTTTTTATAACCTTGTCTTCATAGGGATGCATGTCGATTTTCGTAGCTGATGAACTATTGGCGGGCAATAGAAGCTTTTCGAAAAAATTCTTAGTAAAAGAAACAATCACATCATCACTTGAATTGATGAAAGGATTGGGAGCTGGTTCAATTGGTTTTAGAAGCTGTTCCATCAGGGTATCGGTAAAGCTTTTAACCCGTTGTTCCATATCTGCTCTTAAACGTTCCTGTTCTTCTTTTTTTAGTGCTAAATCTGCCTGTATTGAATCAATACTATCTTTTGCCAGATCGGTAACGTCTTTAAATAGATCTTTTAATCCCATCTTTATATTCTCCTTTTTTGTTGAATAATATAGTTCCATTTTACATAAGGATGACAAAAATAGCAACCACAAGAAATGTTCAGCATGTGAATAAAACAGCCTTACGGATTAATCCGTAAGGCTGTTAAAAGAGGTGTTATCTTATATAAAAGATTAGATATTTAGTGGCTTTCAACAAATGTTAATTAAACGTAGAATAAAATATCTTCGTAATTTGGGTATGGCCAGTATTTCTTGCCAACAAGACTTTCAAGTTCATCCGCAAATTTGCGAAGTTCTTCCATTGCGGGGATGACCTGATCACAGTAATAGGTGGCTTCAGCCTGAGCTGATGCGGTGTCCTGAGCAGCGGCCAGAATTTTTTCCAGATCGTCAATGGAACGGATGAATTCCCCGGATAGTTTGGAGAGTCGTTCGGCCAGGGTTGCTTCGGCAGAGACATCAATGAAATCGCCACAGGCTTTTTTCGCCAGCAGGGTGTCGCAAACCTCTTTGGTGTAAGTGACAACAGCCGGTGAAATTTCACGTTTGGCGATGTTGAGCATGGTCAGGGCTTCGATGTTGATGGTTTTGCTGTATTCGTCCAGATGAATTTCATAACGGGAGTGTACTTCCGTTGGGGTGTAAATATTGTGTCGGGCAAATAATTTGACATTCTTTTCGGAAGCATATTCAGCTAAAGCTGCCGGTGTTGTTTTCAGGTTGGGAAGGCCGCGTCGGGCGGCTTCTTCAACCCATTCCTCAGAATAGTTGTTGCCGTTGAAAACAATCCGTTTGTTTTCCTTGATGGATTTTTGCAGCAAGGCACTCAGAGCGGTATCAAAATCATCGGCTTTTTCCAGAACATCGGCATAGTCGCAGAGAACGTCGGCGACGATGGTGTTGAGGGTAATGTTCGGTCCAGCGATGGACTGGTTGGAACCCAGCATCCGGAATTCGAACTTATTTCCGGTGAAGGCAAATGGTGACGTTCGGTTACGGTCAGTCGCATCCATGATCAGTTTGGGCAGGGTGCTGACACCCATTTCCAGCACGAGGTCTTTCGCTTCGGTAACCGGTTTGCCTGTTTCGATGGACTTTAGTGCGGCGGTCAGCTGTTCGCCGAGGAAAATGGAAACAATCGCCGGAGGAGCTTCATTCGCGCCCAAACGGTGATCATTGCCGGCGCTGGCAACGGTAATCCGCAGCATTTCACTGTATTTGTTCACAGCCTCAATGGTGGCACAGAGAAAAAGCAGGAACTGTTTGTTGTTGACCGGATCATCCCCGGGAGTCAGCAGGTTTTCGCCGGTATTGGTGGACATCGAAAAGTTGTTGTGCTTTCCGGAACCGTTGACAAAATCAAAGGGTTTTTCATGAAGCAGACAGGCCAGATCATGACGATAGGCTACCCGTTGCATGAATTCCATAACCAGCTGGTTATTATCCGTGGCAACGTTTGTATTGGTGAAAATAGGCGCCATTTCATGCTGGGAAGGAGCCACTTCGTTGTGACGGGTTTTGGAAGCAATCCCCAGTCGCCATAATTCCTTGTCGAGATCGGCCATGTAAGCGGCTACGCGGCCACGAATACGCCCGAAGTAATGGGTTTCCATTTCCTGGCCTTTGGGCGGTTTTGCGCCAAACAGAGTCCGGCCGG
>NZ_RXYB01000007.1 GCF_008086615.1 Acetobacterium tundrae
ACCGGTATTGATCGCGAGCCAATTGATGCCCATCCCGATTTAGAAGTCATGGCGTCTTCTGATGAAGTGGGTGTTTATATTGTAATCGCCCATGAAGGACGCCAGATTTTTGTAACCGGCCATAGTGAATATGATCCTGAAACGCTAAAAGGTGAATACGATCGCGATATTTCCCAAGGGAAACCGATTAATGTTCCCAAAAATTATTACCCCAATGATGACCCTACCCAACCTCCCGTCGTGCGGTGGCGGGGGCATGCCAACCTCCTGTTCAGCAACTGGTTAAACTACTACGTTTATCAGGAAACACCCTATGACAACATGTCAATCGCTGAACTTTAAATCATTCCAAAAACACCACCTGAAAAAGAGAACCAGCAAACTTTATATCATAAAGTTTGCTGGTTCTCTTCAAATTATATCTGTAAGTCTATTATGGCCTAAATAAGGGGGTAAAAGCCATCGTTAGATCAGATAGTTTTCCTTAACGTTTCCTTTTCCGTAAACACCCCATTTAGCTAAGGCAATGCCTAATTCTTCATGTTCTCTGCCGGCTTCTTCTAAATCCTGTCCGTTCATATAGGCATCGATAGCTTGTCTAAATGCTACCGCACCTTTTCTTGGTCCTTGCGGATGACCGTGGATAGCGGCTCCGACACCCAGTAAGCAGTCATTTCCGGTTTTATCAAGAATGATCGGGATTAAGCCTTCAATAACGCCGCCGCCCATAAATGGTACTGACGTGTTCATATCGTATAATTTGCCTGAGCAGGCGATGACTCTTGAAATATATTTGTTTTCAACATTGTCGAATTTTCCCCATGGTGCTTCAATTAAGATGATGTCCGCACCACACATTCTGGTTAATTTTGTCAATACGACTGAGCTTACGCCCTGATATTTAGCTACTGATTGAGCTCCGCCAAAGCAGCAATGTGCTAAAATCGGAACATTGATTCTGGGATCTTCGGCCAAATCTCTCAGTGCCGATAAACCGATTCCGAAGACGTCAACCATGATTCCATTGGCACCGGCGGCGATTGCTCTTAAGGCATTATCTTTTAGTCTTGAAACCTCATCGGTGATGTTAACCGTATAAAGTGTTTTTTCGCCTTTAATAGCATCTGCCTTTGCAGCTGCTGCCATATTCATTTTTACGCGGTCTTCAAGTTTGTTGAAGACTCGGTCGCCACCGATTAATTCATCATCTTTGATGATATCAACTCCGCCGACTGCCGCTTCAAAGAATAATTTTGCTCCGACTTCCGGTGTGTATCCGGTACATGGCTTAATCATGTTATTTAACAATGGTCGGTCATAAACCCCTAAAAGATCTCGGACTCCCTTAATGCCGAATTTTGGTCCTTTGAATTTTTTTACAAAGTTCTTAGGGAAATCAACATCTAAAAGTTTTAGATACGGCATCGCGGTGATATTACCGGTTACTGTCGCAAAGAATAATGGTAAATTATCATCAACGTTATCAACCGGGAAACCGATTCTCATGATATAGAATCGCATTCCGCCATCAGGCACCGTTTGGTCAAGATCCATTTTTAATTCAAAATCAGGTACTTCGTATACGCCGATTGTTTTGCCGGCATATTTTTCTCTGATTTCATCGGTTTCGCCGGGAACGTCTACCCATGAGCCGGTTGTTTGTTCAATGGCAATACTTGCTGCCTTTAAAATTGGGTCTTCATCCTTTTCAGCTCCAACTAAATAAGTTGCAACGATTAAGTTTTCAACATCTGCACCTTCATAAAGCTTGTTCAATACATTACTATACAGTCTGTTCATTTTTTCCTCCATCACTTTTTGAGTGTTTAAATTTGGTTTGTATTATTCTATTTCTGCTGGTAATACTGACTGGTTATTGCGTAAATAGGATCCTTAACTACATTCTAATCAGCATTGGAATTATTATCAATATGGAAAATATTTTCATTCAATCTTTTTTAGATTGCCGCATGAAACCAAAACACCTTTACCGATTCTGAATTTTCGTCTCTCTTTATCGCATGTTGCACACCGGCTGGAACAATAAATGATGTTTCCGGTTCAAGCTTAATTTCCTGATCCCCGACCTTTGCCCATCCGGTTCCTTCCAAAACCAGAAAACCTTCCTGGTCCTCATGCGCCTGTGAATTTGGGTATGCTGTTTTTATATGACAGCTTATCCCCGTTTTGCATCCAGCTACACAACCATTTTTCTCATCGACTAAATAGCGACTCGTATAATCCGGTCTTTGCGTTTCTTCAACGTCTCTCAAACGAACATAGTACTTCATATCAGGACTCCTTTCTTAATCAAGAAACCTTTTTGATACTTCTGCAGCAAACTAAATCCACACCTGTCCCGGCAATGTTCGGCATGACAATATCCCCGACCTTAACCGGCGAATCCATCGCTAATTGAGTGATGGCTTTCATCACTTCAAATATTTTTTCTTTATTAACTGCTTCTCTTGTCTTTACCGGCACGAAAGGCAAAACTCCGTTATTCAGTTTGACTGTTGTAGTGATAATTCGTTTTGGTTCAGTGAACTCTGTTTTCGCATATTTAAGCCCGTTATCACAAGTATAGCCAGTAATCTCATTAATTGTTTTACCGGTGTGTTTTATGGTTATACCGCAGCCTTTAGGGCAGCCAATGCAAATCAACTTTTTTTCTTCCATGGCTTTTTCACCTCCATCCTTATTCTGCTTGTTCCCTGGCAATTGAAATATCAATTGAAGACGTGTCTTTGGTAACAAACTGTCTTGGCAGATTGAAAGTTATCATTGTCCCCGGTTCCACGATTGATTTTTTAACGTTCATTAATACTTTTTCAGAATTGTCTTTTACGACCAGTTTTATATCTTCATCCGGATTTTTCACCCGCAGGAAAAACTTAACGACTTTATCCTGATTATTTAAGGCATCAAAATGCTGTGGCAAAACATAACCAATATTCTTGTCATGGGTAACTTCCACGATCTTTTCTTCTTCATTCATTTTACCGGTGATCAAAGCCGCGGCAGCTTTACCGGCAATTTCAGCCTCCTGGGTAACATTGTCAACCAGATCATGCACATGAAGTACATTCCCGCAGGCAAATACCCAGGGAATATTGGTAATCCGTTTTTCGTTAACAATCGGCCCTTTGGTGACCCGATCCATTTCACAGCCTAATTTGTTGGTCAATTCATTTTCCGGTATTAATCCGACGGAAAGCAAGAGGGTATCGCAGCTTACATACTGCTCTGTTCCTTCGATCGGCTGAAGTTTCTCATCAACCGCTGCAATCGTAACCCCTTCAACTCGGTCTTTGCCATGAATCTCGGTGATGGTGTGACTTAAGAGGAGGGGAATACCAAAATCATCAAGACACTGCACTTTGTTACGGACTAATCCGGTTGAATAAGGCATAACCTCAAGAACCCCTTTGACATTGACCCCTTCTAAGGTAAGTCGTCTTGCCATAATCAATCCGATATCGCCAGAGCCTAAAATCACGACTTCTTTTCCCGGAATGTATCCTTCCAGATTAACATAGTTTTGTGCCGCTCCCGCTGTCATCACGCCGGCAGGTCGCTCACCGGGTATTGTAAGGGCTCCACGGGTTCTTTCTCGGCACCCCATTGCGAGTATTACCGCCTTCGTTTCGACGATAAACATTCCGTCTTTTCGGTTGACCGCAATAATCTGTTGATCTTCCAGTATTTCCAATACCATCGTTCCCAGTTTTACGTCGATATCCGTTTTTTCCACTTCCGTAATAAAACGCTCGGCATATTCCGGTCCGGTCAATTCCTCCTTGAAGTATGATAAACCAAATCCGTTATGGATACACTGATTTAAAATACCACCCAGATATGGCGCTCGCTCACAGATCAGTATTTTTTTAACGCCATTTCTTTTGGCTTCCAGTGCCGATGCCAGCCCGGCCGGGCCGCCGCCAATGACGACTAAATCATATGCTAATTTTTTCATAATTTCGGTCTCCTTCTTCTAAAGATAATTCCTTATTCCTAGAAGCCAATACAAAAGACTTATCTCCCTTTTGTGTAACTTCAAGCGGAGAGATATTCAGCTCTTCACTTAAAATATCCAATACTTTAGGACCACAGAAGCCACCCTGGCAACGTCCCATGCCCGCTCTGACCCTACGTTTGACTGCATCAATATTCGTTGCTGGAATTGGTCGGTGGATTGCCTTTTTTATCTCACCCTTGCTGATCGATTCGCATCGGCAAACTATTTCCCCGAAATCAGGATTCTTTTCGATCAAAGCCGTTCTTTCTTCATAAGGTAGGTCAGCCAGAACCACTGGTGCCTGTCTGCCTTTCTCATAGTTTGTTCGCGGCGCGAAATCCAAGTCATGGTCTGCTTCTCTCACCAGTCCTTCAACCATCGTCGCGATTGCCGGTGCTGACGTTAATCCCGGCGACTGAATCCCGGCAACATTAATGAATCCTGCGACTGTTTTGGCCGGTTCAATGATAAAGTCTTCATTCGTACTGGCTGCTCTCAATCCTGCAAAAGTCGTAATGACATCCCCCATTCTTGGAAGTTGTGGGAATAAATGTGAAATCGTATTTCCATAAATCCCATTTAACGCTATTGATGATGTTGCCAAATCCGTCGTATCATCAATAGTCTCAGCGTTTGAACCGGCCAGCAGGTTACCATCAACCGTCGGAACAATAATCATTCCCTTGGAAACCTTGGTTGGTGCTGAATAAATTGGATGATTTAAAACACTTCTCCATTTTTTATCATACAAGAAATACTCCCCTTTTCTGGGTTTAATCTCAAAATCAACAGCTTCTACCATACCTGCTATTTTATCGGCATATAACCCCGCCGCATTGATAATAACTTTTGCTTCAATATCGCCATTGTTTGTTTTAACACCTTTAACTTTTTTGTCTTCAACAATAACATCTAAAACTTCAGTTCCCAATATAACTTTTGCCCCATTAATCACTGCATTTTCAGCTAACGCTACCGTGAATTCGAAAGGATTGATAATTCCTGTTTCTGGTTCATACAAGCCATATTTTGCCTCCGGATTCAGATTGGGTTCCATTTCATGGAGCTCTTTCTGATTTAAGAGTTTCATTCCCTTGATGCCATTTTTTATGCCGTTTTCCAAGGTTCCCTTCATTCTTTCAAGATCAGATTCTTCAAATCCAACCGTTATTGAGCCCAGTGGTTTTATATAGCCAACACTTAAATCGTCGCACAATTGCTTGATCACTTTGTTTGATTCTAAAGCTAATTTACCTTTTAACGTATCGCCTTTAATATTAAAGCCACTATGAATCATAGCGGAATTTGCTTTACTGGTTCCCATACACACATCACTCGCTTTTTCAACCAGGATAATATCCATATTATATTTTGCCAGCTGATGTGCAATGGAAGCACCAATTACACCACCACCAATTATTAAAACGTCTGTTTTCATGGTGTCACCTCCATATTCTATTTGTAAAAAATGTTCATAGTCTTCGGCAGCACTTACCCGAAGTTTGTCAGCGCTGCCAAAGTAAATAATTTATTAATCTGCTCTACCGGTCATTTGACCATTCAAGGGTTGCTCTTATTGCCCGTTTCCAACCCTTATAAAGATCATCCCGGGATGATTCTTCCATTTTTGGTTTAAACACCGTGTCTACTGTTCTCTTGCGAACGATTTCGTCCTGGTCTTTCCAGAATCCAACTGCCAAGCCGGCTAAATATGCTGCGCCTGCGGCCGTCGTCTCCGTGTTGTCAGGTCTTTCAATATCAACGTTGACAATGTCAGAAGTAAATTGCATCAGCAAATTATTATTACAGGCACCACCATCTACTTTCAATATGGACAATCGTTCGCCCAAGTCTTCCGAGAATGCATCGAACATATCTCTTGTCTGATACCCTAAGGATTCCAGAACTGCTCTGATAATATTATTCTTGGTCGTTCCTCTTTCGATTCCAAATATTGTCGCTCTGGCATAGGAATTCCAATATGGCGCGCATAAACCGGTAAAAGCCGGAATAAAATAGACGCCACAGTTGGTTGTTTTCGCTTTTAGCGCAAAATATTCAGAATCGGGCGATTCATCAAGCATATCCATCTCATCACGGAGCCATTGAATGGCCGATCCGGCCGAGAAGGCAACTGCTTCCAGCAGATATTCCACCTTCCCATTGATCCCCCAACCGATTGTTGTCGTCAATCCGTTGTTTGACAAGAAAGGTTTTTCACCAATATTCACGGTCATAACCCCGGCGGTTCCGTAGGTAAATTTGGCCATACCTTTTTTAAAACAGCATTGACCGAAGGTTGCCGCCTGCTGATCCCCGGCATCTCCGGTAATGGGGATTTCTCGTTTAAATATTTTAGCAGTTACGCCAAAATGACCGCTGCTTTCCTGAACTTTTGGCAGCATACTGGCCGGCACATTCAAGAGCTTCAATAAGTCTTCATCCCACTTGAGATCATGAATGTTAAACATTAAGGTTCGGGAAGCATTGCTGTAATCTGTTGCGTGGGTCTTCCCACCGGTCAGATTCCACATAATCCAGGCATCAACATTTCCAAAGATTAAATCGCCTTTTTCCGCTCTTTCCCTTGCCCCATCAACATTATCAAGTATCCATTTAACTTTTGTTCCGGAAAAATAAGAATCAATCATCAATCCTGTTTTTTCTCTAACGACTGCTTCAATTTTGGGATCATCTGCTTTTAACTGATCACAATATTCTGCAGTTCTTCGATCCTGCCACACGATGGCATTGTAAACAGGTTCTCCGGTTTTTTTGTCCCATACAATTGCTGTTTCGCGCTGGTTTGTGATACCGATCGCAATGATTTCTTCTTCTTTGATGTTTGATTTTTTCATTGCTTTCTCGATAACTTCACTGGTAACCGCCCACATCTCCATCGGATCCTGTTCTACCCATCCTGAAGCCGGATAAAACTGATTAAATTCTTTTGCAAATACACTTACAATATCTCCGTCATGATTAAAGAAAATAGCTCTAATGCTGGTAGTACCCTGGTCAATACTTAAAATATACTCCTTCATCCGTTTCTTACCACCTTTACTTTTATTAAAAATGCAATGGTTAGCATTTTTTCTATTTTAAAATTCTTCCTGTTTTTTTTCTTTCTCTTTTGCATACAGGCTCATAATTTCGCGGCCAAGTGCATAGTCGATAATCAGAACATCCACCAGTTTACCTTTCAGCACTGAAAGGATTGTATGAGCCTTGTGTTCCCCTGATGAAATGGTTATTTTAGTGTTTATCTTCTTAAACTTTTCTAAATCAATTGCAATCGTTCGGTCTCTTAAATCTCCGCCACATTCCTCTCCGCGGTCATTAATAAATCGCAAGGCAATGTCGCCGTACACGTTTTCACTTTGAAGATCTTTCAACTCTGCTTCGGTCAAATAATCTCTGCTGGCTAATACGGAACTCAGGTTCGGATACATCGATCCAATCCCATTGATTGAAATCGTTACTTTATCAAACATATCAAAAACGACTTTCGTGTTTTTTTCATTTCTGATTGAATCAGCAGTCGCTTTACTGCTTAATAATGCTTCTGTCAGAAGATAATATTGCCTCCCGCCGAATGCCATGGCCATTCTTGATACCAGCGTTCTGACATCTAATTCGGAATCGCAAAATGCGATGCTCCCATGAAGTGTAACAAAAGCGGCATCCACTTTTTGGCAAGGATTCAGATAATGGATCAAATAATACATCGTTGTGCCCCAGGTGATACCCAACACGTCATTTTTTCTAATAATTCTCTGCAAATACCTGGCGCCCTCAAGGGCGACAAGCTTCTTAACCGACTCGGCGGTATTTTGCGCATCATCGACATGATTTAAAAAATCATTCGGTGCAATGATCACATCTTTTAATCCAAACGTATTCAGCAGTTCTTCTTCCAGGTGCATGCATTCAATATATGGATCTCTGATAACGAATTCCACAATTTTTTCTTCTCTGGCTTTTTTGATAAGCCGAGAAACAGTTGTTATTGAGATATTCATCTTTTTAGCAATTTCAGTCTGGGACTCATTTTTTATATAGTATAAATAGGCCGCTTTTGAAATTGCAAAATTTGATTGATTATATACTTCAGGTTCCATAATCACCCTTCTTTTTTCAGCTGCTCAAACAAGCATTATTTTGGTTGTTTATCTAAATATAAAAAGCCATTCTGAATAAAAAACTTACAAATTATTACCCTTTTTCTTTTTCGTTATTCAAATTCTGCTTATAATTGTGATTATACTTCCTGTGCTATTTATTAACAATAGTGAAAATATTTTCACTAAAAATTTATTATCGAATCTTAATTTTATAAAATTAAAAAAACGCAGCGATTACATGCTGCGTTCCGGCTCTTAAAAAAAGACTATTCTCTTGCCAATTAGTATTTTCAGACTTTTCTAATATAAAGCTTTCTTTTTTGATAAAACAACTTTAAATTTCCAGCCATTTTCTTTGGCTGCAGATTTTATAATTTGATTGAGCTTTCCTATATCAAAGTCATATTCGTAAGCTTTTCCATCGGTACTATACTGCACTGCCTTGACCTTCCGTGATAATGTAGATCCGTTTTGTGAAAAACTATCCTTTGTGAATCCAAATGAAAAGCCACTCTTAATTTCTTTGGTTAATTCCCAAAAATTGATGGTTTTTTCTTTTTCATTGAATAAAACAGCATTTTCATAATGAATTTTTATTTTCCCAGTTGGATGTTTTACATCTAACAATTCCTGATCAACAGCAATATCTGATGAACCGCCAATTTCAGGGACGATTCCAATAGCCGCATATTGTTTAGCAATACTATCGATCATTTCTTTTTTTTCCATTTTATCACCTTCTTCACATTAAATTCTTATTTAACCACAAATTCATTAACCGTGTCCGGTGTATCACGTTCATCAATATAGATCTCTACTGAATAGTTACCCGGCTGGGTGACAAGTGCTGCCGGCAAATAACCGGCCAGAGGTGCATCGCTAACATTTCCATTTGTAATGGTTATGGAATCTACTTTCTGTCCTTCATAATACCATACAAAGGTAATATTCGTATCGTTCGGTGCATTTTTCAACTCTGCAGCTACATAAACATCGCTATTAACAGGAAATTCTGTCACATTATCAATGGGGGCATAACTATCATCAATACCTGTTGTCATTACCGCATTGCTTACTTTCGCGGTAGTAGCACTGCAACTCGCTCCCATAAATAGCATCGAAACCATAAGAACAGTGATTGCCAATAAATATCCTGCAATTTTAGTCATTTTCATGCTTGTTTCCTCCTAATTGATTAATTTTTATAATATTAATCATATTTTGTCTTGCGGCTACTGGCTAAACAAAACACTTTACAAACGATTACATCACCTATCCCGACCTTCAGCCTTCTAAATTGTTTTACCTCCTTTTTCATTTCTATCTTTCTTTGTGTGATTTTTACCCTTTTATCATCGAAAAAAACAGAATTGTTCAATTATTTCTTAAGCAACCTAAAAAACAACCTTAAATACTTTTTCTGCAAAAAAAGTAATTTAAAGTTGTTTTTTATAAATTATTCAAGCTTATTTAATGATTATTTCTCCACCGTCAGTCTATTATTTTATATGAATTCTAGATAAATCCTGTCCTTTTAAGGCCTTCATTACATCAAAATAACGATAGGTAATTGTTTCGATTATTTTGATGATGTCCTCAACCGTATTCACTTCTTCATGTCTCATAATTAATGCATCAGCAATAAGTAACGAAAGCCGCCTTGCGCAATTACGGCTGAAAGGATTTTTTAACGCATCAAAATCCGGTAAAGGAAGCAGCCCTGCGACCCGACTGACAATTTGGCAACCTGCAAATCCGCATACTTCTTTAACGTAATTCTTAAGAACAACCTCCCGATATTCGGGATACCCCCGATAGATGGGTTTTGCATCTTTATCCCAGCATTCAGAATAGACCCTGATATATTCATTGACCACAGCGCTTATGTAACCCATAATTTCTTTTCGATAGGCTTTTCGAGATTCCCGGGTCCCTTCCGTATGATGGAACCAGGCAATATATTCATAAATCAAATTTCCGATAAGATACCCTGTATCCGATGACAGCGGTCCCATAAAAGGATACTCCATATCGATGACTTTCATCTCATTTTCGCCAATCATGATATTTGACGTATGCAAGTCGCCATGAACTAAACACTCGCTTCTTTTCATGTAAATGGCACGAAGCTTTAACAATTCCACCCGGACTTCCCGTTTATCCCAAAACAATTCAGCCATCGCTAAATGATTGGGGTCAACTTCCGAAATCTTCTCAAGCTTTTCATTGTCTGATGGATATCTTTTTAAAAATTGGCCGGTTTCCATGATTTGTCGCATTTCTGGGTTCATGAACTTACATTCCAGCGCTTTGTGCGCGATCTGATCTAAATAAATTTCCGATGTATAAAAATTTGATTTTGCAATATATTCCCCAATTTTTTTGGGGAATTCAGGGAACGATTTTCCCTTAATTAATTCAAAACGCATAATTTTCAGGCGACTGCAATCTTCATAAACAAATAAATTGTTTTGCGGATCGACATGATACATTTCCGGCAAATATTCCGGGGTGATTGCCGCCCTCAGCTTAATAATTGCCGCTTCGGTCTGATTTCGTTTTGTCGTCAGTTTTGCCGCTTTTCCAAAAATGCGCATATAGGGCTTAGCCTGCTTTACAATAACTGATTTTCCGGTTTTATCCCAAACCCGATAAATGTGATTGACAAAACCGTCCCCGTCTTCTTCTTCGCCGCCGATTTCATAGACATCAAGGATTGCCTCTGCGGGAAAAATGTTCGTATATGCTTTTATATATTCAATGACTGTTTCCGGATTCAAATCGCTGTAGAACATATCTTACCTCGCATCATTTTACTTGATAACCATTTTTATTCATTCTATCATGATCGTGAGTCTAATGAAATGAACTATTTATTTCAATAATGCGATTTTTTTGCATATTCACCTTATAATCTAGCTTTTTAAACGATCATATGAATCAAATGCCTTTTTCCGGGTTAAAAGAATTGATAAATGAATGCCAAAGTATCGAGAGATTAAGATCGCCGCCATAATTACAATTTGGTAAACAATCGCCGTCATCGGCATGGAACCACCTAAAATTTGACCCGTCATCATGCCGGGAAGCGAAACCAAACCGATCGTTTCCGTTGTCGCAATGGTAGGGTTTAAACAAGCTATAACCGCTTCTTTGTACCAGGGCAGCGTTGCTTCCCATTGATTGGCAGACAAAGCTAACCGGTAATGATATTCTCGTTCATTTTTTTTCAATCCATTATAGAAGGTATTGATCCCAATGATATTCCCGCTTAAACTATTACCCAATAGCATTCCCATTAAAGGAATATAATATTGGGCATCAAAAATGTTATTGAGTCCAATAACAAATTGATTAATAAAAAGAATCATGATCATATTGGGAATTCCAAAGCCCAGTAAAATAGGGATTAGTTGGCTCTTTAAGGTTAATCCGCAGGTTTTTACCGTTGACAAAGCAGCTGCTGAAATCATAAAAAGAATGTAGGCTGAATTTACCCAGGGGTTATTAAAAAGAAAAATATATTGAAGAAAAAATCCGACTAAAACTAATTGAATCGTCATCCGAAATACAGCATAAATAAAGCGTTTATTTATGTTTATTCGCATCTTGTAATTGATTATTACGAGTGGAATCATAAAAACAAGTAAATAAAAAGGTGTGTAAAATGATATTTCCTGAACGCCCATTACCAAGACACCTCCGTTAGCCCCCGGCCATGATAGACATCATCGTGTGATACAATCAGCATCGTCTTATCATAGCGCAATAAGATATCCACAATCTTTTTCTTGAGTTCTAAGTCCAACCCCGTTGTGATTTCATCCAATATCAAAATATCACGATCCAACAGAATTCCCATGATGATTGCCAATCGCTGACGTTCACCACCGGAAAGGGAATTCACATCTTTTTCAATTGTATCCGATGGCAGTAAAAAATCATCAAGCCACTTTATTAAATGCTCTTTTGTGTATTTCAAATGACGATTAGCCTGAAATTTAAATACTTCATCGAATACTTCGCCGACAATTCCTTTTGGGATGTCGGCATCTTGACTCACATAGGCTATTTTCTTTCGAATAAGATTGACCGTATCCCCGGATAATTTCATTTCATCAACAAAAATTTCACCATTATCCGGAATAACAAAACCTAACAGCATTTTAACCAGGGACGTTTTTCCGCTTCCCGACGGTGCTGATAAAAGGACTTTTTCATTCTTATTTATTTCAAGATTGAATCCTGAAATAATCGTCCTTTCATCAAATTTCAAATCAATATTTCGATATTCAACCAGCGGCATTTTTATCGCCATGAAATTTCCGGTTTTTTACGTGGCACGGTTCGCTGATATTCAACTCCCGGATAACCGATAACCAAACAGGCGATGATCTTTTTTGCATTGTCTTCAAGACCTAAAAAGGCCCTGATCTTTTCACTATTGTTGGCAGCACGAACAAAAAAACCGCTGTAAAACATTCCCAAGCCCTGGGCCTGAGTCATTAATTCCATTGATGATGCCGCCAAACCTCCATCAATCGGAGAATCGGAAACAACCAATATAACATTAGGTGCTTTAAAAAACAAACTTGTCGGCTGCTCCGGTTTTTCCAGATAGTCCTCATACATTTTCATCCATCGCTTCGCATAAAATAAAACCAATGGTGTTTCATTCTCTTTGTTTTTCAAATAGCCTTTTCCAATCTGAGCCAGGCTTTCCAAAGCCAACTTTGTCAGTTCAGGAAGCCCCTCTTGAACAACAATATAAGATACCGGCTGGCGGTTGCTTCCCGTCGGTGTAAAACGGCCGGCTTCAATAATCTGTTCGATCTTGTTTTTCTCCACCGGTTTATCTTTAAATTGACGAACCGCCCGTCTGAATTTAATAAAATTGAGCAGCTTTTCTGAGCCTATCGCAAAACTCTCGGCATCATATTCTTTCACCTCTGTCATGTCGTAATCCGTTATGCTCACGGCATTGACCGGACAAATGGCAATACAATGCCCACATTTTATACAATTGACATTTTTAGGTTCGGCCTTATCATTCTTGACAACAATATCCTGTGGAAAGCAGTCCTCGACACATTTTTCACAGCCAATACATTTTTCCTGATTAATCTCAATCATTTTTGCCTCCCTTAATATATTAATCTTTTTCAGTGCCTGCAGCGAATTGAAAATCCCGGTTTATAATTGACCGGCGATTAAGAAATAGGCTAACACAATCACCCCTAATACGATTCTGTACCATCCAAAAATCTTGAAGTTATTCTTTTTAATATAGTTCATTAAGAACTTAATCGCTAGTATTGACGTTAGAAAAGCGGTAACCATTCCGACCAGCAGAATAACCACTTCCCAACCGGTAAAAGCAAATCCGAACTGAACGAGTTTTAAAAAGCTTATCCCAAACATAACCGGAATGGCCATGAAGAAAGTAAATTCTGCCGCAATCGTTCGGGATGTTCCCAGAATCATACCGCCAATAATTGTCACTCCGGAACGGGAAGTCCCTGGTATAATCGATAATGCCTGAAACAAACCAATCAACAATGCAGTTTTATAAGTAATCTCGGGTAATTTGACGATTTCCGGTTTTCGTTTTTTGTTGTAATTCTCAACCACAATAAAGAGAATCCCATAAAAAATCAACATTGCTGAAACGGTTATTGGATTCATGAACAATTCATCAATGATCTTGTTAAGCAATACATATATCACGATTCCTGGCAGACAGGCCACCACAATTTTCGACCACAGTATTGCAATGTTTTTCCTTACCACCAACTTTTTGTCCTTGTATGTAAATGGCACCAATTTGTGCCAGTAAATATAGACAACTGCTAAAATCGCCCCTAATTGAATCACATATAGGAACATCTTTATGAACGAATCCGACATGTTCAGTTTTATAAACTCGTCCACTAAAATCATATGTCCGGTACTGCTAATCGGCAACCACTCGGTTATCCCTTCTACAATGCCCAGAATGATGGCTTTTAAAATCTCTATAAATCCCATATTTCCCTCTCTTTTGTCCTTATTTATAACGTCCTTAATCTCTTTAGTCAGATGTTTTTCTATTTAACTGTTGAGATAATAAACTGCTAACATTAATATTACTTTTTAATGCAAAAAATTACAACTTTTTTTAATATATTTAAGCTAATATTTCAAAAAAGAATGGTGCCGACTCAATTGAGACGGCACCGCTTTTTTTCTGACAACAGACTATTAGTTGCTGGGATTTTGGACTGCACCCATAAAAACAATCGCCCCGGTCTGACTGTCCTGAATGGCATAAAAGAAAGGACGGTTGAATTTCAGTTCAAAATCATACTCCGGCATGCTGGTAGCCGTCATTCCCGTCGAGGTTACCGCTGCTGCTTCTGTACCTGCCTCATCCACTTGAAGAAAGGTTTTATGTTTGACTTCACTGATGAAAATATTTTGGCTGGAATCACCGGTCGCCATCCCGGAGAAATCTGCCTTACCACTTTCAAAAGCGATACCCAATCCTAAATTTGTCAACGCTTGATTTAAAGTCTTTTCGTATGCTATTGAAAATTTCGGAAGCATGAGGGTCCCCTGTTTTTCCTCAAAAGAGGAAAGCCAACCGGCCCAGTTTTCGCTGTTAAGCTGGCTCTGGAATTGCTCCAGACTTGAGTCTTCATCCGGCAGGAAGAGAACCATCGCCATTCGATCTTCCTCCCCATAAGGCAAACGCAGCGCTTGAAAGTTCTGGCCTTTAAAATAGCTGAAAGAGCCACTCTGATACATCGTGGGCACCGTCACCGACTGATCATCTTGGGTAAAAAATGTTTGGTCAGATGTCAAATTCTTATCAAACTGGTGGGTCCATTCGCCTTTAAAATAAACGGCATTGATAAGAAACAGAATACTTGAAGGATCAACCGGCGGCTCCACAATTTCTGTAATCAACCCCTGGGTATTTTTCTTAACCCATTTGTTGATGATATTGGCTGCATTGGAATCGTTAAAGTCCAACTTCTGACTAGCGGCATGATAAAAAGCTTCAACATTATTTGTAAATTCAGAAGCGAATTCAAAATCCTGATTCAGCCAGACGGAATTGGCAATACTCAGTGTCACCTTTGGATCTGCCGTGCTTAACAGATAAAGAAGGGCCTGGTTATTCTTGTTCAGTTCTTCAATCTCATAACCTTTTACTTTTAATACCTCAGCCATCGCTTCTTTTGTATCTCCCTGAGCGCCATTATATGCCATAGTTAAATCCATGGCGACACTGGTCGGTGAAATCATGATGTTTTCACCGTCACTGGAGAGTTCTCGATAGAGATTAAAACCGAAATCATTGTTTTTATCTGCTATGGTTTTTTGAAAAGAATTAAGAATGCTGTCACTAGGTTTAGGTACTGCAGACGTCTGATTTTCGCAACCTGATAGCAGTAAACTGGCTGTTATCAGCCCAGCTATAACTGATTTTTTCATTTCCATATAATCTCCTTTCTCACGATTCTACAGAATTGCATGTCCATATTATTGCTTTCCTGAACTGCAGAATTTTAAAATTCATCCAACCGGGTAATTAAAAAAAGTCGACCTTTCCGGTACTTATATCATATTTCGCCCCAAACACCTTAACACTTTCCGCCTCCACCAGTTCATTAACCAACTTACTACTTAAAATTCGGTTCCTGCTGTTTTCAATATTAAGCCGCTCACAGATACTGACATCTGCTTCCTCTTTAAGGGCTGGTTTTATTTCATCAATTATCGATTGGATATGCCCTTCTCCATGTCCGAACATAGCGGCTGAAACAGCTCCGCAATGATTATGCCCCAATACGATAACAACACGTACCCCTAAATGTCCGACTGCATATTCAATGCTTCCTAATTCAAAATCACCAATGACGTTCCCTGCTGTTCTGATTACAAAAAGTTCACCGATACCGGCAGAAAAAATATGCTCCGGGGGCACCCGGGAATCCGAGCAGGTAACAATCACCGCATCCGGTTTTTGTCCATCCCGGGAAGTTGTTGTCCTGACGAAACTAGAAATATCGCCATGGTTCTTCTCTAGTTTTGTAAAATTTTCATTGCCTTTTTTCAGTGTTTCAATTACTGTTTCAATTCCCTTTATTCCCATTGTATCCACTCACTAACCTTTTTCAAATTTTTTTCGCTATTATAAACACTTGTTAAAATTCATTGGAATTTAAATTTCAGGCATCATTTTTTTCTATGCTTAACGCCCAAGTTTTCTCTGCATTTTTTCTCACTGTACCATTTTATCCGAATGTACCACTTCAACAAACAGCCTTGCAATATTAGGGTCAAACTGATTTCCGGCACACCTTTTGATCTCAGCAATTGCCTCATCTTTTCTCAATCCTTTTCGATAAGTTCGATCGCTGGTCATTGCATCAAAAGAATCCGCCACGGCAACAATCCTGCCCTGCAGCGAAATCTCCTCCCCCTTTAAACCTTTGGGATAGCCTTTACCATCCCATCTTTCATGATGCTCAAGAATATAATCAGCCATTTCTGAAAATTCATTGACCGAGCTTAATATTCGATAGCCGATTTCAGGATGTTTTTTAATTTCCTTCCATTCATCCATATTTAGCTTCCCCTGTTTGTTTAAAATATTTTCATCTATTCCCATTTTTCCGATATCATGAATTAATCCCGCGGTCTTAATCCGATTAATCTCATCCTGGTCAAATTTCATTTCTATTCCTATCTTTTCACAAATTCGACTCACTCTCGTTGAATGCATCATTTCGCGGTCACTTTTTTCATAAAGTGTGTTCATAATTATTTCAATGGTTTTGCTTCTTTTACTTGAACTTTCATACAACTTATGCTGATACATATTATCCTCTGCATTTTTAAGTACCTTTTGGATGTTTTCTTCTTTTCGCTCTTTTGTATAATTGCCAAACGCAATCGAGAGCTTTAATCCTTTAACCTTTTCTTTCGCTGCGAATGCTTCTATTTCTTTAATTATCCCTGCTGCCGTATTCTGACCCGTTTTAGGTAGAATAATCACAAACTCATCTCCGCCAAGTCTAGCGACGACATCACTTTTTCGGCAACCATTTTTAATCACTTTTGAAGCTTTTTTGAGAAGTTCATCACCAACGGCATGACCAAAAGAATCATTGATAATTTTTAAACCGTTAACATCTGCCATCACCAAAGTAAGCGGAAGATTTTCTTCTTTGTCTAATTTTGACAGTACTTCTTCGTAAAATCGCCGATTAAACAACCCGGTTAAATAATCATGGTAGCTTAAATAGCGAATTTTCTCTTCTGTCTTTTTTATCCGTGTGATATCTTGAATTGTTCCAAAATTACCGATATGATTTTCATGATCATCTAATTTGGGAATAACCCGTACATTCACGATTCGCTCTTCCAAATCCGGCCTGATAGCTCGGAAAATAAAATCTGCCGATAATCTTTTATTTAATGCCTTTTGCATATTCTCAAGCACATACGACAAATCATCGGGATGTATATATTTGACTAATTTTTCTTTATGATCAATCAAGGTTTCAGAGGAAACGCCAAAAATATTGAGTGCTTCATCCGAATAAGTCATTTTATCATTAGCTATATTATGTTCATAATTACAAAGATGTGCTAAATTTTGAGCTTCCATCAAAGCTTTTTCGCTTTTTTTTCTAGCTTCATTTTCCTTTTCCAGATCACTTAGCAATCTGATCGTCTTTTCATGCGCGGCTTCCAATTCCCGAGTTTTTTCCCTCACCAACGCCCTGAGTCTAATCTTTTCATTTCGTCTTTGAACGTTTGCATTTTTTATTTTCACCATTGCCCGGATCTGTGAAATAAGCTCATACTCATCAATTGGCTTATAAAGGAAACCTTCCGCTCCGCATTCCAATGCCAGTATCCGATTTTCTTTATCGCCTCTGGAGGTGGTAACAAAAACTACCGGTATATCTGAAAGATCTGTTTTCGATTTTAGTTCTCGGCATACTTCAAAGCCATCCATCTCCGGCATAATGATATCTAAAAAAGCAATATCCGGATCCTCTATCGCTGCAATTTTCAAACCTTGTTGTCCATCAAGAGCCATCAATACTTTCGCATCTGGAAAAGCATTATTGATCATCGCTTTCAATGTCACAATATTATCCTGATTGTCATCAATCACTAACAGTTTCAACTGTCTATTTTCCACAAATCACCTCTTAAAAAATCCCTATCTGATTTCTCCCTTTGTCTTTAGCTGTGTTTAGGGCCGAATCGGCTCTGGACACAATATTGGCTGGCAAAAGGTCATTTTTATATGCGGCTATTCCAAAACTAGCCGTTAACTTACCAACTTTTGTAAAATTAAAATCATCCATCATCGCTCTTAACTTTTCTGCCAATATCTCTGCCCCATTTTTATCTGTGTCTGGGAGAAGGATCAGGAATTCTTCACCATTCCATCTTCCCACTATATCGATTGACCTTACATTTTCTTTAATTATCTTTGCATACTCCACAAGCACGGTGTCGCCAATCTGATTTCCATATGTCTCATTCACCATTTTTAAGGAGTCGATATCCACTAGTATTATCGCAAATGGTCGCTCTGTTCTTTCAGAACGGTCAAGTTCCTTTTCCAAAATTTCATCGATTATTATTCGGTTATAAACTTGAGTGAGTTTATCTGTAATCGAAAGCCGTTTAATTTCTTCTTCCAGCCTTCTTCTTTCCGATATATCCTTGATTATAATTAAAACATGCGGTTTTCCTTTTATATTAATAACGCGAGATGAAACGAATCCAATAATCGCGTCTTCATTTTCATTGTTTACAGCAATTTCCATTTTCAGTCCATCACAAAAACCATTTTCTTTTAATTCTTCAAACACTCTTTTATCAAGTTCAAAATACAAATCCGGTGCACTCGTTTTTTTGTCTATAAGCGCTTCTTCTCTGATCTTGAAAACATCAGCAAAGACTTTATTATAGGCAACCACTTGTCCTTCATCCATGGTTATAAAAATAGCGGCCTCCGGAACCGTTTGAAATACCAGTTCCAAATTCTCTTGCGCCTCTTTTAGTTCTTTGACTGAATTTTGAATCGACTTGATTATTGCATCAAGTTCCCGGAAATCCGGATCCTGGATAAACTGTTCTGGAATAATCCCGCTTAACTTTTCATCAATAACCAGGGTCTTAATATAATCAATCAGTTCTTTTGTATCTTTATTTAACATGATCATTCCTATAAACACTTTCCCCACTCAGATGATTGGCCAAAATTAATTCAAAAGCACCTTTTCCATTCATGATTTTATCCCCTAAATTTTATTATTCTATTCTTATATTTTTGTAGTTTTTTTACACCATTTCGTAATAATAAGATTCTAACAGATATACCTGTTCGTATTTAACTGCCATTTTCCACAAATTTTTCTTTACTTTTTTAATCGATACTTCCCCTTTTTCGTACCGATCCAGCAGCTTTAAAAAATACTTTTTTTCACTGGGTAAGGCATTATTTCTAAAATAGCCCCATATATGTTGCGCAACATTAATCGAATTTCCGATGGTTGTTTCTTTTTGCAAAGCATTTTCAATCAAATGATAAAATTCAATGGCGGGATAATTGTTTTTATTATGTAACAGCTTTCGGATTTCCAGATAGTCCAAAGGTGATCTTTCTAAAACTGCATATTTGTACCTACTCCATTCTCGTTCAAGCACCTTAATTTTTCTATCTTCAGATATGCAATTAAGGCACTTTATTGCGGAGAGGTTTTTATCTTTCACTTCAAGCATAATATCTAGGTTCTTGTCGTCCAATCTGTCGT
This sequence comes from Acetobacterium tundrae, assembly GCF_008086615.1. Classification (GTDB taxonomy): domain Bacteria; phylum Bacillota; class Clostridia; order Eubacteriales; family Eubacteriaceae; genus Acetobacterium; species Acetobacterium tundrae. The sequence goes on from NZ_RXYB01000007.1 coordinate 19,974, forward strand.
AAAAGGCCATAAACTCATCAATCCTTATGTTCTTGGAATGTGATCCCTGCTTTTTTTCAGGGTTCTGCTGTGAGTAATGGATTTTTTGATTGCCATCTTTTTTTTCCCATGTTTTTTTGCTTTCTTTAATCCAGAAGGCATCCGTTTTTTCCTCTTTGCAAGGGTTATCCTTATGATGAAGAACATCAAAAATAACCGGAATATCCAAATAATTTCCTATTTCCAACACATCACAGATTGTGTAACACTTGCCATCGTTTTCAATAACCAATCTGTTCTTAATCCTTTTATCCAATCCTTGATAATTTTTTATGAATCTCAGTTTCCCCTTATTTTTGTTATTGTATACTCCGCCGATGTGCAGAACGATTTTATGTTCAGTTCCGACGCCAAGACTATCTAACAAGCGGGTATGATAATTCAAGTCTTCTATGGCTCTTTTCACGATATCATCATCAATAGCATTTAATACCGTATACTGACCAGGATGTAGTGAAACACGCATTCCACTTTGCCTGATTTTTTTACCAATATGGGCCAGCTTCTTATCAAAAAGTTCCCACCAATTAAAATGATTCACCGGGCTGGAGCCAAAGGGAATTAACGAAGAACTTATTCTAAAAAGGTTGATATCATTTTTTAAATTGTAATCAATCATATTTTCAAGCACATTCAAATTATGCTCAATCAATTCAATCAATTTTTCATCGGAAGCATTTTTTAGCAAGCAAGTTTTTAAATCTGTATTTGGTACACCTACCGTTAAACATGCATAGCCAATCTTCATCAAACCCCTTCTTTCTTTAAATTAATACTCAATGAATTCCTTTATGATGCTTGTTTTTTATTTATTATAACATATCGTTTGCAAAAACAATATCAAGAAAGCGCTTTTCAATTTTCGCTTTTTTTCACTGACGTTCGCACTCATTTGCCTCTTTACCCCAGTACAAATAAAAAGCTGCCAAACAGGAAGAATTTTTTCTGTCTGACAGCTTACCTTGTATCTTTCTTTAAAACTTCTTCTATCAATACCCTGGCAACCTCCGGATCAAACTGTTTCCCTGAACATCGCCTGATTTCATCGATTGCTTCTGCTTCGCTTAATCCTTGTCGATAAGAACGATCACAGGTCATTGCATCATAAGCATCAGCGACGCCAATTATTCTTGCCTGAATGGAAGTTTCCGCTCCGATGAGTTTCTTGGGGTACCCTGTTCCATCCCATCTTTCATGATGCTCTAATACATACTTGGATATTTCTGAAAATTCATTTGATGCGCTTAAAATACGATAGCCAATTTCTGGATGACGATGAATTTCTGTCCATTCATCGTCATTCAATTCTCCCTCTTTGTTTAGAATCTTTTCATCAATTCCCATTTTTCCTATATCATGCATCAGGCCTGCGACTCGAATTTGATTGATATCGTCTTTTTCAAAGTTCATTTCTTTCGCAATCAATTTACACAATTCACCGACTCTTTTTGAGTGAAGCATCTCACGGCGGCTTTTTTCATAAAGTGTATTCATAATAAGATCAATGGTTTTACTTTTAATGCTTGCACTTTCAAACAATTTATGCCGATACATATCATCTTCCGCTCGTTTATAAATTTCTTGAATATCCTGTTCCGCATTTTCTTTGGTTTCATAACCAAAAGATATGGAAACAGCAAACGCGCCAATCTTTTCGTTTGAAATCTTTGCCTTAAGATTTTTGATCACTTCAACCGCTTGAAAAACATCCGTTTGGGGTAAAATAACAATAAATTCATCCCCGCCAAGCCTGGCCACAATACTTTGTTTCGGACACGCCGATGAAATGAGTTCCGCCGCCCTTTTAAGCAATTCATCCCCCATGACATGTCCAAAGGAATCATTGATGAGTTTTAGTCCGTTAACATCACCCATAATCAGGGTAATCGGCAAATTAAATGGGGTATCCAATCGAACCAATTCTTCTTCATAAAACCGGCGGTTATACAAACCGGTTAAGTAATCATGATAACTCAAGTAGCTAATTTCTTCTTCCGCTCGTTTTCTTTCTGAGATATCAGATATTATTACTGCAAATTCTTTAAATCGTGGCGAATATGCAATCACTTCAAAACATTTATCTAATTCGATTGAATAATTTTCAAAATGGACTGGCTCACCCGTCATTGCCACCTGACCATATACCTCAATCCAATATGTTTCTGTTCTTGGCAATACCGTCAATACGGATTTTCCAATAATATTTTCCCGTTTAAGTCCAGTCAACCGCTCATAGCTTTCGTTGGCATCCAAAAATATATAATCAACAACATTCCCTGACTTATCTACGATTACTTTATGAACAGCCAGTCCCTGAGACATTTGGGTAATCAGCAACCGATGCCGCTCTTCACTTTCTTTTAAAGCGTCCTCAATCTGGTTACGTTCTGAAACATCTACCAAGATATAACTGATCAATTTTCTTTTTAAATCGAAATCATTTTTATTAATATAAAACCATCTGGTATCATTATTTATTGTAACCTTAACCGGTGTTCGTTTAAAAATTTCCTGATCCAGGCTTTTTATTGTTTCTTTAATATCCTTTGCATTCAAAAATTCCTTTGCATTTGCATTAGAACAGACGATTTCCTGATCATTATTAATCAGAAATGCACCTTCTCCAATATTAGAAAAGGTGTTTTTCCAGCGATTTATTTCCAACTCAAAAATATCATTTTTAACTTCAATGTATCCAATCAAAGTAGTTATGAACAAAATGACAATCGGAGTCGGATCAAGATATTTATCAAAACCCAATAAGATGACAAGTACGGCAATCCAGGAGACCTGCATCAATAAAGCCAATATTTTGTAATTTCTTTTCAAGCTGACCGTATTTGTTTTGATAAAAGCTTTAAACAATGCAATTGTTGAAAACAGCAAAAAAACGGCATAGTAAACCAGTATTAAATAGTATCCAAGGTTTTTTGAAGTATGTGCTACTGAAAACCCTTGAATTCTTATTAATTCTATGCTGTTGTAGGTCCAATGATGAATAGGATTTGTTATATAAACAAGCCACAGCAGACTAGAAATTGCAGCCACAGCAGCCTTAGCATAAAAAGGCAGTTTGTTCTTTGTCAATCCCGAAACAAACAGCATCCCACAGGTTGGAATAAATACCACCCCCAAATATTCGAAGCTTCGAAAAATCAAAAATAAATCATTATCTAAAGAATTGAGTGCCAGAAAATAACCAAATGCATAAATTGCAGCGGCAAACATGAAAAGCGAAAAAAAATTAAACCGCCCCTCCACTTTTTGTTTAAACAACCTGATTCCAACAACAGTATAGGCAACCGAAATGATTGGCAGCGTAAACACGATTAAATTTAGCAACACCTGTTGAATATCCATTTCAATTCCTCATCATTCTCCGGCCAGTTTATTTTTTGTCTCTAAATTTAATGGGCACATGCATGGCGTCACAAAACGGTTTATCGCTTGACTTTCCACACCGACAAAGTACAACCCGATTTCTTTTTTCATAACATGTTCCGTCGGAAGATTCGATTGGGATATTTCCCTTTACAAAGATTCCGCCACTTACGCCTCTTTCCGGATCCTGAATGATATCAATACCTGGTTCGTATTCAGGTTCAAAAGCATTTCCAGCTTTATCAACGGCAACCAACCGCCCTGCCGGGCAATCGCTGGCGGCCTTAATAGCCTCTTCTCTTAATCTGGGATTGTTGGATTCTTCGGTTAGTTCCCAGACATCGCCATCATTTCTGTGACAGAAGCGGGCAAATGCACACCGATGATCATCAAATAAATCAAGATCCGGTCCTTCCATATACTCTGCCCGGTCTTCAAAGCTGTCTTTTGATGCGGTTTCTTCTCCATTAAAATCACTTTTTATATGAGCCCCGTCGCAAAATGGTGGATTTTTCGATTGACCGCAGCGACATAACGTATAGGTTTCAGCCTGGGGAAGCTCGCGCCCCTCAGTGTACACATAACCTCTTCCCGCCGCTGTTATAATTTTCTCAGAAAGTTTAACATGACCTGATACAACATAAGGCCCGTTTTTTAATATCTTTATTTTTTCACTTGTTTCATTATTTTTCATAATTTCCGTCCTCTTAGCTCCTTTTTAAAGACTTAGTAAAAAACACATAACCAAATACAGGGTGGTTCATTTGATGTATAGGCTACCCGATGCTTTTGGTGGGGAAGGATCAAAAGGCTGTCGCCTTTTGCTAATGCGACCCAATTATTCACAAATTCCAACTCAGCATTTCCATCGCATAGTACCACAAATTCAGTTTCTTCCTGATCATACCAGTCTGATATTTGCCCAGTGCTGATAATTTTTTCGATTCGGACTTTTTCATTTTCTATTAAAATAGTTGTCATTTCATTTGTTAGTGAAAGTTCCGATAACTCAAAAATATTCATTTTCTACCTCTATATACTGATGATATCATAAAATTCAACATTTGAAAAACAATGTGTTAATTTTTCCTTAAGTAATAGGGTTTACATTTAAAAACCGACCTGTTATACTGAAATTATTTAATTGTTTAAACTATCCAGGGGGGATCTTAACTTGACAGAATCATTATTAGAATTAAGAAAATTTGTTGTTCCAGAAATAATCATTGGCGTGGATGCGCGATTGCTGATCGGACGCTATATTTCTCATTTTAATGCAAAAAAACCAATGATTGTGACTGACAAAGCGATACAAAAGTTCGAATGGTTTCAGGAAATTATTAATCTCGTCCGATCATATTCCCACGGGTTTTATCTTTTTGATGAAATCACTCCAAATCCCGATGACATTGAAGCCATGCTCGGCGCTGAGCTATTTCTATCTTTCGGTTGCGACCTGATTATTGCCATCGGTGGGGGCAGTTCCATCGATTGCGCAAAATGCATCAGTATTGTCGCTGCAAACGGTGGCTATATCTTGGATTATGAAGGCGTCGATGAGGTGAAAATGCCGGGTCCTCCCCTGATTTGTATTCCAACGACCGCTGGTTCTTCTGCCGACGTATCTCAATTTGCAATTATCAAGGATAGTTCTACAAATATAAAACGTGCCATCATCAGTAAAAAGATCGTCCCCGATTTGGCCCTGATTGACCCTGTGCCCCTTATGACCATGGACCCCTATTTAACAGCTTGTACCGGAATGGATGCCTTAACTCACGCAATTGAAGCTTATGTATCCAATACCCATTCGGCATTAACCGATGTTCACGCCTTGGAATCACTCAAACTAATCAGTCAGGAAATTGAAAAATCAATATTACCCGATAGAACCCTCGATACGATGTTTCAAGTCATGCATGGTTCCCTTCAAGCCGGCCTGGCTTTTTCAAATGCCAGCCTTGGTGCTGTCCACGCCATGGCCCACTCCATGGGGGGGCTTTTAGACCGGCCTCATGGTGAATGCAACAGCATTTTACTCGAGCATGTTATTCGTATTAATTTTGACAGTGTGCCTGATCGGTTTAGAAATATTGCTAAACAATTGGGCATTCCAGTCGATAATCTTACTAATGACGTTCTTCTTGAAAGAATCATCGACAAAATTGTTTCCATGCGAAACAATCTGCACATCAAATCCACCATTGCCGTGGAAACACTTGATGGGGCGATGCTGGATTATCTAGTCGAGAATGCACTCAATGATCCCTGCATGGTAACCAATCCAAAAGTTTTAACAAAGGATGAGGTGAAAAGCATTTATGAACGAGTATTATATTCCCAAAAATAAAAAAGAGATCACCCGAGAGTCCATTATTGGTCTTGGAGAAAACTCATTTAAAAAGAATTATTATTCTGAACTTCAAACTAAATTATTGGATCTGGAACGGGTTAACAGCCGCAGTAGGGCATTAATTGCCACCATTCCGGATATTTTATTAATCGGCGATGAAAACGGTCACATTGCTCCATTTGGTTCTTCTTTAAATTGCGCCTCCAATGTTACTTTAGAAATCATGCGAAACCAAACCATTATGGATGATTTGAAACAGGTGATCCAATCGGTTGTGGCTAGCAAAGTTTTAAGCGCCTATTATTTTACGATGCCTTTAAATGAGCAACTTCACTACTTTGAGGTTCGTATTCAAATTTCAGAATTTGATGAAGTATTGATCATGATTCGTGACATGACTGAACGGGTAACGCTGGAAAACAGATTGCGAGATTTAGCCGAAAAGGATGCTCTAACGCACATTGCCAACCGACATTTTTTTGAAGCAGCACTTGAAGAAATAGACCATCAGGACATTAAAAATCTGATCATTATTCTCCTCGATATTGATGGTTTAAAATTTGTCAACGATACTCTTGGGCACTTAGCAGGGGATCAGGTAATTATTACAACAAGCCAATTTATCAATCAGTATTTTCAACGATTTGGCATTGTATCACGAGTCGGCGGCGATGAATTTGGTGTTATTGTACGAAATCAATTGCCTGAAACCATCGAGATGGCTTTAGAAAATTTGAAAATCGCATTAAATGCCTTTAACGAATCCAGTGATTCGGCGTTTAAGATATCTCTTTCTTATGGATACGCTTACCATGCCTCCGGCTGTATCAATTCTGATTTTCTTTTTCAAGAAGCTGACAATAACATGTACCAAAATAAATTGCTTAAAGAGTCCAGTATTCGCAACAGTTTAGTAAAAACACTCATGAAAACTTTGGCCGCCAAAGATTACATCACCGAGGGTCATACCAATCGGATGCATGCTTTATCAACCATTATTGCTCAACACCTTCATTTACATCAAAATATTATGGACCGCATCCAGTTATTAACAAAGTTTCATGATATCGGAAAAGTTGGTATTCCAGATAGCATTCTTAAAAAGCCATCCGGTTTAACGCCTGATGAATGGAAAGTAATGAAAAGCCATTCTATTATCGGAGAGCGGATTGCCAATGAATCCTCAGATTTAAAAGAGATCTCCCATTTAATCCTCAAACATCATGAGAGATGGGATGGATCCGGCTATCCGCTAGGCATATCCGGAGATAAAATTCCTATTGAATGCCGTATTCTGGCAATTGTTGACTCTTTTGATGCCATGACAAATGATCGACCTTACCGTCCGGCGCTATCCATTGATACTGCAATTAATGAAATTATTAATTGTTCCGGAACCCAGTATGATCCGAATTTAGTTGAAATATTCATCAAGGTGTTCGACAAATATATAAAGTCTCAATAAATGCTCAGTTTTATTGAGACTTTAGTTAAATCAGTTCATTCTTTAATCTGATCCGAGCTTGATGCAAAAGCAGATTTATCATCTTTCTTCCACAAATTCTCTTTCCAATGCCTCCACGATCTCCGGATCATAGTGGGTGCCAACATTTCTTTTTATTTCTTCTATTGCTTCTTTTTGGCTAATTACTTTTCGATACGATCGATTGCTTGTCATGTCATCAAACCGTTCCCCGACTGCAATAATTCGCGACAATTTTGGTGTCTCTCTTCCTTTTAATCCTTGTGGATAGCCGCTTCCATCCCATCTTTCATGATGCCCTAAGACGATATTTGCCAAATCAACCGTGTGATCAAAGGCATTCAAAATCCGATAACCCACAACCGGGTGTAATTGCATTTCTTTCCAGGTATTATCTACCACATATTCATTCTTAGAAGCAATCTCTTTATCAAGGGCAACTTTACCAATATCATGTAAATATGCCGCTTTTGAAACCTTGATAACCTCTTCATCGGAAAGATTCATTTTTCTCGCAATTTTTTGGCATATTTCGCTTGTTTTTCTAGCATGTCTAGCCTCAGATGGAAATTCTTCATAAAGTGTTTCTAAAATCATATTGAAAGAATCTTCTTTGTTTTGGCCCCGATCCAAAGTTTTTTTCATATACATATTTTCTTCTGCTTTTTCTAGAATATTGGCAATATTCTCCTCCGCCTGATACTTTGTTGCATATCCCATTGATACATTTCCTTGAACGGCTTTTATTTTTTCTTTGCTAAAATCATCTTTAATCCGATTTGAAATTCTTTCAGCATCTTTCTTTTGAGTTTGAGGAAGTAAAATGGCAAACTCATCGCCTCCCCAACGAGCAATAATATCATCGGCCCGGCACACCTTTTTGAATATCTCTGATACTTTTCTCAATAATTCATCACCGGCTTCATGTCCAAAAATATCATTTGTTAATTTTAATCCATCAACATCGCCAATAATCACTGAAATCGGAAGATTCCTTTCGGTATCCAATCGGATCAGTTCTTCCTCAAAAAATCGACGATTGTATAAACCTGTCAGTGAATCATGAAAACTATTGAATTCCAGTTCTTCTCTTTTTTCTGTTTTTTCAGTTACATCTCTGAATACCACCACCGCACCGCCAACATTTCCTTCATCATCGCTAATTGGTGCGACACTGTCTTCCAAATGGTATTTTTCGCCATTTCTAGCAACCAACATAACCTGACTATCTAATTCTTTCATCGAATTAGTATTAAAAACGGCCTTAATCGGATCAATAATAATCCCCTCTTTTTTTTCGTGAATTAAAACAAAAACCTCTTTATAATGCTTGCCTACTGCCTCTTCTGCACTCCATCCCGTCATTTTCTCGGCGGTGCTGTTTAACATTTCAATGATTCCTTTTCGATCGACCACCATTACCCCATCACCAATTGAAAGCAAGGTTTTTAAATATTTTTCTCTGTTTCTTTCCGAAACACTTCGGATATATGTACCAACTCCAAAGTTTCCATTCAATAAATCGACTGGAAATTTAGTCGATTTATATACATTTCCCTGCCATAACATTTCATCTGTCACAAATGTTTTCGTCTCCAGTACTTTCCGATCAGTTTTTCGTTCTTTGGTGGCCGTCTTCTCATCAAGTATCTCAAAATCATCCAAGCCAATAATTTTTCCCGAACTGATTCCATAAAATTTTTCCATCGCACCATTTATGAAAATATAACTTAATTCTTCATCTTTTAAGCAAACGGGGATTTCTTCTGATTCAATGAAGGTTTGAACCAACTCATTAAATCGTCGGATCTCTCGGCCCTTTTTTCTTTTTATTCTTTTTTTCATACCCCAAAAAACAAAAATGCCTAATAGAAACACGCTGCTAATGATGATGATGATTTGCAATATTGATATCTTCATTGATTATACTTTCTCCAATCATTAGCTTCAAATTTAAATTTTATCTGACGTTGTCATTAACTAGCCCATTATTAATGCACAATATTTATTATATTATAAACATTTTGCTTAAAATTGTACACAATTCAAACGATAATATTATTCACTCTCCAAATTTGTGAAAAAACCAAGTTTTAACTAGTTGGGTCAAGACGATATATCCCATTAAAATAAATAACAGCAACAGCCAGTAAAGCGGCGGTAATGACACAAACCCCAGTGTTTGAGCGAGTGGCGAAACCGTCAGCCAGGCCGCCGCTAAAGCAATGAGAATTGATGAAATAAGCAGAGGCCAGCTTGCGCGGCTTTGAAGAAATGGTATTTTATTGGTCCGAATGACATGAATAATCAGCGTCTGAGTAAAAACAGATTCAACAAACCAACCGGTATGAAACAAGGCCGGATTATCCCAGCAGTTAAATACATTAATCATCATGAAAAATGTCAGATAATCGAAAATCGAACTGATCGGTCCAATACATAAAATGAATTTTTGGATTTCTCCGATTCGCCATTGACGGGGTTTCTTCATCCATTCCGGATCAACCTGATCGGTGGGGATGGTTGTCTGGGAAAAGTCATATAACAAATTATTAGTCAGTACCTGTATTGGCAGCATCGGCAGGAATGGTAAAAATGCACTGGCTCCGACTACGCTGAACATATTACCAAAATTGGAACTGGCAGCCATTCGGATGTATTTAACGATGTTTCCGAATACCCGTCTGCCTTCTTTAACCCCTTGTTCCAGCACCAAAAGATTATTATCCAACAAAATGATGTCTGAGGATTCCTTGGCAATATCGACCGCATCATCCACAGAAATTCCAACATCGGCCGCCTTTAAAGCTGGAGCATCGTTGATTCCATCTCCCATAAATCCGACAACATGGCCATTTTTCTGCAAAGCATGGATAATCTCCTCTTTATGATTTGGCGAGAGTTTTGCAAAGATGACGGTTTCATTGACTGCTTCAGCAAGTTCCGCTTCATTCATTTTTTCAATTTGAGAACCGATCAAAATCTTATCAGTGGCAAGCCCTACTTCCCTGCAGATATAGGCAGTCGTAACCTCATTGTCACCGGTTAGAATCTTAACTCCCACATTCAAATCCTTTAAACGTTTCAATGCGTCTGGCACAGAGTTTTTCGGCGGATCAAGGAAAGATAAGAATCCCAGCAGCACAAGCTCCGATTCATCTTTAATTTCATAAACCGGCTGATCCGAAGCATTCGGAATTTCCTTGTATGCCAGCGCAATAGCAAGAAATCCCTGCGCATTTAACTCGCCAACGACCTTCTCTGCGTTTTCTTCATATTCGGGAAGCATCGGAAAAATGTTTCCATGGATTTCCACACGGTTGCAACAATCAATAATTTTGTCCACCGAACCTTTGCAGATCAATATATTCAAACCAGTTTCGTCTTTAACAATAACCGACATCCGTTTTCGGGTAAAATCAAAAGGGATCTCATCGATCTTGTTATACTTTTCATCGGCTTGTAAAAACTCTTCCAATTCACCATGATCGAGAATCGCTTCATCCATGAGATTTTTCAATCCGGTATGATGATAACTATTCAGATACCCATAATGCAGGACCCTGGAGCTTGGTTCTCCCTGTACATTGACGTGCTTTTCAAGAATTATTTTCCCCTCTGTGATGGTTCCGGTTTTATCGGTGCATAACAAGTCCATGGCACCAAAATTTTGAATTGAATTCAAGCGCTTGACAATCACCTTTTTGCGGGACATCATCATTGCTCCCTTTGAAAGATTGACCGATACAATCATCGGCATCATCTCAGGGGTTAATCCGACTGCGACTGCCATTGCAAAAAGAAAGGCTTCCAGCCAGTTCTGCTTGCTGATACCATTAATCAGAAATACCACAGGTACCATAACCCCAATAAAACGAATCATCAGCCAGGTAAATCCATTGATCCCTTTATCAAAACTCGTTAACTCCTGTTCCTCTGTAATACTGGCGGCCAAAGAGCCAAAGTATGTTTTATCACCGGTATGAATCACCACTGCCAAAGCCGTTCCGCTCACAACATTTGAACCTAAGAAGCATAAATTCTCAACTTCTAGAGGATTACGCTGGTCTTTTGACACTGGTTTTGACTGTTTTTCGATTGGCATCGCTTCTCCCGTAAGTGCTGACTGATTGAGAAATAAGTCCTTAGCTGATAGAATGCGAATATCACCGGGGGTCATATCCCCCGCCGATAAACGAATGATATCTCCGGGAACCAACATCTTCAGTGGTATTTCTTTTTCTTCTCCATCCCGGATCACAGTTGCTTCGCTGCTGACCATTTCTTTAAGTTTTTCCGCGGTATTATCAGCACGCATTTCCTGAAAAAAGCGAAGAACAACGCCTAAAATTACCATTGCAAAAATAACTAAGGTCGCCCGTACATCTCCGGTCAGATATGAGATCACAGCCAAAACGGAAAGCAGAATAACTAAGGGATTTTTTAAATTATTGAAAAAATGCAGCAGCACCGATTTCTTTTTTTTTCGAGCAATCTCATTGAATCCGTATTGTTTTATTCTCAAATTGGCTTCATCCTCTTGAAGGCCTTTTAATTGCGTATCAAGTTGCCTCAAGACATCATCGTTTTCTGCTGTTGCCATTTTTAATAACTCATCTGAGAAAGTCATATTTTTTTCTTTGGAAAGACTTTCTTTATGGTCATTTTTTTTATTTTCCATTGATCTAAATACCTCCAGTCCATTTTAGCATGCAATTTTATATTTGTATTACCCTTATTCCTCAAAAGCAATCAACTGGTACAAAAAAGAAAAACAGGCGCCGCTATTAAAACGGCACCTGTTTTTCTTTTTATATTTATTGATTTAGCTTAACACTTGTGATATCATTAAATTTATACGCACAAATAATATATTCTGATAAATTACAAGCGTATCATATCACATAAAAAATGCATTGTCAATAAAAAATACGTCTTTTATGTCTATCAAATATTTTACAAATGAGGTAACCAACATGTCATTTAATCTAATGCTTTTTGATAATGCGCTTGTCCAAAAGCAAGCCGTTTCAGAAATAATGCTGTGTAACGAAATAATCGATCAATATTCACTGGCACTAACCGAAGCATCCGCTCTTGAACTTGTTGAAACGCGTTCCTATTCCCTCGAAAATTTGGGAAGGATTGAATTTGGTGGCGGAATCATCGGAAAAATAATTATCGTATTTTGCGACTCTCCCTATCTTTCGCAAGATAATTTTGAAGGAATTCTGCACGAACTTATTGAAATATTTTATTACTATAAAAATGAAACTCTTGATTTAATGAGTGACGATGACCTAATCAACTATATGAAAATGTATTTTGATGGTGTTTGTCACGGCTCCCTGGACCAACTTAAATTCAGTGAGCTTGATAGAATGGCACGAAATGTCAGGTTTGGCTACAACCCAGATTATAATGAGCTGGAAGAAGCAATCAAAAGAGAAATGGAAGCGGAGGAGAAAGAAGAAAACAATGAATAGTATCGATAAACACTCAAAAATTGATGAACAGAAGCTTAGTAAGGAATTTTTTTTTCAATCACTTTTACAAGAGGCTTATATCCAGGGTGAACTGAGCCAATTAGAATCTGAACGCATCCAGGGAGAATGTCTTAAACTCTTATCCGAAAGTACTGAACGGTATACAAAAGGGCAAAGCAGCTCGGTAAGTGTGGAAATTGCCCAAAATATTATGGCTTCCAACTTATACACCATCAGTATTTATCTAAAGTCATTGCCTAATGTTTCAACAGCTATTTATCACATCATTCATGAACCCATTGAAAAGCTCTACGAATATGGCTACAAAATCATTATCCGAAAACTGAATGTTGCAAAGTATTTTTTTCATCAAATTGATAAAACCAAAATTTCAACTCAAAACCACACTTATAATGCAACCATTGAGACGGGACTTAAACCCTTTTTTGAACAATATAACGTAAACTTTGGTACCCATGAAATCCCCGGTTCAATTGATTATCAGCTCATCCATCCCGTCACTGACTTAGCCGGTGTGGAATACATCATTCAATATTTGGAAAATTTATACTATGAAAATTTATTTTGCCAAAAATTTGATGCCGACATCATTCACGAAGTCATGTGCGGTTATGATGAAAATTACAAAGACTTACTTGAGAATCTTTGCGAACAGGTTCTTCAAAATGCTTTGGGATGTATATTCCTAAAGAAACCGGTTCAATCTCTAGACTTAAATCTTTTGGATATTCAAAAGATAGAAAATGAGCTACAAGGGAAAAAACAGCCGTTTATTTTTGATCAATTACTGGCAGCAACAAATGAAATGTTTGAAGACTTGGAGATTTCAAACACCTCAGTGGAGCACTATCTTCTTTCAAACTTGCCTAAAATAGCATTAAAGATTTGCACCGCACTTGAAACAAGTTCCATCGAGAAAGTTTTTGTTCCGCGTTTCAATCCTCATTCGAAAACCATTGTCAAATACTACATGGGCGTTAAGATGGATGATAAAACCTATCGGGATATTGTCAGTGAATTGCTTTCCTGCCGATATTTTGAAGATAAACTACAGATTATAAAAGAGTATATTAAAACACTTGCCGATATGGAAGATATTATCATAGCTGGTCAATTTTCCGCAGCTGAAGCATCCACCGTGTTTGATTTGCTAGACGATATTGAGGTAGCGGCTTTAATTAAGCACAATCCCATCAACCAGGAAGTAAATGTCGTTGAATATTCAGAAGCAGAAGTTTTGATGCAGAAAAATTTAAAGCTGTATTTAGAAACCATACCAACCGAGCGACTCGCTAATATTCATAAAACGATGGCCACCATTGAAGTGATCTAAAGCTACTAGAACCGAAGGTCAATTTCTATAGGGTCATTGTTTCTAACAAAAGCCAAGCCAGAGTAAATCCTTTTACTCTGGCTTGGCTTGGTTTACTTTCTCTTGCCCTTGTTAATAACAATTGCTCAACATCCATCGTTTATCAGCAATCGGGGAGCCCTATCGAGGTCTTTTAATATATCCCGTTCCGTTAAATCGGGCAATGATTTCATCCGTTTCATCAAAAATATCCACAGTATAATTACAAATACTTCTGGTCGAAGAGATCTCTTTGGCTTTTGCAAACAGCCACTTGCCTTGCGGTGATTTAAAATATGATATGCTTGCATTGATTCCCACAGTAACCAGTCCTTTTGTATTTGAGGCTGCTGCAAATGCATAATCTGCCAGTGTGAAAATCACCCCGCCCTGAACAATATTTACGCCGTTAAGATGTACTTCTTTGATTTCCATTTTCACTTCTGCATATCCATGATCAACTTTTACCAGTTTTATTCCCAGCGAATTGGCGAAACGATCATTTTCTATTGTCTTAATCATATCTTTATCCATACCCAGCTCCTTTTTCGCTTACTAAACAGCCAACCGGTTATCCATCAGGACAGCCGGTTTTTAAAATCTTCATATCCGAATTGCTTAACCATTCGGATGTTTTTTGCTTCTGTGAAAATGGCAATCGAGGGTAAATTCATGCCGTTGAAGGTATTGTTTTTTACCATGGTGTAGATGGCCATGTCGCAAAATACAAGTCTGTCTCCAATTTCAAGCTGGCGATCAAAAGAATAATCTCCCATAATATCTCCCGCCAGACAGGTTGCCCCACCCAGACGATAGGTAAACGGCTTTTCTCCGGCTAACCCTGCTCCGATGATTTCCGGGCGATAGGGCATTTCCAATACATCCGGCATATGGCAGGCAGCAGATGCATCTAAAATCGCATTCTGAATTCCATTGTCAACAATATCCAGTACCGTTGATACCAAAAAACCACTATCTAAGGCCACCGCTTCACCCGGTTCAAGGTATACTTTCACCTTGTATTTATCTTGAATGTACTTGATACAGGCGATCAGTTTTTCAACATCGTAATCTTTTCGGGTAATATGGTGTCCCCCGCCAAAATTCAGCCACTTCATTTGGTAGAGATAACAGCCAAACTGATCTTCCACCGCCATTATGGTTTCTTCCAAAGCATCGGCATTTTGCTCGCAAAGCGTGTGAAAATGAAGTCCCTCCAGGCCTTCAAGCAGTTCCGGTTTAAACTGATTTAAGGTTACCCCCATCCGGGAACCTGGTGCACAGGGATCATAAATGGCATGCTCCTGAGTTGAACACTCCGGATTGATTCGCATCCCGCAGCTTCGTCCGGCCGCCAATGCCTGGTCTTTATATTTCGCCCATTGGTTAAATGAATTGAAAATGATATGGTCGCATAATGATACCATCTGATCAAATTCATTCTCTAAATAGGCGGTTGAAAAAACATGGTTTTCTTTTCCCATTTTCTCATAACCCAGACGGGCTTCAAACAGACCGCTGGCAGTTGTACCCGATAGATACTTCCCGATAAGAGGGTATAAAGAAAACATCGAAAAAGCCTTTTGCGCCAGCAATATGTGACAACCTGTTCGTCTTTGAACAGCATCTAAAATCTCCAAATTTTTAATGAGCCGTTCTTCATCCACAATATAACAAGGGGTTGGCAGCTCAAAAAAAGCATCGTTAATTCGCATCATCTAATCAACGAGGTCTGGGGTGAAGCTCTCCTGCCAGGGCAGTCCCCATTTGTTCAATGCTGCCATAAACGGATCGGGATCAAATTCTTCAATATTGTATACACCCGGCCGGTTCCACTGTCCGGTCATCACCATCATCGTTCCGATCATGGCCGGAACACCAGTGGTATAAGAAATTGCCTGGGAACCGACTTCTTTATAACATTCTTCATGATCACAAACATTGTAGAGATAGTAGGTTTTATCCTTTCCGTCTTTTTTTCCCTGGAAAATGCAGCCGATATTTGTTTTACCCTTCGTTCTTGACCCCAATGTGGATGGGTCAGGCAAAACGGCTGCTAAAAACTGCAGCGGTACGATTTGCCGGCCTTCGAATTCAATCGGTTTAATGGAAGTCATTCCGACGTTTTCCAGGCATTTAAGATGGGTGAGATAACTCTCTCCGAAGGTCATGAAAAAACGGATTCGTTTTATCCCTTTGATATTTAATCCCAATGATTCCAGTTCTTCATGGTGAAGCAGGTACATATCTTTTGGTCCAATCTCCGGAAAATCATAAACCCGTTTGATCTCCATGGGCTTGGTTTCAATCCACTTTCCAGCTTCCCAATAGCTGCCGTTGGCACTCACCTCGCGGATATTGATCTCCGGATTGAAGTTTGTTGCAAAGGGATAACCATGGTCTCCCGCGTTGGCATCAAGGATATCAATCGTGTTGATTTCGTCAAAGTAATGCTTTTGGGCATAAGCAGCAAAGACTCCGGTTACCCCCGGATCAAAACCACTCCCCAATAAAGCGGTGATTCCAGCTTTTTCAAAACGTTCCCGATAATCCCACTGCCATTTGTATTCGAATTTCGCGGTATCCACCGGCTCATAATTGGCCGTATCCACATAATTCGTTTTCGTTGCCAGGCAGGCATCCATAATTGTTAAATCCTGATAAGGCAGCGCCAAATTTAGTACCACATCCGGCTTGAATGCTTCAATGATGGCAATCAATTCATCCACATGGTCAGCGTTTACTTGCGCCGTGGTGATTTTCGTATCACCCCCATCAAGTTTAGCTTTCAACGCATCGCATTTACTCTTTGTCCGGCTGGCAATGCATATTTCACTGAATACCCCGCTGTTCTGACAACATTTATGAATGGCGACGCTGGCAACCCCACCGCAACCAATAATTAATGCTTTTCCCATAATAATAGCCTCCTTTAATTTTAGATTTTTAAAAACCTGCCGTGAACCTTGCTGCCAGTTTTACACGAAACAATTTTTGCACTGTACGGCGGACAGTTCGATGAACTGTTCGCCTACGCGTTCCAAAATTGTTTGTGAAAAATGACCGCGAAGCAAGTGTTGTTTGAGTTTTTAGAATTCCGCAATTCCTGTTGATATTTTAGTTTAATTGTATTATTTAACCACTGCCAGCAACAGCTCACGCAGAACTTTGCAGGCCACGGCTGTGGAAACGCCGCTCTGATCATAAACCGGTGATAACTCGTTGATATCGCAACCCACAATTGACAGTTTGCTGACCATTTGAATGGCCTCTAATAGCTGCAAGAAATTAACGCCGCCGGGTTCCGGTGTTCCCGTTCCTGGAAAAACTGATGGATCAAGCACATCAAGATCTAGAGTAAAGTATATCGGCTTGCCGCTGAGCTGCTCCACAACCTGATCCAAACCTTGAAAATCAAATTTCTGTGTAACGACGTGTTCTTTTCCCCACCGAAACTCGCTCCGGTCTCCTGAACGAATACCGAACTGAAAAATTCGATCATCGCCAACTAAATCCCACACCCGATGAAGGACCGTGGCATGAGACAGCCTTGCCCCAAGGTAATCGTCTCGCAGATCCGCATGGGCATCAAAATGAACCACGTGAAGATCCGGGTATTTTCTAGCTACTGCCTGCACCGCCCCCAGCGTCACCAGATGCTCTCCGCCGATCATCACCGGCAACTTATTGTCACCAAGAATCTGCGCCGTGAACGCTTCAATTTGGCCCAATGCTTTTTTAGTATCGCCAAAACAAAGTTCCAGATCGCCGCCATCAAATACATTGATATCCGCTAAATCCTTATCCTGATAAGGACTATAGGTTTCCAGTCCATCGGAATCTCCCCGCATCGTTTTACTGGCAAAACGGGTTCCCGGCCGAAAAGAGGTCGTGGAATCAAAAGGCGCTCCAAAAACAACGGTCGTTGCTTCCTGGTAGTTGCTATCACATCCCAAAAATGTTTCGATATTTTTATTCAACATCTTTCAGCAGCTCCTCCACATAATTTGGCAGGGCAAAAGCACCGACGTGTAATTTGGTATTGTAATAGCGGGTTTTAAAACCTAACGCATTCCATTTCACCGCTTTTAAATCCTCAATCGGATAATACTTCTTCGAAGCAAATCCAAACAGCCAGTGACCAGAAGGATAGGTCGGAATATGTGCCTGATAAACCCGACTGATGGGGAACGAATCGACAATCCGTTTATGGGCTCGTTGCATCGCCACCGCGTCATCCTGATAAAATGCACTTTCATGCTGATTGACCATAATCCCGTCTTCCTTAAGCGCTTTAAAACAATTGCCGTAAAATTCCTTAGTAAACAGTCCTTCACCCGGACCAAAAGGATCGGTGGAATCGACAATGATGAGATCATATTCTTGTTCACAGCGGCGAACAAACTTTAATCCGTCCTGATAATACACTGATACGCGTTCATCACCAAAACAGCAGGCGGTGTGAGGCAAATACTTCTTACAAACTTCCACCACCAGCTCATCAATTTCCACCAAATCAATCTGTTCTATTTCTTGATAACGCGTTAATTCCCTGACCGCACCACCATCACCGCCCCCAATGACCAATACTTTCTTCGGTGCCGGATGAACCGCCATGGGAACATGTACAATCATCTCGTGATAGATAAACTCATCTTTTTCCGTCAGCATCATGTATCCGTCTAACGTTAAAAACCGTCCAAACTCTTTGGAATCAAAGACATCAATTCGCTGAAACTCACTATGACCGCAATAAAGCTGACGGTCCACCTGTATTGAAAATTTGACGGTGGGGGTATGTTTTTCTGTAAACCATAGTTCCATTGCTATCCCTCTCTCAGTACATTGAGATTCTTAATGTCCATATCTTCCGGACCGGTCATAAAGCAACCCTTTTCTTTCATGTACTCAATTGAATCAAGAATTTCCGCTGTGATTTTTTCTCCTGGTGCCAGAATGGGAATCCCTGGAGGATAACACATCACAAATTCACTGCAAATACGCCCTCCGCTTTGTTCCAATGGAAGTGCTTCCTTTTCTGCATAAAATGCCTCTTGAGGGGCTACCAGCACCTCTGGATTAATGTATTCATATTGCAGCATTCCGGCTTTATCTTTTTTATAAATGCGGCGAATTTCGGCCAGGGCACTCACCAGACGTTCTAAATTTCGATGCGTGTCGCCGACTGAAATATAGGCTAAAATGTTTCCCACATCTCCGAATTCAACTTGAATGTCATACTCATCTCTTAAAATATTATACACCTCAATACCGGCAAGACCCACATTCAAAGTATTAATTGATAATTTTGTCGCATCGAAATCATAAATTGTATCGCCGTTAATCAATTCTTTAGAATAAGCATAGTAATCGCCGATCTGATTGATTTCATCTCTTGCATATTGAGCCATCTGAGATACTTTTTCGAAAATTTCTTTTCCCTTGCAGGCCAGATTTTTTCGTGAAATATCCAAACTGGAAAGGAGTAAATAAGAGCCGCTGGTGGTCTGGGTAAGGTTGATAATTTGCCTTACATAACCTGGGTTGACAGCCGCCCCACCGACTAAAAGAAATGAGCTTTGCGTCAGCGAACCGCCGGATTTATGCATACTCACCGAAGCCATATCCACGCCTGCCGCCATGCCACTTAATGGCATGTTCTCGCCAAAATAAAAATGGGTTCCATGAGCCTCATCCGCCAGCACCAGCATTCCATGCTGGTGGGCCAGCTCCGTTATGGCTCTTAAATTGGAGCAGATTCCATAATAAGTGGGATTGTTGACTAATACCGCTTTTGCCTCGGGATTTTCTCTAATCGCTTTTTCGACTGCTGCCAAGGTCATTCCCAACGATATACCCAGTTTGTGATTCATTTCGGGATTCACATAGACGGGAATAGCCCCTCCAAGAATAAGTGCATTGATGACGCTGCGGTGAACGTTCCTTGGCAGAATAATTTTTTCACCTTTTTTACAGGCAGATAAAACCATACTCTGAACTGCAGACGTGGTGCCATTTACCATAAAAAACGCCTGTTTAGCACCAAAGGCATCTGCCGCCAGCTCCTCGGCTTCTTTAATGACTGAAACAGGATGACAAAGATTGTCAAGTGGTTTCATGGAATTAACATCCACTGACATACAGCTTTCACCTAAAAAATCAGTTAACTCTAAATTTCCTCTTCCCCGTTTATGTCCGGGAACATCAAAGGGAACAACCCGGCTTTTCTTTAATTTATTCAGGGCTTCCAATATAGGCATTCGTTCTTGTTGTAATTTTGACACTTTTCTTTATTTCCTCCCTTTTTAATACACATTACTGCCGCTGAAAATTTCAATCATCTCTCGACGAAGGCTTTCCGTTATTTGCAATCGCGTTCTTGGCGGCAATTCATAAGCATCCGTATTAAAAAGATAATTTTGCAAACATATTTCTTTTAACATCATTTTTGTATGAAAGATATTGGATTGATAAACATTAATATCAATCGCATCATATTCCTTCAATGTTTCATCATTGATATAATCCTGAATTGATGTAATCTTATGATCAATAAATAATTTTTTTCCACTCACATCCCGAGTAAAGCCTCGCACCCGATAGTCCATGGTGATAATATCTGAATCAAAGCTTCCAATGAGAAAATCCAGCGTACTTAACGGTGTGATTTCTCCACAGGTGGCGACATCTATATCCACCCGAAAGGTTGCAATGGAATTATCCGGGTGATATTCCGGATAGGTATGAACTGTCACATGGCTTTTATCCAAATGGGCGACGACCGTCTCTCCATTCAAATCAGTTTTAGGAGCATTTTCTCCCTGACAACCTCTAAGAAATGTTTCTTCGGCAATTAAAAATGTTACACTGGCACCCTGAGGATCATAATCCTGTTTAGATACATTCAGTACCCGAGCCCCGATCATCTCCGTAACACGATACAAAATCTTAGTCAAACGCTCAGAATTGTACTGTTCATCGATATAGGCAATATAATCCCGCTGTTCGCGTTCGCTTTTAGCATAACACACATCATAAATGTTAAAGCTAAGGGATTTGGTTAAATTATTAAAACCATTTAACTTTAATTTATTTTCCATATTCCACCCCATTTCAATTTTTCCCTGTAAAGCAAAAAACTCAAGTGATCTTCCAGCATCTGCTGTCCATCCACTTGAGTTTCTTTTCTACTAATTTTGTTTTATTTCGAATTAAATGCTTAATCGCATTTTCAGGTTTATTTATTCAAAATGTAGAAGTCAGAGTCTATATAGCAAGAACTTACTTTTACTACTCTTATTGATTGTTTCACAAGTGTGATGTGCAAAAACGCACACGGTTTTAAGTAACCAACTTATAAAATTTGAGCATTCGCTCAATCAATAAGGCAACGAAAGTTGCCAACCGGCATTCGACCTAGCTGTCCGTATGGCATTCAATTTCTTTATCATTCTTAAGTAAATCGGATAAAGAAATGGTCAAAATTCTTTGACGCATTCAGAAAATTTCGTTTTAGAATACGCTAAATAGATTAAAATCTACCTCTAATCATACGACACAAATTGTACTATAGAAACAGATGAAAATCAAGAAGATTTTTTATTTAAAGAATGTTACTCATTTACTTGAGTAATATTTTTATCTGGTTCCATCACATTTGTCGTTTTTGATACTTTTAATGATGCCAACAATGTATTACAATACTGCACATTGAACAAATCAGTAAAATCAATTTCAAAATAAAAGGAGAAAAATAAAATGAGTACTCGTTATGAGTTAAACAAGAATTTGGCCCAAATGTTAAAAGGCGGGGTTATTATGGATGTCACCACTGCTGAACAGGCGCGTATTGCCGAAGATGCCGGCGCCTGCGCTGTTATGGCCTTAGAACGGATTCCCGCCGACATTCGGTCCGCCGGCGGTGTATCAAGAATGAGCGATCCAAAAATGATAAAAAGCATTCAAAAGGCGGTTTCCATTCCAGTTATGGCCAAAGTACGCATCGGTCATTTTGGCGAAGCTCAAATCCTTCAAGCCATCGAAATTGATTACATTGATGAAAGCGAAGTTCTTTCCCCGGCAGATGACACCTACCATATTGATAAAACCAAGTTCGATGTTCCTTTTGTATGCGGCGCAAAAGACCTGGGCGAGGCTTTAAGAAGAATTAGCGAAGGAGCTTCCATGATTCGTACCAAAGGGGAACCGGGAACCGGAGATGTCGTTCAAGCGGTTCGCCATATGCGACTGATAAATCAACAGCTTCGAACGATTCAAAACACCAGCGAAGATGAACTTTTTCAGGTTGCCAAGGATTTACAGGTTCCCTATGATCTAGTGAAAATCATTCATGAAACCGGTAAGCTTCCGGTGGTCAATTTTGCCGCTGGCGGTATTGCCACACCTGCTGATGCTGCTTTAATGATGCAGCTTGGCGCCGAAGGTATCTTTGTGGGATCTGGTATTTTTAAATCAGGGAATCCTGCCAAAAGAGCTCAAGCGATTGTTAAAGCCGTCACCAATTTTAATGATCCTAAACTGCTTGCTGAACTGTCTGAAGATCTGGGTGAAGCAATGGTTGGAATTAATGAACAGGAAATTGAATTATTAATGGCTCAACGAGGGATCTAATGAAAAAAACAATCGGCGTATTATCCGTCCAGGGCGCTTTTGAAGAACATATCAAAATTCTAAAGCAATTGGATGTGAACTGCATTGAGCTAAGAAAAAAGACCGATCTGACGGAGCATTCCATTGACGGTCTGGTCTTGCCCGGTGGAGAAAGCACGGTGATGGGAAAACTCATTCGCGAACTTGACCTATTTGATCCCTTAAAACAATTAATTGAACAAGGCATCCCGGTATTGGGAACCTGTGCCGGACTCATCCTGTTAGCCGGCAAAATTGCTGATGATGAAAGCCTCCATTTTGCTGCCATGGACATTGTGGCCAGGCGAAATGCCTATGGCCGGCAGCTGGGAAGTTTTCAGGCGGATGAAGAATTTGATGCCTTGGGGAAAATCCCAATGGTCTTCATTCGGGCCCCCTATATTGAAAGTGTTGGCGAAAAAGCAGAGGTTTTAGCCCGTGTTGACAACCACATCGTGGCAGCGAAACAGGCTAACATGATTGTCACTTCATTTCATCCTGAACTGACCGATGATCTTACGGTTCATCAATATTTCTTAAGTCAAATCTGATTTTATTAAAAAAACCTGAGCCGCTTAAAATTCTGCGGCGCAGGTTTTATCGATTATCTATTTTTTCAGGATATAAATCATGATTGTGTAGGCGATTTTTCGCGACCTCGAACCATTCTGTCCCTTCTTTTCCATAGTTGCAATAGGGATCAATGGATATCCCGCCTCTTGGGGTAAACTTTCCCCAGACTTCTATATACTTGGGGGCCATCAGCTTAACAAGATCTTTCATGATGAAATTTATCCCCCAAAGACAGCGGGGGTGTTGATAAACTTGTCCAGACGGCCATCATAAATCCTTGTCTGCTGCCATTTCGTACCGGCTATCGCCAGTTCGCTATGATGCATACAACTGCTTTTACAATGGCCGTCTGAATTTACATTTGCATTTTATCCACAGTCTGATAACTTATCCACATTATGCTGTTAAAAGCTGCCTATATTTTATAACCGTGATCCAATGGTCCGCTACCTTTTCCCAAATCAAGTTGTGCCGCCAATGCCCCGGTGATATAGTCCTTTGCATTTTTCACCGCCTGCTTCATATCCTGTCCAGCTGCAAGATTGCAAGCAATCGCGGATGAAAGGGTACAGCCGGTGCCGTGAGTATTCGGATTATTAATTTTTTTTCCCGTAAGCCAGATTTCTTCAGCTTCAATTAATAGAAAATCATCGGCACTTTCTTCAAAATGTCCGCCTTTAATCAGGACGCTTCCTTTACACTCCTGAGCAATGATCTTTGCCGCTTTTACCATATCAGCTTTGGACTGAATCTCAAAACCGCATAAACATTCTGCTTCCGGTATATTCGGCGTGATAATATCAGCAATCGGAAATAGCTTTCTTCTTAATGCTTCGACGCTGTCGTCACTACATAATTTTCCCCCACTGGTTGCTACCATTACCGG
The DNA here is from genome assembly GCF_008086615.1 of Acetobacterium tundrae. GTDB lineage: Bacteria > Bacillota > Clostridia > Eubacteriales > Eubacteriaceae > Acetobacterium > Acetobacterium tundrae. The sequence goes on from NZ_RXYB01000007.1 coordinate 44,196, forward strand.
ATCGACGACGATATTTTTGGCCTTGTACTCAATCAGTTTTTTTGCAACACTATTGATAATGTCAGCACTGTATACCATCCCGATTTTTACCGCATCCGGAAAAATATCGGTAAACACGCAATCCATTTGATTTTCCACAAAAGCGCTGTCAACCTCATAAATTCCATAAACCCCAGTTGTGTTTTGAGCCGTTAATACGACGATCACTGTCATGGCATACATTTTATGGGCCATGATGGTTTTCATATCGGCCTGAATCCCTGCTCCGCCGCTTGAATCCGATCCGGCAATTGATAAAACTTTTTTCATTTTCTCAACTCCTCAAAACTATTAATCGTTCGATCAGATACTCTTTTTATTTCTTCCCAATCATTTTTCGAAAATTCATCATAAACTCCGACAATATAGCACTCTGTATTTTTGGCCGCCTTAATACAATATAAAGAATCCTCGACGATGGCAATTTCTTTTTCCGGAATACCAAATGTCTCAACTGCCTGGTAATATATTTCTGGCTCACTTTTCGAAAGCCCGGTCATATCTGATGTCAAAATAAATTCAAAATAATCTAAAATACCCAGTCTTTTAACTGCCGTTTCAACCAATGAGCGATCAGTCGCGGTTAGAATACTCATTTTTATTCCCTGCCTGACATATTGATCCAGAACTTCCTTTACAAAAGGCTTTAAGGGTAAATGAGTCCCATAACTGTCTCGTATCATTTCGTTGATTTCAGCGTTCACCTCTGCTGCCGTTAAGGCGAGCCCAAATTGATTGACAAAATAACGGGAAGACTCCGCAAAGCTCATGGTTGTAGTGATCTCATTTAAATTATCCGGAGGCTCTATCCCATGATTTTTTAAAAAATTTCCGCCCAAGTTTTTCCATACCGGCATTGAATCAATGAGCGTCCCATCCATATCAAAAATGATTCCTTTTTGATTCATGATGTTATCATTTTCCAGGAAAGGTGGTGTAATTCTCTGGTTGCTTTGGCAATATCCAGCTTTGAGAAGATTGCCGATACCAAAGCCACGCCATCAACACCAGTCCCCTTTAAAGTAAGAATATTATTCTCATTTAATCCCCCGATGGCGACAACCGGAATGGAAATAGTACTGCATATTTTCTGTAATGTTTCAAGCGCGACAAGATTGGCATCGGTTTTTGTTGAAGTGGCGTACACGGCCCCTACCCCAATATAATCAGCTCCGTCTTCTTCAGCCTTAATGGCCTGTTCAACCGTCTGGGCCGATACGCCAAGGATTTTATCTCCAATGCGTTTTCGCAACTCTCTGGCATTCATATCTCCCTGTCCAACATGCACACCATCCGCATTGACTGCCATCGCCACTTCATAATTGTCATTAATCACAAAGGGAATTTGATAGCGATCCGTCAATTTTTTTATTTCTTCCGCCTCTTTCACAAAGTTTTCAAAGGACAACTCTTTTTCCCGAAGCTGAATAAACGTCGCTCCGCCGCTAATGGTCTCTTCAACCTGTTCTGATAAGCTTCGGGCCCCCAACCAGGTTCGATCGGTCACGGCATATAAAAGCATTGCTGATTTATCGAATTTCAACCTTCATTCCCCTTTCTAAAATCTCGACATCCATATTGCTCATAAAATCGATGATATAGGTTCTAAAGGATGACGTTCCCTCTTTTTGCGCCCAAACCTTTTCAAATGTCAACTCTCCGCATAATCCCATACAGCTTACAGCTGCTGCCGTGGCCAGAAGCAAATTATCCGGATTGGCCCCACAATAAGCGCCAATGAGAGTTGTGAGCATACATCCGGTTCCCGTTATTCGGGACATCATTGGATGACCATTTTTAATCACAAAGGCCTTTTCTTTATCAGCAACGATATCAATCGCTCCCGTTATTGCGATCATTGCTCCGGTTTTTTCACTTAAAGTTTCTGTAAACTGAATCATCTGATCAAGATTGTCATAAGTAACCGTGTCGTTACTATCGGCATCCACACCTTTTGTGGTTCCGCTGCCTTGATCAATCGTCTTAATCTCCGAAATATTACCTCTAATTACGCTAATCTTCACTTGCTTTAACAGTTCCAACGCGGTTTCTGTTCGAAACTTTGAAGCCCCCGCCCCAACCGGATCCAGTATCACCGGCAGCCCCAACTCATTGGCTTTTTTTCCTGCTTTAATCATGGCCGCAATGGTTCGTTCATTCAGGGTGCCAATATTAATAACTAATGCATTGCATATTGAAACAATATCTTCAACTTCATTGATATCGTCGGCCATAATAGGCGAGCTTCCACATGCCAACGCCATATTTGCGCAGTCATTGACGGTAACATAATTTGTGATTGCATGCACCAAAGGGTGTTTTCTATTGATATTTTCTAAGATTTCTTCGAACATAATTTAATTCCTCCATTAACTAATATAAATAATAGGCTAATCATGACCATTGCCGGCAGCGTGACCCCAACAGGAAAATCACAAGTCATCAATTGCCGATAAATTACCACGCCAGCTACCCAAATAATCATGTTTTTGACATCAATCAATTTTTTCTCATCTACTTTGGTATTTTTGAAAACAAAATAGTCAGTAATTAAAATCGCAAAAAGTGGAGCAAAGACTGATCCGATCAAATAAAGAAAATCCTGATATGCATCAATGGGTGCAACTATTGCCAGCAAAACACCGATCACACCGGTTATCAGTACAGCAGTTCTTTCTTTAACCTTTGTATCGATATTTACAAAACTCACTCCTGCCGAATAAACATCTAAGAATGCCGTTGTAACGGTGGAAAAAAGGATAATGATCAATGCCACCATCCCCAGGCCCACACTGGTCAGTATCACAAAAATATCAGAGGTACCCGCATAAAGAGCGGCACCTAATCCAATGATGTACATCCAGCAGCTTCCCATAAAATAACTGATCGAACTAACCAGTGAACCCGATTTCTCTTTTCTCGAAAAACGCGTGTAATCCGCAATCAGCGGAAGCCAGGAAATTGGCATGATCGCACTTAATTCCACAGCCCCGCCAAAGCTCATCGTGCCTTCAACGGCTGAGTTGGCGGTTGATCCGCCAAAGATCTGCAAACTTAAAATAACAGAACCGATAAACAGCAGCCCTACAGCAATATAGTTTAGCTTCTCCATATTTTTGAAACCCACGAGCACCCATAAAAAAATAAAGGCCCCGATTATTATACACCCCAGTGTTGTGTTTTGATAATTAAAAGCACTGACTGTTACACCATCAATTGCTTTTGCCGCAGTAATCACCATCACCGCTGTCCAACCGATCAATTGCAGGATGTTCAGTATTGAAAAAATATATGATCCGTATTTGCCAAAGGATATTCTTGACGATTCAATGGCCGGCAATTTACTTTGAGAACCAATAACTCCGGCCAGAAACAAGACGGATATCCCGATGACATGACCCATTATGATTGCAATCACGCCGTTTTTTAATCCCAGGGGCGCAATCAGCGTCCCAGTCATCACTTCTGCAATGGAGATGGCTGCGCCCAACCACAAAAGGGTCAGACTTCGATTTGAAAGTTTGTTTTCACTTTGCATGTAATTCCTTTCCGACTTAACTTGTACCTTTTGCTTCGTTCAAATAAAAAAAGCTGCACATCAATGCACAGCAAATTTTCACACTTTCCCTACGTCGGCATTATCCGTATCAGGTGCAAGGGTCGAAGTAACGCTTTACTTCCTCTCAGCCTAAATGCTCAAGCTCCCCAACTATTATATTGTTTAAAAGATTATCATACCCATTCTTTTTTGTCAATATTGAAAAATTACCTTTTATCATTCAGTTTCTTAACTCGCTTATTCCGACTTTCTCGTTCTTTAATTATTGCCTTATCCATGAAGACAGTGAGGCGCTCATCATCTTCATGGATAAGATATTTCTTAATTTAGCTTAATTACAACCTATTTCAAGATTTAATAAAGGTTCGCGCCTTATTATAGTTTCAAGAGATAAACATCTCCCCTTTTTCTTTTCATTCCTAATATAAAAGCAGCAGGTCATCCGGACCTGCTGTTTTTTTGCTTATCCTTATTTTTACAATCAACGAACAAATATAAAAAGTCTGCAAAAGATAATGTTTGATCATCTTTTGCAGACTTAAATTTCTGTTGATTATTCTAATATCTTTATTTTTCTTCTTTTTTTGCTTGCGCTGCTTGAGCAGCTTTTTCAGCCTTCGCTTTTGCAACAGCTTCCTTCAAAATTACTGATGCTTTTTTGGCATCTTCAGTCAAAGGAACAATCGCTCCTGTTGGGCATTTTTCCAGACAAATTGGATTGTTGCATTTTTCTAAGCAAATCGTTCCATTTACAGTAGCTAAATTGTTTTCAACTGTTATTGCATCGTAAGGACAGCTTTTTTTACAAGCTCCACAACCGATACAAGCAACCGAACAAACTTTTTTAGCTGCAGCACCTTTATCTTGTGAATTACAAAGAACTGCTACCGGTGCACCAATTGGTGCCATCGTGATTACATGTTTAGGACAGATCAAACTACATTTTCCACATCCTGTACATTTTTTCTCATCAACAATTGGCAAACCATTTTCTCCCATTGTAAGTGCATCAAATGGGCAATTAGCTGCACAGGTACCAAAACCCATACATCCATACTGACATCCTTTAGGTCCACCCTGCACGAGACTTGCAGCAATACAATCTTCCAGTCCAACATAATTATATTTTTTAATTGCATCTGATATCGGATTGTTACATTTTATTTGAGCAACTCTTGGTTCAATTTCAGCTGAAACTTTTCCAGTTATTTCTGCTACCTGATCTGCTACAATCTTTTTACCAGGCACACACAAATTAGGCGCTACGTCCGGCTCCAAAACAACTGCTTCAGCATAAGCTGCGCAACCAGCGTAGCCGCAAGCTCCGCACTGTCCCTTAGGAAGTACGTCTTCGACTATCTCAATAAGTGGATTTGTTTCTATGGCAAAAGCTTTGTTCGCAAATGCTAAGATCAAGCCAAAAACCAAACCAATGCCTGTCATTACCAGTACAACCATTATTGCAGTATTCATGATTCCTTATCTCCTTTCGATTATTAAATCATTCCTGAAAAGCCAAGGAACGCCAAAGCCAACATACCTGCCAGTATAAATGCAATCCCAATACCTTCTAATGATTTGGGTACATCCGCCAATCTCAGTTTTTCTCGACAACTAGCCATCAGGATTATTGCCAGTGCAAATCCCAAACCAGAACCTACCGCATTTACCAAACTTAATAAGAATCCATAATTAGATTCGATATTTAAAAGTGGTACTGATAAGACGATACAGTTTGTAGCGATTAACAGCAAATAAATTCCCCACATATTATAAAGTGCCGGGGCATGTTTCTTTATAACCATTTCCAGCAATTGAACAAAACTTGCTATCAATAAAACAAATACCGCTGTCGTCATGAATGTTAGTCCGAATGGGAATAAGATAAAATGATAGACAAGCCATGCCAACGCCGAACTCATAACCATTACAGCCGTAACAGCCATACCCATACCAACGGAAGCGCTCAGGTTTTTTGAAACACCAAAGAAAATACACAGACCTAAAAATTTTGTCAGTACGAAGTTGTTTACTACTACTGCGCCTAAAAACAGGGTTAAATATTCCATTATGCTTCACCCCTTTCCGCTTGCTTTTTTTCCATATGAGTGGTTAAGATTTTCCATGCAGCAACCAGGTATCCGATTAAAATGAATCCCCCTGCTGGTAAGATCATAATCAATGGGGCATTATACCAGTCACCAAGAATTTTTACTCCAAAAATTGAACCAGCTCCAAGCAGTTCGCGAATAATTCCAATAATTACCAACGCAACACAAAAACCTGAGCCCATTCCAAAACCATCAAAGAAAGATGGAACAACTTTATTTTTTGATGCAAATGACTCTGCTCTTGCCAATATGATTGCAAAAACAACAATCAAGGCCAGATATATTCCTAATGCATCATAAAGATCCGGGGCATATGCCTGAAGAACTAATTGCACCACGGTAACAATCGTTGCAATGGATGTAATATAAACCGGTACACGAACCTTAGGGTTTACGACTTTTCTGGTAAGTGAAACCACTATGTTATTCATCGAAATAACAAACATAACTGAAAGACCCATTGTTAACGCCGTCGTTGCTGAAGACGTAACCGCCAAAGCTGGGCAAAGGCTAAGTGCCAAAACAAATATAGGATTTTCTGCGACAATACCTTTTTTAAATATTTGCCAATAATTTTTCATAATTATTTATTACCTCCTGCAAACGCTACGACTTCATCTACTGCTTCCTTAACGCCTTTTGTTACGGCTTTAGAAGAAATTGTAGCTCCAGTCATTGCTTGAATATTTTCTTTGTTTGAAGGATCTTTTGTCACTACCAAGTTTTCAGATGTTTTTCCTGCAAACTGGGATTTAAACGGTTCTTTTCCAGCATTGTCCCCAAGACCAGGGGTTTCATTTGCCTTCAATATTGAAAAATTAATAACCTCACCAGTCGTTTTAACAGCAACCAGCATTGTTATCGCTCCGCCATAACCTTTTGTCTCACCTGGAACAACATAGGCAATTTTTTCGCCCCCCTTTGTTGCAGCATACCAATCGGTTTTGCCGTCAATAGGCGTAAAGGTATCTGCATCTGGAACTAAGGCCTGCATTGTTTTCATCTCTTTATCCGCTGCATTCTTTATCGCAATCGGTGACGTTACAAAATTTGTAACACCAATGATTAATCCAGCTACAAAACAAGCGATCATTAAATTTATAGCAATCTGAAAAATAGAATATTCTTTTGTAGTATGTTCAGTCGACATCTTCATTTACCCCCTTACTCCGAATTTTTTTGGTTGACAAAAGCGGTCAATTAGAGGTGTCAGACAGTTCATTAATAATATTGCATAACAAACGCCTTCAGGATAGCCGCCTTTAAGTCTGATTAAGGTTGTCAATACCCCTGCACCAAAGGCAAAAATTATTTGACCTTTTATCGTTATTGGAATGGTAACCATATCGGTAGCCATGAAGAATGCTCCAATGATTAAACCACCAGCCATCATATGAAAAAGTGGGTCTCCAGTAAGGAAGCCGGCTGGTCCAAATATCCAGGTTAAAATTCCGACAGTACCGATCATAACAACAGGAACTTGCCAGTTTATATATTTTTTATAGATTAAAAACAATCCGCCGAGAACTAATAGTACTGTACATGTTTCACCGATACTACCACTGCGGTTTCCTAAAAACATTGCCTGATACATATTTGATGCACTGCCAAAAGTACTAATTAATGCATCATAACCTTGTTGTTTTAAGATATTAAGTGGTGTTGCAGAACTTACAACATCTGGAACACTTGTTGTCATTTTACTCCAGGTTGTCATCGCAACCGGCCATGATACCATTAATGCCGCTCTACCAATATGCGCAGGGTTGAAAATGTTTGAGCCTATTCCACCCATGGCATGTTTTGCAACAACAATAGCGATGAATGAACCGACAATGGCCATCCACGCTGGAAGCGTTGGTGGCAAACACATTGCCAGCAACAGGCCGGTTAAAAAGGCACTTCCGTCTTTTATGGTAATCGGTTTTTTCCTTATTTTTTCGACTGCCCATTCGAAAAACACAGCAGATACAATACCTAATAATATAATCATAAGCGCATTTAAACCGAAATGATATACTCCGAACAATGCCGCTGGAGCTAATGTTAGGTTTACTGTCCACATTATTTTTGAAACTGACTCTTCTGAGCGAATATGTGGAGATACAGATACATTAAATAATTCCTTGTTTGATTTTACTTCCGCCATGAAAAACTCACCCCCTATTTCTTTGCAGCTTTTTTAGCAGCATTTTGTGCTTTACTGTATTTAACATATTGAACGATATTTCGTTTTGCCGGACATGCGTAAACGCAGCTTCCGCACTCAACACAATCAAGCAGACTAAAATCTTCAACTGCTTCTTCGAAAAGATTTTTCTCTCCTAAAAGACTAAACATACTAGGATTTAATCCCATCGGACATGCGTTAAGACATCTTCCGCATCTGATGCATGGTGATTGTTTCCCAGTGTTTGATTCTCCTTCGGCCAAGGCAAGTATTCCCGATACACCTTTGATGATTGGGAGATCTATATGTGGTTCTGCCATTCCCATCATTGGTCCACCACTAAGGATTTTTTCGGGTGTACTTGCAAATCCCCCACAAAAATCGATTGCTTCTCTAAATGTTGTTCCTACTCGAACTAAAATATTTTTAGGCTCTTTTATCGCCTTGCCGCTGATTGTTGTCACTCTCTGAATGAGTGGAATTCCCTGAGTTACCGCATCCGATATTGCAATTGCTGTACCGACGTTTTGAACAACAACGCCAACATCCATTGGCAGTCCACCAGATGGAACCTCTTTGCCGGTAATTACCTTAATCAGCATTTTTTCAGCACCTTGAGGATATTTTGTTGGGAGCCCCATAACTTCTACTCCAGTTCCCTCAAAAGCTTTCTTCATGACTTCAATAGCATCTGGTTTATTATCTTCTATTCCAACATACCCTTTTGTAACGCCAAGTGCTTTCATCGCAATTTTTACACCTGTTACTATTCGCGCTGATTCTTCAAGCATAAGCCGATGATCAGCGGTTAAATATGGTTCACATTCAGCAGCATTCAAAATAAATGCCTCAGCTGTTTTATCTTTAGGTACAGTCATTTTTACATGTGTTGGAAAAGTTGCACCACCCATACCAACAATACCAGCTTCTCTTATTATCTTGTTGATGCTATCCGCATCCAGACTCTGCCAGTCCCGTTTTAGTGGGATACCTTCAGCCCATTCGTCTTGGCCATCGTTTTCAATAACAATTGCCAGACATGTTCCCAACCCTGGATGAGGATATTCTCCTACATCGATCACTTTTCCCGAAATTGATGCATGTACATTTCCTGAAACAAATGCATCGGTTGTCGCAATTAATTGCCCCTTTTTCACTAAGTCGCCTTTGGCTACTATAGGTGAACAAGGTGCACCGATATGCTGTCTCACGGGAATGATTGCTTTGTTTGGCAAAGGTGCTGTTTCTATCGGCTTATTTGCTGTATAACTCTTGCGATCGTTTGGATGCACTCCACCGCGAAAACTCTTCATCATATTTAAAACCTCCCTTTTTTATATATTATAATGAATCTCTATAGATAAGCAAAAATATAAAGTCAAATCGGAACTTATTTAACTCAATATTTTTGTAATCACCGGCAATGATTTTACGTCTTTTTTTACGGCCTTATCATATAATTTCACAAAAATTAATGATAGACAAAACACTATTATTCCGCCACCTATTTGAAACGGAACCAATGGTTGTCCCAATTTATTTGCAACAAACCATCCCATAACTGCTCCAACTGCTGCTGCTAATAGAGGCATAACATAAACCATAAATGCAGCAATAATCATATTAGCTTCCTGTATTTCAAATGCAACCTTTTGTCCCGGTTTAGCTCCGATTGGATTTCGAACATCCATTATGATGGCATCCTCACCTGGACATGCTCCACAGTCTTTACAATCTGCATGTCTGGCGGCGCTTACTTTTGCCAGTTCACCATCTACTCCAACAACAATACCAATTTCTTCTTGTTTCAAACTATTAACCTCCTTAAAAAATCGCGATCATAAATTGCGTTGCTTATCGTTTAACTACTAATTAGCCCATACTTAATTCCGGGAAAATTATATACTCAAACAATTTTTCCGGAATTATAAAACGCCTATATTATTAATCGCTGAATCAAGTACAAAAAATTACATGTTTGAAACTTGTATATACATCGTCTGTTTCTAATTATATATGTAAAAAATTTATTTGCAACAGTTTTTTTGAAATTACCAGCGCTTGAATTTAGAACTCTTTTAAGTAAAAATTAGCCTGTTTTTCTCGCTATTTAAGGAACTATTTTTTTTTACGATTTTTCTCCCTTCATCTTCTTTATTTAGCTCGTCTTTTTGTGAAATTCTGTCAAATCAGTGGTTTTTGAAGCGCAGAACAAGCTTTTTATATTTTTTTTTTAAATTCTTTCGTTCCTTAAATCAATTTTTATCACTTATGATTGTATCTTTTTTAACATACTGTTATTTTGCTAAATTTTACTTATTTTCCTATCAAAATTGCTAGATTAATCCTAGAGGGTAATTTTTTTCCGTACTCACGTTTCGCTTTTATTGTTACCCTGTTAACTTAAAACGTTAATCTTTAAAAGAATACACGAAGCACGTATAATATATCTGCTAAAAACAACAGAATATCGGTTCGCATTTATAACCATTGATTTTATTTGAGTTATTCTTTTTTAAGTTACCTGTCTGAAAGAATAAAGCACTAAAAAAGAGGCTATTGCCAAAGCCCCTTTCCACCTAATTTTATGTAAAATTTCAAATGTTATATATAATCAGAAAAGTAAATCTTATCATTTGGAATAATATTTTCAAGTAATGTGATTGTTTTATCGTTAGCAGTTAATCGTTCTATTTTTCTTAAATAGGTTGGTCGCTTATAGCCCAATAACATTGTTGTTAGAACTCCGATATTCAATTCCACACAGTTTTCAGATCGGCCGTCAATCAATACCGGTTTTGACCCCTTATTAAACCGGAGTGTAAAGCTTTGATTATTCCAATCCAGCACCGAATCTCTAATATTAAAGGTGATCGTATCATTAATTTCAACATTAACAAAGTTGTACTGTTTAATAAACTCCTCAAAATCTACAATTCGTGCCATAATATAGGGTCTGATATTCTCTTTCAGATCACTGTCCCCAAATAGAAAAGATACGGTATGATTATTATAATTATTACCAACCACTTCATTAATCATGGATTCATGAGCCGCGATATAGCCCCACAGACCTTTCCTTGCCTCTTCGTTTAAGTAAACCATTTCCTTGACATGAAAAACATCATTTTCGATAAGGTAAACTAAATAACCGAATGGTTTGTTATTCTCGTTATAATAGATAGCAACCGTTACATCTTCGACATCCCAACGCCAGTATTCTTCCCAAACTAATTCAGATCTGATCAGGCATCCATGGGTTTGTCTTGCATAGTTATCATGTAAATCGATAAGATCCTCACTGTCTAGGAATACCCGTCTTACCCTGCCGGGGACATCAATATCTCTGGGTAACTGATTATCCCGGATACGATAGGTCATTTTGTCCGATACAACTTCCCAACCCTTGTGACGATATAACGGAATTGAATAAGGATATAGAAACGAAATGCTCTGTTTTTGTTTTCGCATGGTTTCAAGACTTTCTTTCATTAACCTTGACATTAAACCCAAGCCCATATATTCAGGATAGGTGGCAACACCGGTGATGTAACCCATATCGTAAATATTCCCTCTGATGTTCACTTCGAGTGGATATACTGCAATTTGAGCCGCCAACTTTTCTCCTTCAAACCAGCCGACGACCTCTGCCTTTTCTAATATGGGAAATTTCGAACGCTTAATTTCATCCTGTTTCCATCCTATTTTTAATAATTGTTCATCTGTAACCTGAAATGCATATCTTAAAATATCGTTGAATTGCGTTAAATCTTTTGACGCCAATTTTCTTAATTCAAGATCTGTTTTTATATCCTTGCGCATCGGAAATCCCCCTTAATTAACTACAATCTGCTAATCTTTCTTATTTTATATTTAAAAAGCACAATTCTATTGAGCTTTTGATATTGATACCCGCATCATTACGGTTGAAAATATGATATACTAAAAAATAATATTTAAGTGAGGGCAGTAAAAATGGTAAATGAAAAAGATATCGGATTGGTTGAATCAATTTTCAGCTTTTGGGATAAGCTAACTCCCCAGCAAGAATCGCTGATTCTGGGAAATTCAATATATACGAACTATAAACGCGGTGAAAATATTCATCATGGCAATAACGACTGTGTCGGTGTTCTGCTGATTAAAAGCGGTGAACTACGGACGTATATTTTATCCGAAGATGGCCGGGATATTACCCTGTACCGATTAGGGGCTGGCGATGTTTGCATCCTATCGGGAGCTTCCTGTATTTTAAAGAATATTACCTTCGATGTCCATATTGATGCTGAAAAAGACAGTGAGTTGATTTCAATCAACTCCGCTGTTTTTCAACAGCTTTGCAATGAAAATATCTATGCCGAGAACTTTTCTTATAAATCCACCATTGATCGCTTTTCAGATGTGATGTGGACAATACAGCAAATTCTCTTTCTAAGTTTTGATAAACGACTGACAAATTTTTTGCTGGACGAAATATCCCGAAGTGGATCAAACACCATCGTCATGACTCATGAACAAATTGCCAAATATATTGGTTCTGCCCGTGAAGTCGTTTCCCGGATGTTGAAATATTTTGAAAAAGAAGGCTATATAAAACTTTCACGCGGTAAAATCGAAGTCATTGACGCGGTTCAGCTAAAGGAAATAATCTAATCATGTTTAAAGCCAATTATTTATCACGCTGATAAAATAATTGGCTTTAAAATTGTCAATTTTCAATATTGCTTATTTTGCTTTATGCTTCCAGCATCTCTAAAATATCTTTTTTTGGCTTTGCTCCTACTGATTTTTTAACCACCACACCGCCTCTGACCACTGCAAGCGTCGGAATGCTCATTACCTTGAACTGAGCAGCCAATTCCGGTTGTTCATCCACATTAATCTTTCCAACTTTTATTACCAGACCAACTTCTTCTGCTATTTCATCTACAATAGGAGAAACCATTTTACAGGGTCCGCACCATGATGCCCAAAAATCCAACAATACCGGTTTGTCTGACTGTACGACTTCCATTTCATAATTATCTTTTGTAATTGTAACTACGCTCATTTTATTTATCTCCTTTATCTCTTAGATTTGTTTTATGAGCCTATTATAACTATGTTTTTTCATTTAAACAGTAACTTAATCACACAACTATTTTTATAATTTTATCGTCCTTTATGCTTTTGTTTTTTCTTTTCTTGTCTTAAATCGAATTGTCGCAGTTTTTCTTCTTCAGTCTTCAAACGATTCATTTTTTTTCTGCCGATTATCTTCTGCTCATGCTCTAATTTCAGCGCCTGCTGTGCTTTCGTTCCAATTCCTTTTTTTTCCATCTGGCGACTGATTTCCCTTTGCATTCTTTTGGGATTGATAGTTGTCTTTTGATCCTCAACTTGAATTTTCGACATACTAAAAGTAAGCGTGTCATATTTTTTCAACAAGAAATCATAAATTTCATAATCTTTTGGCTCCGCGCCAAAAACTACCTTGGCAACACTGAGCACACCCTGATCAATTTGTTCAAAAACACCCACCCAAAAGGGTTCCTCAAAAAAAACTGTCAACGAACCAACAATTTTATCCATCTTCTTCCTCCTAAAATTACTAGCGAAGAAGGGACAACCATAGGAGGCAGGTTACTGACAGAAACTTTCTGCGTCTGGACTACCGGCCAGAACTGTGTTTTTATCTACGCATCAATATTATAGCATCTTTTAAACCTAAATCAATTCAAATTAATTTAGGTTGCCAACCAACTGTCATACCGATCAACTGTTAATCTTAGTCAAGTTTTTCTTTTTAAATGCCAATTAAGCAAAAACAATATTCCAATTAAAATCGCTGGTCCGGCAATCGTCAAGCTCCAGGAAATGGCAATATACCAGGGGATACCCCCTTGTAAAGCCATAATTATATAAGCTATTCCTGCTACAATAAAAGCAATGCCGCCAATGATTTCGAATTTCCAGGCGATCGCCAAAATAATAATTAAAGCAAATGTGGGAACATTGTGTATCAGCAATCCCTGGATGATTTCTCCAATGCTGAGTTCTGGCGTGATTACATCCAGAGAAAACAAACCAATGAAAATAACAAACAGAATAGACAAGATTCTTGGCGTCCAATATATAAACCCATTGATTTTTCTTGCCAAATTTCTCACTTCCTTAGTTTTATATCATTTTGGGTCGGTACCCCTTATTTGAAATTATAATTTTTTTCCAATTCGAGCAGCTTTTCTTTTAAATCAACTCCGCCGGCATAGCCAACCAGGGCCCCACTTGAACCAATCACGCGATGACAGGGAATAAAGATGGCAATGGGATTATTGTGGTTTGCACCGCCAACCGCCCGGGACGCATTGCCATTGCCAATGGCAATGGCAATGTCTTTGTAGCAGCAAACCTCCCCATAAGGAATACTTTGCAGGGCCTTCCAAACCTTTTGCTGAAAAACCGTCCCTTCAGGTGAAAGCGGCAAATCAAAACTTTTTCGTTTGCCGTTTAAATACTCTTCAAGCTCCTGATGCGCTTTTTTCAGTAGCGACGTTTCATTGACTGTCAGCCCTTCTGAAATTTCTTCTCCAAAATACAATTGGGTAACAGCCATCCCGTTTTCAGCAATGACAACTTTTCCCAGCTCTGTTTCATAACAGAATGCTTGTTTCATAATTTTTCATCTCATTTTCAATAATAATTAATTAGTATCCTGGCTTATTGGTATCCTCAGCAATCCTTTTTCTTAGTATTATGATTACCCAATTTTCTGCTCTTATATCTCACTCAACACGGTCTCTTTTAATAAAAGCGATTTTTTTACATCAATGATTCTTTGATTTTTCGATCCTCTGAATTTTAACATCATGCTCTTTTTCTCTATCTGAAATTTTCCATCGACCAATAGATCAGTTCTTTCTAATAGATCATGCCAGGCTTTGTCACTGTTTTCCAAAAGTGTTTCGTACGTATAGCCAGTGTATGTCATCACATGATAGCCCAAAACCTCGGCTCTTTCAGCCAGTTCGCCAAAAGCCTCGGCCTGTTCAAACGGTTCTCCCCCACTTAAGGTTATCCCATCCAGAAGTGGATTCTTTTTCATTTCACTGATGATGGCATCAATAGCCACCCATTGTCCGCCTTTAAAATCATGGGTTCCGGGGTTATGACAACCAGAACAATGATGGGGGCAACCCTGGGCAAAGACGACAAGCCGGATCCCCGGACCATCGACAATCGATTCTTTAACAATCCCGGCAATTTTTATTTGGTTATTCATAGCTGTTCAATATTATTTTCGTTGCTGCCTTCACAATTGAAATGTTTGATCCGATCTTTCTCTTCTGCCTTTTTCGCGTCATTGAAGCGGTCCAGGGTTCCAACGAGATATCCGGTAATCCTTCTGATTCGTTCAAATCTCATTTCATCGTCTTCCGGTCGGCCGCATTGCGGACATTCATCCCCGATAATGCCGGTGTAGCCGCAAACCGGATCTCTGTCCACCGGGTGGTTGATGGAGCCGTAGCCAATTCCAGCTTCTTTCATGGCCCGGACAATTTTTTCAAAAGCGTCCAGATTATGAAGAGGGTCTCCATCCATTTCAATGTAGGTAATATGCCCGGCATTGGTTAATTCGTGATAAGGAGCTTCCAGCCTGATTTTTTCGTATGCGCTTGTCTGATAATAAACCGGCAGATGAAAACTGTTGGTGTAATATTCTCTGTCGGTTACTCCCTGGATACTGCCGTATCTGCTTTGGTCCATTTTAACAAATCGCCCTGCGGTTCCTTCCGCCGGAGTTCCCAGAAGGCTGAAGTTCAGTTGGCGCTGCTCACTTTCTTCATCCATTCTTTTTCTCATGTAGCCAATTATTTTAAGGCCCAGTAATTGGGCTGTTTGCGACTCACCATGATGTTTTCCGGTTAGCGCCTTCAAACATTCTGCCAAACCAATGAATCCCACGC
Source organism: Acetobacterium tundrae (assembly GCF_008086615.1). GTDB lineage: Bacteria > Bacillota > Clostridia > Eubacteriales > Eubacteriaceae > Acetobacterium > Acetobacterium tundrae. The sequence goes on from NZ_RXYB01000007.1 coordinate 60,021, forward strand.
TCAATGTGCCGTGCTTCAGCACTTCCCGTACTGCCATCTCTTCTGTAAGATTATCCGAGTCTATCCATATCCCTTGACCCATTAAAAACGGATAGTTTTTTACTTTCTTTCGTGCCTGAATTTCAAACCGTTCCATCAGTTGGTCAATGACCAGATCGACTTTGGCTGCCAGTTTTTCAAAAAATAATGCGATATCATGATTGCTTTCGATTGCGATTCTTGGCAAATTGATCGTCGTAAAACTTAAATTTCCTCTTCCATAGGTGATCTCCCTGGATTTATCATGAACATTTCCGATCACCCGGGTTCGACATCCCATATAGGCAATCTCTGTTTCTGGATGGCCTTCTTGATAATACTGTAAGTTGTAAGGGGCATCCTGGAAGGAAAAATTGGGAAACAGCCTTTTGGCACTGACTCTGCATGCCAGTTTAAACAAATCATAGTTTCTATCCCCGGGATTGTAATTCACGCCTTCTTTCACCTTGAAAATATGTATGGGAAAAATCGGGGTTTCTCCGTTTCCCAGTCCTTCTTCGGTCGCCAGCAACAGATTTTTAATCACCAGTCTGCCTTCTGTGGATGTATCCATTCCATAGTTGATCGAACTAAAGGGAATTTGAGCCCCTGCCCGGCTGTGCATAGTATTGAGGTTATGCACAAAAGCCTCCATCGCCTGATAAACACTTCGGTCAATTTCTTTTTCAGCATTTTTTACTGCAAACTCCTGGACCTTTATCATAACATCCGCATCATCGATCCACTGTGATAACTTTTTAGCTTCATATTCCTGATAGTTTTTCGAATCATCCAAAGCCGGAATCAACCCAGTTTCTGCTTTAATCTCACCACAAATATTTTTGACGCTGGCCGAAACGTCTTCCATTTCTGTCAGCAGACTTACTGCCTTGGCTAAGTTTTCCCGATAAAGACGGGCATAGGTTTTTTTTACCCCATGAGCCATTGCATATTCAAAGTTGGGAATGCTCTGTCCGCCGTGCTGATCATTCTGATTCGATTGGATGGCAATACAAGCGAGCGAGGCATAGCTCTGAATATCATTCGGTTCCCTCAAATGCCCGTGTCCCGTACTGAATCCATTTCTGAATAATTTTTCTAAATCAATTTGACAGCAGGTAGTTGTCAGTGTCAGAAAATCCATATCATGGATGTGAATATCACCATCCTTATGGGCTTTTGAATGTTCTGGTTTCAACACAAACATTTCATTAAACTGCTTCGCTCCCTCAGAACCATATCTCAGCATCGTTCCCATCGCGGTATCGCCATCAATATTGGCATTTTCACGTTTTATATCATTATCTTTTGCCTCTTTAAAAGTGAGCCCTTCATATATTTTCATCAGCCGGGTATCCATTTCGCGAATCCGTGTCCGTTCAGCCCGATAAAGAATATATTCCTTAGCTGTCCGGGCATGGCCGGTTTCAATGAGAATCATCTCCACGGCATCCTGAATTTCCTCAACGGTCGGCTTCTTATTGTCCAATTCCTCTTCAATATAGAGAGTTACACTTTCAGCCAAAGACATGGCGGTATTATAGTTTTCGCCCCCCAGGGCACTTGATGCCTTAAAAATAGCATTTGCAATTTTTTCAATATTAAAAGGTGCTTCTCTTCCATCTCTTTTTTTAATTTTAGTAATCATGCTCTTTTCTTTCCTTCTTTCTTGGTATAACCCTTTTCAAACTAGCTACAAGCAAGCTTGTGATTGACTCATTTATCTTCACTCAAACAAAAAGCCTCCAGACAAAGTGTCAAGAGGCCATCATAAGATTATTTTCATGGTTCTTACACCCTCTATCACGCGTAGAGTGTTTGTGCAAATAATATGGGTGGTGATCTGACTTAGGAAAAATTCTTCACTGCTTTCCAGGTTTCCCTATTTGTTCTGTGAAAAACATCCCATTACAGTGGCGGGACCGTGCAGGGCTTACACCTGCTTCTCCTTTGCCGCACTATCAAGTGCAGCCCCAATATCATCATATTTAGTTGTCTGTTATTTTATCATATACCACATGTAGTGTCAATTGTGTTTATTCGGTATCGTATGTAAGTACCAAAGTAACGCTGCATGGTCATCACTTAGTATTTTGTATCAGAGATATCTATACGATCGCTATTTCTGCATTTTATTAAACATCCTCTTTATTTCGCCCAAAAGGTCTGAGATAAAAATGTTTTTCAATGGTCTTTACCACTGAATCGCTGTCATTATCGCCAATGATCCGTGAGGTTGTTCTTTTCAATTCAGCTGTTGCGTTTTTGACAGCATAACCAAAATCGGCCGCCTCTATCAAAGGAATATTTTTCTCATCATTACCAAAAGCGATGACCTTATCTGCTGACAAATGCTCTTTCATTTCCATTACTGCATTTTTTACCGATGCCTCAGCACCGGTTATTTCTATAAAATAATATCCTTCATGTGCTTCATCAACATAGTATGAAACATTAATTAAAGGTGCTATGTCTAGACTCATGAATATATCAATTAATTTTTCTATTGTTTCAAGTTGGTCCACGGCAACAATTGAAAGCACATCCTGATTTTTCGGCAAATCGCCACAGACATAACTTTTTTCTGGAAGCCGTTTTTTAGAGTGATAGAGCTTTTCCTCTGCGGGGTTTACCAGCTTAGTATAATAGACATGTAAAACATCATTGATGATGGTATGGGTAAAACAGTTTAGATCCAGTTTGTCAAAAACTCCAATTACCCGTAACGCCGTTGTGAAATTCATCGTTTTACATTGCAGATACGTCGATTTTTTGAGATCATACTGTGCCGCTCCGTTCATGATGATAACAGGGAGCTTCATTTCCAAGTCTTTTATAAGCGGCAACAGGGTTTCGACACTCCGGGTTGTGGCAATGGTGATCAAAGCCCCCCGGTTGATCATTGTATTTAATTTAAACTTAGAATAATTATTGATTTCACCTTTCGAGTTCAGCAAGGTTCTATCTAAATTCGTCACAAATAATGCACTTTTATTTTTCCTTCGCGGTAAATGAAAAGCATTGATGCCAAGGGAAACAAAAATACCAATTAACGTATCAATCATTCGATTTATCGCAAACATATACGGATTAACATCAGCGCCATGTACTACCGTAATACTCAAAAATACAACACAGGTTATATAAGACGCCGTCGATTTTTTTACCCGTACCGTGAAATATATCAATGGAATAATGCACAATGAAACGATAAAGTATTGTAACACCGGCAGATCCGTTGGTAAAAAGCTTTTCTCCAAAATCAAAAGACACATTCCCATGATCCCACCGATAAAAGTTCCAACAGTACGATTCGCAGCCACCTTAAAGCTATTGGAAACATAATTTTGCATACATAAAATTGCTGCAATAGCGGAATAAAAGGGATCTCCCTGTTTCCCGAGCAGCAGATAGATTAGAAAACATACATAAACTGCAATAAATGTTTTGAAAATTCTCATTCCTATTTTTGGCATCGAATTTCTCCTTTTTTATCTGTTTTTTTATAATACCATATAAAATGATACTGTATACCCTTAACTTCACTGCAAACCCTTTCAATTTTTTTAATTAAAAAACTATTGACATGCAAATAAAGGTAATGTATCATCTATTAAGGTAACACATTACCTTAATAGAATTTTGGAGGTATTATTTGAAAAATATTGATGCTATGGCTGATCGGCAATTTGTCTTTGGTTCTGTTCAAATTGTCTCAAATCAGATGAACACTTTACTTGAAAGAGATCTTAAAGAACAAGATTTAACTGCAAAACAATGGTTCCTTACCGCTATTATTCAAAAATCTTTTGATTACGCTCCCACAATCAAAGAAACTGCCGAAGCAATGGGCAACTCTCATCAGAATGTCAAACAGGTTGCTCTAAAACTGGCACAAAAGGGATTCCTTACCTTAGAAAAAGATGAGAAAGATGCCAGAGTCACACGGATTAAATTAACAGCTAAAATTGATTCTTTTAGAAAAGAGACCCAATTCAAAGCCTCTAATTTTACAAAAAATTTGTTTGATGGTATCTCAGAAGACGAAATGGCGACAACTCGGTCCGTTCTTGAAAAAATGTTATCAAATTTAGAGAAAATGGAAAATGGAGGTCAAATCAAATGAAAAAAGCACTCATTATTATCTTGGTTATCCTTGGTGTGATTATATTGGCCATTGGCGGTGGTATCCTCTATATAAGCAATGGCTTAGAATCAGGCAAAAATTTAGTAATTAATTCCGTGGATCCCACACAAGTTTCAGATGGTGTTTATACCGGAAGTTATCAAGGCGGAAGATGGAGCAATGAAGTAGAAGTAACTGTTAGTGAAAAAAAGATTACTCAAATTAACGTAATTAAATCCGTAAAGTTTGAAAAACCTGAAGTAACCAATGCACTAATCAATAATGTCATTGAAAAGCAAAATACGCTGGTGGACTCAGTCAGTGGCGCAACCGTTACAAGTAAAGCTTATTTGAAATCCATCGAAAACGCTTTATCAAATTAAATAATTTTTTTGGAGGAATATCATCTTATGAAAACAATGATCCTTTATGCCAGCACCTATGGCTATACCCAGGAATGTGCCGCGAAGCTTTCCAACGAATTAGCTGGCGATGTCCTTCTTGTAAATATTAACACCGATCCTGTTCCGCCATTGGAAGCATATGATACAATTTTAATCGGGGGATCCATTTACATGGGCCAGATTCAGAAAAGAATTAAAGAATACTGTCTTGCAAATGCAGATTCACTGAAAAAGAAGAATCTTGGCTTTTTTATCTCCTGCGGCAGTGCTGAAAACTTTAATGAGAGTGTTAAAAACGCTTTCCCTGAAGACTTAATAAAAACCGCCCTTTCAATCGAAAATTTTGGTGGCGAGTTTCGAACCGACAAAATGAAACTTTCACATAAATTAATCATGAAAATGGTAGCAAAAGCGACTGAAAAAGATAATAAACCACCCGCTAAACCGATGCCTGAAAAAATCGAAAAAATGGCACAGACAATTAATCATTCCCAGGCAATGTAATAATTTAAAGGGACTGTTTTCACAGTCCCTTTAAATTATCGACAAATCGGTCTCGGAGACAATAAAAGATCATTGCTGCTGGTATGCTCGCTCATACCAGTAACTGATGTTGTTGTTATCTTAAAATCTTACTTTTACACTTCATCTGCAGTTTCTTTTAAACATTCAACTATTTCATGTCAAACTTGTGTCTCCACTAATTTCTTCCAATGATTTTCCCATCGTCTCTTTTCCAAATAAGATAACGACCAGTGTGACAATTGCAAATACCAATGTCAGCATGATGAACACATTTCGATAGCCAATATCGGTTCCATAGTAGTTGTAGATAACCGGTACAATAAAAGGCGCTATGAATGCCCCAATTCGTCCGAATGCGGCTGCCCATCCAGATCCGGCAGCTCTAAATAAAGTTGGATAGACTTCCGGTGTGTAGGCGTAAACACATCCCCAGGCACCTAAACTGAAGAAATAAAGCATTGAACCAAACATTAATATTTGTTCTACGCTTCCGGCCTGTCCGAATAACCATGCTGACAATGCCGTTCCGGCAAAGTAAATCGCCAGCACTTTTTTTCGGCCCACTTTTTCAACCAGATAAGCGGCGCTAAAATATCCCGGGAGCTGAGCCAAGCACATGATTAGTGTAAATTCAAAACTTTTTGTAAGATCAAACCCTCTCGCCACAAGAAGAGAAGGTGTCCATAAAACAAAACCATAATATCCAAAGTTAATGCCAAACCATATGACCCATAATACAATTGTAGAACGGATATATTTTTTTGACCATAAATCGAAAAATGATGTCTTTATATTATTATCGGTCCTTTCTTCTGTTTGGTCACTTTTTGCCTGACTGGTGATATTTGCCTGTTTTTCCATCTTCATCACCAAATCTTCAGCTTCATTTGTTTTTCCGACTGATTGCAGATAACGTGGCGATTCAGGAACAGCCATTCGGAAGAAGGCCGCAAAAAGTGCCGGAACTCCGCCAACAAAGAATGCTATCCGCCATCCATATATCGGAATAAGCATATATGCCACAAAGGCAGCAATGATCCAGCCCCAGGCCCAGAAGCTTTCTAATAAAATAACATTTCTGCCTCGTATTTTTGTTGGAGAATACTCACTTACCAAGGTCGATGCGGCAGGCAATTCACCGCCAAGACCGAAACCGGTTAAAAATCTTAAAATTAATAGCATTGTAAAATTGACCGCAAAACCGGAAAGAATACTGGCGATACCATAAATAACCAAAGTCCACATGATTACGGATTTTCTGCCCCATTTATCCGCTGCCATTCCCGACAGTGCGGCACCTAAAATCATGCCAAGCATGCCAATACTGCCCAGCAATCCGATTTGGCCAGTGCTCAGTACCCACTCCTTGCCGATGGCAGCCATAACACCTGATACCATCCCCTGATCCATAGCATCAAACATCCAGCCAATACCCGTTAAAAGCAAAATTTTCTTTAACATAGGTGTCATCGGCAGTTGATCAATACGTGAAGCAATGTTTATCATTATTCGTTAACCTCCTTATAAATTAATCTGACGTTATTATAGCATATTTTTTTGTTTTTTTACACCTGTCTTTTCAGCTGCTATAAAATTTATAGAAAACAAACTCAAATATTTGTCTTATCTTTCCCAAACATAGTCTTCAACCAAATATAAACCTTTTTTTCTTATCACTTTCGCACAAAGAAAGTGCGCCATAAAGAACCAGTAACTCTTGTTCTCTATGACGCATCTTATCTTAAAATTATGTAAAGACAAAAATTCTTATTAATTCATTTTCCAGCTTTCACTGAATACCTTAATACGGTTTTTAATTTTTCTTTGTCAGTTTTTCTTGCATCGGTAATATATATTTCCCGATGTGTCAGTTGTGCTCTCACTAATCCCTTTTCTTTACAGAATTCTGCCATTTTTCCAAAACTAGCCGGTTCATCGTCATAAGAGCCTTTGTGCAAAATCTGGACGGACAAGCCGTCTTCAATGATTTTAAATCTCACCTTATCCAGCAAAGGGTGTTGCTTCTTCTTTTTGACTTGATTAATTATCTCCGCAGCAAGATCTTGAGTAACAAAGTCCGGCTGGCGGATCATTATTTGATAGACAAGCTCATCTTTATTAAAGACATTTGTTTTTTTCGCTTCATCGCTTAAATCCCAGATGCCCTCAAGCGGGTAGATACTGTAATCAAAATAGCCGTCAGGAATTGTTCCTTTTTTTGGCAGCATCTTAACTCCATATGACAAGGCGTACAGCACCCCAATTGCCGTTGCAAATTCTTCGTCATTAGGATTTCCTTTTCCTTCAATGACATAAAAACTGAAACCCGGAACATCAATTACTTCAGGCTCTGCTTTAGGCAAATATATTGACTTCTCCTGTTTCTTCCACTCATGTTTCATAGCATCATGCTCCAATTATTCGTTGATAGAAATATAAACATGTATTTCTGAATTTTCCATATCCCCTCCGGCTTGGTACTCTTCAAAGTCACAACCAAATTTTCGATTAAGATCCATTCCCCATAACTTAGTCCAAAAATCTGCTACAGCATTTTGAGCATGTCCCCGAACCACAAACTTTGCATATTTTCCTGCATCAATGGTTTTTGCATCTAAGTCAGTCGGCAATTCCTTGATTTCAGAAACTTCACAGCAGACTGTTACATCATAGGCATCGCTGGCCCCGTCGTTATAGTTCGAATACAGTCCGATACTGCAATCGTTATTTTTGTCTGGAATCGATCCGTAAACCCCTTCTCCATAAAACTTCTGCCATAAACCGCCGATGGTCTTTGTCATGTTCTCATCTTGATTGCTCGTTCGCGCCGTTAAGCCCACAACCTTCTTTTCTTTTAGTTCAACTACTTCATAATTCATTCTGTACACCTCATTCATTTAATGAACTCAGTTTAGCACAGCTAATGTGACACCAGCATGTCATATTATAAATACTTTTTCAGCGCTTTTTCATATTTTTCCGCAATTTTCTTTTTCATCCGTTCCGGTTCCAGCACCTCAACGCGTTCCCCATAGGACATCAGATAACCGTAAACCCAATTGCCCTCAGGCATACAGGTCTTAACGATAAAGCTTCCGTCCGGATTTATCTTAATGTCTTCTGCCGAAAACTCATCATACAGACGATAGGCCATCTCCGCATCAAACTTCAATACCAGGTTGACAGTCCGACTCTCATAGCCGCTGTCTGTTTCCGTCCAGATGTTTTCAGGTGTCGCCCTTTCAAACGTCTCATCTTTCATGCTGATATTTCTGATCCGAGTTATTTTGAAAATTCGATAGTCACATTTCAACCTGCAGTACCCATATAAATACCAGCTTTGTCCTTTAAACATCAGTTTTAACGGTTCCATTAATCGCGTTGATTTTTCTCCGTAAGAACTGTAATAATCAAAGTCCAGTACTTTTTTATCCAAAATTCCCGTCTTTATTAGTTTGAACTTTTCTTTTTCCATTTCGTCGCTGCCCCAGTGTGAAAAATCCACATCAATCCAATTTGAACTGTTTTTATTAAACAGTGTTGCCATTTTGTTCAATATCGGATCAACGTTGCTACCATTAAGGGCATTCAAACTTTGAAGCGCAGAAATAATTTCATTTTGTTCGGTATCCGAAAGGATCGATTTGTTAAAAACAAACTCCGAAAGGATACTGATCCCTCCACCTTTCCCCTTCGTAGTATAAATGGGAATGCCAGTCTGACTCAGAATTTCCACATCCCGATAAATAGTCCGTTGTGAAACCTCGAAGTGTTCAGAAAGCTCCCGAGCCGTCACTGTTTTTTTATCTAATAAAATATATACTATTTCGAATAATCGATTGATCTGCATTTTCATCACCCACGATATTATATTACATTGCTAGGACACCGAGTTCGTAAAAAGAACAAAGAGGTCTTTCAGGAAATCAACAGTAGCTGCTGCAAAAGCAGTCAGCAGTGTGATCCCTGTATAATCTGGCAATCCCTCTTCAATTTGATATTCATATAAGAATTATAGTATCGGCATCTTAATTCAAATATCCGAAAATTTTCAATGTTTTTACTTCCAAACAAAACTTACTAAGTTTCAATCACAATTTGACCCATATGACTGGCATCATAACCTCCAATTTTATCAAATTCTTTTTTAAACTCATTCGATCGAATAATTTTTAGCATTATATTCACTTCTGGGGTGTTCCAAATCGATTTTTTTATTACCAAATCATAGTGTTCTTTCTGCATTGGTATAAAATCAATATTATCAACTTGCCGGGCTATTTTTTCATTTCCGACTCCGACATCGACCTCACCTCGACCGACAGCACTGGCCACAGTCAAATGAGAGGATGTTTCATTTTGGTAACCATTTACTGTGTTACTGTCAATTTCAAGCAACCGTAGATGTTCATCCAATAAGACTCTAGAACCTGCCCCTTTTTCACGATTGATAATCGAAATATCCTCACGTCCTAAATCTGACCACTCTTTGATCATTTTAGGATTCCCCTGTTTTACATAAAACCCTTGCATACGACCAATTAGATGAACAACGATGCAAGGTATTCCCGGTAAAAATCTCCGAACATAAGATACATTATATTCATCCAAATCACTGTCCCACAAATGTGCAGAAGCAACTTGAACTTTATCTTGATAGAGGGAAAGCAAACTTTCAAAACTGCCTATGTAAGCACGCAAAGCAGGTACTCCGTTAAGACGGAGATAATTTGACAATACATCCAGAATTAAATCCTGACCACAGATAATAAAACTCCGTTCACTTTGTAATCTGCTGAAAACAAGCTCTTCATTAGCAAAACTTTTCTTCAAAAATCCATCCTGCTGATTTCTGGCTTTTCCAATATAGAAATCAATATCCTCCTGGGTAAATCGTATCTTTCGGCCAATCTTATAATAATTGATTTCATCTTGATGGATCAATTTGTAAATTGTGCTCTTACTCACATGAAGCATATCCGCAACCTGTTGGGTTGAAAACGCCTTTTCCTTTTCCATACATTTTTCCTCACTTTAAGCTTTATGTTATTTCGTACTATTTCGTATTATTTCGTGCGTTTCATGTATTTCCATTTTATAATACACCATATTTTATTGTTTTTCAATAAATTAGATGCTAAAATAGCAGATATTTGCTCATTAGAGTGCTTACAAAATCCATCTTATATATCATTTAACATTATTTCATTGTATTTAATATCAGTATTGGAGGCAAAAGTAGGTGTTTAATCTTTTACTCACATTGTTATTCGGTGGCGTCCTGGGTTTTATTTTCAACAAGTTAAAAGTGCCTAGTGGCTTTTTGATTGGTTCGATGATCGGTGCAGCAACATTGAATATTTTCTTTGCTTCTGCTTATATGCCAAATCAAACAAAAATTATTGTGCAAATTATTGCCGGTGCGTTCATTGGCTGCATTATGGAGAAAAGTGATGTAAAGCGTTTACCTCAAATTTGGAAACCGACCATGATCATGCTGATGGCTTTGCTTATTTTAAATCTGACTGCGGGGTTTTTAATTTATTATACGAGTCCTTTGGATTTAACAACCTCACTCATGTCCGTTGTCCCCGGTGGAATCAGTGACACCCCAATCATAGCCGTTGCTATGGGAGCTGATGGACCCAAAGTTGCCGTTATGCAATTGGCCCGTCAAATTCTCGGTATCGCTGTATTACCTGGTCTTATCTTTGCATGGGATCAACGCAGCAAAAAAAATAATGCTCTAGCAACCAGAGAAGCTTATACTAAAAAGCGCCAGAAATCGAAAACAAAGTCCTGGCAGGCGTTTCTTTGTACATTAGCAGTCGCCTCAATTTTCGGTCTTTTAGGAAATACCTCCGGCTTACCATCTGCTACTTTTGTATTTCCAATTATCTCGGTGTTGGTTCTAAAATTATTTTTTGACTTTGCTTACATTCCACGCTGGGCCAAAAAAATCGCCCAGGTGCTCAGTGGTTGTTATCTAGGCAGTACAGTCAGTAGTTCCAATATCTTGGAATTACGATATCTGCTGTTACCATTGTTCATTGTTGTTGTCGGATACACGGTAAACTGTTTTTTAACAGGCAAGCTGATCAGTCATACCTGCCATTTCACTCAAAAAGAAGCGATGCTGATCACCACTCCTGCAGGCGCATCGGATATGGCCCTTATATCGGCAGATCTCGGCGTCGAAAATACCGATATTATTATTTTACAAGTCGTGAGAGCCGTCGTCGTTATGACGCTTTTCCCACAAATCATCGGTTTAATTTTACGTTTTGCACAAGGAGGACTATAAAATGACCGTTAGAATTGCAATTAATGGATTTGGCAGGATTGGCAGGATGACTTTTCGACAATTATATTCGTTAGCAGAATTTGAAATTGCCGCAATCAATGATATTGTCTCACCGGATTTGTCTGCATATTTATTAAAATTTGACACCACACAAGGGAAGTTCGATTTAGCAGATTATGTTGATTCAGGAGACAATTATATTTCAGTGGACGATATTAAAATTCCGTTTTTTCAAGAACAAGATGCTTCTAGACTACCATGGAAAAATTTGAATATCGATATTGTCCTGGAATGCTCAGGTGCTTATCTTTCCAAAGAGAAATCACAAGCTCATTTGGCTGCCGGTGCCAAACATGTTGTGATATCTGCTCCAGCAGGAACTGATATTCCCACGATTGTCTTTGGGGTGAATGAAAACACGCTTTCAACTGAAGATAAGATTATTTCAGGCGCTTCCTGTTCAACAAATGCTTTAGCTCCTATGGTTAAAATTCTCAATGACTATGCAACGATCAAGAGTGGCATGATGCTAGTAGTACATGGTTATACTTCTACCCAGATGCTTTTGGACAATGCACAGAAAAAAGGAAATTTCAGAAGATCAAGAGCTGCCGCTGATAATATTATCCCTACCACAGCAGAAGCTGCAAAAGCAGTCGGAAGAGTGATCCCTGAATTAAATGGGAAACTTTTTGGTTCAGCCGTCAGGGTACCTGTTCCAGTGGGGTGCCTGATTACCTTTACTGCTGTCGTTATGGGATCAAATATAACTGCCAATGATATTAACAAAACCATGAAATCATCAGCCACTGAAATCTTCGGTTATACTGAAGAAGAGTATGTTTCCTCCGATATTGTTGGCAACACTTTTGCTTCTATTTTCGATTCCTCACAAACACTGGTCAGCAAAATCAGTAATAATGAGTATCAAGTGCGTATTGCCGCATGGTTTGATAATGAAAATTCATTTGTTAGTCAATTGGTAAGACTTATACAATACTATTCTAATTTATAAAACAAACCATTCCTATAAAAATAGGCCTGATCATTTTCTGAATTTAAATTGACAACCGGCTTTAATTTTTAGGAATCAATGAATTTTTCCTTGATTATAATGCTGACACTCAACACAATTTTTGCCTGAACAGTAATCTGCCAAAATGTTGTTTAAAGCGCAGGCACTGCTGCTATGAGAATACACAATTTGAGCGCCCGATTTTTCACCGCTTTTTATTGCATTATGAACCATCTTATGTGAAACCGTGTTCGTAAAAAGAACCAGGAGGTCTGGACTTCCAATCATGTTTTTCATGTCCCCAGGCATTTGTGTGAAAACCTTCACTTTGCATTTATATTGTTTGCAAATTTCTTTATATGTACAAACCATCCGATCATGGCCTCCAACAATTACTACACTCATATCAAATCACTGAAAATGGCACTTCTCATATCAACAATAACTTCTATAAATTAATACCATATTTTTATAAAAGTAAAGTCACTTGAAATTTCAAAAACTCTGATTATCCAATTGTTAATAACAATTGGTGCCATAATTTCTTCCTCCTTCTTTTTATTTTATTCATATTATTCTTATATGTTTAATATATATTAACATGTCTTCTAGCTACCGTCAATATTTTTATTAATCTTTTTATTGTTCTCTTGATCAGTTATTTCAAAATAAATAAAAAGGATTAGCTCTTTTCTATAGAAACTAATCCTTACCTATTATCTGACATCTGACAACAACATTCAATTTTAAAATGATTTTAAAACCGATATACCGCAGCTATGTCTCTTTCAGTTGGCATTTCTCCTTTTTCCATGATGACAACTTCTCCGCCCCGGCTAAGAACCGCCTCGGCCATATCATCATAAATATCGCCAATGTAATGATCCGCTGATTTGCCCTCTATAATGGTGCCGTGGTTGCTATCGAATCTTCCTGGATGGACTTTATCTTCCTCTAAATAGAGCGCTCCAACCCGGTTATCGGTAATTGCTCTGGCAATTTGAACAACATCGTCAGATCCCATATCTTTTGAATGTGCTTGAGTAAATGCTTCCATTCGCTCTTTCACTTCTTTTTTTAAAATCACTTTCATAATATCCTGAACCTTATCATGAAGTGTTTTTTCATCCATCGAATCAATATCACTTTTGATACCTTCATTAATGATGTATGAGTTTTTTGATGACTTTCGGAATTCTCCCTGATGTTCATCTAAGCCAACGAGAATCAACGGTACTTTGTAACGATTTGAATATTGCTCTTGAACAAAGGCATCAGCGTGACGAAAAAACCGCTCCTGATCCATGTTTCTCTCATCTTTTGCACCTCCATGTCCGCGATAAACAGATTCTCCTCCGCTTACTCTGGAAACACTTTGATAACGAGATGTTATTTCCGATCCCAAAACCCCTTCCATCGTTGAGTCTTTTTCATCTAAATGAATTTTGTGCATGCCATAACGATCTGCTTCATAGAGAGTAAAACTATCCCGATTGAGGCCAAGAACATGATAGCGGCCATTCAACTGGTAACTTTTCAATATCGGTTTTATATAAAAACTATCTGCAACGATGGTTCGATTGGTTACACTAATCGGCAGTTTGTATACTATACATTCTTCTTCATCTGCCAAGATAGCCATGCCTTCTGTGGCACCTTCCCAGAACAAAGCATCATCCTCCATTTGTTTAAAAAGCGAAAACAGATCTCTAAACCCTCTCACTTCCTCATGTTTTATAGACTCCTGCGCTTCTCTCACAAGATTTTTAAAATAGATGGGATTTTCAAGGCGATCTGGTTTTTTTATTTTGGTGTCAATATAAATAGAAATCACCGGGCTTTTTCCTTTTTCCATAATAGAATGAGGAAATTCTTTGACAATTTGGTATTTCATAATATTAATCCTCCTCTCTGGTTGTGTAATACGTATTTACCCATTTTATTGCTATAATCACACAAACAGCCGTGCTCTTTAATACTTTTATTTTTTATCTTCTGGTTTTGTCAGCAAGGTTGAAATAAATATCTTTCCTCTTCATTCCAGCAAAATCATCTATCTTGACCTGATGAATTTCACCTCTGTTTTTTCTGATTATGAACAGCTCATGAAAATAGCACAAAATAGTATCATAAAGCTTCTTTGACAAACGTGAAAAACAATGCTAAGATAGTGCCAACAATTAACTGTAAACGTTAATAAAACTTTGTGCCTGATCACAGGAAACTGTTCTCCGGCATGAAGCTTGTCATATTTATCCTAACCGAAAAGATTTTTCTGACCGGAAAGGTGCGCATTTGGCAAAGTGTGTAATTTTTGCTCTTACGCTCTCTTTCTGTCTATTTTCAGAAGGAGAGCTTTTATTTTTTGAAATTTTGAAATGAGGAAAAAATGCGAATAGAACATGATTTACTAGGAGAACTTGAAATAGAAGATAATGCCTATTACGGCATTCACACAGTTCGGGCTTTACAGAATTTTCATATAACCGGTATTCCCATCCACAAAGAACTCGTGGAAGCTTTGGTCACCATTAAAAAAGCAGCCGCCATCACCAATCGCAATATTAAGTCCCTGGATGAAAACGTGGCGGAAGCCATTATTCTGGCGTGTGATGAAATTCTGGCGGGCGCTTTTAGAGATCAGTTTGTGGTGGACTGCATGCAGGGCGGTGCCGGCACCTCTGCTAATATGAATGTCAATGAAGTCATTGCCAACAGAGCCATTGAGCATTTAGGCGGAAAGAAAGGGGATTACCATCTGATCCATCCACTGGATCATGTGAACATGCATCAATCCACCAATGATGTTTTTCCCACTGCCGTCCGTATTGCTGCCATCCGCCTTTTAAAACCGGTCACTGAGTCTTTTGCCAATCTTCAAACGGCACTTCAGGAAAAAGAAGAAACGTTTTCAAGAATCATCAAGGCCGGACGAACCCAATTACAGGATGCCGTTCCCGTCACTCTTGGTCAGGAATTCGGTGCCTGGGCTCAAGCCATTTCACGAGATCGCTGGCGTCTTTACAAAGCGGAAGAACGGCTGCGCCAGGTAAACATCGGCGGAACTGCCATCGGAACCGGACTGAATGCCCCTCGCTCCTACATCTTCACCATGATCGAACGCCTTCGGGACCTGACTGGTATCAGTCTTGCTCGGACCGATTATATGATGGATCCTACCCAGAACTGCGACGTCTTTGTAGAAGTTTCCGGACTCTTAAAAACAGCGGCCGTGAACCTTTCGAAAATAGCCAATGATTTACGGCTTCTGTCTTCCGGACCCTACACCGGCATTGGCGAAATCACGTTGCCGCCCGTTCAGGCGGGATCTTCTATCATGCCTGGGAAAATCAACCCCGTGATTCCTGAAGCCGTCAATCAGGCCGCTTTTCAAATTATGGCCAATGACATGGCCATCACGCTGGCCGCCATGTCCGGGCAGTTGGAACTCAATGCTTTTTTACCGGTGCTCTCCAAAAATCTGTTTGAAGCACTGGACATTTTAAAAAACATCCTGCCCTTGTTTACCGAACGGTGCATTGAAGGGATCGTGGCTAATGCCGATGTCTGTCGGCGAAATTTGGACAACAGTACCGTGATGCTTACTGCTCTGACTAACTATATCGGCTATGACAAAGCAACTGAAGCGGCATTATTATTAAAAGAAACTGGAAAATCAATTAAGGAAATCATTATCGAAAACAACTGGATGGATGAAAAATTATTGGATGATCTCTTAAGACCTGAACGTCTGACATCACCCAGCTCAAATAAGGAAGGAAAATAGAAATCATGAATAGTATGAACGAAACACCCATGGCCAACAGAATGGCAATTGGTCTTTTTGGAAAACGAAACGCGGGAAAATCTTCACTCATTAATGCTTTAACGGATCAGCCTGTTGCCGTTATATCCGATGTCGCCGGGACAACAACCGATCCGGTTTATAAAACCATGGAGCTTTTACCCATTGGGCCGGTTGTTTTTATTGATACCGCCGGTTTAGACGACTCCGGTGAACTGGGACTGCTTCGCATTGAAAAAACATATGAGGTCCTGCGAAAATGCAATTTTGCTATTGTCGTCGCCGATATTGAAACCGGGATTACCGATTTTGAAAAAGACTTTATCGATCAACTCGCGCAACGAAAAATTCCCAGCGTCTTTGTCTTAAACAAGTGTGATAAAGGCACCCCCACATCTGAAGAAATCGAGATATTACAAAAATCGATTAAAATTCCGCTCTCATTTACCAGCGTTTATGACGGCACCGGCATCAAAGCCCTGAAAAAGAAAATCATTGATCATGCCAATTATGAAGATGTCGAGCCAGCCCTGGTCGGAGACCTCATTGATTCTGGCGACATGGTTGTACTCGTGACGCCAATTGATAAATCAGCACCAAAGGGACGTCTCATCCTTCCCCAGCAGCAAACCATACGGGATATCATCGAAAAAGATGCGATAGCCATGATCACCAAAGAACATGAACTTAAGCATACCCTGGAAAGCTTAAAGACCCCTCCGGCCCTGGTCATAACCGATTCCCAGGCTTTTTTAAAAGTCTCCGCCGATACCCCGCCCGAAATTCCGTTAACCTCTTTTTCAATACTATTTGCACGACAAAAAACCGATCTTGCCGAAATGGTAAAGGGCATTAAACGGATCGAGCAGCTTGTTCCCGGGGACAAGGTACTCATTGTGGAAGGATGTACCCACCATCGCCAGGCGGATGACATCGGCAAAGTGAAAATTCCCCGTTGGATCAGGCAGATTGCCGGCGGCGATATAGAATTTCATTGGGCTGCCGGCGCTCATTATCCAAAAGAGATTGACGAATACGCCGTCATTGTCCACTGTGGCGGTTGCATGCTTAATCGCCGGGAAATGCAATATCGAACCCGTACGGCAAGACAAAAAGGTGTGTATATAACAAACTATGGCATGCTGATTGCCTATGTTCAAGGAATCCTCAGTCGAGCTTTGGAGCCCTTCCCTGCCGCAAAATTAGCTTTAGAAGAAAATGATCTGGTTTAAGCCTAAATCAGCCATTTCTGATTCGTCCAAAATACAAAGATGTTTTTATAAAGAACATTAAGACAAGTGCCTCCAATGAAGTGTTTCACTTGACTTGAATATTCATCCTATAATAGAATAGAGAAATAATTGCTTTGATTCATATAGACCATAATTTTAAAAGAAACTTTTAGGAGGAACAAATAAAAATGCCGATAACGGAAATATTGTCTCAGAATGCCAAAAATTTCGGTCAGGACATCAGCCTGGTTGAAATTAATCCGGAGACATTAGAAAAACATCAGATCACCTGGAGTGAATTTGAACTGGTTGAAGCGACTTCAGGAATAAAATTTCGGAGAGAACTTTCCTGGAGCGATTTTGACAGCCAGGCAAATCAATTTGCCAATCTCCTGCTGGACAGAGGTATTAAAAAAGGGGATAAAGTCGCTATCCTATTAATGAATTGCCTGGAATGGCTGCCAATTTATTTTGGAATATTAAAAACCGGTGCCATTGTTGTTCCCCTAAACTATCGATATACTGCCGACGAGATAAAATACTGCCTGGAATTATCAGAAACTGATTTCTTGATTTTCGGCCTGGAATTCATTGACCGCATGGAAGCAATAAAGAATAACATTCCTCAAGTGGAAGCCTTATTCTTTGTTGGTAAGGATTGTCCGCCCTTTGCTGAAAGCTATGATCTTCTCTCAGTAACTTATTCAGCTGAGGCACCAAAAATAAAACTGGCGGATGAAGATGATGCCGCCCTGTATTTTTCTTCAGGCACTACCGGTTTTCCAAAAGCAATTTTGCATACCCACAGCAGTCTGATGTCGGCATGCTATACCGAAAACAATCATCACGCTCAAACAAAGGAAGACACCTTTTTATGCATTCCGCCCTTGTATCATACCGGTGCAAAAATGCATTGGTTTGGAAGTTTTTTGGTCGGCGGAAAAGCCGTTTTACTTCGTGCCGTTAAACCAAAATGGATTTTGAGAGCTGTTTCGGAAGAAAAAATTACGATTGTCTGGCTTTTGGTGCCCTGGGCCCAAGATATTCTGGATGCCATTGAAAGAGACGAATTAAAATTGGAAGATTATGATCTTGATCAGTGGCGACTGATGCACATCGGTGCTCAGCCGGTTCCGCCAAGTCTTATTCATCGTTGGAAAAAATACTTTCCAAACCATCTTTATGACACCAACTATGGCCTGAGCGAATCGATCGGACCTGGCTGTGTCCACCTGGGGACGGAAAACATACACAAGGTTGGGGCGATTGGAAAGCCTGGTTACAAATGGGAATTGATGATTGCTGACGAATCCGGATCCCCGGTTCCCCAAGGACAAGTTGGTGAACTGGTCGTTAAGGGGCCCGGCTTAATGAAATGTTACTACAACGATCCTGAAGCCACCGCGGCTGTTCTCAAAGATGGTTGGCTGTTTACCGGTGATATGGCCCGAATGGACAACGATGGCTTTGTTTATCTGGTCGACCGAAAAAAGGATGTCATTATCAGTGGCGGCGAAAATATATATCCGGTCCAGATTGAAGATTTTCTCCATGGCCATGAAGCAATCAAAGATGTTGCAGTGATTGGTTTGCCGGATCATCGACTGGGTGAAATTTCAGCAGCTATCATCGAGTTAAAGCCGGATTGTCTATGTACAAAAGAGGATATCGCAGACTTCTGTACTACGCTTCCACGCTATAAGCGCCCACGCCAGATCATATTTGATATTGTGCCAAGAAACCCAACCGGAAAAATTGAAAAACCGCGACTCCGCGAAAAATATTGTGGCGGCAGCGTCGTTGAAGCACAAACCGAAAACTAAATAATTAATTAAAACATTAAAAGGCTGCTGAAGAATCAATTGATTCTTCAGCAGCCTTTTAAATGTTTAATTTCTATAATTGATAAGCAGCTATGAATCCTGTCTTAACCGCATTTGCAATTCTTCCAACTGTTGCCGTGTCACCAATTTTCACCACTTTATCGAAGTTTTCCGCCAATTCGTCAGCCAAGGTCTGATCGGCCTTTACCCCTAAAGATAAAACGACGCAATCAACGGCTAATTCCACTTGTTCACCGTCTTCTTTTTCCAGTTTGATGGCATCCTTCGAAATTTCAACCAGCTTATGAGATGGCATAAAAACGGTTCCGAATTCGATCAAACGGGCCTGGACATCACTAAAACTCTGCCAGCTTGCATCTGGACCGATTCGATCAGCCATTTCCACTACATAAACTTCATTGTTCTGAGTTTCAAGTAATTCTGCCGTTTCAACACCGGTCATACCTGAACCGATTACGGCTACTTTCTTACCGGATAATTTTACTTTTCCACCCAGAATCTCGGTGCTGGTGCAGACATTTTTCCCATCAATACCCTTGATCGACTGAGGAACGATTGAAGCTGATCCGGTACCAACAAAAACAGCATCAGGGTTTAATCCTTTAATCACATCTATGGTTGCTGGTGTATTCAAGCGAATATCGACACCAAGTTTTTTCAGCTGAATTTCATAATATTCAATCAGCCAATTTATTTTATCTTTATGCGGTGGCTTGTTGGCAAGACACAATTGACCCCCCAGTTCATTTCCTTTTTCAAATAAAACAACCTTGAATTGTCGTTCTGCTAACGCTCTCGCCGCTTCCATTCCGGCAGGACCGCCGCCGACGACAACAACTAGACGATTATTTCCATCCTGTCGCGGATCATTGTAGAACCATTCCCGGGCCGCCCGGGCATTGATTGCACAAGCAAACGGTTCACCCTCCATCGCATTGGTAATCATGGAATCCATACAATTTAGACAGGAAATGCATCGTCGGATATCTTCAACTCGTCCTTCAGCCGTCTTCTTAACCCAATCCGGATCAGCCAGTAAGCCACGGGCAATAGTGACGCCGTCAACTTTTCCGGCGGCAATTATTTTTTCTGCAAAATCGGGATTACGGATTACGCCGACACCAAATACCGGGACATCCACGGCCTTTTTAACCGCTTCAGCCAGATATATTTTCCAGCCTTCAGGATAGGAAATTGGTTCCCAGGCGGTATTCATGGTTTCATAGATACCAGCTGATACATTAATGGCATCAAGGCCAAAAGGAACAAGATATTTGCAGATTTCCACCGCTTCATCCAATAACAATCCGTCTTCCTGGAATGGGAACATTGACTTGCGCAAAAATTCATCCGCTGAAATTCTGAGCATTACCGGATAGTCGCGACCGACACGAACCCGAATGCCTTCAATGATTTCTTTTACCACACGGGCACGATTTTCTGTGCTTCCGCCGTATTCATCCGTTCTTTTATTCGTCATCGGCGATAAAAACTGGTTAAGCATATAACCATGAGCACCATGAAGTTCAACCCCATCAATGCCAGCTTTACAGCATCGTTCTGCCGCATTGATATAATCCTGGACAAAGCTTTTTATTTCCGCATTGCTCATTGCCCGACAGTCCGCCTGAGTCAGCATGCTCTTAATGCCGCTTGGAGAAATGGTTGGCTGCCCGCCAATTGCTTCACAGGAAGTTTGTCTCCCCGGATGATGGAGTTGGATGAAGATCGCCCCATCATAAAAATGAACCGCCTTTGCCAATTTGGCAAGTCCTGGGATACAGTCATCCGTAGCCGCCGATGTTTGTCTCGGCATCATGACACCGGTGTCGTTGTTTACCCGGGTTACCTCATTGATGATAAGACCGACCCCACCTTTAGCACGTTCGGCATAATAGGCACATTCACATTCAGAAACAGTAGCGTTCTCGTTAGCTGTTCCGGAACCCATTGCCCCCATTACAACACGATTTCTGATCTTTAATGTTCCGATATTGATTGGTGATAATAAATTTTCAAAAGCCATCTGAACCTCCTAATTTTTACAACTTAGTGTTGATTTAAAAAAAATGCGGATCTCTCTATTGATACCCATCATAGATTTGTCCCAGCAATTCTGATATTTGTTCTTCTGTGACCTGAACCGGACAAAGAAAACGAAGACCCTCATTGGCTACATAATTTGTGCAGCTACCAATCTGCTCTTTTGATATTTCTAAATCTTTTAAGGTTGGAATATCCAACTGTTTCATAAACTGACGAATGTTGTCGGCAACTTGCAGACCGATTTCCTTTGAATCCGATGAATTAATGGTAAGACCCATAATTTCACCGATTTTTTTGACTTTTTCAGGATAAACGCTTGCCGTCAGTTCCAGCATGACCGGTGTTACCAGCGCACAGCAAATACCATGAGGAATATGAAACGCCGCCCCCATTGAATGGGCTGTCGCGTGTCCGAGATGAACCATTGCATCATTGAAGGCAATCCCCGCGTTATTACTTGCCAGAGCCAGATTTTCTCTTGCTTCAAGATTATTTAAGTCTTTGGCTGCAATTGGCAGCCATTTTGTAATTCTTTCAATTGAATCATAACACAGAATGTCTGAATGGGGATTGGGCTGAATACTGGTTAGCGCTTCACAGGCATGTGAAAAAGCATCCATCCCGGTATAAACTGTAACCTCCTTTGGCATCGTCAGCGCCAATTCAGGATCAACAATGGCAAAGGTCGGCGGTGCCATTGTGCCAGTTTTTTCGTGGTTTTTAGTATCGCTGATGACTGCAATAATCGTACTCTCCGAACCAGTTCCTGAAGTCGTCGGAATGAGGATGATCTTCAAAGGTGGATTTTCCACCGGCATCATTTTTTTTGAGCAGTCCAGCAATTCAGCAACAGTAATATTATTTGTTGCCAAAACACTAATTCCTTTGGCACTATCCAGGACACTTCCGCCACCGATGCCAATGATGCCATCGACACCTTCATTTTTAGCCAAGTCTGCGCCTGCCTGTACCGTGTAGTCAGGCGCATCCATCTCACAACGATTAAATAAAACGGTTTGAATACCAGCTTCTGTTAAACTGTCAATTACTTTTTGAGAATGGCCGAGTTGTTCAATGTTTTCATCCGTAACCACTAAGACCTTCTTTAAGCCTAACTCTTTTCCCACCTCTCCAGTCGTGCTGACCGCGCCTGTTCCAAAAGCCACTGGACATAATTGTGTGTATCTGCGTACCATATTAAAACCTCCATAATATAACGATAGCGACTATAAAAACTAATTGATAGTCGCATTCCTATTTCCTGTTATGAGTCTATCAATTGATAGACAGTATGTCTTCGGTGTGGTTTGAGATTTTTGGGCATTTTTTAGTAATTTCTTATAAGTCAAGTTTGTCGAATTTTACAAATTGAAGCTATAAAATTGTCAAATATTTATAAACAAGCTTAACTGAATTTATATTAAGGGTTTTCAAACCTATTTTTTAAAAAGGTCCTTCCAAATGATCTGCCTTAACTGATTGGTTTATAGACACAATTTAAAAATGAATGATATAATTAGTACTAATAAAAGATGCTTTATCCTGAATTTTGAATTTCCAAACATCCTGAAAGGAGTTTTTATGGCTATTGAGCTTACCAAAATAATTTCCGCATTTGATGGATACCCAAACAAAACAATAATTAACGACTATATGGATATCGAAGGCTATGGCACTTACCCGCAATCTGCCGATAGTTTATTAGCTACAAATATTTATGTTGTAAATGCTTCAGTTATTTCTGATGTATCATTAAAAATTAAAAGCAATTTTATCATTATTGAAGACAGTCTGCTTTCTGAAAACAATATAAAAGACAATGCCGCTAATATTATTATACTCGAAAAGAATTGGACCACGGAAACTGTTATGGACATTCTTGAAAAACTATTCAAAGACAAACAGCGCGTTGGGGATTATTCGGTAAAACTTTTACAGGCCTGTCAAAAAGGATATACCATTCAACAATTAATGGATTTAGGCTATCAGTTTTTAAATAATCCGTTATTACTGGTTGATATTTCCCTTTGCTTTATCGCCCATTCTGGAGGAAATAATATTATTAATGAACCACTTTGGGAATGGACGCTTTCAAAAGGCTATGTAACTAAGGAATACGCCCAATCCATCATGATTGATGACGGTAAATTTGAAGATGATGATGAATTAATTATCTGGGAAACGGGTTTATTGAATCATCGTCAGCTCGTGGGAAGAGTTCTTAAAAGCAATCGACCCCTGGCATATTTAAAGCTCCTCGAATACAACCAGCCGATAACAGCTTGTGATGAAGAAATATTGATTATGCTGTGCAATGTTATCGCTTTAAACATAGAAAACACCAGTACCTTCGGCCATTCTAAAAATTCATTAACTGATACCTTTCTGACTGCCTTGTTGAATCAGAAAATGTATAATCATGCCGCGATCGAGGAACGGGCAAAAATGTATGGCTTGAAATTATATGAAAATCTATTCGTCATTACCATAAGAATTGATAACCGCCAAAACACAAACGACAGACTGTATTATTTGAAAAGAATATTTCAGAATTTCTTCAACCGTCAAACTGTGCTGATCTACAATGGGCAGCTTGTCATTTTGCTTGATACCATGACCGCAGAAATACAAAACGAAAAAGAAATGTTATCATTTCAAGGATTACTGGAAGAAAATGATTGCACCGCTGGAATCAGTAAAATATTTTATCATTTGTACGATTTTTGTGAGCATTATAAACAAGCAGCCAACTGTTTAACTTTAGGAGAACTTTTGAAGAAAAACGAAAGATTATTAAATTATAGCAACCTCATCATTCCTCATATGATCTTAAGCTTTAGAGGCGAGACAAATATCAGGAACTTAATACACCCCGTTGTTAAAACACTAAAAGCGCTTGATGAAAAAAAAGGTAGTAGCTTTTTAGAAACATTAATCATCTATATTAAACATAATCAGGATACGACGCTAACCGCTAAAGCCCTGCATGTCCATTATAATACTTTAAAATACCGAATTAATCGAATCATTGAAATAACCAATATTAATTTTACCGATAATGACATGCTTTTCGATATTCAACTTTCAATTAAAGTCCTTGATATTCTAGCATGTATATAAAGCAATCGTTAAAGCAACTTTTTGACAGTAAAAAAGTTGCTTTAACGTTCTCAAACTGTTCTTTTCACCTTTATCCTGCCAGCTCGAGAAATCTTCTTATCAAAGTTCCGCCATATGAATTTTGACATGTCGCTTCACAAAGAAAATTATCGGTACATTCGGGATGAAACTGCACGCCCCATATTTTTTCGCCATACAAAACTGCATGATATGGTTCGAAATTATTTTTTGCAAGAACGATTGCATTTTCAGGCAACCGTATAACAGTTTGTAAATGAGAAGCATAGGCTAAGAATTTTGCAGGCAATACCCCCAGCAATGGATCCTTTTTTCCTTCTTCGGTCAGTTCAATTTCAATTTCTCCCTTTTCCTCACCTAATTTATGATAACCCACAGATCCGCCAAAGGTTTGAGCCAAAAGTTGATGTCCATAACAAATGCCCAGAATTGGAATATTCTTTTGTGCAATTGCCTTGATCCATTGTGATGTAGCAACACTCCATGGCTCACAGTCTGTAACCATAAATGGCGAACCGGTAATAATAATGGCCGAAACATCGTCCATTAAAACTGGTTTTATATTCTCATATACCGATACCACCTTTACATCTTTATACGGAATTCCTGCGCATCTTGCGATGCGAACATCGCAATCCCCACATTTTTTAATAATTGATTTATCCGAAACTCCGGTTTTTATAATCAGTAACTTACCCATCAAACCTCCCTCTTTGAATCATTCTTAATTTATGCCATTCAAATAGGATTTCATAGATGACCTATATGATAGTTGTATTCTATTGTCTTTTGTTGAAAATGTCAATAACCTATCAGGGTGTCAAATACGAGCTTACTTAAGTGAACACTCTCCACCAATTCAGAATCACACCCTAACTATGATAGTTTATCTGTGACCTTTAAGAGCTTACCGGTAACCGCGAGTTCGTATATCTTCTTAATTTGTTGAGTTTTGATTTTCAAACCGCTAACATTTTATTAAGCTAGTTTACTTGTTTCACTAAAGACGATATGATATCCTAAAAGCGTACAATTTTTATTGAACAAATTTATGTTATTAACACTATTTTGATAACTTTTTTCGAGTCAAACTTATGTAAGTTAAACTTATATGATTTTAACTTGTCACACAAATAATTTAATTGAGGTTTCCATGAATATCTTATTAAGCCGTTTTTTAATATTGACAGCTATAATCCTGATTATCCTAAGTGTTGTCGGAATTAAACATAAAACAGTTTCCGGAGCAAGAGCTTTTGCCATTCTTTTGATCGCCATGGCCATTCATTCGATCGGATATGGCGTTGAACTTATAAGCACAACTGAAGAGAGCCTGTATTTTTGGGTCTGTATTGAATATATTGGTGCTGCCTTTTATCCCATCCTTATTTTATGGTTTGCCAGAGAATATGCGGAAGAGAAGCAATTTGCCAACCGATTCGTTTTAGCTTTTATCTTGGGATTGAATCTATTAACACTGATTTTTGTTTGTACAAATCAGCTGCACGGATGGTATTATTCATCTCTTGGCATTAATTTCAGTCTTGGCTTTCCTTTATTGGTTACTGGAAGGGGAATTTGGTACCTGGTCCAATTAGGCTCTTTTTATTTCGCTATTGGATATGCATTAACTGTTTTTTTTAAGTGTTTTCTTAAAGCACCGATTTTTTCCCGCAAACGGATTGCCCTAATGTTTACCGGAATGTTGATCCCTGCTATTACCAGCATCCTTTATTTAATGGGATTAGGTCCAGCCTTTATTGAGCTCCCCCCTTTCACTTATTTACTTCTAAGCATTTTTGTAGCCCGTGGATTATACCAATATGACATTCTGTTTCTAAGTGAAATTACCCATGAAATGGTTTTTAATACCATTGAAGAAGCCGTCATTGTCATCGACCATGACGGTTTTATTTTAAATCTTAATCAGGCCACGGATCAATTATTTAATACGCTCGGAGTATTAAATATAGGAAATAATGTTAATATGTATCCCGTTTTATCTGAGCTTCTCGTTGGCAACATGGCTCAACTTATAACGATTGAACAGCAGCATTACCAAGTTCGGATGATACCAATTGCAAAACACCATGGGCTCATTGTGGTATTCACTGATGTAACAGAAATTACAAATACAAAGAAGCAATTGGAAGTCTTGGCAACGACGGATCAATTGACTGGCCTTTATAATCGTCGTTATTTTATCGATTATTTTGATAAATTAGAAAATGATGGCGTCATGATATTTCTGGATATTGATGAATTCAAAAAAGTCAATGATCAATACGGACATTCTTCCGGAGATCAGGTTCTAATCGAACTTTCAGTTTGTTTACAAGAGTATTTCCCGGATGGCATTATTTGCCGTTTGGGTGGTGAAGAATTTTCCGTCCTTATTGAAAATGAAACAACGAAAACAATTTATTCTCGGTCAGAGCAATTTTTGCATGCCTTTGATCATCGAAAAACAGACTTCCCATGTACTGTATCAATTGGTTTGTGTCCCTATGAACAAGGAAATTACAATAACACGATAGACATGGTAGATAAACTTTTGTACCAGGCAAAAAATACCGGTAAAAATCGTGTTGTAGCTAGCGATAATTAAACAAAAAATAACCAAGCTCTCTTTATAAAACAGTTTGTTTGATCTGACTGTCCATTCTAAAGAGAGCTTTACTAATACGAACAATTAATAACACTTCTGCACGATGCCTTTCTCATTCTTATCCTGCTAGTTCAACAAAACGTCTTAACAAAGTTGCACCATGGGTGTTTTTGAGTGTGGAGTTGCAGAGAAAATGATCTGTGCATTCAGGATGAAACTGCAATCCCCAAACCTTTTCGCCAAAAGAAACTGCATGAAATGATTCGAAATTATTTTTTGCAAGAACACGCGCATTTTTAGGCAGCTTCGTAACAGTCTGAGTATGAGAAGCGTAGGCTGAAAAATGTGAAGGTAACACACCGAGCAGCGGATCTTTTTTGCCGTCATTTGTCAATTGAATTTCGACTTCACCCTTTTCTTCACCCAGCTCATGATAATCCACAGATCCTCCTAAGGTCTGCGCCAACAGCTGATGCCCAAAGCAGATCCCCAAAATTGGTATATTTTTCTGTGTAATCTCTTTAAGCCATTGCGATGTTGCAACACTCCAAGGTTCAAAATCAGTTACCATGGCCGGTGAACCGGTAATAATAACGGATGATATCTCGTTCATCAGAACTGGTTTCATATTCTCATATACCGATACGACCTTTACATCTTTATAGGGGACGCCCGCGCATCTCGCGATGCGAAAATCACAATCGCCACATTCTTTAATAACCGATTTATTCGAAACACCTGTTTTAATAATAAGCAGCTTCCCCATAACAATTCTCCCCATTTATATTTCAATATTTATTTCATATTAAACATGTATGTTTTACTTTATAATACAATTTTACCGTCTCTTTATAATAATGTCAATACCTTAAAGGGATTTATTTTTGATATAAAAGGAGGACGTATCCCATATTTTAAATTAGTATGCGATATGTCCCTATATTATTATATTTCAATGTACTTAAATTTACTTCATTACCTCTTACTGTTAATGGATTGATCGCTTCTTTTGTTTTCCTTTCATTACATCAAAAACATCACTGATTGTGAGAAATGCATGTTCATCTTTCTCAGCAACGATCGATTTTAGTTTGGAAATTTCCAAACGTGTAATGACCGAATAAATAACGGTTTTAGACTCTTTTGAAAATCCGCCTTTACCCTCAAGAAAGGTTACCCCTCTACCTAATCGGGCCAAAATTGCCTCGGCAATCTCATCTGGATTATCAGATACAATAATTGCTGCTTTCTCCTCATCCAGGCCCTCAATCGTGACATCGATCACTTTGAACGCAATATAATATGCCAGCAGTGAATACATTGCCCGATCCCAACCAAAAACAAGTGCCGCACTGCATAGTATAAAGATATTGAAAAACATAACAATTTCGCCCACTGAAAAGGAACTTCTTCTGGTAAAAGCAATCGCCACCATTTCAGTTCCATCCAGCGAACCGCTGTTACGGATGATTAAACCGACACCAATCCCCAGGATAATCCCCCCGAAGACTGCTGCCAGGAGTACATCATCCGTGAGACCGGGTATGGGTTTGAAAATTGACAGCCAGAATGATAAAGACATAATAGCCAGTGCGGACGAAATGACAAATGTTTTTCCGATTTGTTTATATCCCATAATAAGAAATGGGATATTCAAAACAACAATAAATGCACTCAGGGGAACTCCGGTCAGGTAACTCAGTATGATTGAAATACCGGTGATAC
The DNA here is from genome assembly GCF_008086615.1 of Acetobacterium tundrae. GTDB lineage: Bacteria > Bacillota > Clostridia > Eubacteriales > Eubacteriaceae > Acetobacterium > Acetobacterium tundrae. The sequence continues at coordinate 88,811 of NZ_RXYB01000007.1, forward strand.
CACCATCGATAACATTATTGGGAATAAGGAAAATTTCCAACGCAAACGCTGCAATAATCGAACCGGCTAAGATAAAGAAATATCTTAATATTTCTCTTTTTACACGATTTTTTTTAGTCATTCATTATCCTTCCTTTTTATTTTATTTTATTTTACTTCTTTGTTATAAAATGAAAAATGAAACGGCTATTATTAAATAGACCGCCAGCAGCTGAACCCCTTCCAGCCAGTTGGATTTTCCATCACTGGACACCCTGTTTGCAATGAGAACCGAAAATATCAGAGCAACTAATTCAAACTCATTGAAAACAATGCTCATTGGGGTAAAGAACAAACTGAGGAATATTAGCACCGGTGTTACAAAAAGGATGATCTGCAGACTCGAACTAATTGCAATTTCAACTGCCACATCCATTTTATTTTTATAGGCCATTACAATGGCGGTGCTATGTTCAGCGGCGTTTCCAATAATCGGTACCAGAATAATACCAACAAAGAATTCGCTTAATCCAATCGCCGCCGTCATTGGTTCAACCACACTGACGAAGAGCTCACTCTCAACACCAATGAGTACCGTTGCTCCGACTAAAACTATAATTGCTTTTTTAAGCGACCATTTTGAAATGACTTCCTCGTCATGCTGTACCGCATAGATATCCTTGTGGGTATAAAATGAAAAGTACAAGCTCATCAGATAAATACTAAACATAATAACGGCAACGATAATGCTTAACCCTTCGTACCGGGTATTAAGAAGGTCTGAAGCGACGGTATGTGTAAAAATCGCCGGTATTGTCAATCCAATCACTGCAAACAACAACATACTTGAAGAAACTTCAGTTGATTTTTTATTAAACGACTGTGATTTAAACTTGATTCCGCCAACCAGCATACTCATACCTAGTACCATCAGGATATTGCCAATGACTGAACCGGCAATCGATGCTTTAACGACATCAAACAGTCCTGCTTTCAATGCAAAAAAAGCAATGATGAGTTCGGTCGCATTGCCAAAAGTTGCATTCAGAAATCCACCAATCCTTGGTCCGGAATAAAAAGATATTTCTTCAGTTGCCTCACCCATTAGGCCTGCTAAAGGAATAATCGCCAATGCTGCCAGAACGAACATTAGGGTTGGAGAAACTTGCAACAATTCTCCGATGATACTTATTGGGACAAAAATCAGTAAATATCTCAATATTTTCATTTATCATCTCATCTTTCTAATTTTCTTTTAATAAAAGCATAACATAATGCAACCCAAAAAACAAATAGGATTCCCCTTACATACACAAGAATAAATATTCGCCAATAGACAAATCAAGATAAATCACTTTGGTTAAAGGAAAAGATTGTGCTAGTCGTGTTATTGTATAAATATAACTGGAGAAAATCAACTAATTAAATCTGTGCTGCAAATAAAAAATGGAGAGTGAACAGTATGTCAATCAGTGAACAAAGACTTGAGTTAATCAAAACTATTATTCAAGATGATGAAAGCGCAACCGAAGAAGAAGAAATTCTGCACAAACTCCTGGAAGAGAGTTTATCAAAAAACACCGTTACCGAACATGAAAACAAACTGACTTTTGGTCAGAAAGCGGCTGACCGACTTGCAAAATTTGCCGGCAGTTGGGTTTTTATTATTCTGTTTTTCCTAACCCTGGTGGTGTGGATTACCATAAATACACTGCTCCTCACAAAACCATACGATGTTTATCCTTTCATTCTACTCAACCTCATTCTATCTTGTCTAGCCGCTATTCAAGCGCCAGTCATTATGATGAGCCAAAACCGTCAAGAAGAAAAAGATCGACTCCGAGCAAAAAACGATTATCGCGTTAACCTTAAATCCGAAATAATCGTTGAAGACATTCACCAAAAACTGGATGATATCCTTGAAAATCAGGACGAGCTTATTAAAAGACTTGTTGCTTTAGAAGCAAAGCAAAACAGCTAAATATAATATGCTAAAAGCATGATTTAAAGTCACCATTATAAATAAAAAATTAAACCATTTGAGGGGGAGCGACATTATCGTCGCTCCCCCTCAATATTTTACAAATCAATGTAACCATGACAAACATTATTATTACTAATCCGCTTTTTTCATGCCTGACTTTTCTTGAGGTTTACTGCCAATACCAATAACATCACCAATCCTAGGGCAACAAACAACTCTCCAATTGCATAGAAGACTGCTATATACACAGAACTTGTTCCGGCAATATCAAAAATTCCCTTGAGAAAACTGCCTAGACTCAATGTTGCAATTCCCGAATTATAAATATTGTAAAACATCCGATACGCAACAAAGCGAGCGATATCTGGAACCAACAAGAAAATTAAAAGGTATAAAACCGCTCCGCCCAATAGCGGATATAAAAACATCCATGTCATGGAAGCTGAATGAACCCCATGTCCAAAAAGACCATAAACATCGTTTATAACGATCGCAATTAGCGACAATGCCAAATAAACCAAGGCTGTTTTCATAATTTTCTTTTTATGACTTTTTATTTTAGTATCCAAAATAAACAATATCGCTTACCTCTCTTTCTCCTGTACTTTTACCATCCGTCGGATTATTAACAACTTTCCCATTGAAGTACATGGTGGATGATCCTCCCCCATCAAGATTATAGGCCGTCGTACAGCCTCTTTCCTGAAATTCCTGAGCAAGTTGAAGCAGGGAAAGTCCGGCACTCTCACTGGTGCGGCCATCAGAAACGATAACGATATAATGTAGAGCAGAAATCTGACCAATGGCAGTTCGTGGATTACTTGTCATCGATTGTGAAACTTCACTTGAGCTGTCCACGACAATTTGTCCGTTTTCCACAAGTCCGGGACCAAAAGATAGTACTTGCCAATTATTACTCAATGACTCCATACTCGTCTGGTTTTCCGAAACAACGGATAGATTTCCATCTTTGTCAATTACTAACGCATCATCATCTCCGGCACTTCTGGCGGTATTCCTGTAAGTTACCCCATTACGCAATACATAACCACCATCTCGGAATCCATAATAGTCACCATTGATAGCAAAAATAGCATTCTGCGCTTCTGCAATTTCAGACGTTGTGGCTTTAATATTTCTTCCGTAGGTATTATTGGCAAATGCTGTTTTTAAATAAGAAGCGTCTGAAACCTGAATATCTGCTACGTAAATTGTTGAATCATCATCACGAACGGTTTCAATACTGATTTTTATATTATCATCCTCGTAAGAGTTGTCGCTAATTACCGGATCTGATTGAGAAGCAGCGGTCTCATTCGCTACCATCGCCGACTCTGGTTCAACGACGACAAGGGCTTTCTGTATTGCAAACGTATCTAGCAGAACAAAAGCAACGGCTCCCATCAATAGAATTGAGAAAACCGCCGCCCATCTGTAGGGTTTTGAAAAGAAATTTTTCATTTTAAATTGTACCCTTCCTTTTTTTATGAAAAATCAAATTCTTTTGGATTTGATAACTGAGCAAAAATAATGAGCTGTCTACTAATATTTTTATAATGGTGAGATTATCAGATAAGTTGCTCAGACAGGTTACGAAAAGCCAGCTCAAGATCATCTGAGAAAAAAACAAAACCATGTATTGCAGTACCTCACTGCTGTTATTATTCTTACTTTGAAAAACCCAATGTTTATTGATCATAAAATTCACACAACCGGACATCACTCGTGCAGTGACTGTTGCGGCCAGTATTCCGCCCGATCCTGTTCCAAACAGATAATTAACAAACACTGTAAATAATATTAGATCAATAATCGCTGAAGCCAAAGAAGATAGACTGAATTTTAAGATATTTAAATAAATGCAGACCGAATCTTTTATGGCATGAAAATGAGACGATTTATTGTCTTCCAAATAAATTGTTTCAATCGGCACATAGATAAATGGAATCCCATTTTTTCCAGTTTCCAACAGCATGTTCATCTCATACTCATATCGATCTCCCGGTATTGAAAGACACATTTCCGTGAATTGTTTCGGAATCCCACGAAGACCCGTTTGTGTGTCGGAGCATTGATGACTTGTGCTTAACAAAAAGACAAAAGATGTGATTCGATTTCCCCATCTGCTTTTAAAGGGAATGTTTTTTTTATCAAAATCTCGTGTACCCAGAACTAAACTATCCGGGTTTTTATCCAGCGTATCGGCTACCTTCAGAATATCTTCTGTTGAATGCTGACCGTCAGCATCTGCCATAACATAGCCGCTGCAATCCGGGTATTTCAACGAAGCATACCGAAGTCCTGTTTTTAGCGCAACGCCCTTCCCCATATTTTTAGTATGGGTGCATAATTCACACCGAAACTTGTATTTTAGCAGTTTAAATATATTGTCATATTTCTCTTCACTGCCATCGTTTATTATAACAATACGTATATCGTTCTGCTTTAATTTTTCAACCAAAGTAATTAATTTTTCATCTGGATTAAGGGCGGGTATGATCAAGACAGATTCCATTTCTTTGACCTCCTTGTCTTTCTGTCAATATCATAGCGCGCCAATGTGATTGTTTCGTGACAATAAAATGAATTGTTTTTTTAATCCACTCAAAAAAAGAGTCTCGAAATATCGAAACTCTTTTTTGAAATTTATCTAGTAAACAGATTAATAATGACCAGCAATATCGCCGCGCCTACAAAAGAAACAGAAATTAGCTCTATGCATTTAAACCAACCATCTCAGGCTTTAAGTCCAAGTTTTTCGGCAATCATTTCATAAACGGGCATTTTCACACCGTACTCTCTGCCCAAACGCACCACCTCAAATATAAGACCGTCAATTTCAGAATTCTTTCCCTGTCGCAAATCCCTCTGCATCGAAGTTGAAGCGGTGGGTTCCAACGTATCCAGAATATATAAGTTAGTCTCTACAATATCCACATCGAAATGTATGCCCAGGGCTTGAGCCAATACCTCAATCTCCCGCATCAGTGCTACAAAAGTTTCTCTGACCTTTCCTTTCTGCTGAGCTGCCCCCGCATCAATATCATAATATTCACCACAAGCAGCCATTGGAGACACGTAGGAAAATTTCTGAAGTGCATCTCTTCTGATATCATCAGATACAATACTTGTAATCCCACTATCCTGTAAATCTGAAGCAATCTCATAAAGGACGGGTTGACTTTCGGATTTATTTCTTTCACCATAGACGATTCGAAAAATATCACCTTTTTGCAAGATTGTTCCTGGTTCCTTGATCTCTGCCGCGATATAAATACAGCCATCCGTTACCAATAGATCTGGTAACAGTTTCTGCATTCTTCCGCCGGTGCCATAGATGTTCAAAACCGGAATAACCACCGTATTCTTATGAGCAACTCTTTTGATAAAGGGTATGGTATCTTCCAGTGAATATCCTTTTACACAGACAAATATTACATCTGGCTGTTCATTATAATGTTTCATTTCACAAGCTTTCACAGGATAAACAGTAAAATTTCCTTTAATAGTTGTTTCCATTCTCAAACCGTTATTTTGAATTGCTTCCAAGTGTTTTCCTCTAGCAATGACTGTAATGTCTTTATCCGCCGCTGTCATAAATGCTCCGATGCTTCCACCCGTTCCACCAGCGCCAATCACTAAATACTTCATTTTTTCCTCCGTTTGGTAACACCATAACATCAGTCGATTTTTAAAAGTTCTCTTTTAAAACAAATACTTTTTAATAAGTGTTCCAACAACGATTATAGTAGAGTTAACATTTTCTATCAAGAAAAAAAGTTCAAATAAAAATTAGTTGATTCGGGAATTTTTTATTTTTCAGTATTCCAATTCATTGATCCATTTCATGTTTATTCGTATACATTACATCCCCTTCCTGTGCTTTTGTTGGATTTCTTAACTTATATCTAAGGTTTGAAGATTAGAATAATACCTTAGGCAAATAATTTGTGATTATACAAACGCCATATTCACAACAATTTTAGCCTACTTGTTAATGCTTTTACCGATAACAAAGCTTTTATCTTTTAACACCCTGATCAAAAATAATAATCAGCGAAAGGCACTTTTCATGATTAATGATGAAAAGTGATATGGAATCATGCAAATCAATTCAAAAGATATATCTTATCCCGACAATCTGGAAATTAATGAAAATTTAGAAGAATTTGTTCTTCAACAACAAATCTATCGAGCGGCCATCAAAGAAATAAAAACCAAACTTGAAATACTGGATGAAGAATTTCAAGTCAAATATGATCATAATCCAATTCATCATATGGAATACCGATTAAAAGCTCCAAAAAGTATTGCCGAAAAAATGAAAAAAAAGGGATTGGAACTCAATGCCGACTCAATTAGAAAAAATCTAACAGATATTGCCGGAGTTCGTGTTATCTGCAATTATTTAGACGATATTAATCGTATTACCAATTTACTGCTCCGTCAGGATGACATCAGTCTTGTTCGCAAGCGTGATTACATTTCAAATCCGAAGGAAAATGGTTATCGCAGCCTACATCTTATTGTTCTCGTTCCGGTGTTTTTAGCGGAACGGACAGAATCTGTCCCAGTGGAAATTCAAATTCGAACCATCGCCATGGATTTCTGGGCCAGTCTTGAACATCAACTTAAATATAAATCTCATAGTGAAATATCTGAAGAATTACGGGAACGTCTTAAATCTTGCGCTGAATCCATTACTCATCTTGATATGGAAATGCAGACAATTTATAAAAAGATTAAATCAGAAATATGTCTATTTGAATGATATCTTGTCAAACAACTATTTATTTGTTATTCTATATGATTCTATTAATCATTATTTTAATTTTTCTGTTGTTATTGATACAGAAGAATTAATTGAAATTTATATTACCTCAGGAGGTTATACTAATGAAAAGAATATGCGTATATTCAGGGTCAAATCTAGGTGTCCGACCAGAATATAAAGAAATCACCAATCAACTGGGTGATGTGCTTGTCCAGAATAATATTGAATTAGTCTATGGTGGATCAAACATTGGTTTAATGGGTGAAATCGCCAATGAAATAATGAAAAAAGGCGGTCGGGTCACTGGTGTTATACCCAGAGATCTTTTCCCTAACGAAGTTATTAACACTCAACTTACCGAATTGATTAAAGTTAAAAACATGCATGAAAGAAAACAGACAATGACCGATTTATCAGACGGTTTTATCGCCATTCCCGGGGGCGTTGGCACCTTCGAAGAACTTTTTGAAGTTCTTAGTTGGGCACAGCTTGGCATTCACAAAAAACCGGTTGGTATTCTGAATATATCAAATTTTTTTGACCCTTTTATTGCCTTGATTCAAGAAATTGTTAAAGAAGGCTTTATGAATGCATCAAATACCAAACTTCTTTTAGTTTCAACTGAACCCCATGAACTGATTAAAAAAATGGCAATCTATACCCCACCGACTTTAGGCAATAAATGGCGGCAGCTAGATCCGGTCTTATCAAAACTGTAAAAGGAGCACTCTTTTGTACTAAAGAATTAAGAACTTTAAATATAGTTCTGTTCTAAAACACTTTTTGTTACGAAAACCAATCGCACTAAGATGAGTTAGTCAAGCCTTTTATCTCATCCTCGTGCTATTTTTTTCTTGCACCTTCATGCTTTAGCCTATCCGCTTTCCTTCCCGATATAATTCAATTTAAGCAAAGCACTTCAGTCACTATTTGTCGTTTTGATCCTCATTTTCTTTCAGTCATTTTTCTTAAAACCTCTGCTTTATCCGTCTTTTCCCATGGCAGATCCAACTCTGATCTGCCGAAATGCCCATACCTGATCGCAATACTAATCTTCATAAACTTCTTAATAAACTTCTTAATAAACTTCTTAATAAAAGCTAAAAAAGCCAAAGGTCATTCAAACAATGGTTGAAGTTAAGTTGAAATTTAAAATCAATATTAACAACTTAGTTGACAACATTGAAAAAATATTATACAGTAGTTACAAAATAGGAAATCCTATCAAATAGACGATTAGAGGAAAAAAATGGAAGATGATTATTTAAGTATTAAAGAATTTTCAGTTCGTGCAGACGTAACACCGCAAGCAATTTACAAACGCTTAAACAACGATCTGACAGCTTACACTAAAGTTGTCAACGGAAAAAAGATGATTAACATCAGTGCTTTAACATTATTTACTGTTAAACCAGTTGACAATATTGTGCAACCGACCGATCAACCCGTTTGTGAAATGGAAAACCAGTTGTTGGCAACTATAAACAACGTCGTTGAAACATTAAATACGCAATTATTAGTTTTAACCAATCAATTAACAGAAAAAGATAAACAGATTGCTGAAAAGGACAGGCAGATGGCAGAATTAAACGAACATTTACGTCAATCTAATACTATGAATGTCAATCAGCAAATCCTTCTGGGACGGCAGCAGGAAAAGCCAAGGATTGAGGAAATCAATCAAAATCAAGAGCCCGAAAAGCAAAGTTTCTGGAGCCATTTCAAAAGAAAATAGCGGCAATTGTTTATCAGTTTGATTCTTAAATAAATTGTTTATCTCGCGCTACAATATTCTTTTGAAATAAATTAAAACTATGATATAATAACAGATATTATTTTGTTGAATATTAATTATTGAAAGTTACCAAATTTGGGAGGTAAACTAATATCATATGGGTAATTTAATAAATATAATCATCGTACTTTTACTTGTATCCATGAATGCCTTTTTCGTTGCCACCGAATTTTCGATGGTCAAAGTCAGAAAATCCAGACTGGAAACCTTAGTAACGGATGGAAATAGAAGTGCAAAATACGCTTTAAAAGTTGTCAGAGATCTAAACTCATACTTATCTGCCTGCCAGTTGGGAATAACTGTAGCGTCTCTGGGCTTAGGTTGGGTAGGAGAGCCGACTGTTGCAAATATGTTGGAACCGCTGTTTCAATTGATGAATATGCCGGAAAATTTGGTCCATTCTGTTTCATTTATCATCGGCTTTTCGCTTATTACAACCTTTCATATCGTCCTTGGTGAATTATGCCCTAAGTCCCTGTCGATTTTATTTGCCGAAAGAATTGCTATCTTTACAGGCCTGCCTCTCATCCTTTTTTATAAAGCAACTTATCCGATCATGTGGACTTTTAATCACAGTACCAACTTGATTTTAAAAGTATTTGGAGTCTCACAAGTTGATGAAGCTGATGAAGCACATACTGATGAAGAGATAAAACTACTGGTCGAAGATAGTTATAAACATGGTTTAATTGATAAAACCGAATTGGCTCTTGTTGACAATATCTTTGATTTTACGGAAACAACGGTAAAAGATATTATGATCCCACGTACCGATATGGCCTGTCTTTTTATTGAAGATTCTTTTGAAAAAATTGTCGCCTTTACCTTGAACAACCCCTTTACCAGGTATCCCATTTGTAAAGCCAGCAAAGATAATATTATCGGTTTTATTCATATCAAGGATTTATATAAGCAGCAGGTTGAGGGTACTCATAATATCGAAAGCGCGATACGTGACGTTAACTTTGTTCGTGAATCGATGTCTATCAGTGAATTATTAAAATTATTTAAAAAACAAAAGTCCCAGATCGCTATCATTATTGATGAATATGGCGGAACCTTTGGCCTGGTTACTGTTGAAGATATTTTAGAAGAAATTGTCGGAGAAATGCAGGATGAATTTGATATCGGCGTTGATGAAATTGTTAAAAATGAAGATGGCAGCTACATTGTCAATGGTAAAGTTCTTATTGAAGACATAACCGACCTGTTGGGTATAAATAATGAAGTTGAAAATATTGATACCATTGGCGGATGGCTATATTCCCAGTTAAAATCATATCCCAAAGCAAATGACAAAGTCCTTTATGAAAATTACGAATTTACCATATTGAATTGCAGCAAAAAAAGGATCAACACCATAAGGATTAAAAAAACACTTGCGAAATAATTAACGGTTGAAGCATATGCAAAAAATTTGGTTTTGCTCAAGGAACATTCTAAAACTTTTTCAAGTCTACGGAATTGTTTGTTTGCATTATACTGTCTTTTTCTACACTATTTATTTGACACTCATTCCAGTTTTGATGAATAAAAACATTCTATCAGCTGCATTTTTCAATAATTCTTTCGAATGATTGAAAGCATCATCCAATGTTATCTCGCCATTAAGAGTTGTCATGATGCTTCCCAGATTATCTGGCCAGAAAAGCCCGGCATTATTTACTCAGAAAACCGCTCCCGGGCAATTAAAGCTGCCCCAATAGCACCTGCGTATCTTCCCAGTTCCATTGGAATAACTTCTGTTTTCAATTTTCGAGACATCAGTTCCGCAAAATAGTTGCAATGACTAATCCCTCCGGTTAAAATCACCGGCTTCGACAGCCTGCATTTAAAACCTAGGGCGGCTACTTTTTTCGCCACAGAATCCACTACTCCCGCAGCAATATCCGCTTTCGCTCTTCCTTCACCCATAAAATTAATGACTTCCGACTCTGCAAATACCGTACAAAGTGAACTAATCGAAATGGCATTTCCTTTTTGTGCCAGCTCAAACAGCTCATCAATGGTAAGTCCAAGCCGATTTGCCATAATCTCGATGAACTTTCCAGTACCCGCAGAGCATTTATCATTCATCAGGAAATCCGATACCGCCCCCTGCTCGACCGTAATCACTTTCGTATCCTGTCCTCCTACATCAACAATGCTGCAATCCTGACCATACAGATGCAAGCCGCCTTTTGCATGGCAGGTTATTTCTGTTACAACGGCATCTGCATAGGCGACTGAAATACGACCATACCCGGTGGCTATGGTATGGACGTCTTCGGAAGTGACATCAATCCCCTTTTCCAATAACATTTTCTGAATGGCGTTTGCGGTTTCCTTGCTGTTCCATCCAGTCGGGATCGAAAAATAATAAAAATTATTTTTCAAAACTGCGATTTTAGATGCGGTGGATCCAATATCAATTCCAATATAATCCATGCCATACTCCTGTTTCTAATTTTTAAATTTCTAGCAGAATTTATGTCGATTGCTGTCAAAGCTCTGCTCTATATGAACGATATCCAAAATATCCATCTGGTATTCTGCAATGTATTTACGTATTACTTCCTGATCTTCTGCCAAAAACATTAACGATATTCCGCAGGAAGTGCTTGCACTGCGAGGTGTTGGTGCAATAACAGTACGGATCTTTTTTTCTTTTAACCCCTGGTATAAAGCCATCCCACTGGTATGATTTCGAAATAATATATAATGCTGTGTTTCCATTTTATTTTGACAGCATCTCGACAAATGCACCGATTCTGGTACTCAATTGCTGTGCATCACTGTCTGTATAATCTGTTTCAATGCCTAAAATCGGAATACCGGCTTCTTTCAGAGCACGTTCAACTTTGTATCCTTCGGTATCATAAAGCTCACAGAACTTCAGATTGACATCAATAACGCCATCTGCTTTGTATTCTTTTGCAAGACGAATAATATCATCAATTCGCTTATCGTTTGGAGTAAAGCATGCACAATTGATATTCATATAACGTTCCGCCAAAGCTTCCGCTTGACCATCAATTGTTGTTGCCGTCTCATCAACCGGGTGTTCAAAATAGCGAATTCCGGTACACATTTCTTCCCCAACAACTGCCGCCCCGGACGTTTCAATAATATGATGAAGTTTCCAGTTTGGAATTGCCAATGGGGTACCAGTCAACAGAATTCTCTTCGTCCCTTTAGGGAATACACTGACACCTTCTTTTACTCGTTGGTCTAATTCATCACATAACTTATTAACCTTCTCTGTGAAACGGGTGGGATCATCATAAAAGGCAATCTGGGAAATCACTAGGACATCTTTTCCACTGATTGGAATATTCTCATTTTTTCGCAAATCATATAATCTTGCCAATGCTGTCCGTTTGGCATTAATTAATCGAATGCTGTCTGCCAGAGATTCTTCCGTTACTTTATTGCCGGTAAAATCTTCGACAACTTTTATGAAATCCCTAATCTCTTCAGCCCATGCTAAAATATCTTTCCGGCGTTTCATTTGCGGTAGATTCATGACATGCATCGGTACATCTTCACCTAAAATCTCATAGGCTTTTTTCTTGCCATCACAGGTGGTTTCACCGACAAACATATCTGCGATTCGGAAGAATGGACATGTTCGATCTAATCTTGCCCCAACGGAAGCTTTAATTAATGGACAGGTGTTGACTGGCAATACTTTTTCGCCCCCCGGCACCCAAAACTGCGAGCCCCCGCAAAGACCTGTTGCAATCGCTCCGGCTGCAAAGACAACTTCATCCGGCACATAAAGACAGAATGTACCAAATACTTTCCCACCTTTTTTCTGATGTTCGATGAGTTCCGCCGGACGGACCCCATGAATCTCAGCTACGACAAAATTAAAATAGTCCATCGCCTCTGGACGATTTTCCTGTGTTAAATACACATCACCAAATGCCTGAGGAAGGATCTCGCACAATTGATTGTGCATTTCAACATCCATTCCCAGATCTTCCCACATTTTTAAATAGTCTGCCATTACAAATTTCTCCTTCAATTTTTTTTATTTTATAAAACTGGATTTGTTTTAACTAAATATTATTACTACTGTCATACCATTTTTTTTCTCTGTTAAATAAATATAGTTAATGTGATTCTACCTTTTTTATTAGTTTTTTGCAACTATATTTGTATTTAAGCAATAAGTTTCAGCGATTTTGATGCCTTATACTCCGTAAAAAAAGCAACACACTTATTTCCCGCATTTTGCTTTTTTGTTAACGGGCAAACCATATTAATAATCGGTAGTTTCCAGTGAATAATAACTCTTACAAGAAACACAGGAAATATGGTATTATAACAATAATAGCACTTATGACAATTTACAATGATTCGAGGAAATAAATGATTCAATTTGATAAAAACAGAGAACTGGAAATGGCAATAAATAACCTTATTTGCTCCATGGTTGATATGGATGACTACGTCACCGCTATTCTAAACTATACCGAAAAGGTTCTGACTCCCCAAAAGGAAAAGGAACTGATCGAAATATTAAAAAAATATCATGTTCCTCATGACAGTTTGAAATTCAATTTGAAACGCCTGACTGAAAATCCCTATTTCAGAGACATCAAACTGGACAAAGTGGCTACTGAGACCGTGAAGTATCAAACTATCACCATCAAGAAAAGAACTTTAATGAGCATGAATTTCCATCAGCCTTTGGGAAAATATCTGTTTCACCAGCATCCCATCGGATACTTTGAAAAAGACATTGATATGCCCGTCCTGACGGAAGACGGGTCCGTATGGATGTCTCCTGCCATCAGTGAACTAGAAAGCATGCAAGCCGGAATTGAAAAAGGGGTTGGAAAATGTCTCACCATGGGGCTTGGAATCGGATTCCTCCCCTATCTCTGGCTCCAGAAAGATAACGTTGAAAGTGTAACGATCGTTGAAATCAACCAGGACATCATCGATTTATTCGAAAAATACATCCGACCACAATTTAAAACCGATAAAAAGCTTGAGATCATCCATGGTGATGCTTTCGACTATTATAATGAGAAGTTTCTGAATCAGTTCGACTATGTCTATCTGGATTTCTGGGAATCCAGCGGTGACGGTTTGGGATTTTACACAAGGCTGATGCAAATAAAACGCGACTTTCCTCATGTCGATTTCTGGATCGAGGACTCAATGCTTTACGATGTGAAATACATTGTCGCCCCCTATCTTTACGCCGTCTATGCCGGTGATAGTATCACTGAATTCATTGCCTCAATGGATGGCGATTTGAGGGAACTTGCCAAGAAGGTAAACCGGTACTTCAAGGCACGAAACGATGTGATCAGAACGGAAGATGAATTGCTGGGTATCATCCATGATAAGGATGTTTTGAGGGCGATCCTTGCCCAATAAAATGCATTGATTTCGTTTTATGACAGCACTTTCATTCTCTATTTTTAAGCACTTCCGCCGGTTTCATTTTCTGCAGTCTTCCCGTTAAAATCCAATTTATTCCCAGATAGCAAAGCATCACACCGGCATAGATCGCGATATACACTTGCCATGAAAAAGAAAAATCCATGCCGCATGCTACATTTGCGATTAAATAGGGATACATTAAATCCATTGCTTTTTTGGCAAGTGGGATGCAGAATGCCGCTGCTACCGCGACCATAATAAAATTGCCATCCAGATATAGTTTCTGTATTTCTTTTTGCCTGAATCCAAATATCTTCATCAGTGATATATTAAACGCTGAGCGATCCACCATGACCTTCATCATCAAATACATCACGACCACGAAGATAATCACTGAAACACTGATAAGACTTACAACCATTGGCCTCATCTGATTAATGAATACTTCTGAATTCCTGACGATATCATTTTTAGTTGTGGTTGCATATAGTTTTCCTGAATCAATATTTAAATCTTTGTCAGAAAAAACGACATTGTAATAACCCTCTTTTTGATTAAACAGTTCTCGCATATCATCTATATCCATAAAGACATATAATCCAACGGAATATGGTACGATGCGGTCAATTGTAAAAGCATAATCAATATTTTTTACGTCATCAGTGAGAACCAGCTTTTCTCCCACTGAAAGATGGTATTTTGTTGCCACCGATTGTGATATGGTAACATTATTCTTTCCTTTCGCCACATTAAAATCAAAGTATTTATTATCTTGATCCATTCCCAGAAGGGTAACGTTAAGATCATATCCGTACGCTTCCTTTTTTAAACTTTCGGCATAGCCGGCTTCTCCCCCTTCCGGCACTTCTTTTGTGGGATACTTGTAAGAATACATATATTCATAGGTCGTATCCGCCTTACTATTGCTGCTCATATTGTTGCAGAGCACATAGCAATCAACTCCCATCATCAAAATCAATAAAGCAATAAACATTCCAAAGACTACGGTAAAACTGGTTCTGATTTCACGAAGAAACTGCCTGATTTGGAAACGTCGTATAAATTTTATATTTCCCAAATTCACATTACTGATCTTATTCTGTTTCTGCTCATTACGAATCATTTTAAGTGCTGGTTGCGATAATTTTTTATTAATTACCAAGTAGTTCACAATGATTGCAACAAGTGATGGCATCACAATGCCGTATAGCAGCAAATAGACAGGGTATACTGTGTTAAGAACCGGCAGTGAATAATAACTTGCCGTGTCAACGGATTGAACACCAACGCCCATCGGGCTAAATCCAATGATCATTCCAATCATTCCGGCAAAAAAGGTAATCATGACAGGCAGTGTCAGATAATGTTTCATCAGCTGTTTACTGGTCGCTCCAAGTGCATATAAAGTTCCAATAATTGTGCTGTCCTTTTCTATTCCATGGATAACGAAAACGGATATTACATATGTAAATAAAACCATTATAATCACTCCGGCTACCATTCCGGCATATTTATTAATCATCACATCATTGACGGATGCTCCAATTCTGGGATTATTCCCTTTTTCCACAAACTGCGTCAAATTATCAATGTCTACCGTAAAATATTCATTCATTAATTTTTCTGTTTTGTTCTTTAATTCACTTACTCCATCTGCCAGCTCTTTTGAACTGTTTGCTGCATCTTCTTCCGCATTCGTGTATGTTTCTGTTCCTTCTTTAAAATCTTTCAGACTGTTCAGTTCTTTTAATGCTGCTTTCGTTTGAAGAGCGGTACTGGAATTACTACTCCCATCGATTATGTTATTCAGAATCGCTTGATAATTATCTTCGGTCAATTCTGTTCCCAATCCATAAGCCGAAAGCGTCTTTGAAGTTTCCTGCAAAGACTGTTTAAAAATCGCTGAAGCACCGTTTTTTAGCTCTTCATTGTTGCTTTCCAGTTCAATCAATCCCCTGCTGAGTTTATTCGTTCCATCTGACAGTTCGCTTATTGCCTGCTGAGTTTCTGTTTTTGATTTTTCCAGTTCATCCAACATTTCCAAAAAATACGTATCCGTCACTTTGCTTCTGTCAATTTTTAGCTTAGCCAAAAGGTCTTTAAGTTCATCCGCAGTCATTATCCCATTTAGACGATAACTATACACACATTCTTCTGATTTTGATGCGTTTCCATTTTCTTTCAATTGATCATATTGTGCCGCACTGACAAATCCAGTTCCAAAGCCGGCACTCTCCACCGATGAGTCGGTCATCTTTTTTAAGGCCGCATCATAATCCGGTGACGAACCTATTCCCGTCACCCTGAATAGCTTTCCGCCTATTTCAATTTCACTTCCTACCGAAAAATCATTTTTTTGAGCGTAGTGCTTTTCCAGAACAATTTCGTCCTTATCAACAGCCAGACTTCCTTCATCCAGTTCAATGCGATTTATTTGATCTCTGTTTTTATAGATTCGGACTGTTGATCCATTCGCCAACGCATAATCCAGATAGAATTCTTTTTCTAAAGAAATCCCTTTGTTCTGCAATTGTTCAATCGTATTTTCCTCCAAAGGAATAAAAACAGTAAATTGTCCGTCTTCGACCTGATTTCTGTCTGCCGCTTCATTAACGTTTACAACCACGGTGTCCGCCGCCCCGACCAGGCTTATGATTAAATACATTCCGACAGTAATAAGTAAAAACAAAGCAAAATAGCGAAAGAAATTTACCTTTAGATCTCGAAAAATTCGTTTATTTAACACCCTCTGCATTTATAAGTCCTCCAGATCTGCGGCCGAAACTAAAACTTCGTTGGCATAATCTCTGGTTATTTGCCCGTCTTTAATTTTTATGACGCGATGCACCATCTCCTTTATCGCTGCATTATGAGTAACAATCAGCATGGTGGTTCGATATTTTTTGTTAATCTCTTCAAGTAAAATTAAAATATCTTTTGATGTCTTAGAATCAAGTGCTCCCGTTGGTTCGTCACACAGAAGTAATTTCGGATTTTTAATCAGCGCTCTTGCAATCGCACATCGCTGTTGCTGTCCTCCTGAAAGTTGTGATGGGAATTTATGCTGATGTTCTGTCAGTCCTAACGTCTCAAGAAGATCGTCCATATCAAGGGGATCTGCTGTCAGATATTCACATACCTGAATATTTTCCTTAACAGTAAGGTTGGGCACCAAATTATAAAACTGAAAGATAAATCCAAGATTATTTCTTCGGTACTCTGAAAGTTCTTTCTGTTTTAGACCGAATATTTCTTTTCCAGCTACTTCTATCGAACCCGAATCTAATTCATCAAGTCCGCCGATGGCATTTAAAAAAGTCGATTTTCCCGAACCGCTTGGTCCATATATCACACACATCTGTCCCTTTTCCAGACCCGTTGTAATACCTTTCAATACCTCCATGTAGCTCCCGTTTTCGCCATAACTTTTTTTCATATCCTTAACTTCTAAATACATCTTTTCCTCTCATTCTTCAGCAACTTCACTTTTGTTATTGCTGAATTTTTACCGTTGACATAACATCGTTATGTCAACGGCATTTTTTTAGCTATATGACCGCTATTCTGTTTCATGTCATATAGCTTGTAAATTTTTCACGCCTGATCATTTATATATTCCAAACCATCCATTAATTAAAAACTTAACAATTGTATTGATGTGTTTTAATGCTTCTTCCTTTGAAATATCATGGGTAATCAGCTGGACAAAGGAAAGAATTTGAAGATGCGAAATCCAATGAATTGTATAATCATCAATTTTCTCAGTCTGACAACGCTCCGACATTTCATCAGCCAATACCCGGTAATGTGCTTCTGATATCTCTACAAATCGATCCGTACAATTTTCGTATCGCGAGCCCGCCGACTTTGTCAACAGCAGTGTAAATTCATCATGATGTTCAAACATATAGTTTAATGCCATTACCGCAGCTTCTGTGTCTTCTTTAGAATCATGATTCTTTGTTGCCGCTGTTTTTAATTCTTTAATTTCAACTTCATAATGGGTTTTCATGAACTCATATATTTTTTTTAAAGGCTCATCAACTAAAGAACCAAATAAGTCTTCCTTATCCTTAAAGAAAAAATAAAGCGCGCCTGTTGTTACATTGGCCTTCCTGCATATATTTCTAAGTGACGCTGCCGCATAGCCCTTTTCCATGAATTCTTCTTTTGCTGTTTGTTGAAGTTTTTCTCTGGTCTGTGTTTCCTGCTTCATTCAGAACCGCCTTTCATAAAATGCGCCTGCGTTAGATAACACCGTTATGCTATCATCCTGTCCCTCTTTTGTCAACGAAATTAATTTTTCTTTGTCCCATTTATGATAATATCCTATCGGCTATTCTTCTACCTTCATTTTCGCAAAAATATAAAAAACGAAAGCCATACCAGTATTTGGCATGCTTCCGTTTTTTACTTTAAGATAGTTTGACTTCAATCTATCATTTTTGAATTAATTACAAGAGTAAATGCACTTATATCATTTTGGATATTTTAGCTCAATCCATAACTTAGCGTATGTATCATTTAATGTCCCAATATATTTATTATGCTCGCAATTCTCAATGACTCCATTTCTGGAGCAAAATTGAATGACGCCAAACGCCATATTTCTTACTTGAGTTAAATTTTCAATATCAGCAGAGACACTCATCTGTAGATACAAATCAACTAAATAATTTTCAAGAATGGCTTTATTAATTTCCATCATCCTCATTCAAACAAGCAGTAGGTCGCTATCCTTATTTTATTTATATTAAAGCACTAATTGCAACCTGATGCAACTTATATTTAAATGAATAATTTCCCGGCAATAAATATTATGTAATCGACACTGCTATGATGGCAAGATCCCTCCCAGACTATGGCCGATTAGATAGAGTCTTTTATCTTTCGGACGTTTCTATACAATCTCCACCAACTCTTCGCACATTGACTGATAAATCCGGCAAGTAAAATGACATCCTGTTTGTTATAGGATTCAGTTGGCTTCATTCCGGTTCATCTTTTTTCTCCTTAGTTTTCAGGATTATTTATTGTGTTTTTTATTTCTCGCATGGTGCAAAGCCTGTTTCATTTCCGCTTTACTGCCAAACATCTTTTTTATTTTCGCAGCTTCCAGTTGTCGGGAATTAAGCCCTTCGTAATCCATTTCTTTTTGAAGTTTGCCATAGTTTTCAAACCGCTTTTGAGGCAAGATTCCAGCTTCAATGGCAGCTCGCACCGCACAACCCGGTTCGCTGGTGTGAGTACAGTCGCGAAAACGGCAATTTTCTGCCAGTTCTTCAATATCCTCAAAAGACTTAGACAGATTAGCGTGATCCAGATGGAGTTCCCGCATACCAGGGGTATCGATAACAACGCCGCCATTGGGTAACAGCAAAAGCTGTCGATGGGTGGTGGTATGTCGTCCGCGATCATCATTGCGAAGGTCTTTGGTCTGAAGTCGGTCTTCGCCTAGAAGATGGTTGATGATGGTGGATTTTCCCACCCCAGATGAGCCCAGAAAAACGATTGTTTTTCCTGGCGACAAATACGCTGCAATTTCGTCATAACCCCGCTTGTCTTGACTGGAACAAACGACGACATCAGTTCCCACCCGAACGGCGGAAATTTGATCCAGTCGTTCGACCAGATTATCACATAAATCTGCCTTGGTCAGTACAATTACCGGCATGGCCATGCTGTCCCAGGCAACGGAAAGATAACGCTCCAGTCGACGCAAATTAAAATCGGCATTTAAAGACATGCAAATAAACATCAGATCAAAATTTGATGCTACAATTTGAATCCCGTTGCCAGTTCCGGCCGCCTTTCGTTCAAACAAGCTTTTGCGGTTTAAAACATGGTGAATCACCGCATTGCCGGAGCTTTCCTCGATCCGGTCTATCATCACCCAGTCACCAACAACTGGAAAGGCGACATTGTCATTCGCGACAAACGCAAATTTCCCGGAAACCTCTGCCAGTAACTCGCCATTTTCGCCGATCACCTTATACAGTTCCCGATGCTGTTCGCTCACCCGGGCAATAAATAGATTGCTGTAGCCGTTCGCTTCCTCTTTAAATTGATCGGTCAATCCATAATTTTCCAAATCTATTTTATCCAAAACATGATTATTCATTTTTTTCCTCCAAATTTTGTATTGATCCTATTGGAGGGTCAAAGGATTATTGTATTTCTTTGCCCTCCGGCATCACTACACTATCCATTTTATTATTATTTTTCATAAATTCTCCTTCTTTTTTAAGTTATCAATCATTTAGGCGTGTCGATAAAAACATATCCTCATACCGACAACACCCTATTTATCATTGTAAATGATTCTTTTTAAATAAGTCAAGAAAAGAAATGCATTATGCGCAAGAATTCTTGTGCTAACAGTTTTTTTTGCTGGAAACTGCCGATAATATGGTTGATCTTGGACAAAATCATTATCACCAAGCGTCAGGACTGGAAATCACTCCTTGCTATCACCTGATTTTTTGCATCGCTTAATTTCGCGCCAAACTTTTTCCGGGGTTGCCGGAATACTTAATTCCTGCGGATATCTCCCCAGCGAGCACAAGGCATCAACGATTGCCAAAAATACTGCTTCGCCATAAACAAAAGGTGGTTCACCAATTGCTTTCGAGCGTTTAATTCCCACTTCATTAAAACTGCCCGCCAACAGCTCGATGTGCAGTTCCTCCGGGATATCGCCGATGGTTGGGATTTTATAGGTCGCCGGGGAGCTACTAAGCAGTTTTCCGCTTGCATTATAGACCAGTTCTTCGGTAGTAACCCAGCCGATCCCCTGGGCAAAAGCGCCTTCAATCTGCCCCACATCAACCATCGGATTAATACTGCTGCCGCAATCATGAATAATATGTGAACTATCTAAAGTTATCTGTCCGGTTAATAAATCCACTGTCACCTCACTGACTGCCGCCCCGAAGGCGTAATACAGGAACGGATTTCCTTGACCTGTATCGCGATCGAAATAAATTCCCGGCGAGGCGTAAAATCCATGGGCCGATAAATCAACACGTTCAAAATAAGCCGTTCTCACCAAGTCTTTAAAGGTAGTCAGGGGGAATTCATAATCAGTTTTTCCCGCTGTTACCAGGTAGATAAAGCCATTTTCAAATACCACATCGGGTTTTGCAAATAATTTAAACACCAACGCTCTTAGTCGCTTCATAATCGCTAATGACGCATTCTCTACCGCCTGGCCGTTTAGATCACAGCTCGACGATGCTGCGGTGGGTGAGGTATTCGCAACTCGTTTGGTATTATTGCTTTCAATTCGGATCTTCGTTAATGGTACTCCAAAATTGGTGGCGGCAATCTGGGCAATTTTGGTATTAACCTCCTGCCCCATCTCAACCGCTCCATGGGTTATCGAAATAGATCCGTCCAGATAAACGTGGATAAGCGCACTGCCCTGATTCAAATGCTCGGCGGTAAAGGAAATTCCAAATTTAACCGGGGTCATCCCCAGGCCTTTTTTACAATATTTATTGGTGTCGTTAAAGGCGGCAATCCGCTTCTTGCGCTCATCCCATTGGCTGTCTTTTCTTAATTTATCAAAAACCTTCCCCACATGCTCGGCATCCAATATTGCTTCCCCATAAGGTGCCTGATCGCCTTTTCGATAGCTGTTTTTCATTTTAATATCATAGGGGTCGAGACCTAATGTAAAGGCCATTTTCTGGATGACACTTTCAATCACAAAAATTCCCTGAGGACCGCCAAACCCCCTAAATGCTGTGGCTGGATGCAAATTAGTTTTGCAGGGTCTGCCGATAATGCGGATATTTTCGATCTGATAACAGTTCTCGGCATGAAGCATCGCCCGCTCCAACACTGAGGTACTGACATCGGCAACCGCCCCGCAGTTGGAATTGAGTTCCACCGAATAGGCGAGGATCTTACCCGCTTCGTCAAACGCCACCCGGTAATAACTTTCAAAGGCATGTCGTTTACCGGTGCATAGCATATCCTCATCTCTAGTCAAACAAAGCTCGGTTGGTCGTCCGGTGTGAAAAACTGCCAGCGCCGCTAAACAGGCCCAAACCGTTGCCTGGGATTCCTTGCCGCCAAAACCGCCGCCCAGCCTTTTAATATCGACCGTAATCTGGTGCTGGCCGACGCCCAGTACATTGGCAACCATCCGCTGAATTTCATTAGGATTCTGCGATGACGAATAGATTGTCATCCCGCCGTTATCTTCAGGTACTGCCAAGACACATTGAGTCTCCAGATAAAAATGCTCCTGTCCCTCATTTCGGATTACGCCTTCCAGATAATTGGAACAGTCGGCAAAAACATTTTCCACATCGCCCCGCTCAATTTTTCGAACCGGTCCGACAAACTGATTTTTTGCCAAAGCGTCTTTTATTGTTAGTTCTGGGATCTCTTCTTCCAGTTGTAATTCGATTTGACACAGTGCCGCTTCTGCTTGTTCGATGCTTTCTGCCACCACAATCGCTAGTGGTTCACCGATGAACTGCACATGGTCTTGTGCCAGACAAACTTCATCCTGAATAATCCCGCCAATCTGGTTCTCTCCGGGAATATCCGTGGCCGTCAAAACGGCCACAACACCGGGCAAGGTTTTCGCCTTCTCGGTGTTAATTGCAATGATTTTTCCCCTGGCCAGAGGACTTGGTAGGATTTTTACATATAAAAGGTTCCGGGGCTTGGGTAAATCATCAATAAATTGAGAACGCCCGGTGACATGATCACGTCCGCTTAAATGCCAAGGCGACGTACCCACCTGACCCCACGGGGAACTGCTTTTTTCTTTATTTTTCATAAAGCGTTGCCTCCTGACTCTTTTGATAGGCCAGATAATGTTTCATTAGTAGATTTTGCATCATTGCCTGGCGATATTCGGCACTGCTTCTGACATCTCCAATCGGAGTTGCTTCGGTGCTGATAACCTCAAACGCCCCTAAAAAAGTTACTTCTTTCATTTCTTTGCCTTCCAGATGACGAGAAGTCTTCGGCATGTAAAGGGTCGTTTCCCCAACGCCGCCACAGGCGATATGGGCTTTTATAATAATCCCCTTTTCCACCTTTAGGGCAATTGCTGAATTGACGGCAGAAATGTCCACTTCTTTTCTTTTGCTTACTTTTTCAAAATTAATAAAGTCACCGTCACCTAAAGGAATGGTGATGAAACTAATCCACTCTGTCTCTTTATTTTCAGTCTTTTTATAGCCATGGAAAAAGTCTCTAAGGGCAACGTTTCGCTCACCCTCCAGCCCTTTTAAGGTAATCCGGGCCTCCACAACCATCAGTAGTGGCACGGTATCAGCAACCGGTGAAGCATTAACAATATTTCCAGCCACCGTCGCTGAAGAACGCACTTGCTCGGAACACATCTTTTGTACCACCGCAGCAAATTCCGGAAATACACTTGTCGTCTCATCGATGATGCGCGAAAGTGACACGCCGCCGCCAATAATGAGTATTTTTGCTTCTTGCTCATTATTCGCAAAGGTGCTTATCTTAGTACGGTTATTATTGCGATCTCGATTTTCGTGATTTTTGGTTTCAAGAGTATTATTTTCTGCGATATCCTTACCATTATAATAACAAATCATCTGCAGGGTAGCGATTCTGCTTAAATCCAGCAATAATCGATAGTGCTGATTCCTTTTTTTGATCCCCACCACCACATCACTGCCACCGTTAAGATAACAAAAGTTTTTTTCTTTTATCAATTCTTGATGACTGTCTAAAAACGCTTCCAGGTGCTCCTCCGAAACTGGCGAATAATAAGCATTGTTGCCGTCATCGATAAAGATATCCTCAGAATCAAAAGAAAGCTGCTTTGCTTCTGTTTCCGCTAAATAGCCGAGTCTGATATTTTCGGCAGCGATTGAAAGTTCCGCCAGATAGTCCGGCACTTTGCGAATCGAAGCATAACCGGTGCAGCGGCAAAGATTTCCTTCTAAATAACGCTGAAATTCCGCCTTGGTCGGATTGCTTTTTTCCAGATAAAGCGCCAGAATGGAAAGACTGACTCCCGGGGTACAAAAGCCGCATTGGGTTGCGTGGGCATTGAGGATCGCCTCTTGAATTGGATGAAGTTTATCATTTTCGGCCATCCCCTCGATTGTTATTAAGTGTCTTCCTTCTAGTTTAGCGGCTAGATATAAACACCCGGCGACAGCTTTATAATGAATTTTGCCGGCTCTAACCTCGCCGATTACTACCGTACAGGCACCGCAGTCGCCTTCCCCACAACCTTCCTTGATGCCGTTTAGCTCAAAATTATTACGAAGTAATTCAAGTACCGTAGTTTCGGCTTTTATCTCGATTTCTTTTAGCTTTCCATTTAGAAAGAAGTGAATTATCTTCTTCATATTTGCACCCAATCCTTTCGTTCCGTTCAAGACCCCAAATGGCCTGAAACACCTGCTCGTTCCGCTTTCATCGCCTGACATTTTTATCAGTATATCACATTTTCAAATCATGACAATAAAAACCTCTCATTGTCATTCGCTTCGACATTCTAAAAATGCTCGACAGTTGCACAGCTGTTCAACTATACTATAATTACAATTGAACCGCTACGCAACTGTTTACAAATCTATATTAAAAAAAGGTTAAAATTTTAGTTTTTATTCAATATCTTAGATTGAAAATAAAACCTCAGACCACGATCTCTTCGCATTTATAAAATGGTACTAATTCGAATTTTTTATTGACGAAAGGAATTGAAAAAGATGAACGATCAAAAAGGATATAATTGGGCGGTCTTAGGATGTGGCGTAATCGCCAATCAATTAGCCGAAGCAATGAAAAAACATGGTCGAAATTTGTATGCCGTAGGTAATAGAACCTATGAAAAAGCATTGCACTTTGCAAAGAAATATGATGTGAAAATAGCTTATGACAACTACCAAGAGATATTTAGCGATGACAACGTTGATATTATTTACATCACGACACCGCATAATACTCATATTCAATTTTTAAAAGAAGCCTTATCCAGCGGAAAACATGTTCTTTGTGAAAAATCAATTACCTTAAACAGCCAGGAATTAGACGAAGCCATCACCTTGGCAAATGATAAGCATCTGATCCTTGCCGAAGCGATGACCTTATATCATATGCCTTTGTATAAAAAACTCGATGATCTTATCAAAAGAGGACGTATCGGTGATGTTAATCTCATTACCATGAATTTTGGCAGTTATAAAGATTACAATATGAATAATCGCTTTTTCAACCGTCATTTAGCCGGCGGTGCAATGCTGGATATCGGAATCTATGCACTTTCCTTTGCCCGCTGGTTCTTAAAATCCAAGCCGGAACAAATCGTCAGTCAAGTGAAGTATGCTCCGACAAAAGTAGATGAACAAGCCACTGTTTTGTTGATGAACAACCAGGAACAAATGGTGACGATCGCACTTTCATTGCATTCCAAACAGCCCAAGCGTGGGATGATCTCCTGTGATAAAGGCTATATTGAAGTAATGGAATACCCCCGAGCCATGGAGGCTATTGTGACCTATAATGACCGCGCTGAGAAAGAAATTATTCAGCTGGGAAATCTCTCGGATGCCCTGTGGTATGAAGTTGAAGATATGGAGAATGCCGTTTCTGGGAAGGAAAATCAGATGCATCTGGATTATACCAAAGACGTGATGGATTTGATGACTGAGATAAGAAAAGCATGGGGCATGCGATATCCTGAGGAAGAATAATTCAATTTGGCGCAATATTTATAGCTCACTATTTTAATTTGCGCCATTTTTTTTTAATACTTCAACGGTCATGATCGCCGCTTCACTGGGGTCTGTTCCAAACATCTGCGGTTTATTACTGAACGTATCTTCCCAATGGGCATGCTGTTTGTTTAAATTTTCTTTTTTCATATCAATTTCCTTTCCAGTTAATTAGGACTTGGAGACGTCTTGTTTGTAATGTTCATTGCCTCACTTAATACTTGCTCCACCATCATCTTACCCAATCCCAGCACCTGACTGAATTAACGGATACTGCCCCCGGTTAATGGAAGCTCGCAAGAGATTCCATATCCAATTTCAACTTATCGAGCCGTTAAATAAATTTAATAAGAGTATCTAGCCAGAAATCAGTTTGGGCGAATAAGAACGCTCAAGATTGAGTAAGATGATTAATTTGCTAAATCACCAAGAGTGATACCAATAATCTGATCATAAAATACTGCCAATTCCTTGAATTTAGCTTCTAGACCATTATTTGTAATTATTACATCTTTTAAAACGATCACGCCATCATTCCCATCCAAAGGTTTGTTTTCAATTTTGTTAATTTCTCGATAATGATTGATGAATCCATCCACCATACTACATAGTGGCGAATTTGCAAGGTCTTTTTTGATTCCTTTTAAGTCATCGAGACTGCCGGTAATTATACCAATCGAGGTGATTAAAACAATCGCGTTTGATTTTAAAGTTTCAGTTTTTGTTGATACTGCAATACTACATACAATATGCTTTTTTAAACTTTGTAATGCCATAAAATATTCTCCTAAAATTCATTTCAGTATTATTATAGTAATGATTTTAGTATATGGGGATGACCAAAAAGAAACAAGGGTAAATATAATTTGGCTTTTTTAACGTTTCCTTAAGCATCCCTGCATAGGTTTCAATACTTTGCGGATTTTCTCTAACATAGTCCATGATCGCATCCAAATCTTTAGCATCGTCAATTAGCGTTCGATGCCGATTTGAAGGAGATCTATTCTGTAATCCTCCCATCCATCAAAAACGCTCTCATCAGATAGTTTTAATCACTTCTCATCGTAAAATCAAATTTCTTCGTTGTAAAAACAGTGTCCTCATCTGATACAAAATAAAGGTTTGTATTTGATCCCAACTCATACCATCGGTTATATTTTTCACCTATTTTTATCAATTCAAAAACAATTCCATTTGACCGCTTTGCCGCATCAATCCCATCAGCATAACCATTAACAATCATATATAAAGAATTCTCACCTTGATATTGCATGGTTATCATATCCGGGTTTCCATGTTTTGTATAATCTTTAACGTCTATATTTTCATATATTATTAATTCCTGTTTTTCACTATCATTCGTCATTAATTTCCCATTATAAAAAATATTTGTGTCATGAAAAATGTCATGCTTTTTTAATAATTCGGCTATTTCTTTTACCATCATTTCATTCGTCTCATAATTTGTCATCATTTATCTCCTTTTGCATCGTTTAATATTGCAACTCGTGATTATAATCTCCCTTTTCGTCCTTTTATCATATATATCGGTAATTTACCATCAATCACTTCATTTGTCCATAAAATTGTCATTTTTCCTTTTAGTATACAATCGGTTGATACTGGAATAAAAATAGTACCAATCGAAAGCTCCAATTTTTTACATTTCCCTCTTCACCCCTTATACTCAAGATATGTCCATTTATAGGTATTTAAAAATGTTATCCAGATGTAATAATACATTGATGATCGAGAGGTAAAAACCATGGTTCGAATTTGGGGAAAACTTATGAAAAGCAATAAATTTCGAGAAGAAAAAGTTGTCGAATTTGATAACAAATCCTTGAATATGAATGATAACATCGAGGCTGCTTTAGCGACCATCTGCAGGGAACCTATGGTGTAACTCCAAGCGAATACCGAAAAAAGCTTAAGCCTGTCGTTCTTCGTACAAAAATAAATCCTTTCGATCGCTACTTTTTTAGATTTGGAGAGATTGGTATGATGAAATCTACAGATGATGTTGTAACGAATCTGATTGAGAGCAAGGAACTCTTATCGATGGAAACCGCGTACTACGCCGATTTGATCCTGTGAAAGTATTTCTACACCCCTTTTATCAACTATAACATGCGTTATAAAGGCAAACTTCAAGGTCATTTTTTTGTCGTTGGCATGCTCAAGAAAATCACCCCGGGAGATATCCAACTAACCAATCTGGACGGACCTTATATCCTTGACGCGATCCGCTCTGATCCAAAATTCCAGACGACACGAGGCCATTATTATGAGCACTTCATCATCGATATCCTCGAAGGAAAATCTTTCCGGGCAGGAATATCTTAAAAGTCAGGTTGAAGCGCTCTATCTTGATATCAACGGCTTTTTCACCATTGCCAAAATCAAACCGCAACTTCACAATGAGCTGCATAATAAGCAGATTGCACACCAATTAGAAAACTTTAATGGCTGCAAACCGATGGGTGTTAGCATCGTGATGACCGCATATATGCTCATCAGCTATCCTAAATTTTCGGCAAAATCACGTACTTTTTTAAGCTCGGGCGCGTTATGCATACTGCCTTTTTCTGCCATCCCTGGAATTTTGATAATGCCCTTATTTTCCCATTTAAAATATGAACTAATGGCATTTAACTGGGCTTCAGCAGCATTGTATACCTTATCCGCGCCTGAATTTAACAGCATTGCAATCGAACCGATGCGAAAACCTTTTTTGGCGAAAGCATACATCCGGTCAATAAAGCATTTTGTCTGTGCGGAAACATCAAACCAATAGATCGGCGAAGCCAATACCAGCAGATCCGTCTGTTCAAGATCTTTTAAGATGCTGTTCATATCGTCTTTCTGCACACAGACCCCATTATGTGTAAAACAATATTGACAGGCCTGACAAGGTTTAACCACCAGTTCGCTTAACTTCCTTAGTGTCACCTGATGACCGGCATTTATTGCCTCTTTTGTAAATACATCTGCCATAATCTCAGTATTTCCGCCTTTTCGCGGGCTACCCGTAACAACTAAAATATTCATATTCATTCACCAATTGCCTTTCTGAGCATTATGCTTTAGCCCATAACCCACGAAAATAGATAATTTACCGGATCTGTCGCTTGAATTCCGGGATCTTCCAATTTTTCAAATTTTCCCGGCAAATCGCTTTCCATTGCTGCCAAATGAAAATGGCAGGCGCCGATGCCAACATCCGTCCGCTGAATGTCAATCCCAAGCTTGCTCTCTTTTGTGGGACGGACTTCATAAAAATGATAGGCATTCTGATCCTGAACAATCCGCCATGGCTGTTTATTCACCGCAGACGGAGCCCGACGTAGCATCTCCAACGGAAAAGCATAGTCTCCCGCCGCAGTCGGCGTCAGGGGATGAGCAAAATCATCGGCATAAAAGATCTCATTCCATTCGCGACGGTGATCGGATTTTGCCGCCCACCGTGCCACCGATTCCAGCACCCTCTTCTTGCCGGCGGGATAACCGATCGGGGAAATAACCGGAAAAAGGTCGCCTGTCTTCAGCTTCATCGCCGCAGAAAATCCGCTGCGGTCAAAGGTTCCTCCCAGCCAGCAGGTTCCCAACCCCAGCGAGGTGCAATATAAAACCAACTGTTCAAAGGAATAACCCAGCGCCTCAAGCCCTAGTTCACCCGGGGCCACGGACACACCGACATAATTGGTGGCGCCTTTGATGACGCCATAGGTTCCCAACTTTTCGCCGTCAGCCGACGCCGTGTTTTCCAATAAGTGAAAGTTAACATCTATGGCAAACGGATTAGATAAACCAGCGATATAAGTGCTGATTTTATCTTGATCCGCTGCCGTCAGCGGGCGATTCTGATAGGTTCGCACACTCTGTCGGGCTTTCACTGTTTCTTCAATCGAAAAATCCATCTTCATCTGTATATCCCTTCTCTTCTCAGGCCAATGTTTTGTAAAGATTAATTTCACCAGGTTTTTCCATATAACTTGCAAATGACGCCATCGCGTCTTTAAAATGCTGCGCCGACAGATGTTTGTTCAGCGATTCCTGATCATCCCATTCTTCCAGTATTGTAAGCAGTTGCGGATTTTTCACATCCTGCAGCAATTCATATCGGATGCAACCAGCATCATATTTTCTGGTATCCTGTACAAGCTTTTTTGCCAGCACAATAAATTCATCTGTTTTATCCGCTTTAACGTTATTTTGAGCGACTACTTTAATCATCATAAATTCTTCCTTTCACTTACAATTTAGTATAATGAACACCGCTTGCTATCGTATTTTTTGTTAATCTGCTTTGCTCTCTAGTTTGTCCAAAAGTTTACCGCTTAATTCAAGGAAACGGACAGTTTCTGCTTCAGTTAACATGTTTCGATAATGGTCATGAAGCTGAGTCCATGACGCTATGATTTGATCTTGTTGTGCCAGTCCCTCCGCGGTTGTACATACAATTATACGTTATCATGTCTTTGTTTCCTTGTCAATTCTAGTATAAACTACTTTTTTATTGTATAAGCCCAAATATCATCAACCTATTGACAACTAGATTCTAAAAAAATACCATCAAGATATTATTCAATCAAAAGATGGTGGAGATGGGGGTGTCCGGAACCAGTGAAAAAGCCATCATAGAAGGTCGAAACGTCATTATCATTTTATATTATAAATATAGTGTTAAAGTCACCATACTACCTTGACAGACATAGTAATGTGCCGTATAATGCAAATATGGAGGTGATCATATGAGCAATAACAAAATCACATCCGACCTGCTGCGCGGCCATACCGATACGATGATCTTACGGCTTTTATCCGAAGCTGACCGCTATGGCTACGAGATTGTCAAACTGATAGCCGAGCGCTCAAGTGGTGAGTATGAATTAAAAGAAGCCACAATGTACTCCAGCGTTCGGCGGCTCGAGGCGGATGGTGACATCGAATGGTATTGGGGCGATGAATCCCAGGGCGGACGGCGTAAGTATTTTAGGATTACCAAAAAAGGTAAGGCTACTTACACCCAGAACAAAAGCAATTGGGAGTACGCAAAGCGTGTGCTTGCTAATTTATTGTAAAGGAGATTTGATATTATGAACGAGAAATTAACAAACTATTTAAACGGCGTTTTTGCCCCATATGATGGAGTAAAAAGCGTCACCGAACTAAAGGCTGACCTACTCTCCGATTTACAGGAGCGGTTTTGTGAACTCAAAGCTGAGGGCAAGGACGATGAAACAGCCTTTGCGATGACACTTGATAGTATCGGCGATATTGAACAGACTGTTCTAGAAGTTGCCAACCTCTCCCGCTCACTGGAGCAGCAGGTGCTGACAAACTTCAGTGCCAGTAACCTGCCAAAAAGCGACTTTGCAGGCGTTACCGCACATAAAGCAAAATTTGAAACAAGCGTACTGCGGGGCTCCGATTTTGCGGGTGCAGACTTAACCGGCAGCTCCTTTAAGTCCAGCGATCTGCGCGAAGCCAATTTTGACGGTGCAAATCTGACCGACTGCAACTTTACCACGCTTGATCTGGCGGGTGCGAGCTTTAACAAAACCATTCTTGTACGTACCAACTTCAGCGCGTCGGGGCTGATTGGAGCAAAATTCATCGGTGTAAAACTGACTGATGTCAAACTGACTAAGACCGACCTGAGAAAGACGATCTTTGAAAACTGTATCTTCAACGGCGTAGATTTCGGAGAATCCGACCTGCGAGGGTTATGTCTTGATGGG
The DNA here is from genome assembly GCF_008086615.1 of Acetobacterium tundrae. GTDB lineage: Bacteria > Bacillota > Clostridia > Eubacteriales > Eubacteriaceae > Acetobacterium > Acetobacterium tundrae. The sequence goes on from NZ_RXYB01000007.1 coordinate 120,192, forward strand.
CAAACCTTTATCGGTGTCAATTTTGACAAATCTGCAATGAACAACGTTTCGTTTAAGTCCGCGACACTCAAAAATGTGTCTTTCCGTTGGGCGTATATCTTATCCAAAAAATATTTTCGTGCCACTAAAGGCGTTTGCTTCGACGGCGCAATGATGGATAAGCTAACTTATGCCGCACTCAAAGGCATGTTGGCTGATTTGTCAAAGGTTACTATTATATAAGGAGGCAAAGCATATGCAAAACAATTCAATTCAAGTGAAAGGACTGCAAAAGTCCTACAATCAGCTTCATGTCCTGAATGGTGTCGATTTCGAGGTGGAACAGGGCAGTATTTTCGCCCTGCTCGGTTCCAATGGCGCGGGCAAAACGACAATTGTCAAAATCCTTACCACGCTGCTTAAACAAGATGGCGGAACCACCACCGTAAACGGCTTCGATATCACTTCAAAGCCCGACAATGTGCGGCAGTCGATCAGTTTGACCGGGCAATTTGCCGCTGTGGATGAGATTTTGACCGGAGAAGAAAATCTGATCATGATCGCTAAGTTAAGGCACCTCGAAAATCCGCATCAGGTTACCGACAATTTGATAAAACGCTTCGGCTTAACAGACGCCGCAAACCGCAGGGTAGCTACTTATTCGGGTGGTATGCATCGCAAGCTCGACCTCGCCATGAGCCTGGTGGGAAAACCACAGCTCATTTTCCTTGACGAGCCGACCACCGGGCTGGACCCCGAGGCGCGCCTTGAGGTATGGAAGATTGTCAAGGAGCTTGCCGATAGTGGCACAACGGTATTCCTGACCACCCAGTATTTAGATGAGGCTGAACAGCTTGCCGATCAAATTGCCATTCTGCATGAAGGTCGGATTATCGCCAGCGGCACTCTCGCCGAGCTGAAAAGGCTGCTCCCCCCGACAAAGGTAGAGTATGTTGAGAAGCAACCGACATTAGAGGAGATATTCCTTGCCATTATTGGTAAGAAGGAGGCAAAGTAAATGGAAGCTACAAAGAAACACTTTTTTAGCGATATGAGCGTTATGTTGGGACGTTCCATGCGCCATATTTTCCGCAGCATGGACACCATCATCACGGTCACCATCATGCCGATTGGTTTTATGCTGCTGTTTGTCTATGTGTTCGGCGGTGCAATCCAAACCGGCACGGATAACTATGTGAATTACCTGCTGCCCGGTATCCTGCTGATAGCGATTGCCAGCGGGATATCCTACACTTCTTACCGCCTGTTTATCGATGTGCAAGGGGGAATATTCGAGCGTTTCCACTCCATGCCAATTGCACGTTCAACGGTACTGTGGGGACATGTGCTGTCCTCGCTGGTATCCAACGCTATTTCGGTTGTTGTCATTATTGTCGTAGCACTGATGATGGGTTTTCGCTCATCAGCGGGGGTACTACCATGGCTTGCCGTGGCTAGTATACTCATGCTATTTACGCTGGCCTTATCTTGGGTCGCAGTGATTGCCGGATTGTCCGCAAAATCGGTGGATGGCGCCGGCGCTTTTGCCTATCCGATTGTCTTCCTGCCGTTTATCAGCTCAGCCTTTGTGCCAACCGAATCGATGCCGCCGATCGTTCGCGCCTTTGCCGAAAACCAGCCGGTAACCTCTATAGTGGAAGCCATCCGTGCGCTACTGTCAGGTCAACCGGTAGGTAATGATATATGGATCGCTCTTGCATGGTGCATCGGGATTACGATCGTGGCCTACATCTTTGCGATGAGGGCGTATAAAAAGCGGGTATAAAAAGACACAATTTTTTGTATCAAACCTCTGAGTACTGATGCAAATTCTCACATGTTATCTATCCCCCCAAAAAACATGTGAAGCACTGATACCCAAAGGGATTTCGATTACTAACCCTGCCTGGTCTGACGGAAACACTTTAATTTTTACCTCATTTGAGTATTTGTCCCCGTAACATACCACACATATTAGGTGGCAAATACTCAAATCGATACTTACAATATAATACGTCCGCAGGACTATTCGCTATTAAACATATATAACTATCTTCAAAAGTATTTTTTTCAAAGTAGTTATTTAGTTCTTTCATTATTTGATCTGCAAATCCTTTTCTTCGATATTTTTCATCCACCATAATATCACTTACAACATAAGTGATTCCTCCATCACCTACAATTCTTCCAAATCCTATCAATTTTTCTTTGTCATAAAGAGATACTGTAAACAAAGAATTTGTTATTGCTTTTCTGCTTCTTTCCAAATCCTTATTTCCCATTCCTGAACGAAGCCTCAAGCTTACATAATCTTCTGCTTTCGGTTTTTCATAGAGCATTTTCATTTCCATATGCCTCCCTTTATTATTCTCGAGTTGTTATTGTATTTATAATTTTCCTACCTCTATTTTAATTTATATAGCGCTATGTTACAATGCAAACAAATTCAATGTGTACCGGTAATGATTTATTTATCTTTGGTACTCCGAGGGGAACTTCCTATTCTCAATATATGACTAGGGTATGACGAGGGACCGTTTCGTTTGTCATGTAAAAAATCAGAAGCCCCTGCTTTCATCACGATAGCAGGGGCTTCTGATTCGTTATTTTCTTTTTACCGGAATCCATATCTCCGCATAATAATTTTCATCCTGTGTTCCCTTGGGATATTTATCGGGGGTAGCATACATTTCCACGCAGTAACCGGCGGCAAATTCATACTCCCTTAATGCGGGAAGCCATTCCGAAAATATTTTCTCATTCACATTTTGAAGCGACATTGGCATTGCTCCTTGACAGGGAAAAACCGCCCAGGTGAACGCCGGAATGGTTTTGGTTATAAAACCTTCGGGAATATCCATCACCGGATTATAAACATCGGCGATCAAATACTCAAATTTTTTATTTCCCATTTCCTCGTCGATGTTAATTCCAAACATTCCGCAAATAGTCTGGCCTTTCCCCGACGCATAATGCTCCTGCCAGAAAGCGGGAATTTCCTGTTTGGCATTCTCGTAAGAAAATTCTTTTGCTGAACCAATAATGGTAAAACTGTCCTTTTTCGTAATTCTGTAATCCATAAGATAACCACCTTTCAACGCTATTGTTAATTTCAGCGGTGCAAAAGACTTAAGCATTGTTCCTTCTTTTCGCACCTGAGAAGGTGTGATGCCATGAAAGCGAGTAAAAGCTTTGGTAAAACTATCCGGTGAATCATATCCGTACATCATTGCAATATCAATGATTTTAGCATCACTATTCGTTAATTCGACTCCGGCCAGAGCCAGCCTGCGATTGCGGATATATTCCATAATCGAGTAGCCACATAACATGCTAAATCCTTTTTGGAAATAGAAGGTCGAGATACAAACATGTTTCGCAACATCATCCACCGTAATATCTTCGGTCATGTTGCTTTCTATATAATCAACCGCTTCACCAATGGCTTTCATCCATTCCATGCCAATCACCTCCTGCTGTAATGACAGTATATCCTTTGGCAGTTACCTCTTCCCGATAATGCCTGCTTTGTTTTGTCTGATTTTATATTGATATAGGTGCTATTGACTTAAACGACTGTCCTCATAATTAGGGAATATTTCATGTTCCACGCTTCATCTTTGTTTTAAACAGCACTTTATTAAATAAAACTGTATTAAAAAATCACGTCCCACAATAGGTCTTATAGGGACTATTCGACGGTTCCGGTGGTGTCATATATTCCTGGTTAAGAGAATCATAATTATATGGTGCTTGAAGAACTTCCAATAACCGCTGCAAGGGTTTAAAATCATCCTGATCATTAGCCGCTTGTAAGACTTTTTCAACCTGATGATTTCTTGGTATGACCACCGGATTCGCTTGTTTCATTAACTTCTTGATGTCTTGATCTGTCTGCTCCGATCTTTCCAAACGGGCTTTCCATCGTTCTAGCCAAGCTTTAAACCCATCACTTTCATATACTTCAGACGATTGGGTTCGATCAAGTGTTAAATCAACAAAGGTATTGGTATAATCGGCCTGATACTGCTTCATTAACCCCAGTAACTCGGCGATCAGCAGCTCGTCTTGCGGCTCTTCATTGGCAATACCCAGTTTTAATCGCATTCCCTGGAGCCAGTTCTGTTGATATAATGAAGCAAAGTTTCGCAGTGAGGCTTCGACTAATTGAATGGCTTGTTCCTGACTGTCATCGACTAACGAAATCAAGGTTTCGGCCAAGCGAGCCAAATTCCATAAGTCAATATTGGGTTGATTCCGATAAGCATACCGTCCCTGCAGATCAATGGAACTAAATACCGTTTCCGGATCATAGTGATCCATAAAGGCACAGGGGCCATAATCGATTGTTTCGCCACTGATGAACACATTATCGGTATTCATGACCCCGTGAATAAAGCCGACCAGCTGCCATTTGGCAATCAGTGAAGCCTGCGCTTTGATGACTTCGTCCAATAAACCAAGATAAACATTTTGTTCCGACAGAAGCATGGGAAAATGCCGTTTAATGGCATAATCGGCCAGAGCTTTGACATCAGCGGTGGTTCCCCACTGAGCTGCATATTCAAAGGTACCGACCCGAATATGACTGGCTGCTACACGGGTTAGAATAGCCCCTTTGAGAGGGTTTTCGCGATACACCGGATCGCCCGTTGTCACGACCGCCAAACTGCGTGAAGTCGGAATGCCCAGATAATGCATCGCCTCACTGATCAGATATTCCCGAAGCATCGGTCCCAGCGCCGCTTTACCATCGCCACTGCGTGAATAAGGCGTTTTTCCTGATCCTTTGAGTTGGATATCAAAGCGCTCACCGGCTGGTGTGATCTGTTCACCAATCAGCATTGCCCGGCCATCACCGAGCATGGTGAAATAGCCAAATTGATGACCGGCATACGCCTGGGCGATTGGTTTAGCTTTGGCTGGTAGAGCCTGACCGGCTAAGATATTGATCCCGTCCTGCCCCATCAGTGCTTCAGCATCCAAACCAAGATCTTTTGCTAAAAGCTGATTCAAAATAACCAGTTTCGGATCGCTGACCGTCTCTAATTTAAGTGGGGTATAGAATAATCCCGGCAATTTTGCGTAACTATTTTCCAAATTCCAACCGCTGTCATTTTTTTCCATCGTTATCACCATTCCTTTCGTTTCACTCAAGGCCCCAAGCGCCCTGAAACGTCATGCTAATTCTGATTTCGCCTCGTGTTGTTTTTTTTCAGTCTACCACACTTGTGATGGCATGACAAACGAAACAGCTCATGTCGTACCCATGACATAGCAACAACCTACAGGCAATGCCCCGGCAATTTGAAGAACAGGCATAGCCGCATTAAGCAACCAATTTCAGACCTAAACACAGCCAAAAAATGAGACTGTCATACCCATAGCAACGGTTCTATTTCAAATTTTGGCCGTGTATTTGCATTCATGAAAACAGAAAGACCGCTTAAACATTGTGCTATATCATCATTCTCGAGTATGATATACTTTCATTACTACAGTATAATTTTTCAGCGTGTCCTCATCTCCTAGCGGTATGAGGTAACAAGCAGAAAGGCAGAAAGAATGTGATTCCGATACAACAAATTTTATTAGTCGAAGACGATCTGATGATTGCATCGGGGCTGGTTTATGCTTTAGAACAGGAGCAGTATGCGCCGTTCCACTGTAAGGATATTAATACCGCCTGCCGCGCGATTGAAACAGAGCGATTTGATTTAGCGATACTAGATCTGCAATTGCCGGACGGGACAGGCTTCGAGATTAGTCAAAAGCTAAAAAATACCAATACGGCAATTATTTTTCTGACCATTGTGGACGACGAAAACAAAATTGTGCAGGCCTTTGAAAACGGAGCCGCGGATTATATCACAAAACCTTTCCGGCTGCGTGAACTGCTGGCTCGGGTGAAACGAACCCTCAATAGCGACTCCGGGGCAAATCAATCGCAGTTGATGACCCTTGGAAAAGCAAACATTGATACAGCGGCCGGAAAAGTGTTTGTCGGAACGGCGCCGGTCGAGTTGACTGCGCTGGAATATCGCTTGCTTTTGACCTTTGCGGCAAATAAGTCGCAGCTTCTTACGCGAACGCAGATTTTGGAAAGCATCTGGGACAACGGTGGTAATTTTGTAGAGGACAACACGCTAACTGTCTACATTAAGCGGCTGCGCCAAAAGCTAGGAGACGCCGTTTCCATCGAAACAGTCAGGGGGGTTGGGTATCGTGCTGATTAAAAAGCAGGAGATCACAGCATTATCAGACGATATTCGCAAAGCCATCGATGGAAAAGAAGTCGATTTTCGAGACAATCGCGAGGGCCTATGGAGCATCTTGAAAAACGACATCAGCACCCTTGTGCGCATCAACAACGAACAGCGGAACACGGCACAGCGTGATCGGGATTTACTGGCGGACTATCTTGCCGATATTTCGCACCAGCTGAAAACACCCCTTACCTCCATGCTGATTATGGTAGATTTATTGGAAAATGCACCTGCCGATAAGCAGGAGGAATTTGTCGCCAATATCAAAATCAGCCTCACCCGCATGGAATGGCTTGTTGCAACACTACTGAAAATGGTGCGACTGGATTCCGGCGCAGTCGAATTTTCTATGGCAGAAATTTCGGCCGGTGATCTGTTAAAGAAAGCCCAGCAGCCATTGGAAGTCTTGCTCGATGTGAAAAATCAAACGGTCGAACTGTCCAATGATACCATTCTGTTTTGCGATCGCCACTGGACAGCAGAAGCCCTGACAAACCTGCTGAAAAACGCCTCGGAATATTCGCCGTTGAACAGTAAGATCACCGTGAACAGCGGTATCAATCCCATTTACCGATGGATTTCCGTGACGGACTGTGGCAAAGGAATTTCGAAACAGAAGTATCCCGGCCTTTTTAAGCGGTTTGAATATTCCCAAAACGAGAACGGGTATGGCATCGGGCTGCCGCTTGCGCTTTCCATTGTGCGCGGCCAAAACGGAGATATCGAAATTGACGGCGGCGGCAAGGAAACCGGCGCCACCTTCACCATAAAGTTTTTTAAGTGAATAGATTGTCATTTTAAAATGTCCCGAAGTCACGCGGCAGTCACTTTTGTCTGCTACAATGTGGGTATGAAAATTACAGGAGGACACAAAAATGGCAGTATTAGAGATCAACAGCCTTACAAAAACATACGGCAAGGGCGACACCAGCGTGACAGCCTTGGATCATGTAAGCTTCAGCATGAATAAGGGGGAATTTGTTGCAATCATAGGAGCATCCGGTTCGGGTAAATCCACGCTCATGAATTTGATTGGCGGAATTGACCATTCCACCTCCGGAAGCGTGAAAATCGACGGCAACGAAATCTACAACCTGATCCCCACCCTGACGACAGCGGAAAACATTATGCTGCCGCGCCTGCTGGATCACCGCAAGCCAGACCCGGATAAGCTTTCTTCGATTCTCGAAACGATTGGTCTTTCGGAGCGCGCAACGCATCTGCCCAGCGAATTGTCCGGCGGCCAGCAGCAGCGGGTGTCGGTGGGCAGAGCCCTGATTAACGACCCGGCTTTTATTCTTGCCGATGAACCTACGGGCAATCTGGACAGCAAAGCAAGCCGCGAGATTATCGACCTTTTGAGGCTTGCGAACAAGCGCAGCAATCAGACGCTGCTGGTCATTACCCATGATGAAAAAATAGCCTTGCAGGCAGACCGGATCATCACTCTCGGCGACGGTCAAATTCTTTCGGACGAGGTGATGAAAGCATGAGTATCACGGCAAAGCTGGCATATAGCCAGTTGAAAATAAATCGTTCCCGCACCATCGGTGCCTTGATCGCCATCACCCTTGCCACGGCGCTGATTACCGCTGTATGCAGTTTTGTGGCGAGTGGCAATGCCATGCTGGTTAGCTTTTTAGGCGTGAATTATGGCGAATACGGCAACAGCTATGTGGCGCTGCTGCTTGTTCCGGCAATTCTTTTCGGCCTCATCATCCTTTCCCTGGCGATCATCGTGATCTCCAATGTTTTCCGTGTCAGTGCCGGTGAGCGCGTGACGCAGTTTGGCGTTTTGAAATGCGTCGGTGCCACCAAAAAACAAATTATAGACACCGTTATGTACGAAAGTATCCTGCTTTCGGCAATCGGCATTCCGCTGGGCATCCTTGCAGGGTTGCTCTTGACCTTTGTTGGAATCGGTGTCGCAAACCATTTCCTGGACGATCTGAACAGTTTGGTTCACATCATGATAAACGAGATTACGTTGTCGCTTTCGTTTGTAGTATCCTGGAAAGCCCTACTGCTGTCGGCGGCGGTTTGCTTTTTGACAGTGCTGCTTTCCGCATGGCTTCCGGCGCATAAGGCGGCGAAGGCTTCCGCTATTGATTGTATCCGCGGCACCGGAGAAGTAAAAATTGACCGCAAACAGGTGCGCACCAGTCCTTTGGTAGAACGGCTTTTGGGTATTGAGGGAACGCTGGCCGCCAAAAACATCAAGCGTAACCGCCGAAATTTTCGTTCGACAGTGATTGCGCTGGCCGCCGGAGTCATATTGTTCGTCAGCCTCGGGGAACTAAGCGGTCAGGCAAACGCCATCCAAGCCTATCTCCATCTCGATATTGATCAAACCGTTTTGACAGAGTACTCCTCTGCTCACGACAGGCGTATTAACGAAGCGACCGGTAAAAAGGAAACCGTTTATATCCATCCCATCAGCAGTGAACTGGGCAACACCATTACCCAAAAGCTGGAAGAATTCGACAACACAGAGATCTTCGGCATGGGTAACGATCTTGACACCTATGAAACCATTTTGCCTGGAGAACTTATTTCTGCACCGATGCAGAGCGTATTAGAAGCTTCTGACCAGCAGAATAAGCAGGAACTTCCGGTGGAGATGATCGTTTTGGATGATACGCATTATGCCGCACTTTGCGAAAAGGCCGGTGTCCCGCTCGGCTCCACCATTTTACTCAACCACTACAGCTATAACGACAACGGAACAAAGGTTGACCTTGTGCCATTTTCGCCCCAAATGAAAGCTGTTACGCTTGTGAAAGCGGACGGGAGTAGCTCTGAACTGTCGATACAGGGCATCTTGACGCAGTCCGAAATGCCAAAAGAGCTTTTTTACCCCAATACTAATCCGGTTCGTTTGATTGTGCCGCAGGCCGAGGTTCGTGGCTACTCTTGGTATTCCGCCCCCTCCGATGTGGCGGGTTTTATCACCTACGCAGACGACGTGATGGCACAGACATTCCCCGAAAATAGGGATGCCTCTTATATGGAGTCCGGGTTTAATACACGGGTCTATAAAGTGGATGACTACATGAAGGTCATGAACATCGCCATTGTTCTGGCCTCGATCTTTATGTACAGCTTTGTCGTGCTGCTCATGCTAATTGGGTTTACAAATGTGATCAGTACAATGTCCACCAATGTACGGATGCGCTCCCGTGAATTTGCCATTTTACAGAGTGTGGGCATGACAGCGGCAGGATTGAAGCAGATGCTGAACCTCGAGAGCGTTTTATGTTCGTTGAAAGCGCTCATGTATGGCCTGCCCGTTGGAATTATCGTGAGCATTTTTATAAATTTACCGATTCGATCGATGTTTCCCATTCCGTATGCGTTGCCGTGGCTTGCCATCGTGCTGTGTGTGCTGGCCGTATTTCTAATCACCTGGAGTACTACCCGCTATGCCGCCCATCGACTGCAAAAGCAGAATATCATTGAAACAATCCGCTCGGAAAGCGGGAAATAATACCGGTCATACCTGATGGCATCAGTATTTTACGAGATAATTCCGGTTTCCCGACAAACAATATGTCCCGTTACCAGAACGAAAACGCCAATTTTCTTTACATTTCCCTCGCCACCCCTTATACTCAATATATGTCCATTTTACAGGCATTTAAAAATGTTATCTGGATATAATAGCACATTGATGATCGAGAGGTAAAAAACATGGTTCGAATTTGGGGAAAACTCATGAAAAACAATAAATTTCGGGTAGAAAAAGTTGTCGAAATTGATAACAAATCCGTGAATATAAATGATAACATCCAAGCTGCTTTAGAGACAATCTGCTATAACTTTGATTTGGAAAAACCGATGTGGTTTGACAAAAACACAAAAGAACTTAACCAGATTTCCAAAACATCTTTTCGCGAAGACCAGTTTATTGAGCCCATTTGGTTTGATTATTTAGAAATCGAAATTATTGACGATAGTAAAAAGAAAGCGTAACTGTGATGAGAAGACATTTCGTTTTCCCTACATAAAGCCATAAGACCCTGCTCCCATCATGGTTGCAGGGTCTTATTTGCTATTTTCTTTTTATTGGAATCCATATCTCCGCATAATAATTGTCATCCTGTGTTCCCTTGGGATGTTTATCGGGGGCATCATACATTTCAACACAGTAACCCGCAGCAAATTCATACTCCTTTAATGTGGGCAGCCATTCAGAGAATATTTTTGCATTTACATTTTGAATCGACATTGGCATCGCTCCTTTACAGGGAAAAACTGCCCAGGTGAACGGCGGAATTGTTTTGGTAATAAAACCTTCAGGAATATCCATTGCCGGATTATAAACATCGGCGATCAAATACTCAAATTTTTCATTTCCCATTTCCTCGTCGATGTTAATTCCAAACATTCCACAAACAGCCTGACCTTTCCCCGATGCATAATGATCCTGCCAGAAAGCGGGAATTTCCTGTTTGGCATTCTCGTAAGAAAATTCTTTTGATGCACTAAGGACGGTAAAACTGTCCTTGGTCGTAATTCTATAATCCATAAGATAACCACCTTTCAACGCTATTGTTAATTTCAGCGGTGCAAAGGACTTAATCATATTACTTATCCTTTCGCACCTGAGAAGGTGTGCTGCCGTGAAAACGAGTAAAAGCTTTGGTAAAACTATCCGGTGAATCATATCCATACATCATTGCAATATCAATGATTTTAGCATCGCTATTCGTTAATTCGGCTCCGGCCAGAGCCAGCCTGCGATTGCGGATATATTCCATAATCGAGTAGCCGCATAACATGCTAAATCCTTTTTGGAAATAGAAGGTCGAGATACAAACATGATTTGCAACATCATCTACCGTAATATCTTCGGTCATGTGACTTTCTATATAATCGACCGCTTCACCAATGGCTTTCATCCATTCCATGCCAATCACCTCCTGCTGTAATGACAGTATATCCTTTAGCAGCTACCCTTTGCCCGACAATACCTGCTTTATTTTGTCTGTTTTTTTATTGATGTGGGTGGTATTAACTTAGCCGCTTGTCCCTCAGCGGTTTATCTGATTTGAGTATTCTCTTTAGGTAGGCGACATCTAACAAATTCACGGTCTCAAATTTTCCTTTATAAACCCCCCCCCAGTTATTGAAAACGCAAGGCAGTTCCTTTGCTTTTTGTAGCGTATCCACTTGAATTAAAGATACCGGAACCTCATTTGTTTCACAATACTGCTTAATCTTCTCAATGTTTTGATAGATATAGGGGCATTGCATATCGTAATAAATTGTGAGCTCCTTACTATCAATTTCTTGGTTTTTAACATTTTGTGCGAACTTTGGCGTTGTTCCGTCAAATGAAAGTGCCAGCAATTCATATCCATTATCGGTGGTATCAACAACCTCAAAGCCGAACCGCTTCACAAATGATTGGTTAGAAAGCCAGGCTTTTTGTTTTTTTGCTCCGAGCATGCAAAGGCCGGATTTACCCTTTTCTTTGGCATCAGCCAAACAATACTCCAGCAGCGATTTCCCATATCCTTTTCCTTTATGACTACCAGAGACCCATAAGCAATACAGATAATAATAGTTGTCCCCCATTATAGGAACCCAAGCGGTTTCAAGCGGCGCATATTCTATAAAAACCGTCGCCTTTTCATTTAATTTTCTAAAGACATGACCTTCATTGAGTCGGTCTGAAAGCCATTGTCGCTTTGCGTCAATACCTTGATGGGGCTTTTTACTGCGAATAATGCAGCATAAATGCTCATTGACAAGATTTTCTGTTGTTAAGTTTACAAAATCAGTATTCATGTGTACCCTCTCTTTACATCTAAACTTGTATTCTTGTTTTTTACCTTAATTGCCAAAACAGACAAAATATTGCCCGTCCATTGATAGGCTTGATAGTTGGAACGGCATAAAAAGGGCAAGACAACTCGTTTGTCTTTTTCGTCTTTTTCGTCTTTTTTGTCTTTTTCGTCTTACTCTATGTATTAACTTTCGTATATGGCAGCTATATCATGTATTCTACGCTTCATTTCGGTGCGGATATGTAATGGCTCTAAACACTCGCATTTATCCCCAAAACTGAAAAGAATATTGTAATGGTATTCGTTCTCGATGAAAGGAAAACTAACAATGAAATGTTCATCACCGTCTGGCGAAAAGTGATCATAAGGGCAATAATCAAGTACCCTGTCCATGATCGATTTATGAATCCGAATTTTTATTTTTGTCTGCAACGTTGCCAAAATATCAGTAAAATCTAACTGCGGTTTTTGATAATCTCGTGGCGTAAAAAACTCCTCTTGTATTTGTAGGTTAGATATGCGGGATAGTTTAAATAAGCGAAAATCATTTCTTTTATGGCAATACCCTTGCCAATACCAATGACTACTTTTCAATACAAGCTGATACGGCTCAGCTGTTCGTGCGGTTTTATTGCCGTAGCGGTCGGCATATTCAAACGACAGTAGCTTGCTTTCCTGTAAGGCTGTTTTGATTATTTCTAAATCGGGTTGTACATTCCTGTTGCCCATCCACGGACTTAAATCGATGCATATTTGATTTGCTTTTAATTCAATGTCTTTCGCTCTGTCGGCGGGGATAAAACTCTTGACTTTCGCAAGGGCGTTTACCAGTTCATCACCGCGGATCATGTTGGAAAGACTGGAAAGCCCCATCAAGATCGCGGAAAGATCGGCAGTCGAAAAAACCTTTCGATCAATCTTGTATTCCGGCATGATTTCAAAGCCGCCGCCCACTCCCGATATAGAACAAACAGGAATACCCGCCATGTTGATCGTATCGATGTCGCGGTAGATTGTGCGGGGTGAAACTTCAAACATATCTGCTAACTCCTGTGCGCCGATACGCTTTTTATCAAGGAGTATCATAATAATGCTAACCAGCCTGTCAACTTTCATCGGATCGCCGCCTTCCAAAATTTCTTGTTATCATTATAGATTGTTGCCATACTGTTGTCAACAATTGCAAGGTATAATAAAAAAGCAAACAAATTAATCTACCGATCAGGAGGAAACGCGATGCAGAAAAAAGCCTTAGTAATAATCGATATTCAAAATGACATCACAAAGAATTATAAGGATGTTATTGACCCAATCAATAAAGCGATTGATTGGGCCGTCAATACTAATATTCATGTTGTTTATATCAGGCATGAAAATTTATCAGCCGGCACGAGGACTTTTAAACCCGATACCTATGGGTCTGAATTAGCTTCAGACTTGAAAATAGTATCAAAAAATGTTTTTACAAAATACAAAGGAAACGCATTAAGCTGTGAAGAATTTACAGACTTTATTAGTAAAAATGAACTATGTGATTTCTACATAGCAGGAGCAGATGCTGTTGCTTGTGTTAAATCAACCTGTTACAACTTACGCAAAGCAAATTATGGCGTTTATGTCCTATCCGATTGCGTTACTAGTTATGATAAAAGGAAAATTGACGAAATGCTACTTTATTATGAAAGTAAAGGTAGTAAAATTATTTGTTTGAATGACCTATTAATTTAAGCTCTTTCCATATTAACCACAAAGCGGCGGGCATTTTTTTTCCCGCCGCTTTTTCTCGTTTCCTTATAAAATCCTTAAAAATAGCTGTTACCATAGTAGTAACAACTACAAGGAGGAACATACCCTATGAAACGGACACTGTACAAACCGGAATGTAAAATGGCGGATGTTAAGATGTATGAATACATCATAAAAACCAATCATGTTTCTAAGAAATTCAAAAAGGCATATGCAATAAAAGATTTATCGATGTCGGTAAGAAAAAATTCTGTCTACGGTTTATTAGGGCCTAATGGCGCTGGCAAATCAACATTATTAAAGATGATTACCGGCATTATCCGACCAACTTCAGGCGAAATATCATTCAACAATCACCCGTGGACTCGAAAAGATTTATTGACAATTGGTTCGTTGATCGAATCACCGCCACTGTATGAAAATTTAACGGCATTTGAAAATTTAAAAGTGCGAGCGACGCTTATTGGGATTTCAACAAAAAGATGTCACGACGTTTTACGACAGATGGATTTAATGGATACTAAAAATAAAAAGACCTCCGATTTTTCATTGGGAATGAAACAGCGCTTGGGTATCGCATTGGCACTGCTGAATAATCCCCAATTATTAGTCTTGGATGAACCGACAAACGGGTTAGACCCTTTTGGGATTGAAGAATTAAGGAAAATGATTAAAACATTTGCAGAGTCAGGGATTTCTGTCATTATATCAAGTCATATTTTAAGTGAAGTACAACAAGTTGCCGATGACATCGGGATCCTATCCAATGGATCGCTCTTGTATCAAAATAAAATTGATGCAACTGAGAACCTGGAACAATTATTTATGGATATCATCCGAAAGGAGCGTGCATCATGATGTTAGGAGCCTATTTAACAGCAGAAAACTTGAAATTTAAATGCTCCCTATTTAGAAAACTGATGATACTTATTCCAGCAGCTTTAATTTTAATAGCGATGGTATTTATATTTGTTGGTATTGGGTTAGGTGGTTTTTCAAGCGCCATAGTTTGCAATTGGTGTATGCCGATTGCATCTTTGTCCATTATGTTTTTATGTCATTTAGTGAATAATAAGGATCAAAAACACAAATACCGAACGCTTTATAGTTTGCCCATCGACTTGAAGAAGACCTTTATTGCTAAAACAATTTTGATCGCGCTAAATCTTCTGATCATCTCATTATTGCTATCACTTATCACGGTTATCTCTGAATGCATCGTATCAGGTGTTTCAGCTGCAATTGGTCATAGCGGTTATTATCTGTTAGGATACGGCTTATTGTGGCTCTCGTTATTATGGCAGATCCCGTTTTGTTTGTTTTTGGATCAAAAAGTCGGATTTGTTGGTTCGGTGATCATAAATTTGTTCGCCAGCGCATTCGGCGGTTTGTTTTTTTCCTTGACGCCGTTGTTCTGGTTCTTCCCATATAGCTGGCCGGCACGATTTATGGTGACATTATTTGGCGTTTTGCCAAACGGATTATTGGTCGAAGCCGATGCAAAATGGATTTTAAATTTAGGCGAAAGTGCGTTGCTGGTATTGATAAGCTTGGTTGTCGCGTTCGTTCTTACCGTTTTATTTTCACGCTGGTACAAAAAGCAGGTGTATCGCCAATGACGATTATCAGGGAGTTTTTTTCCAACTTTACCAAGATCAAACGAACACCAATTATTTTATTGCACTTGTTACCGCCGATTGTGATTACGACATTATTCTTCGTTTATTACGCTTCTGGCGGATACCACCTTATTTCTGATGTGCGGTTGTTTTTCGTTATCTTACAAATATGTTATCCGATTTTTGTCAGTATTGTTGTGCCAATTTTTATTAATTTAGATCGGAATAACGAAAATGCACTGGGTTTAGTGGCGTCGCGAAGCAGCGTATACCTGGGGAAATTGTTCTTTCTACTATTTCTTTCAGCCATAAATATGATACTATATGAACTGTGTTTCTATGTTGGCGTCAATTTTTTTCTGGCGATCAGTACCGCACCTGTTGGATCATATCTTGCTCTATTTTATCTGTTTTTATTTAGCAACTTATTTTTATATTTATTACACGTACCGATTGCTTTTCGGTTTGGTTCAAGTATTTCTGTTTTGTTAGGGATATCGGGCACAATTTTAGCCGGTTACTTTGAAAATGCGATTGGTGATAAAATTTGGCCGATCATTCCCTGGGAATGGGGTGTTCGGTTTTTGGAAAATTATTTTGACTTTTCAAGGACACCTGTTTTTCCGGGAATGATTGCTCTGATTATTATTACTTCGATTGTTCTGGTTTTATCACTACGATGGTTTAGTAGATGGGAAGGTAAAGTGATACAAGAATAAAACAAGGAGGTGAGATGATGTCGAAACTGTTAGTGGTCGATGATGACCTTGATATGCTATCCCTGGTGCGCGCCGCCCTGGAAAAAGACGGCCACCAGATAGACACCGAAGCGGATGCCGCGACCGTGCAGCCCGCCCGGTGCCGGCTGTACGATCTTCTGCTATTCGATGTGATGATGCCCGATAAGGATGGCTTTTCCCTGTGCCGCCGGATCCGTGCCGAGGTGGATTGCCCCATCCTGTTTTTAACCGCCAAGGCGGAAGAGGCGGCCCTTGTCCAGGGATTTGGCCTGGGCGCCGATGATTACATAAAAAAGCCATTCAGTATTGCGGAGCTGCGCGCACGGGTAAACGCCCATCTGCGGCGGGAGGTGCGTCAGCCGACCCGCACCCTGAGCCGAGGCGGTGTGCGCTTTGATATTCAGGCAAAAGTGGCCATCGCAGGTGAACATACACTGCCCTTTACCAAGGGCGAATACGCGATCTGTGAGCATCTGGCCCTGCATGCTGGACAGGTATTTACCAAAGAACAATTATATGAAGCAGTTTTCGGCTGTGAGGCCGAGGGCGATCCGTCAGCCGTTGCGGAGCATATCAAAAATATCCGTGCCAAGCTGAAAGCCGACGCCATCAGCCCCATCGAAACCGTTTGGGGGGTGGGCTACAAATGGCGAAAAAGCAGCGTTCTGTAAGCCTTTCCTTTGTGCTCTTGCGTTTTGCCATCGTAATGCTTGGCGGTATGCTGTTGTGTTGCCTGGTCTGGTATTGCTGCTTTGGGTGGCTTCAAAACACCGGCGTTATTTACCAGGGATACGTCTCCAACCAACAGGTGGAGCAACTGCTAGCCGGAGAGCCAAAAACATTTGTCTCTCCGGGTGACGATTTTCTGGCCGAGTACGCTTTGTTTGGCCAGAACGGCGACGTCTTGGCAAGCAATGTAGACGGACAGAAGCTGGAAGTCCTGGCCGGGTTTTTACAGCAGGACACCGACAGCATCCATGTTTCGCGGCACACCTATGCCGATGACAGCACCGCAATCTTTCACTGGTATTACCGGGCCGAGTTTGTCAACCCGGTGCTGCGCGGCATGCTGCCCCCCTTTGAATACCTGTGGCTGGCCACACTTGGTGGAGCCTGGGTGCTTTGTCTGCTGTTTAACACCCTGTGGCTCCGGCGATGTCTCGCCACCAAGCTGAAGCTGTTTGGTGAGGTGAGCGAAAAGATCGGCGCGCAGGAGCTCGATTTCGCAATTCCCCACGCGGGCATACGGGAGTACGACCAGGCGCTTGGTGCGATGGCGCATATGAAAGATGCCTTGTACAGCTCCCTGTCCTCCCAATGGGCGGCACAGCAAGAACGCGAGGCGGAAATAGCCGCACTCACGCATGATTTAAAAACCCCGCTCACCCTGGTGGGAGGCAACGCCGAACTTCTCCTTGATGAAGAACTGTCTGAGAACAGCCGCAAAATGGTGGCAACAATTGTGGCCAGCAACGACCGCGCCAAGCAGTATGTTGCCAGTCTGTTAGAAACCTCCGCCGGTACGGATGAGACATTTGAAAACACCAGCCTGCCCGCCATGTTTGACGAGCTTTGCCAGCGCACAATCGCCATTGCCGAAGTTAAGAGGATTTGCCTGCACACCCAAAACGGCTTGGAAGGTAATGCGAGGATTCAGAAAGACCATTTACTTCGGGCCCTCGGTAATGTGGTGCAAAACGCCATCGAGCATACGCCGACGAATAAAAACGTATATTTGGAAGGCCGCATGGTCGATGGCGGCTGGCAAGTCGCGGTGTGTGATGAAGGCCCCGGTTTTAGCAAGGCGGCGTTACACCATGCAACCGAGCGCCTATGGCGTGGTGATGCAGCGCGTGGTGCCGATGGACACAATGGCCTTGGCCTATGGTTTGCCGCACGAGTCGCGAAAACACACGCAGGACAACTAGAACTACGCAACTGCGATTCTGGTGGGGTAGTTATAATCAAGTTTGGCTAAGCCGCCACACGTCATATTTTTTGCGAAAGTTACTTGAGAATAAAATTTGTTTAAGCTAGTATAAAATATTGGGGGATGAACCATAAGAAAAAGCAGGAAACATTGTGCATAGCAAAGGATATTACATATCACTAAAGTAGCATATCAATAGCCTTTGCTATGAACTTTTGTCGTTATATTTTATTGTTTTCCTTAACTTTGTTCTCTAGCGCTTTCCTGCCATGGATTTAAACCCTGATATCCATCGACTTAACGCCTAAAAAAGCCGAACGTTCTACGGTAAATATCGTTTGACTACCCGCGCCAGCAGGTAACACAGCATTTTCATCCGTCTCCGTGTTAGCAACTGCCGGTGTCTCAGTGGTATTGTTACTTTCCATCTTATCGATACTTTCTTCGGTCTTGTCTGTCTTATCAGCTTCTGACATTCTACCATTGGCATCCGCAAGTACTTCTATCTGGGAAGAAGTTGCATTTTTAATATTTTCTTGTGTGTCTGTCAGCTCTGCTTCTTGAGAGGTTGTCGAAGCACCTCTAAGTTTGTTGAGCTTTATTTCACTTTCCAGAACGCCGACACGCCCATTCATGTTCGTCACAACACGCTCTTGCACCTGTGCCTGCTTCAGCACAGTATCTCCAGATATCACCGCCATCATACTTTCCTGAGACAGGCCTGTTCCCTTGAAGTTTTGGGTGGTACTGTTCGCTTTTGGTTGGCCGCCCTGAATATCATCCGTTGATGAACCGGTTGATTGGAGCTTCTCTTTTCTAAGATCATTCTGATGTTGTCTTAATTGTTTATTCAAATCACTAATTTGCTGATTGATTTCCTGACGCTTTTTCATCTTATCTTCAGAACTTAACTGGTCATTTCCAGCAAGCTCCTGTAATTGTTTCTGAGCATTTTCAATCTGCTTCTGGATATTTTTTGTTTGCGAATCCGTTCCTGCGGATACTCCTGCCGATCTTCCTGAAAAATTAGTTGAACCACTACTTAACGCACTTCCTATCTGCATAATTATTGCCTCCTTAATAATTTGATAATCTTAGCGATTTTCTATATCTGTTTTCGGTTTCAAGGAGGGGTATTTTAGCAGGACGTTGTGAATCATCTTATTTTTGTAGTAAAGTAGTTTCGCATAACCCACCTACCAATAAATTCAGCCATTCTGAGAGAATTTACTACACTCATTCTTTATTCGATCATTATCATAATCGTTAAATGAAAGCTATTTTTCGTTAGTTCTATTTCAATATCACCATAATATTTTTTTGTCACTTCGCGCAAATTTGTAAGACCCATACCGTGGAAATTGGCATCATTTTTTGATGTCAGGGGAAGCCCACTGGTTTCATCCATTTCGATTGAACCACAATAGCTATTCTCCACCATCAGTAAATATGTATTTTTCTTTCTGTAAGATTCAATCGAGACAAAACCGTTCGCACCTTTTTCACTTGCTTCAATCGCATTTTCAAGCGCATTATTCAGGATGATACTCAAATCAAATGCATCAATATTGGTGTCTATCGGAAACGCAAATTTTGATTGAAATTCAATATTTTTCTTGACCGCTTCGTTGTATTTTCCATTAATAATGACATCTGTTATCGGATTGCCGGTTTTAAAATGATGATCCAAAATTTCCACGGCCTTATTCATGGAACTTAAATATTCGGTCGCTTCGTCATAGTTTTTCTGTTCCATAAGACTTTTTACTGTTGTTACATGATTTTTGATATCATGTTTTAATCCTCGCATTTTCTGGTAAAGACATTCAATTTCACTAATATGTGATTGAATATCTTTTATCTGACTCTGTAATAGATACCGCTTTTGCTCTTCTTCCTTTTTTTGCTCCAAATTTTGAAAAAGAACGATCACGACAACAATTGTCATTATCGAAATGAAGTCACTTAAGAACCTAAAAATATAAAAATAAGGAGATGAGCTATAGAGATCTATTCCCAACATATTTTCATAGACATTATTATAATTCCGCATAATTACATAACTAAGCAGTCCTGATATTGCGGGCACTAATAAAAAAATGGTTTCCTTGAAGCTATATCTAGCCTTTTTACAAACAAATGTTTTAATTATAATTAGTACCGGAATTCCAACAAAAATACAATTTACAACGAGATCAACTATTGTTAAACATACATATAGGATGAAATTGTATTTCCACAATTCGGCGGAAGAAATATCGATCATGTTCTGTGCGGCATCAGAAATAGGAATATAAATACAGCTTCCCATCGATAATCCCAACCAACGCACCGCAAAAAAAGTAACGGAAACAAATAACTTAATCTGCGTATTTCCTCTGCATATACAAAGCATTGCGACAAAGGAAATAATCATTCCAATAAAATATACAACCGTATTTTCAAGTTCATAGGGAATAAAATATATCAAAACAACACTTGCAAAATATACGATACCGACTATCCACGACTTGCAATTTTTCTGTTTGAAAAATGCCTGGGTCATCTTATACAAAAAAAATGCTGTCATGGCCTGAATCCCGATTGTATATAAGATTGAAACAATCCGATAATACCCTTCGATCGTTTCAGCATTCATTTACATTATCTTCCTTTTTGAATATTTCAAATATTGCTTTACAAATTCTCCGTATTTTTGTTTTGCCATCATGATATTATCGCCATTTTCCAACGTGACAGATGTAGCATTATACTTTAGGATATATTTCATGTTAACTAAAAACGACCGGTGTATTCGTGCGAAATCATCGTCCAGGCTTTGCTCTAAGTCAGAAAGTTTCGCATAGAATTCTAGCGTACTATCGGTTTTATGTAAAATCACCTTACGATTATCAGCTTCGATATAAATAATTTCTTTTCTATAAATCTTATTTGTTGTCATTCCGATCTTGATATTTATACTTTTTTCTTCTGGCATTAACTGTTCTAATTTGCTTTTTTCATTCCATTTTGCAACTGCACATTTTAATACCTCAAAAAATTTAACTTTATTAATCGGTTTTACCAGATAATGAAATGCCCCAACATCAAATGCTTGAAAAATATATTCTTCCAAAGCCGTAATAAAAATAATAATGGACTGGGAGCCGTTTTTTCTAAGCTGCCTGGCAATATCCATACCATTTCTACCACCCAAGTGGATATCAAGAAAGATTAAATCAAACACCTGTATATCATCCAACAATTCTTCACCGGACCGATATAACTTAACTAAACAATCTGGCGAAAATATTTTCACATATCTCGCGATCATATTTCTTATTTCATTTTCATCATCACAAATAGCAATTTGCATCAAAACTCACCTTCAAACATTTATTATCAATATTTTTGCAAATAAATCAGGGCAAAGCCGGATATTATTTAGCCTGGTTTTTACACATTTTCCGTTCTACCATACAACATGTTATGTTTAAAGTGGTTTGTTTTTAGTTCTTGCCACAACGTGTCATCAGAATCACTATTTCAACATGCCCAGTATAGTGAGTGTCCATTTTATAATATATTTTATCATACATTGATATTCTTTGAAAGTGGCTTCACAAAAGCGTTTTTAAGGCCCCTATTTTCATTTTTGTTCAGTTTTATATTTTAATGGATCTTAACATTTTTTATTTTAGGTGGACAAAATAGACTGATTCTGACCGAACCGCAAGTTCACTGCTTACATGCTGGGAGCGACACTCATCTGACATATTATTATAAAAACGGAAGCAATACCAGTATTTGGTATGCTTCCGTTTTTTACCTAGATATAATTCAACTTCAATCCAGCATTCTTTGAATTTATTGCAGAATAAAATATTTTTATTTTTTTACATATATATACTCAATCCATAGCTTAGAGTATATATCGTTTAATGTACCAAGATATTTATCGTGATCACAATTCTCGACAACTCCACAGCTGGTACAAAATTGAATTATGCCGAACGCCATATTTCTTACTTAAGTTAAGTTTTCAATATCAGCAGAGACTTCCATCTGAAAATACAAATCGACTAAATAATTTTCAAGAATGGCTTTTATTAATTTCCATCATCCTCATTCAAATAAGCGGTAGGTCGCTGTCCTTATTTATTTATATTAAATCACTAAGCACAAACTGATGCAGCTTATATTTGATGATCTATCGTAGAATTTTTGGTGCTGCTTTACTATTTATTCAGTGCAAGTTCTACTGCCTTAAGGATTGCTTTACTTGTTGTAGTTGCTCCTGATATCGCCTCTACATCAATTTTCTGTTCAGAAATAATTTCTTCAATTACTCCTTCAGCAGCCTTTGCCTTTTCGCTGTTTCGCCCATGAGTAACATTGATTTTTTCAATTATATGATCTTTAATCCCTACCTCAACACGATAGGTGTAATGCCCATACGCAAATTCACCAGTATAGGTTCCATTTTCTAGATTATTAAGATCTACATTATGGATTTCCATTTGCCTGATCAATTCATTGTCCCTTTCTGGTATTACCACAACCAATAGAAATGCTGTTAATAACGCTGCCAGAATGATTGAAATAACCACAATTCTTTTTTTCTTCATTTTTAATCCTCCAATTTATGTTTTATTTGCATGAACAGTTTACAAATAAACGCCTCTATTAACTATCAGGAAATAGGAGGATTTCCTCGAAAACGTCTCATACTTTTGTATGAGATATTCAAAAAAATGAAAAACAGCATGATTTTCATACTGTTTACTTATAGCCTAATGTTTTTCTATGACTATATTTATTAATTCGATTTTATTTCTAATACCAAGTTTTTTATAAATATTCTGCACATGAGTTTTAACTGTCGGAAGCGATATCACAAGCGCAGCGCAAATGTCATTATAGGTATATCCATTTATCAATAGGTCTATTATTTCCTTTTCACGGCTTGTAATCTTAAAGCTTTCCAGTAATCTCTCATTATTTTTATTTAAAACTATTTTTCTATCTGTGCTTAATTCTATATTTACTTCCATTTTAACCTCTGCATTTTCAGCCAATGGATTCAGTAATGCACTATAATTTTTAGCAATATAATAAAGACTCATACTACTCAAAACAAAATAATACGCAAACACTGACATAAGACCAAACGGAAAGTTTTCACCAATCTTTGGCAATTTTTCCACTAGCGTATCTAGAAACAGGATGGGAAACATTAAAAGTGATACAACTAGAAAATTTCTTATCCCCGCTTTTAATATTAAATTTTTGATTTTGTCAATATTCCCCACTAAAACGAGAATGTTGTATAGTACCGTTCCAAAAAATAAAACACTCGTAGCTCTGACAATCATTTGATTGCCCGTAATATAATAAAGAGTCATCATCATTAAAGGTAAAACCGAAAATAGTATCAGCCACCATTCTTTTTTTTTTGTAATTATTCTTCCTGTTATTATCCCTATCAGCTTAGTTAGTGCATAGATCATAAGCCCGCAGCCTATCGTGGAAATATATCCTATAATGATATTAAGACTATTACTTTTAATGACATTTACTGTATCATAGGCAGTTACCATTTGCTCAAGAAGTATTAATGTAAGCGAAAATACTGAGGCCATAAAATATTTAAGCATTTCTTGCTTATTTTTAAGCCACAAGAAAAAACCTAGGATTATGACCGAAAACCCGGTTGTAAAAACAATAAAATAAAAAAGTATTATAAACTGCTCCATGATAACCCTCCGGTCCCTTCTTAAAGGTCTCTTTGCCCACCGATTTTAAGTCGGAGTTTAACGATTTTCTCTTAATATCGTTTTCTAATCGGCACTGCTCATATACTTCTTTTCTCTGTCTGATTATAATTCATCATAAGAACCACACACTCAACATGCATCAACACATAATTCTTATAAAGCGCACCTACATCTTAACTGCAAAGCCCCTGTACCTAGGCTTTTACTAGGCTTTTGTTGAAAGCAACACCACCGTCTCAACATGCTTGCCATTGTCCAAACCTAATTCCATTTGATCTTCAATGATCGGAAGTTTGAATATAATCGACTTTAACCACTGTCCGCATGGCTTTGCTTCTTCATATATATTGATTTCTTTGACCAGGGCTGATAGTAATGTTCGTTTATCTGCATCTTCCATAATAGCATATAATTTATCAAAATAAACCAATGTCTTATAAACATTTTCCCCTGTCAGCTTTTCAGCTTCAATTGCTTTTTTTCTATCCTTGCATTCTTTCAAGCTATGTTCAACATCATCGATGTAATCATACATTTTATCCAATCTGTCCTGTAAATCGGACAATTTCCGGTCATAGTGCTTATCTTCAACATCCAAACTGTCAATCTGTTTTTCCAGACTTCTTTTTGTTCCAATGTATTTTCCCAACTGTTTTTGAAAATTTGAAATTTCTTTTTCAACTTCAATCGTATCCGTTTTGATATTGATTTTCTTTTGCATCATATCCGCAAATTTGGGATTGCTTACCAACTTGCTTATGACTTCTGCCACAGCATTATCCAGTTTTTCCTCATTCAGCTGTTTGTTGTAAGTGCAGGCATGACCATTTAATAGCGTCCGATGTTTGCAACCATAATAGTAATAATCTTTATAATGCTTACCATTCTTTCTTTTAATCGACTTGTTGCCATACATTCCAGCGCCACAGATGGGACAAAGTAAAAGACCTGATAAAAGATGTGTTTTCTCATCTTTGCCCTTATTCACGTGCTCATATCGTTTGGCCTGTGATTTTCGTTTTTCTTGTGATTTTTCCCATGTGCTTTCGTCAATGAGTGCCGCATGGATTCCATCGACTATCATAAAATCATCTTGCTTGACGATGTGATATTTTCCTCTTGTTCCCGTTACTTTTTCATTTTTTCTCCGCCCATAAGCGATTTTTCCGCTATATATTGGATTGTCAAGAATCTGTCTGATCAGACTTGCTGAAAAGTAAGGACTTTTTCCGTTCTGCCGTGCAATCTTATTGATTCCCTGTTGCTGTAGATACCTTGCAATCCCGTTTGCTCCCATATCCGTATTGATATACTTGTCAAAGATCAGGCGTATTGCTTTGGCTTCGTCTTCCTGTATTTCTAATTTTCCGTTGATAAGTATATAGCCATAGGGTGCAAAACCGCCATTCCACTTACCTTCACTCGCCTTCTGTTTTCTGCCTGCCATTGTCTGAACCAAGCTATTTTCACGTTCAATCTCGGCTACAGCGGATAAAATTGTAATCACTAGTTTTCCTGCATCTTTGGAGCTATCAATGCCATCTTCAACGGAAATCAGATTCACATCATTGTCATTCATCAACTGTAGCGAATTCAATATATCTGCTGCATTTCGTCCGAACCGAGATAGTTTAAACACCAGAACATAAGAGACCCCATCTTTGTTTGAATTGATATCTTCGAGCATTTTCTTGAATTCTGGCCTGCCCTCGATGAATTTACCTGATTTTCCAGCGTCTTCATACTGCCCCACAATTTCGTAACTAAACGCATCTGCATATTTTTTGATGCGATCTTTTTGAGCGTCAAGAGAAAATCCGTCTATCTGCATCGTAGTTGATACTCTTGTGTAGATATAGACTTTTATTTTTTTATCTGCCATCTTTTCACCTTATCCCAATGAGTTTGGACATTGTTTTCACGTTCATTATAGCAATGCCTATGTATATAAACAAGCAAAAAAAAACAGACCAACAAATCAGTTATCTGTTGGCCTTGGTGGATCTGGTAAACTTTCCAAATCAATTTCTTCTGCATATTTTTCGATGAGATTAGCAAGAAGGTCAGCTAATCGATCTATTTCATTGTCCATACTAACCTTCTCCTTTCTCATAGCATACATCTTTCAAAATGCATCAAAAATATTCTTGTAATTTATATTGTCTTAAAGTACTTGCATGCTTTCTCAACCATGTTAAAATTTCCTTATTATTTTGAGCTTCTTCAATATAATAATTTTGATATTCTTCAAAAAGATATATTAATAGCTCTACATCTGCCCCATCGCCCCAAACACTTAAAGATTTAAAAAGTGTAGAGAATAATCCAGAACCATTTATTAGATAGTTTATTGACCTTTTCAGATCATTATCTTTTGGTTTTTCACTTCTTAAAAAATTAAATTGATTGTTCCCAACAATTGCCAATAATGCTCTTGTATACTTCATAAATTGATTTGTATCCTTGTCATAGAAACTGTATTTCTCGGTAATCTTTTGTGCGATAAATGCTTGTAGTTCATAAGGAGTATTAATGTTTTTCAAAAGTTCACTTGTAATTTGGTGGGCATATATGTTTTTGAAAACAACCTCCTGACGTATCCATCTTTTGCAATTGATTGCTTCTTCATACCGGAAATTCTTTGTCTGTAAAATTTCAAGCCTTTTATTATAAATCCTGCTAAAACACCTTGTATTTGATTTGCGTGAGCCAAGATAAATTGTTGAATATAGACCATCTATATCTAATGCTGTTTTTGAGCGTATCATGTTTCTGTTTTTGTAGTCCTTAATTCCAATGCTATCATTTTTTAGTCCTCTGTATATATCATCAGGATTAACAGACAAGTGAAAGTTCTTATAATCTGCTACAAAATCTATTCTTGATAACCTTGTTATGTACTCATCACTCTGTAACATCCGAATAAAGGTAATAATATCCATTTTCACATCAAATCGTATTTCAAAATCTGTCTGAAAGCTTGCCCAAGCGTATGCAGAAAAGCGAATGCATACACCCATATTAGAAAAATCTTCATGCCAACTAATACACAGATACCACGGCTTATTTTCAATGATCAATCCATTAGTATAACCCTTTTGAATACCTTTTTCAGTCTGCACCATTTCGTCATACAGTTCTTCTAATCTTGATTTTTCAATAAACGTCTGTATAATTATTTTACATTTATCAAGCCATTCTAAACAATCTAACTTTTTCTTTGGCATTAAAACAACTGTGAACTCATCAATACCTACAGTGATAGAAGTTTTGCTATTCATAGTATTGTATACTCCTTATCATTTTATTTTTCTCTGCGGGGGTTATTACATAACCCCCGCAGACTTGTTATAATCAATCTACAGCCGCTAATATGTCAAAATCCAATGTCGGAAAAGAACAAACTTTGGGCTGGCGTGTCAGACCTTGATAAGAATAAAGCCCCTGTCCAGGACCGAATTTCAATTTCGGCAGATTAGCATATTCCTCAAATGCCGTTTGATAAGTCATATCCGAAGCACTACCAAGTACTACCTTCCAGACAAGATTATCTCTGATTGATGTGGGTATGATTTTACTATCTGATTTTTGCATTGCTATCCACAAATAAATTCCCAAAGCTCTACCTTTTTGAACAACGTTCGTCAAATACATTAAAACTTTATCCCTTGTCTGTTTATCAAACGTATTAACAACAGACTGAAAAGACGAAAATTCGTCTATTATAAGCACCTTCGCCGACATGCCCCAAGTTTTGTAATCACTATCAAGTTTTTTGTTCAGATGTTCCTTTAACTCTAATTGACGCTCTGTCATAACATTATAAAAAATTCCCAAAAGTGCAATAATTTCTTCTGTTGTTCCTGCGGTCCGTGTTGCAGCTATTTTATTCCCCAATACACATATTGACGAATTTTTTGGATCAGCAAAATAAATTTCTGGCTGTACAGAAAAATTTAGAAGTTGCAGAATCAAGGAAAATAATGCATATGTTTTTCCAGACCCAGTTGATCCTACTATCAAAGCGTGTTGAAGCGGTACTGGGACTTCACTCTTACCATCCATAAACAATGTGTAATCTTCAAATTGATGACAATACTGCTTAAACTCGTTGTATGTATTAAATACAAGTTGCTTGATTTCACTTGTTTCAAATTCAAAAATATGAGTATTCATATCTTTCGAAAGATATTGTTCCAAAACAACAAAATTACCTAATGCCGAAGATATATTCACATCCTCAAATATTTTGTGATATTTGATTTTATTTTGAATATATACTTTTCCCTCTACCATATCATTTGAAAGAGAGACTTTAATTTTAGGAGTAACGACTGTTTTTTCTCCTAATGTATATTGTTGAACACTATATCTGTTTCCTGCTTCTTGTAATTCACGTCGTATATTCCTGATAAGTTTACAGTGAATAAATGAATATCTAAAACCGTTATATAACTTATGATAGACGTACCAATAAACTATGTATGCAACTATCTGCACTCCAGCAATCAAATAGAAAACAAACCCTATTTTTCTAATTAATTCAACTCCAATAGGGAAGTTATTGGTTGGCAACTGATAATTCAGTAGCCAACCAATGCTAATTAGAGCAAAAACTTCTAAAATAAATAGTTCAAATAATTTACTTTGCCTGTCCTGCTGCAGCATTGCTTACACTTCCTTGCCCTTGTAGATTTGCTGACTTCAATAATTTAATCCCATGAAAACGCAGAATAAAACTGAAATTGATGTAGTAGCTTAAAGAAGCATCAAAATTTTCAAGTGCTACATAATCTCCTTTTTTGTATGGTAAAGGATACGCAACACCTAAAATCGTACAATCAAAGGTTTCTAAAACATTATTATCCTGTTCAAGTCCTGTCGCTTTATCAATAACTAGCTTTGAATGGTCTTCAACAATTTGAAGTGTAACTGTAGCTCCTGCTTCAAGACCTTTTTCCGCATTTCCCTTTGATGCTCTTTGATTAACAAAACGATAACGGTTACCCGTATCTTTTAGCAATTCTTCACCTAACACCATTGTTTTCGTATAACGGTACCCATTTTTTAACATTTTTTCTTATTCCCCTTCCATATGTTGGGGATATCTAATCCTAATCCCCCATAAGTGTTATTACTAATCGTACCCATGATTGTGCGTAAATCATACACATGGTTTACATAGTCCAAATCATCCGTACAAATATTCACGGTAATTGTCTGTTTGTCATACGCATCAACAATTGCTTTTATAGCAATAAGACTAGATTTTTGCCTCGTGTATTTTTGAAAAACATCATAATATTTCTCTTTCCAACGCTGATCATCATTCATACTTTTCATTCCCTTCAAGTTGTTTTATTTGCTTAAGCTTGAATTCATTATACTTTTTTTAAACGATATTTTTTTAAATGTCTGTTGGTGAATTTCATGATATACTAATTTAAAAAAGAGGGGATGCTAGTATGGATGAAGAACAACTTATATATTTTGATGAAGCTTTTAAACAATTAAAAAAGAATTGGTTCCCAAATGATGATCCCTGTTATAACGATAATTACATCACATTAACTAGAACATCAATACAGTCTATTATCAAAAAAGATATCGTTGGCAGATATTTAGGATTAAAGGACGGAGAGAGAAAAAAGAAAAAGTATACTGATTTAAACAATGAATCAAAGATTGAAGATTTATATGTATTCCCTAAGTATAATTTTAGAAATGAAGAACCTCTTATACTATCTGTCTGGGATGAGCATTTCAATAACAAAAAATTAATGTCTTTACATGAAAAATATATCAAATCTGGCAGACCCAATTATCTCATGAATAATGCTTACGTTTTTTCACTCAAACATGAATTAGAACGTCGACAGTATCCGCTCAAATCAATATATATATCTATTGATAGTAAGGCTCAAATTCGAAATTCTATATCTGATGATGATGCCAAAAGCCATTTTACAGAACTCATTTCTGAAACGTTAAATAATTTTAATATGCGAATTCAAGAACATGTATCTATCCATAATAATACAAAAAAAGTAGAGTGCGATCGTCTAAACTCTATTATTTTCTATATTAACAATAAATTGAAAATTTTAGACAAAAATATTCAATTAAAAAATTCTTTCCTAACAGAAAAAGAAAATATCAATGAATTAATGGATATGCTAAAAAAAGATTTCAGTTTTAACTTTAATACTGAAGAGAAAATTCAAAACACCATAGAGAAATATTCTAAATGCAACTGTAGAATTGATCAAGAAAAAGAATATATTTCAAGAGAACTGTACGATTTTGAAACAAATATAATTAAAAAATATTATGTCCTTATTCAAGAAGATAACACCCTTAGAAAAAAAGCATTCTTCGAACGGAAAAAATCTGAGACTGCTTTATTACGGGCAATTTCTGCTATACAAAATTCTGAAGAACGTAAATACTACCTCTCAGGACTTGAAATTATCGGAATAAGGTGATCATTTCTATTTAGAACGTTATTGCTGCCGGTTCGGTTAAATTATTAAAACCCGATTACAGATTTGACTGTCTGAAATCGGGTTTATCTTCGCTCTGAACATTACCAATTAAATTATCTTCAAAGATATGTCCATATCAACAAATCCCCTCAATTGTTTTATCTTTCAATAAACACTCAATGTATATGTAATATTTTGAAGTGTGATATTTCAAGATTTGACACCTTATGATGAAAAAAACAGACTTTCAATAACGAGTAAATAAGAAATATTGAAATATTACAAAGATTATCCCTTGTTTTATTTTTGAAGTATTTAATAGAGATACTTAACTAAGCTGCAAAAACAACTTTAGATTTAACTTCAGCCTCTCAAAATTTCATTAATTTGTTCTGTCTCAATTTGCTTTTTTAAGTAACCAATTTCTTTTTCAAAATAATTTTTATGCTTTATCCACTTTAAGCCTATAAAGAATGGAAGCAACGATTCAAGAAACTCAATCCTAGTAGAATACATGGGCACTGCACTACCTGACCAACTGCACGATGTAGGTACTAAAGGTATCTTTTCAAAATCCTCAAATAATGGGTTGTTCTCAAGGAAAAGCCAAAGATATTCTTGTTTTATATCAACTTTCAATTTGGATATAACCGAAAACAAACAATACATTTTTGTTTCATCATTAGAAAACAGTTGTATACATTGCTGAATCCACTCATTTTGTTTTATTAACAAGTTTTCTTGGTTTTGAACTGGCAATAATAAAGACTCTAAAAAATATGGTACAATCATTGTGGGAAATCGACTTTCCTTTATTAGTTGCTCAAATATTTTATTATAAATTTCTATAAAATCATCTAAATCAAAAAAACAACGAGTTCTTTCTTGATGGTCGCAAAAAGAGCTATTACTATTATTAACTAAATAATCAATATAATCATCCAGTATAGATGGTTCAACCATATAAATCTCTTTTAATAATTTACCGTCATGGTCATGATGATTTTCATATGACAACATTATAAAATAAATTTCTTTTAGCAATTCTAAGTTTTTACTAAATTTTTGAATAACGGATTGTGGGGTATTGTGATACTGATTAAATAGCAAATGAAAATAAATATGCACCATAAAAGATGAGTATTCCACCTTAGTTAAAATGATTTTACACCCTTTTATCAAAACATCTCTATCTATAAAGCTATACTTTTCCAAAAATTCTACATCACGGAATGATGACGAAGTAACAACCCTATCAGAAGTGTCTGCTAAAAAGTCGTAGAGTCCGTTTAAATGTTCATCAGTAATTAACTCTGTCGGCAATTCGTGATAATATGCATACAACCAGGCGTTCTTTTGAGTATATTCATTATTATTGATCACTTCAAACACTTCCAAATCGGGTAACAAGGAAAAGAGAACCTTTATCAAACTGTGTGGTTGCAAATTGTTTGGGGTATTTTTTTCTATGTAATATTTAATTGCATCAACATAACAATCTTTTTTAAGAGAAATTGCATTAAATGCAATTCCCAATCCCTCTCCGACTTTCCAAGCATCGTGATTGTCAAGATAATTGATGTCACTACAAACATCAATTATTCTCTTAAACATTCTTAAATCACAATTAGAAACATATTGTTCAATTTCTTGTCGTTTTAATTTTTCAAGTTCTTTGTAATCGATTTCTTCTTTATAATCTGATCCTTTGAGAAGGTTGTATAGATAAAAGTTTTCTCCTTCAAAATATTCATCAAATAATGATTCGCAAGAAATGTTCATTCGTGTAAAAACGCGAACTAACTTATCTGCTAAAAGACAATTTTTTAATTCGCTTGTAGGAAAATATGATTTCAAAATGGAATTAATATATGTCAGGTCAAATTGTATAACTGAAATACTTACTTTCTCAATTGTATCGCCATAAGAATTAAGAACTTCTCTGATTTTTTCATTATAATTCTCAAATTTACAAAGAGAAGTTAAGTATTGCCAAATTAACTTTCGATATTTTTCAACGCCTTCAGATGTAACTAATGGGATTTGATAAATCGTAAATGTATTTTTTCGTCCTGCCTCCGTTGGGGAAAAGTACAATTTTAAAAATTCTTTTGCTATATCTAAAAAAAGGATTACAATGTATTCTTGTTCCCAATCATTTGAATATTCTTCTATCTTCTCAAAAAAGGCTATTTGCGTATAAAATTCATATAGCATAGAGTTTTTATTTATACCATAGTATTGACTAATTGCGTGATAAAATTCCATATATAAATCTGGTCGTTTTAAAAAATACTGAAAAAATAAATCTAATGCTGTAGGTAAATCAGTCATGTCAGCGAAGCCACCAAGGATTTCAATAATATCATTCGTAACATTCTGATAATTCTTTCCTTTTACAGTATCAATATCAGTGCATTCAATAACAACACTTTCTTCAAGCTCAATTTTATTTTGCAAAATTAGAAGTGTCTCCGTAGGATTTATTCTAAAAAATGCTTTGACAAATTCAAAGAAAAATGGAGATTTTTCTTTTGATAATTCATTCCACAACATTTCTATTTTTTTTTCAACAAAACAGATGAGAGCATCATTTCTAAAAATATTAAGCAGGGTACTAATGGTCAAAATGGTTCGTCCTCTGTAACTTTGAAAACAGACTTTAATCATTTCGGATAAGCTGATTAGTTTTTTATCGAAAAAAACGTATTTTAGCAAATAATTTGACAGGCACTGGTCTGAAAAGCGTACAGCTTTATCATTGTAGATATCAACAATTTCTTTCTCATGAAGCTTACGGATATTTTCAATAAAACTATCGCTATTCAAGCCGTTTGCCAGTAAAATAGACAAAAACGAGTCAATATGTTCTAAATGAATTGCTTCCAAAAAGGCAACTATACCAGCAGTTATACACATCTGATGATCAGCAAGTAATTGATTTTCTTCTAAAGAAGAACCGTAATAATCATCATATAATTGTGATACATCATTAATGGAATCCAAACGATTTGAACTACAAGCTAATTTTCCAGCAAGTATAGCAATTCGGGCATTTCCTTCAGCGATTTTAATAATTCTTTCATGATAATTTTGATTGACAATTCCTAATACAGTTTCAAGGATTTTCTTAATCTCATCATCTGTGAATGCGCTTATATTTACAGTCTCATACAAAGCAATATTCCGAATATCGTTCGTCACTTTTTGGAGTGCATAATCTCGTACGGAAATAAGTATTTTTACATTATATCCTTCAAGCTTCATGGTTGTATAATCAATAATATGATGTAATCCTGATAATTGATTTGCATCATCAATAAAAAGAAAATAATTCCCGGGACTATCTATAAAAAACTTCAAATCCTCGAATATTGGCAAGGCATTGCTATGAATACAGTAGAGTTTTTCATTATGGATAACAGCGTGATTTTTCGCATAATGCAAAGCTAATCGGGTTTTTCCTGTCCCCGATGCACCGCTTAGTATTACAATATCAACTTTTTGATAAGCCTCATTGATGCTTTCAATTTCTTTATCTCTAAATAAAAATCTCGTGTCAATTGGGGCTGCCATTCTGTTTGAGTTATAATTCTTAACAAAATCATCAAATGATTGAATTTGGTCAGTACTTATTGATATTCCTAAAACATCACGAGCAAGATTATGATGAAAAAGGTACACATCTGCTGCAAGTTTATCAATACCAATAATCGTTAGCTTAATTCCAGAATTTTCACATAGAATTCTTACCTCATTGTCTTGTGAGGGTGTAATGTTGGATGAAGTGTGGCAATAAATAATTTCAGAAATTTCATCATGAGAAATGCCCGTTTTGGATGTATCAAGACATTTATCAAGATCATCCTTGATTTTTTTAAATAAGCTTGTCTTTTGAGTTGTATACTCTACAAAAATGTACTTCTCATCTGATGTCATAAAATAAGTATCTGGTGTGCCACGAGTGGTTTTCCGTGTACCTGCTTCTCCACCAAGAGAAACTATATTAGGATAGCCGATTTTATACAAATATAAATCACAAAAATTTTGAAACGATCCTGCATCCAGTTGGAGAATTTTTTGTTTAATGCTTTCAATATTAGCCATTATTGATACCTTCAATTATTTAAAATTTTTTTGTCGCTTATAAACCTTACTTTTATTTTCACATTGTAGTCATAATGTTACATGATTAAATTCCTATCTCTCGCCCTAACTAATCATCCTAAAATTCTTTAACGCATCTTCAATAGCTTGTTCCTTTTCCAATGGAACTTGCGGTACCTTTGCTTTTTCATCACCTACATTATAATTTTCCCGTTCAATTAAACCATGCTTTCTTTTAACCTGAGCTATGTACAGAGTTGATACCTCTAACCCATTATTCTCAAGTATATACTGCTGCATTTCTTCATACGTAGCTTTACTTTCTGATTTAGTCAAATCCCTGTCATCCAGCTCAAATTCAATCTCTATAGAATTAGATGAATTTAGTTTGGACAATAACACAACCGTTTCGACATGCCCGGTATAGTGAGTGCCCATTTTATAATATATTTTATCATGCGTTGATGTTCTTTGAAAGTGGCTTTATAAAAGCGTTTTTAAGGACTCCATTGTCATTTTTGTTCAGTTTTATATTTTAATGGATCTTAACGTTATCTATTTTTGGTGGACAAGACGTGGACAAAATGGACTGATGCAGTATGATATAATTTTATTTTAATATACCCCATGTTTTTATGCCTAAGTTTTTTGATTCATGGTTTTCTCAATTACTTTATTTTTATAATTTTTTAATAAAATGAGATAATTTTCTAACAATATTAAAAGACCGACTGCACAGTCGGTCTTTTAATATAAACTAATTTAAGTTTAGCTTTCCTACATTATTAGAAACAAACAAGTTATTGTATGCTTCTTTTTTCCAACTAGGCCATGCCTCAATCTCTTTATTAATCTTTTCGTAGTTTCGGTCCCTTTCCGCATCAGATAATTGTTTTAATTCTTTAGTTTTTTCATCCATTTTTACTTCCTCCTTTAACCGCAGTCTTCAAAACATTTTGAAATCTATTAGCAGCTGATTTTTCAGCATCTAAGTAATTAAAGACACTCAACGGTGTTCTTAAACTAGCATTTTCCTCTTTCCATTCTAAGGTATTTCCAAAGCTATCTTTTCTTTTTCTCTCATTCCAAAATGAAGATGAAACTGAAAACAGATCAATAAATCTTCTTGGTCCAACTCCATAAAAATGAGTAAATAAAACTTTCTCTCCAGTAATGGATTCTTCCTCATTTTGAGTGACTTCTTGTTTATAAAACTCAAGTGCTTTGCTTTTGGGATATGGCTCAATATACACAACTTTTTTTATACCAGCCGCAATAATATGTTTTGCACAATTATGACACGGAAATGTTGTTGCATATAGAGTG
>NZ_RXYB01000008.1 GCF_008086615.1 Acetobacterium tundrae
TCTCAGTTCCAGTGTGGCCGTTCGCCCTCTCAGACCGGCTACCCATCGTCGCCTTGGTGGGCTGTTATCTCACCAACTAGCTAATGGGACGCGGGTCCATCCTATGGCGCCGGAGCGTTTAATACAAAAGCCATGCGGCTCTCGCATCTTATAAGGCATTACTCCCAGTTTCCCGAGGCTATTCCTTTCCAAAGGGTAGGTTACCCACGCGTTACTCACCCGTTCGCCACTTTCTAAAGGTGCAAGCACCTTCGTCGCGTTCGACTTGCATGTGTTAAGCATACCGCCAGCGTTCGTCCTGAGCCAGGATCAAACTCTCAATAAAAGTTTGTATTCGAGCCTTTCGGCTTTCATATCTGTCTCATGAATAACTCAATTTTATCCTCTTGCGAGTTGATGTTTTATAGAGTGCATCTCTCTGTTTCTATTTTAGCCGCTTGCATTCTTGCGAATGTTTTGGCTGTTTTACAGGTTTTATGGTACTATTCTCTTTTCTATGACCGCCGCTCCGTTCTTACGAAGCTTGTACATTATATCGTCGCTGCCTTAAGTTGTCAAGCTTTTTTTTAAGTTGTTTTTAAATCGCTTTTTTTGCTGCGCTGCCCCTGTTCGGGACAACTTCATTAGTATACTCCGATTATTACACTCTGTCAATCCTTTTTCGAATTTAATTTTTTTCTTTTGTTTCACTGTTGCTTGAACTCCGTTTCAAGCGTTTTATTCCAATATAGAAGGACCCTGAATCAAGCTGATTCAGGGTCCTTCTATATTAATTCATGCTTTAAGCCTTACTTATCTGCTAGTTTCACTTCTTTTATTTCCATTCCCAATACTTTGCCAACAGATTTATACACCATAAAAGTAACAACCGAATTCACACCGGTTTTAATGAGATTAAACGGAACAATCATCGGAAGAATCATCGGTATTACTGCATCAATGGGTATACCCATAAATATTGGTGTAAAAACAAGATTCCAGATGACCATCGTGATCGTCATTGTCCCCGCCCCAAGAGCCAAACCAATGACAGCTCCTTTTCGAGTGCGGTTTTTTTTGTATATCATGCCTGCTACCAGAACAAAGGAACCAGTGGCAAAGAAATGCATTAAGACACCTATAATACCACTTGCTGAACTGACCGTTATTCCCTGTAAGGCACAAACAACACCAGTTAGGATCAAACCGCCTAAAGGTCCAAACATAAATGTCCCAATCAAAATTGGTATATCTGCCGGATCATATTCCAGGAATGGTGCTGCCGGAATAATCGGAAGATGAATCAGATAAACCAATAGAATTGACATTGCTGCCAATACCGCCATTTGTGTCAGTTGTTTTGTCTTGATTTTCATAAAACCCTCCTTGTTGTCTGTTCAGAAAATAAATAAGCCCCTGGATTTTATTCCAGGGGCTCTGCGTGCAAAATTTGTACGTCATTTCTTTCATCCGGACTATACCGTCGGTTCTGGATTCTAACCAGATCGGCCTTTCGGCTCGTGGACTTATTGCCGAAGCAAAATACCACCGGTGAGGACTTACACCTCGCCCTGAAACAGACTGTTTATTTATTTAATTCATTATACATCCATATGAATTTCTTTGTCAATAATATTTTTAGACAACTCTAACTAAACATCTTCTTCTTAAATAAAATAAATGCAGCCACACCCGTAAAAGCGAAAGCAATTAAAACGACTCCCCAAAAACTTGATATCGGAATTCCGATAACGTTCATTCCGAAAAAGCTTGAAAGCATTGTTGGAATTGCCATAAGAATGGTAATAGATGTCAAAACTTTCATAACAATATTAAGATTGTTAGAAATAATTGATGCGAAAGCATCCATCATACCGCTTAAAATATTACTGTATATGTTGGACATTTCAATCGCTTGCTGAACCTCGATCAAGACATCTTCTAAAAGCTCTTTGTCTTCCTCATAAAGTTTGATAACACGGCCGCGTTGAAGTTTTTCCAAAACCGCTTGATTGGCCTTCAGCGATGTTGAAAAAAAGACTAAACTCTTTTCCAAATCAAGCAACTGAAAGAGTTCTTTGTTTTTCATGGAAATATGCAGTTCTTTCTCAACATCATTGCTCATTCGATTGATATGTCTCAGATAAATAAGGAAACGACTGGCAACACGGTAGAGTATCTGAAAGATGAATCTTGCTTTTAAATTCGTGAATACATTTTTAACCCTTCCCTTGGCAAAATCGTCAATAAGAGTATTTTCACGAAGACAGACTGTAATAATATTATCTTCCAATTGGACAATGCCGACCGGGATTGTCGTATAAAGCACCATTTTTGCATCTTTTTCAACAATCGGTACATCAATGGTAATAAGTGCCTGGTTGTTATCTTCAAGTTCCACTCGGGAAATTTCTTCTTCATCCAATGCCGCTCTAAGGAAATCTGGTTCGACCTCTAATTTTTCAGTGATAAAACGGAGTTCTTCTTCCGTTGGGTTAACCATATTAATCCAACTATTTTTTTCGATGGATTCAATTTCTTCCATTTTTCCATCAATGGTTTTGTAGATTTTAATCATTATTTTCCTCCTTAATTAAGAGCAACCAATGATCATTAAGATATTCTGGCCGCTCTTGCTATTCAATTGTTCAATGCGCTTATCTCCAGGATCTGCGTCCATCCTATCTCATCTCCTTTTTTTATTATTCAAACTAGAAGAAGTGCTCTTTATAAGCTACCTCTATATTTTACTAACATTCTTTTGGATCATTACCGACCCGCAAATAAAAAAGCTCCACTGTTTGTGGAGGTTTTTGCGCAGCAAAATAATGATTCCTCCATTCGTTGAGCTTCGGCACTATACAGCATAGGGCAATGCCCAGCTGCATTAAGTAAAACCTTAATTCGATAGTACCTGTTGACCCATTGGCATCTTTCGATGTTTCCGGGCAGCAACCATATCTGTATAGGAGCCTCACCTAACAAAAGAAACACTTTGTTTTCTGATTGTTTTATTCATTAACTATATCTTTTTCTATCATTATTGTCAATCTTTTTAAGTTAAACCCTTGTAACTATTAACCGATTAGTATGGCGTATGTTTTTTTATCCGCTAATTTTTTGAATGCAAAAGTTCTACCAGCAGTGTTTGTGTGTTAAAATAGAATTTAATTACTTGTTATTTCAATTTATCTCTAAACTCAAAAATCAATACTATTACAGGAGGCAAATATGTTACATTCAAGGCCCGAAGAAGATCAATTAAATTACGTTTACACGCTGCCAATTTTTGGCGATGACTCTACCGACTTTTTACCTAAATATCAATTGGGTCAAAAATCAATTAATCCAGAACTTGCATATCAATTAATTAAAGATGATTTGTTAGACGAGGGCAGTGCCAGACTTAACTTAGCCACTTTCTGTCAAACTTACATGGAACCCGCTGCTATTCAGATCATGTCCGAAACGTTAGAAAAAAATGCCATCGACAAATCTGAATATCCTCAAACAACGGATCTTGAAAATCGCTGTGTTAATATCATTGCCGATCTATGGAATGCCCCCCAAGATATGGCTTTTATTGGCACATCTACCGTGGGTTCCTCCGAAGCCTGTATGCTTGGCGGATTAGCAATGAAATTCTCCTGGCGAAAGAACGCTGAGAAATTCGGGTTAAATATTAATCAAAAAAAGCCAAATTTAGTCATTTCCTCTGGCTTTCAAGTTTGCTGGGAAAAGTTCTGTGTTTATTGGGATATTGAAATGCGTCTTGTCCCAATAGACGAAAATCACATGAGTCTTAATATGGATACGGTAATGGGTTATGTTGACGACTATACCATTGGCATCGTTGCAATCATGGGTATTACCTATACCGGAAAATATGATGATGTCAAAAGATTAGACGAACTTGTTGAGACTTATAATCAAACAACGGATTTTAAAATATTCATTCATGTGGATGCCGCTTCCGGTGGACTGTTTGCTCCTTTTATTCACCCTGATCTGGAATGGGATTTTAGATTGAAAAATGTTATTTCCATTAATACTTCCGGTCACAAATATGGTCTTGTTTACCCTGGAGTTGGTTGGATAATCTGGAAAGACAAATGCTTTCTTCCTTCCGAACTTATTTTTAAGGTAAGTTACCTTGGCGGCGATATACCCACTATGGCTATCAATTTTTCACGCTCTTCTAGTCATATAATAGGACAGTACTTTAATTTTTTATCTTATGGTTATGATGGTTATCGAGAAATTCATCAAAGAACACGCAATGTTGCGAAATACATTGCCTACGAGGTAGCTAAAATTGGACTTTTTGAAGTCTACAATGATGGCGATAATATCCCCATTGTATGCTGGAAAATGAAAGAAAACGCAGGTAAAAAATGGACTCTTTATGATTTAGCGGACCGCCTTAGAATCAATGGTTGGCAGGTCCCAGCCTATCCTCTTCCCAATGATATGTCCAACATCGTTATTCAGCGGGTTGTCATTCGGCAGGATTTAAGTCTGCAACTGGCTGGATTGTTTGTTGAGAATCTAAAGGAAAGCATTCACACCTTAGATGATGCTCATATTATTATTTATGGTAATACGGATGAAAAAAAGGGTGCTTTCGGATTCACTCATTAACAGATAAAAAGGATCTATATTAATAAATTAAATAGATCCTTTTTATTTTTTTCTCCAGTTTTACATCTTAGTCAATCGATTCTTTCCGAAAAAGATACCACCAACAATAAGAAGCAACAAGGCTAAAGCAATTCCAAAATACGCAACGGGCGGTTCTTCTTCATTTTCTCCTGTTCCCGTAGATGGGTTGTAATAATCACCAGAATAAACAGCAGCAGCCACTTCATCCTTTTTGAGGATTTCGAACTTATCTTCTCCTTGCACAAAAGAAATGTAATAATTTGAATTGCTTAAACTGCCAAGGTAAACATCATATTTTCCAACCGCTTCTCCTGCTTCGCGTTCCAAAGACCCATAAAGCGTATCTCCTCCAAAGAGTCCCTCTGCCAACCCATCTCCTGAATGATCGCGCCAGACTGTATAGGTCAAAAATGGGTCCTGATCTCCTTCAACTTTTGATCGATAGGAAGGTACCACGGTTATTAGCGCTGGTGTAATGGAATACTTTTCTTTTGATGAGATGGGATCATTTTTTATTGTGTAATTATTTCCGTTTGTACCATTAATTCCATAAAAATAATAACCACCTGATGCCCAGATGTAATACTCTCCAACATCTTTCTGCTGGCTATTTTCTTCTCCATACCAAGGACTGAAATCATCGGTAGTAAATATCTCAATTTCTTCCCCGGCAATGACATCGTCGCTATTAATGTTGAATTCACACTCGTTTAAATTTGCTGTGCCATCATAAACTTTATCTTGTCCTGTTAAAAAAACTTCAACCGGCTTTGGTGTTATGCTGGCAGACAATACTACATCACTGGTATTGAGCTTAGCATCTTTGGCAACTTTTTTCTCCTGATCAGTTTCTTTGTTTTCGTTGATGTTTTCAACAATAATATAGTTTTGTCCCTTACTTCCGGTAATGGTCACGTTTTTCACAGTTATCGTATTGGGCTCAGCAGGCATCACATCTTTTGAAAGAAAACTTGCCGACTTGAAATTAAAAATGACGTTATTCTCATCATCTTTTATCACCTTTCTATTTTTTAGCCCAACAATTGCGTTTTCCGGAACATCAAGCGTTGCGTCATATATCTTGGTGATCGGTTTTTCTGTGAAAAAATCCATCAAATTAAGTTCAATGCATTTTATTTTTATTTCTTTTGTTTCTGAATAGCTTCTATAATTATCATCTCCAGCATATTTTGCTGTCACTGAATAAGT
Source organism: Acetobacterium tundrae (assembly GCF_008086615.1). Classification (GTDB taxonomy): domain Bacteria; phylum Bacillota; class Clostridia; order Eubacteriales; family Eubacteriaceae; genus Acetobacterium; species Acetobacterium tundrae. The sequence continues at coordinate 5,851 of NZ_RXYB01000008.1, forward strand.
TCCTGCATCGGTAGGCGGAACGATCGACTCTAAATAGTCTTCCCCGTTAACCTTTGTTCCGGTATATGTGATTTCGACAAGCGCCGGGTCCACTTCTGGTCCATCAACAGTTGGTTTAATTGACGCCAAGTTCTGGGGACTTCCATTATAGAACACGTCATCTGAAAAAGTTATCATTGGAGTTAATGTTCCTTGAACAATCATGTTATTTTCTGTGATTTCAACTATAGTGCCTGAATCATTCGAAGTAAACCAGGAATCATTTCCGCTTAGCCCTTCAGCAAAAATCCCCATGGGAAAACATGTTGCAATTAGAATGACCGCTAAAACAAGGCTTAGAAATTGCCAACAAATTTTTGTCTTTTTCATTGCTACATCCTTCCTTTTAGTATTTCACAAGTGCGCACATAGCGTTTATTTAAAGGCAGTTAATCCTCGACTTGTTATTTGATTATCCCGTTTTCTAGTCAGTAATATAAACCTTTATCATTCATTATACTGGTTAAGATCTCACTATTCAATGAAACCCGGCCAATGTTCGTTTATAATTTGCTTTCAACCTATTTTGTATACAATTAATACAAAAAAAAAACAAAAAAATCGTTTTTAAAGATTTTTTTGTTTTTTTTAATCACTGACAAACCGATAAAACATCATTCCGACTATCCGAATTAATTCTAATCTTCAATCGCTTCCATAACTTCTTTATTTTTTGGTTTTTTAAGAATTGCCAACAGTATCATTGCAACAATCGAACCCACAAGGAGTGCAATCACATAACTAATTGGATTTCCAACAACTGGGAATACAAATATACCCCCATGTGGAGCCATTAAGGTACAGCCGAAAAACATCGACAAACCGCCGGCTGTTGCTGATCCGATTATACAAGAGGGAATGACCCGAATAGGATCTTCCGAAGCAAAAGGAATGGCTCCCTCCGTAATGAAAGAAAGTCCCATAATATAGTTTGCTCCTCCAGCTTCTCTTTCTTTTTTAGTAAAACGGTTTTTGAAAAATGTCGTACATAATGCGATACCAAGTGGTGGAACCATCCCCCCAACCATTACTGCCGCCATAATATCAAACTGTCCGGATGCCAGTGATGCGGTTCCAAACACATAAGCCGCTTTATTAACCGGTCCACCCATATCCACAGCCATCATACCTCCAAGTACAATTCCCAAGACAACCTTGCTGGAAGATCCCATACTGTTTAACATAAACGTCATCCAGTTATTTAGTGCCGCCACCGGCGGATTAATCACAAAGATAATTAGTGCTCCAATAAGTAAGATACCAAAGAATGGATATAACAAGACGGGTTTAATCCCTTCCAGACTGCTTGGCAATTTTGAAAATACCTTTTTTAAACCTAAAACCAAATAACCTGCTGCAAAACCAGCTAACAGAGCACCTAAAAATCCTGATCCTCCGCTATTGGCGAGCATTCCACCGACGAATCCAACTGCCAATGCCGGTCGATCGCCAATACTCATTGCAATGTAACCGGCTAATACCGGCAGCATAAATGCAAAAGCCGTGCCGCCTACCGTTTTTAAGAAAGCGGCAAATGGCGTATTCATTCCAAAATTAGCCGGATTGATACTGTAGTCATCAAAAAGAAATGCCAATGCGATTAGAATCCCTCCTCCGATAACAAAGGGAAGCATATGGGAAACGCCATTCATCAGATCCTTATAAATTTTCCGACCGACACCTTCCTTTTCTCCTGACTGTTGTTTTACTTCTCCAGCTACACTTGCACTATGAAAAATCGGAACGTTTCCGGATAACGCTTCCTCAATCAACTCTTTGGGGTTATGAATCCCTTTGGCAACCTTCGTTTGTATAACCGATTTTCCATTGAATCGATTTGTTTCAACATTTGTATCGGCTGCAATGATAATACCATCGGCATTTTTTATTTCTTCTGCCGTCAATTGATTTTTCACGCCTCCTGACCCATTGGTTTCAACTTTTATCGTGATACCCATTTCCTTGGCCTTGTTTTCCAGGCTTTCTGCTGCCATATAGGTATGAGCAATTCCTGTCGGACATGCCGTTACCGCCAATAATTGATATTTTCTCTTTTGGTTATCATCAGCTGCCGCCTGAGCGCTCCCAAATTTTTCTTGTTCTTTTTCATCAATCAGTTTCAAAAATGTTTCAACATCTGACGCTTGAATCAACTTTGCCCGAAACTTCTCATCCATTAAAATCGTTGAAAGTTTACTTAATACTTCTAAATGAAGATCATTGGCAACCTCTGGTACGGCAATGAGAAAAAACAGAAACGCGGGTTCCCCATCTAATGAATCAAAATCTGCACCTTCTCTAACAACCATAGCAGCAAGTCCGGCATTTTTGACTACTTTTGATCTTCCATGCGGGATGGCTACGCCTTCCCCAATGCCTGTTGTTCCTTCGTCCTCACGATTCATAACCGCCAGCCGAAATATCTCTTTGTCGCTGATATTTCCGGTTTCATCCATGAGATTCACCAGATGCTTAATTGTTTCTTCTTTTGATGCCGGCTTCCCGAAAAGGTCAACTCCTTTTTTGCTCAATAACTCACTAATACGCATTTCTCTTCCTCCTTATTTTTCTTTCTTCGGTAATATGCTAAGTAACTCTAACACTTCAGTTTGAGTGGCTAAGTTTTCTGAAAATGCTGAGGCGCTTCCTGTCGCAACTCCCATTCGAAATGCTTCTTCAAAATCGTTGTTTAGTAAATATCCGGCAATAAAACCTGCCACCATTGAATCTCCTGCCCCAACAGAATTTTTAACCAAACCCATTGGTGCCTTCATTTCATGGATATTATCGTTTTCATCGATAAGAATAGCGCCTTCGCCAGCCATTGAAACCAAGACGTTTTTCGCACCTATTTTCTGAAGTCGTTTTGCATATAAAATGACATCTTCACGATTTTTTACCGTCACTCCAAAAATTTCACTCAATTCCTGTTTGTTAGGTTTAATTAAAAATGGTTTGTACTTAACTACCTTTAGCAACAGTTCTCCGGTCGCATCGACCACAATTTTAATTTTTTTGTTTTCCAGATGATTCATAATATTTTCATATGTGTTTTCTGGAAGAGTCCCAGGAATACTGCCTGCCAGCACAAGGATATCCTGACTTTTTATCAAATCTAATTTTTCAAAAAGCTCCTTAATTTCTTTTTTTGTAATACTCGGACCTTGTCCGTTAATTTCGCTTTCTTTATCCGATTTTATTTTTACATTAATTCGAGAAATCCCTGATTTTATTTTCACAAAATCTGTGTAGCATCCAAAATCATTGACCATTCGCTGAATTTCTTTTCCGGTAAACCCACCCAAGAATCCCAATGCAACATTTCTGACCCCCAGGTTTTTTAGTACCATGGAAACATTAATACCTTTTCCTCCCGGAAAAATATGTTCCCACTGACTCCGGTTAACCGCACCCTCTTGAAATGTATCCAACCCAATAATATAATCTAAGGATGGATTGAATGTTACTGTAAAAATCACGTATTATCCACCTCCCATATTTTTGTGTATTTTTTATAGATTGCACTCGTGAGCTTTGTCGTAACGATTTCCCCGTCCTGCAAATTCCCAAAGCTAACCGGTGCAGTAATATTAAACTTTGTCGAATCAGCTAAAACATAGGCTACCTTACATCGGTAAAAAGCTTCACGTTTTACCTGAGCCTCGGTTGGATCCGGCGTACTAAAGCCAGCAACAATATCCACTCCGTTAGTTCCAAAGAAACCTTTTGAAAAGTGATACTTTGTCAGACATTTCAACACTTCACCGCCAACTACAGCTTCTGTAATTGGTTTGATTTCACCACCAAGGATAATTGTTCGGCAACCTTTTTTCACAAGTTTCTTTGCAATGACCATTCCATTAGTGACATAAACAGCCCCTAATTCTTTTATATAATCAACCATCGCCTCAGTTGTGGTGCCCGCATCAATGTATACAAAGTCGTTATTTTCAATGAGACCTGCACTAAACTTCCCAATCTGTTGTTTTTCCTCTTTATAATGATCTCCTCTAAACTGAATGTCAAAATCTATTGATGTAAAGCTCCCATTGATGCGCGTGGCACCCCCATGAACTTTATTTAATTTTTTACTCTTATTTAGCGTTGTTAAATCCCTTCGAATAGTCGACTCGGATATTGCCAGTGTTTTTGATAACTCCGAAACGGTCACGGCTCCTTTTTTTTCAATCAATTCTAATATTTTAGTAAAACGTTCTTCAATAAGCATCTACTCACCTCTTTTAATTGAATGATATCAGCATATTCTTTCATTGTCAATCATTATTGTTCATATTCTTCCATTTGTCGTCACTTTTTTTCTTTGCCTATTTATATTTCAATTATTCTGTTTATTACCCAAATTTTTTTCAGTTAATTAAATATTTTCTCAATTCCCGTACTTCATGTTTAATTCAAGGCCTGGTCTTCTTTAAAAGCATTAACATCAAAATATTTTGCGCAAAATAAAAAAAGATAGCAAACTAATGTTCACTATCTTTCTTCTAAATTTTAATAGTATCAAATCAAAAATTTAATATCTACTGGCTTGTTTTTGTTGGAAAAATCCAAACCCTGTTGGATCGTATTCTCTATCATCTCTCCATCAAGATTCATTAATCTAAATAAATTCCTCACAAAGAAATAGACCATCGCCCTGCTTGTAAACTTAATTTCCTTTTCATAGAAATCAATGAACAGTTCTTTTCTTGCTCCATATTCTGATCGTGCAATGATTTCCAAATCTGCTTCAATGTAGTTTTTGTTTAAAAAATCCAGGCAAGATCGATTCATGGTTTTAGTGATGTTTGTCCTTCCATGGGGATTCACATTTTTAACCAACACTTCATAATAAAGGGTTTTATTATGTTCATCATTTAAAATTGCTTCGTAGTACAATATCAGGGAATAACAATACTTGGTATAAAGATTGAGATTACCGGAAACAGAAGAAACATATTCGTACAATGCCAGAAAGAAAACATTATAGATGTCTGAGATCATTTCATCCTTCTTTTTATAATAGTAAGTGATGGTTCCCAGTTTAACATTGGCACGATCTGCAATATCTTGTATCCCTGTTTTATTATATCCATTCTCGTAAAATAGAATTTTTGCGGTATTGATAATATTTTGTTTAGTTTGTGTTCCTTTTTTTGACTTTGCCATGATTTACCTTTCTTAAAACAATTAATTCTTCATATTATATGCATTTAATTTTAATTCATATCTTTTATCATACGAAAAGTTGCGGCAAATGTCAATATATAGTTTTAGAATGTTCTAGCTTTAAGCTTCCATATTTTTTTATTTCATTAATAATGTTTCGGCGTCTAACAAATTGACAGTTGAAATCTTCTCAATCGTTTCAATAGCTTTTTGCTGAACCTCATCATCAACGCGAATGATAATAATTGCATTTTCTGTTTTTTTTGGCAGAAAAGAATAGGCATACACAATGTTTATTTTTGCTTGAGTTAGGGCATCTACCAGATTACTTAATCCGCCTGGCTGATCAGGAACTTCAGCTGCTAAAACAGAGGTCAATGTACATCGAATGTTATTCTTTTTCAGTACTTCAATTCCTTTTTCTGTCTCCTGCAAAATCAAACGAATGATCCCATAATCCATCGTTTCCGCAATATTCAGGGAACGAATATTAATGTTATTTTCCGCCAGAATTTTAAGCATCTTATTCAAACGGCCTTCGTGATTTTCCATGAAAATTGAAACTTGTCGTATCATTTTTTCTCCTCCTAAATTTTTCTTAAATCCAGAACCCGTTGGCTTTTTCCGCCCTCAGCCCTGGGAAGGCTTCCCGGTTCAACAAGGGCAATTTTTGCATTAATACCAATCGTTGAATGAATCCGCAGGGCAATCCGTTTTTCAAGTTTTTCAAGATTGCTGATTTTATCCGAAAACATTTCTTCACTGAGTTCAACCTTGATTTCGAGCGTATCCAAAGATCCTTCTCTTCTGACGATCAGCTGATAATGGGGTTCGACTTCTCCAAGTTCCAAAAGAACACTTTCAATTTGGGTTGGGAATACATTTACCCCTCGAATGATTAACATATCATCCGTTCTTCCCTGCAATCGATTAATTCTTAAATGAGTTCGTCCACATCCACATGGTTCTGGATTAATCGAAGTAATATCATGGGTTTGGTAACGTAAAAGTGGAATTCCTTCTTTTGTAATGGTTGTGATTACCAACTCTCCCTGCTCACCGTAAGGTAGCACTTTTAAAGTGACCGGATCAATGATTTCTGGAATAAAATGATCTTCCCAAATATGCAGTCCATTCTGGGCTTCACATTCAATGGCAACACTTGGTCCCATAATTTCTGATAATCCATAGATATCGTGAGCTTTAATTTTTAATTTCTTTTCGATCTCTTTTCTCATACTGTCTGACCAGGGCTCTGCACCAAAAACACCAACTTTAAGTTTTAAAGATTCTGGATCGATTCCCTTTTTTTTGAGAGCATCTCCCAAATAGATGGCATAGGATGGTGTACATGTCAATACGGTTGTCCCGAAATCCTTCATAATCATAATTTGTTTGTCCGTATTCCCACCGGAAATCGGAATAATTGAAGCGCCCAACATTTCAGCGCCATAATGAACTCCCAGTCCTCCGGTAAACAATCCGTATCCATAAGCATTTTGCACCACTGAGTGAGAATCTGCTCCGGCTGCCACCAACGAACGTGCCATTATCTCAGCCCAGATGGTAATATCTTTTCTGGTGTAACCAACAACCGTTGGTTTGCCGGTTGTTCCGGAAGATGCATGGATTCTCACAATTTTTTCCAATGGCACGGCAAACAATCCATATGGATAATTATCTCTCAAATCCACCTTAGTTGTAAAGGGGAGCTTTTGCAAATCCGAAAGCTCTTGAACATCTTCTGGAACTAAGCCGGCTTCCTGAAATTTGTTTCGATAAAATGGAACATCATGATAGATTCGATTGACCATTTCTTTTAACCGTTCTAATTGCAGTTCCTGCAATTTTTCTCTTGGCATACATTCACAACTCTTATTCCAATACATTGTTTTCCTCCTGAATTTTCTTAATTATATCATTTACTAATGGTGTCTTCTTTAAAACCACAGATGCTATGCAACCCCTCGTTCATGATAGTCCGGGATTGGCCGCTAGGGAAGTGCTTTCCCATATACTATAAAAGACCCGTCCTTTATATAAAGGACGAGTCTTACTCGCGGTACCACCTAATTTGATTACATAATAATCCACTTACTTAAGAACACTCCCACAACTGCAGTTTATGTTCTTCCTTTTGATAACGATAAGGATCTACCGGCTCTACCTAATAACGATCATCTGTTTCAATCCTATTCAGCAAAACAACTCCTGAGGGAACTTCATCATCCTTATCACCATCGGTTCTCACCATTACCGACTCTCTGCAGATTCTAAGAAGATTACTTTCCTCACTCATAGTTTTTTAATATATGATCCATTATATTCCTAATCTCAAAATATTGTCAAGATATTTTTGATCCTTAAACTACACCTAAACCAACATCGCTATAAGTTGCCATTTCCCGATTCATATATAAAGCCGCTTCAACAATATTAAAAGCGATGGCCGCTCCGCTTCCTTCACCCAAGCGCATACCCATATTCAAGAAAGGTTTTGCTCCAATAAATTCCGAACCGAAAGCTGCTCCTCTTTCTGCTGACGCATGGGAACAAATGAGATAACCTTTTACCTCTGGTTTCAGGGCAATCGCGATGGCCGCAGCAGCTGTTGAAATAAAGCCATCAATAAGAACCGGGACCTGATGTGAAGCACCCGCAAGCATCGCTCCTGCCATGGCGCCAATCTCAAATCCGCCGACTTTTGCCAATACATCAATCGCATCATTTTTATCCGGTTTATTCAGGGCAATTGCATCTCTTATTACCTGGGCTTTGTTAACCATTTTTTCTTCTGATAAGTTTGCGCCAGCTCCAACAAGTTCGCCTGGATCAACACCACTGAAAGCGGAAAAAATTGCTGCACTTGGAGTTGTATTACAAATCCCTACTTCGCCAGTTCCCAGGATATTATATCCATTTTTAATCGCTCTTTCAGCCACATCAATTCCAGCCTCAAGAGATGCTATTGCTTCATCACGAGTCATTGCCGGACCCTTTCGCATATTCGATGTTCCCTTTCTTATTTTTTTATCCAAAATTTTTGATTTTCGATCAATTTCAGACATCATCCCGACATCACAGACAAAAATATCGGCTCCGGCTTGTTTGCAAAGTACTGCAACTCCGCTCTTTCCGGCAACGACCATTTGGGCCATTAAATCAGTAACTTCTTGTGGTGCCGCCGCAACCCCTTCTTCAAAAACACCATGATCGCCGCAGAAAACGAGCATTGCTTTTTTGCTGACATCAGGGAACATTTCTCCTGAAATTCCTGATAATTGTACTGCAATTTCTTCCAGCACACCTAAACTGCCTACTGGTTTTAACAGATCATCAACCCGTACTTTTGATTTTTTCATTATTTCTTCATTTAGTGGCTGAATTTTTTCTAATGTTTCATTTAATAAACTCATTTTTATCTCCTCTGTCAATCTTATTATTTATAAACTATATTATAGCACAATCATTATCTTGTGGAATCGATAATTTTCTGATTATTACAGGGACAATATTGCTTTAAATCATACCTGATTTTCTCGTTTATCCACTGCAACCTTAACCACTATATTCCGCTCAACAAGTATTGGTCTCCGGTCCGTTCCAGTTTTGTCAAAAATATATGTAAAACAGCTTTTTTATATGATAGAATACAAAGTCCGATTGATAACGAACTGGAAAATCAGAAAAATATTTTAATTCTTATCAACTAAATGAATAGTTCCGGAAATTTATACATTTTTGTTTATTTCATTAAGAAAAAGCATATTTAAATGATCTAAACAATTCCAAACCAGTGAAGGGTTGTGAATTGATGAAAAAAAAATTTTTAATAAGCCTTATCTTGATAGTCTTTGTTGCAGTTGGACTTATTTTTGCTAAGGATTTTATAAATTCACCTAATTTCAAAGAAATCTCTGCCAGCATAAATAGTATTACATCAAATGATTACGTTCGTATAGTAAACATCCGTAGCGGGGAAGATATGCTTGAGCCGGAAATGCTTGCTCCGATCTCCAAATATTTTGAAACAACCTGTGCCTCAACCGCAGATTTGAAACTTACTGACATTACCACACTTTTTTTTGATCCATCCAGTGTAAATGCCTGGATTAATCAAAGCGCTCTCGACTATCTTATTAATTTAAGACTTGCTCAAACCAATGATTTGCGCATGACAAATTATGAATGCAATTTAAGGATATCTGAAATAAATGATACCGGAGACCAACTTGAAGTGGTCGTAACAGAAGATCGAACCGTGAATTTTGCTTTTATTCCCAACATCGACTCATCAAGCAGCGGAATAAAACATACCTTTTATTTAAAAAAAGATGACAATGGCTACGTAATTGTTGAACATCATCAGGAAGAAGACTACTTTTCAATGATAGAGAAAACAATTACCGATAATTCCGGTAATACAAAGGAAGCACCTGCGGTTCTTTTAAATCAAGCCTCAGCTGTTGTGAAAGACTTATCCTTAGAAAAAAAAGCAAATAATGCCAGCGAACAGAAAACCCGAGAAGCCAATTCTAAAAATCCCTATGACACCAAATCAGCCGTTAGCTATGCCATGACCTGGATTAATTCCCAAGGGGTTATCCGCAATACTGATGAATATGGTGTATACGACCAGTATGACGGGAATTGCAACAACTATATTTCCCAATGTCTCCACGCGGGAGGAATCCCCATGGATTATTTTGGAGATGCAAACACTCAATGGAAATGGTATGATGATTCCATTAATTTAGAAGAAACGGATTCAGGCAGAAGTCCCGCCTGGGCAGGTGTCGACGAATTTTACACCTATGCCAGCGAAAACACGGGATATGGTCTTGACGCGATTGTTGATGATAATGTTTTTAGTGGATCGATCGGTGATATTTTACAATTTGGTTATAATCAGGAGTGGCATCATTCGGTTATTATTACCGATGTTATTAAAGATGCGAATGGTAATATGTTGGATTATCTTATTAATTCAAATACTACCGACCGAATAAACTATCCCGCCAGTGCCTACGGCTATCCAGAAATGCGATTGATCAAAATCATGGGCTGGAACGATAATCCGGCTGATCCCAACGCTGGCAGCGAAAATGAACCAAATACCCTTCAGAACCCCTAAAGCGAAAACACAAACCTTCAGATTGTTACCTCCATGAGACCGTACCAGTTATAAATCATAATATAAATTTAAAGCCAGCTATTCGTTCTGTCTGTGTTTTTCCAAACACAGCGACAAATAACTGGCCTTAATTATCATGTTGCCTTATTGATTTTTATTAGAAAATAGGTACAACTGCACCTTTATAGGTATCTTCTATGTAAGCTTTAACTTTGTCACTTTTAAGTGCTTTCATCAATGCCACTGTTTTAGCACTATTCTCATCGCCGGCACGAACAGCCACAATGTTTGCATAGGTTTGTGCCGCCAGGGAATCTTTTTCTTCTTTCGCAATCGCATCTGTACTGACATTCAATCCGGCTTCAATCGCGTAATTTCCGTTGATAACAGCTAAATCCACATCCTGTAATGATCGCGCCAATTGTGCCGCTTCCAATTCTGCAAATTGAATATTTTTGGGATTTTCAATGATATCCTTTGGTGTTGCCTCAAGTCCAACACTAGGATTAATTTTAATTAATCCATTTGTTTGAAGCAGTAACAAAGCACGCGCTTCATTGGTCGTATCATTTGGAATCGCGATAGTTGAACCATCCGCAAGTGCATCAAGTGTTTTTGTTTTTCCTGGATACAAACCCAATGGTTCATAATGAATAGCACCTGCACTTACAAGTTTTGTATTGTTTTTGGTATTAAAATCTTCTAAATAGGGAAGATGTTGGAAATAGTTGGCATCCAACTCTCCACTTTGCAGTGTTAAGTTAGGTTGAACATAATCCGTAAATTCTTTAATTTGCAAAGTATATCCTTCATCTGCCAATACCTCTCCGGCAACTTTTAAAATCTCTGCATGCGGTGTAGGACTGGCACCAACAGTAATCGTTTTGTCATCAGCTCCCGTACTTTTTGCTGCGCAACCGGTCAGCAATGCGAGCCCAATAATACTAATCAATAATAACGAACCAAACTTTTTCATTTTTCTCTCCTCTTCTTTCTATATGGGATCTCTCAAATTCCATATAATTCCTACATGTTTAATATGTAATATAACATAGCAAATTTCAGTTGTCAATCTTCTTTTTTTAAAAAACAAGCTGCTATTTTCTATGATCCTGCTTTTGCGCAATTTTCATCCCAAATTCTTGAAAAATCTGAACGATTAAAACTAAAAGTACGACAGTAACAACCATTACCCCTGTTTCATAACGATAATAACCAAAACGAATGGCAATATCTCCCAGTCCACCGCCGCCAACGATTCCAGCCATGGCTGAATAACCCAAAATGGTCGTTGTTGCAATGGCCGCTCCGATAATCAAGGATGGCTTCGCTTCTGGAATCATGACCTTTGTCACGACTTGAAGCGGACTAGCCCCCATAGACAAAGATGCTTCAATAATCCCATAGTCCACTTCTTTTATAGAAGACTCCACCAAACGAGCGATGAAAGGCGCCGCCGCAAGAACGAGTGGTACAATGGTTGCTGTTGATCCAATACTCGTTCCGACAATAAACCGAGTAAACGGGATCACTGCTATTAAGAGAATTAAAAAGGGAATTGACCGAGTAATATTTACAATAATATCCAATACCTTGTTAAGCAGTCTCATTGGTACAATTCCTTCTGAATCACTGGTCACCAATAATACCCCCACTGGCAATCCGATAATGTAAGCGATAAGAGTTGAAACCAAGGTCATGTAAAGTGTTTCAAAAGTTCCTTGAATAATTAATGTCGTCATTGAGCTATCCATCGATTTCCACCTCCTCAACGCCAATCTGGCGAGAACGAAGGTAGTAGATTGCCCGAGATGCGGTTAACTCGTCCTCCGGTAACTGGATAACCATTTGTCCAAAACTAACACCGTCAATATCTTTCATATCGGCATGAACAATCTTTATCAGACACTTTGTTTCCAGTACCATTTTTGCCATAACTGAATCACTGGATGAATTCTCATCAAATACGAGCCGATAACAATTCTTACCCATGACAACCGATCCCTGATCACCTTCAGAAAAGATCATTTTTTTTGCTATTTCGGTTTTTGGATTTCTAAAAATTTCCTCCACCGGTCCATATTCAGCGATCTTGCTTTCGTCAATGATTGCCACGTGATTACAGATTTGTTCGACAACACTCATTTCATGGGTGATGATGACAATGGTAATCCCCATTTTTTGATTGATTTCTTTTAGCAGACTCAGAATTGATTTCGTTGTTGAGGGATCAAGTGCTGAAGTTGCTTCATCGCACAGCAGAATTTTGGGATTATTTGCCAGTGCTCTGGCAATCGCAATTCTCTGTTTTTGTCCGCCCGATAATTGTGATGGATAGGCCTTTGCTTTATCTGGCAACCCTACCAGTTCCAAAAGCTCCGCAGTTCTTTTCTTCGCCGTCTCCTTATCAACTCCTGCAATTTCCAGGGGAAAAAGGATGTTTCTTTCCGCAGTTCGCTGCATCAATAAATTGAATTGTTGAAAAATCATTCCCACCGAATAGCGTACGGTTCTCAGTTTTTTTTCAGTCAGTTTTGAAATGTCTTGTCCATCAATGAAAACACTGCCGTCAGTCGGCTTTTCCAGAAGATTGATACAACGAACCAAGGTGCTTTTTCCTGCCCCGCTCATACCAATAATTCCAAAAATATCTCCCTGGTTCACTGTTAGGTTAATCCCCTCCAGTGCCTTGACCTCACCACTTTTGGGGTGAAATGTTTTTCCCAGGTTTTTAATTTCAATGATGGGTTTTTGGGACGTCTTATTACTTTTGATGTTCCTCACCCTCCTAATCATTAAGATTGAAACACTATCTCAATTTCAAGTACGTCATCAAATTGTATTTCTCATAACAGATTAGTAAACCTCTCCAATCCTGCGCCGAATGATAAATAACTGTACTTGAAAAAGAGCTTGATTAGATAAAGTATCTAATAGATAAATATAAATCCATTATCACTTTTCTACAAGCTCCGTTATGTTTCATACTAACTTGTTGCTTTATTATAGTCTTGATTTTATTTTATTGTCAAGCATATTATACCTATCAGTTATCTAGTATCGGTGATTTCTGCACCAAACGGAAGTAATGCCAATTTAGCAAATTTAAACCATTGCAATCCAAAGGGAATGCCAATAATCGTAATACAATAAACCAAGCCTAAAATAGCGGAGCCCAAAGCTAGTCCCCATCCAAATATAAGTAACCAGAAAATATTCAAAAGGACCGACCCGGTCCCCATTTTTGAATAATCAACTGTTTTTCCAAAAGGCCAAAATACCAGATGTGCCATTTTAAATGCCTGAATCCCCAAAGGGATGCCAATAATCGTAATACAGCAAATCACGCCTGCTAAAAGCCAGCCTAAAGCCATGATCAGTCCACCAAGTATTACCCAGAGAATATTACCAAGTGCTTTCATTATTTTTCCTCTTTTTTCTTCAAAATAAATAAATCTGCAGCCAAAGTGATTTCTTTATTATTTTCTTATCTCAGCCATTTCCTTTTCTACTATCCTTTCACAAGTAATGGACTGCTGATCTGCTGCTGAAATTGTCGATACCCCATCACCTTTTTGTTCCCCATAATTTCCGAAATTCCCGTGATTTCCACCGATTATTTCATAAAAAGTGATATCGGCAGGCATTTTTATTTTTGCCGTCTCAAAAGCCGTTCGATTTAAAATGTGATCTTCACTTCCATATAGGCTTAAAACCGTTATCTTGGTTTGAGATAAATCTTTATTGGGATAAGCTCCCAGGAGCACCAATCCGGAAACCTTCTCTTCATTCTCAGCCGCATAATCCGATGCCATAGCACCGCCCAATGAATGACCGCCAATGATCCAGTTCGATACTTCCGGCAGCGCTTCCATCGCCGCATCTGCTCCATTGATATTAAATACCGCCAAATTAAAGGGCATTTTAACAATTACCGTTGTCAACCCTTTTTCCGCCAGCAAATGCATGAGGGGAGCATATGCACTTGCCTCGACTTTCCCTCCAGGATAAAAAACAAACCCAATATCCTTTTGTCCCTGTGTTGGGGTAAAAATAATAAGATTTCCTTTTTCCTCAACTGTCACTTGTGCATCTGAGATGAGCGCATCAAAAGCTATTTTATCAGCATGATAATAGTCTCCCAGATAAGTCAGCATTCCAATGATAACGGCAACTAGAATTATCCCGATTGCTCCAATTATTTTCTGTATTCTTCTCTTTTTTATCATAGCATCTCCTTGTCATCATTGAAGTCATTGTAAAACAAACACTTTCGTTTGTTTATTACCCCTTTCTTCATTAAGAAACACCCATTAGCAACACTATACTACATAAACCACATTCTATCAAAAAATAAAAAAGCCGCAATCACTGCGGCTATGTTTTCTTATTGGTGACCCATGGGCGACTTGAACGCCCGACACCCTGATTAAAAGTCAGATGCTCTACCAACTGAGCTAATGGGTCAAATAGAATATTTAATTATTGTTTGTCTTCATACGATTGTGTGATCCAGTTGTTTGCCTAACTAAGTGATTCACACCAAATCAAAGATTTGGGTTCTCTACTTGTCAAAAATAAAAATGGCAGGGGTAGCAGGACTCGAACCTACGCATGCAAGAATCAAAATCTTGTGCCTTACCGACTTGGCTATACCCCTAAGCAAATCATGATATAAAATGGGGTGGATAGTGGGACTCGAACCCACGATTTCCAGAATCACAATCTGGCGCTCTAACCGACTGAACTATACCCACCACAATATAAACACTTTGATAAAATGGTGCGCCTGAGGGGATTCGAACCCTTGGCACACGGCTTAGAAGGCCGTTGCTCTATCCTACTGAGCTACAGGCGCTCAATCCTTTAAAAAAAAATGGAGCGGGTGAAGGGAATCGGACCCTCGCGACTGGCTTGGAAGGCCAGGGCTCTACCACTGAGCTACACCCGCATTGTCTCTCTTAAAGACAAGTGTTAGTATACTTTAAATGGCAATTATTGTCAAGATTTTTTTTATTTTAATCTTGATTTTTATAAATACTGACCGCTTTAATGATCAACTGACCGCCTTTTTGGTTAAGTGAACAATCGGCTTTATCCATAAAAAGTCTACTAAATGGCTGACATCTAGTTTTTTCATAATTTATCTGTTCAGCGGTTGTAACTCCAAACAGGCATTATTCTAGCATCGATATCTCCATTTTCTATCGTTATAATACCATAACTTTCCGGATCTCCCATTCTGGCAGCGCCTACCGATCCGGGATTCATAATAACTGTTTGACCGTCATCTTCTATAAAAGCCTGATGGGTATGACCAAAAAGAATAACCTGGGCATTTCTTTCCATACCTGCGTGATATAGGCGGTTTAAATCCCCTTTAACACCATATTTATGTCCATGACAAGCAAAGAATCTAAAACCACCTAGGATCGTCTCTAAATCCATGCTGCCTTCCTTTGCATAGAAGTCTAAATTTCCTTTGAGAATATGAATCGGAATATTTGTCAGGGTTCGTAAATGCAAGGCATCCTCAACGTAATCTCCCAGATGGATGATTACATCCACTTGACCCATTTCGTTTAATGCCTTTTCTAAAGCTTCAAAGTTTCCATGGCTATCACTCATCACTCCAACTTTCATTTTCTCTCCCCTTCTAATTATTCAATAATAATTCCTTTGCTTTTGCAACGGCAACTGCTCGATGGCTGATTTTGTTTTTCTCTTCATTTGTCATTTCTCCGAAACAACGACCTGTCTCTTCGTGGATAAATAGCGGATCATAACCAAATCCCTCTTCTCCGCAATAATCCAAGGCGATCATGCCTCGAACCAGCCCTTGACAGGTCAATTCCCGGCCATCAGAAAGAATCATGGCAATGGCTGTTATAAATGCTGCGCCACGTTTTTCTTTCGGAACTTCTGCCATCACTTTTAGCAATTTTTTATTGTTATCTGCATACGTAACATTTTCCCCGGCATAACGCGCGGAATAAATTCCCGGCTCTCCATTTAAAATATCCACTGATAATCCCGAGTCATCACCCATTATGATCAGGTCTTTTCCCGGCCCATAAGGTTTTAGCGCTCGAACCTTAATGAGTGCATTTTCTTCATAACTCAGACCATCCTCAATAATCTTGATGTCGATTCCAAGATCCTTCATGGTAACAACCTCAAAGGCACCACCAAGCATCGCTTTTATCTCTTTGGCCTTATTTTGATTTCCTGTCGCTAATAGTATTGTTCTCATCTCTATTTACCCACTATCCCAATAATGTTTCTTTCTGGAAGTCAATAATTTTTTTGATACTTTCTTCGCCAAGTGCCAACATTTTTTCAAGTTCTTGTTTACTAAATGGTCGTTCTTCGCCGGTCCCCTGTATTTCAATGATTTCACCTTTTTCGGTCATAACCATATTCATATCCACTTCGGCATTTGAATCTTCTTCATAACACAAATCCACAAGCGGTTCGCCCTGATGAATCCCCACACTGGTGGCGGCAACAAAATTGGTAATCGGCATTTCCTTAATCATGCCTTTGTTAACCATGTTTGACAAGGCATCATGCAGCGCTACAAAAGAACCGGTAATGGCAGCAGTTCGTGTTCCTCCATCGGCCTGAATAACATCGCAATCAATCCAAAGGGTGCGCTCTCCAAGTTTACTCAGATCGATCACCGACCTCAGACTTCTCCCAATCAGGCGCTGTATTTCCATGGTTCGTCCGTCTATTTTTCCCCGATTCCGATCTCTGCTTTTTCGGGTATTGGTTGACCCTGGAAGCATTTCATATTCGGCGGTAACCCAACCCTGTTTATGACCTTTTAAAAACGGCGGTACTTTTTCTTCAATCATTGCTGTACAAATGACCTTGGTATCCCCCACTTCAATAAGTACGGATCCCTGGGCATGCTTGATATAATTCCGGGTCACCGCCATGGGTCTTAATTCATTCTTTTTTCGTCCATCTATTCGCAAATCATTATTGTCTATTCCATCTATATTTTCCATGTTTTTCCTTTTCTTTTTGGGTCTATTTAAATTTAAAAGCAAAATGCCTTTATGTCCGGTTTCCTGTTTATCCATTGGTATACTTGAAGCTAAAGTCCACGCTCCGGCCTAGCCATGATAACAGGAAGATCGGACATGATAGTGGTTATCCTAAGTGTTTAGCAACCACTTCTCGAATGATTTTATTGGCAACTTGCGGATTTGCTTTGCCTTTTGTTTCTTTCATAACTTTTCCAGTTAAGAATCCATAGGCTTTCTCATTTCCAGTTCCGATATCTTCGACCGATTTCGGATTATCGGCAACAATTTTTTCGATAATTGCTTCCAGTTCTGCTGTATCGCTCATTTGAGCGAGACCCTTTTCTTTTACAATCTCACCCGGATTTTTACCGGTATTAAACATTTCTTTTAATACTTCTTTTCCGCTGGTTCCATTGATAACATTCTCTTTAACCAATTTTAAAAGTTCTGCCAATTGAACCGGAGCAATCGGAATGTTTTCCATGGTTATTTCTTTTTCTTTTAATAATGGTGGGATTTCTACCATTATCCAGTTTGAAATTTGTTTTGGTTCGTCATACAATACCACCGCTTCTTCAAAGAACCGAGCCGTTACACCGGTGGCTGTCAACACGCCGGCATCGTACTCCGGCAGTTTATATTCATCAATATAGCGTTGTTTTTTTGCTTCCGGCAGTTCCGGCAACTCACGTTTTATTTTTTCGATATATTCTTTTTCAATGACAATGGGAACTAAATCCGGTTCTGGAAAATATCGATAATCCTGGGCTTCTTCCTTGCTTCGCAGGGAAGCAGAGACCCCTTTGGTATCGTCCCATTTTCTGGTTTCCTGAACAATTTTATGTCCCTTTTTCAGCTCAATAATCTGTCGTTTGCTTTCATATTGCACCGCCCGAATTAAGGCCCGGAAGGAGTTCAGATTTTTCATTTCGGTACGGGTACCCAAAACGGTCACGCCCTTTTCTCGCATCGAAATATTGACATCAAAACGCATCGACCCTTCCTGCATCTTACAATCGGATACCCCCGTATACTCCATAATATTTCTTACTTTTTCAGCAAAAGTTCTTGCTTCTTCGGCGCTGCGCAAATCCGGTTCTGTAACAATTTCGACGAGCGGAACGCCACATCGGTTCACGTCAACCAATGTGCCATCGGCAGATTCATGAAGCAATTTTCCGGCATCCTCTTCAATATGTATCCGGGTAATCCCGATATCTTTTTTTACCCCGTCCACTTCAATTTCCACGACCCCCCCGGTACAGATCGGTAAATCAAATTGCGAGGTTTGATAGGCCTTTGGCAAGTCTGGATAAAAATAGTTTTTTCGATCCATCTTGCTAAAATGGGCGATTTCACAATTCAAAGCCAATCCGGCTCTGGTCGCATATTCGACTACCTTTTCATTTAACACCGGCAAAACCCCGGGCATTCCTAAACAGACTGGACAGGTATGGGTGTTTTCTTCCTGACCAAACTTGGTTGGACAGGAACAAAATATTTTTGTTCTTGTGCCTAATTCGACATGGATTTCCATTCCAATGACCATTTCATATTCCATGGTTTAGACCTCCGTTTCCAATGGTGCTTTTAGATTTTTCAAGCCTTTTTCATTTTCAAAGGCCCAAGCCACTTTTAATAAATTTTCTTCACTCAGGATCGGACCCAACAATTGCATGCCGATGGGCATACCGCTATTATCCAAACCGGATGGAATGGATATTCCTGGAATTCCGGCAATATTCACTGGCACCGTATAAATATCGGTAAGATACATTTCCAATGGATTGCTTGTTTTTTCACCTATTCCAAACGCTGTGGTAGGTGCCGTCGGTGTTAAAAGAACATCACATCCGCCAAACACCTGTTCAAAATCTTCTTTAATTAAGGTTCGCACCTGCATGGCTTTTTTGTAGTATGCATCATAATATCCTGAGCTTAATGCATAAGTTCCCAGCATAATCCGACGTTTAACTTCATCTCCAAAGCCCTGGCTGCGTGTTTTTTTATACAGATCCACTAATCCATCGTATTCTTCTGCTCGGTAACCATAGCGGATTCCATCATAACGGGCGAGATTGGAACTAGCTTCAGCCGACGAAATCATATAATAGGCCGAAAGGGCATAATCTAAATGTTGGAAAGACACATCAACAATTTCAGCGCCTAAAGCTTTATAGACTTCAATGGCTTCTTCGAGACTTTTTCTGACTTCTGGTTGGAGACCTTCACCAAAGAAGGCTTGAGCAACCCCAATTTTCAGTCCCTTAACGCCTTGTTTAAGCTCTTGTGTATAGTCTTTTTTTTCTAATTTAAGTGAAGTGGAGTCTTTGGCATCGTGTCCGATAATGGCATTTAAAACCAAAGCACAGTCTTCCACATCTTTGGTAAGCGGTCCAATCTGATCCAAAGAAGATGCAAAGGCCACCAAACCATAACGGGAAACAAGACCATAGGTTGGTTTCATCCCAACCACACCGCAAAAGGATGCTGGTTGCCGGATGGAACCGCCGGTATCTGAACCAAGCGTATAAAAAGCGGTATCTGCCGCCACGGCGACAGCCGATCCACCGCTGGAACCGCCGGGCACTTTATTTAAATTCCAGGGATTATGGGTGATTTTATACGCTGAGTTTTCAGTGGATGACCCCATGGCAAATTCATCCATGTTTGTTTTTCCCAATAAGATTCCACCTTCATCAATCAAACGATCATAGACGTGGGCATTATATGGCGGATTGAAATTATAAAGCATTTTTGATGCGCAGGTGGTTAAAATCCCCTGAGTACACATATTGTCTTTAAGACCGTATGGGATGCCTTCCAACGGGGTTCTTCGCTTTCGTTCTCGAAGTTTTTCATCCACCGCCCGGGCTGCAATCAACGCTTCTTCAGTCTGCAGACTTAGGTATGCCGCAGTTGAATTTTCCACCGCATTGATACGATTAACCACCGACTGCGTGACTTCGGTGATAGTCACTTCCTTTTTATCAAGAAGGTCATTTACTTCATGTATTGTTTTTTGACTTAATTCCATCATTGCCTCCTACTCCATAACCCGGGGAACCTTAAAGCACCCGGCTTCGCTTTCCGGCGCATTGGCCAAAGCTTGTTCATTGGATAAACATGGTTTTGGCACGTCCTCCCTAAATACATTTTGCACCGCCAGCACGTGTTCTGTCGCCTTAACTGTTGATGTATCTAATTCGCTGAGGGTTTCGGCATAATCAAGGACTGCGCCCATTTTATCGATCAGGGCTGTCACTTCATCCGGTGTAAATTCTAAACGGGCAAGATTCGCCACATAGGTCACATCTTCTCGTGTTAAACTCATATCATTTTCCTTTCTCAATTATATTCAATTTTAATGTATCCAACTGTTGATATTTTTTCAATAAGTGCCTGATGTTTCCTGTTTTAAAAATCATCCTTCATTATAAATCAAAGTCACCATTGGTGACAAGGGTTAAAAATTGGTTTTCATCAATAATTCTAATTCCTAATTCCTGAGCTTTGGTTTGTTTTGATCCAGATTTTTCTCCAGCCAGCACGAAATCGGTTTTTTTACTGACACTTGTGGATACTTTTCCACCATTAGCTTCAATGAGTTCCCTGGCTTCCCGTCGATCCAACGATGGCAACGTTCCGGTCAACACAAATGTTTTTCCTTGAAGCGTTTGGGATACTGCCCTGCTTTCCTGAGCCATATTGAGTCCCGCTGATTCCAACCCTCTGATAATTTCTATATTCTTTGAGGTTTTGAAAAAATCCACAATTTCAATCGCCATCTTTTCACCAATATCGAAAATTTCCTTCAGCTCTTTTTCTTCTGCAACCATCAGTTTTTCCATAGATTGAAAATGTTCGGCTAAAACCTTAGCACCTCTGGATCCCACCAAAGGAATTCCCAGCCCGAAAATCAGCCGGGATAATTCCCTTTTCTTTGACGCTTCAATGCCCGTCAAAAGATTGTCCACCGATTTTTCTCCCATTTTTTCCAGGGTAACTAACACATTTCTTTTTTCATGAAGATGATAGATATCCACTGAATTTGTCACCAGTTTCTCATTCATCATCAGCCGCAGCACACCGGGTCCCAGTCCTTCAATATTCATGGCATCCCGAGAAGTGAAGTGAACCAGCTTTCGGAATACTTGAGCCGGGCACGCCATGTTCAGGCATTTAGTGACCGCCTCACCCTCAATTCGAAAAGTCGGTTCATGGCAAACCGGACAGGTTTTCGGCATCTCAAAAACCACTTCATTTCCTGACCGTTTTTCAACCACGACATGATCTACTTCCGGAATCACATCACCGGCTTTTTGAATGACAACATGATCACCAATGCGGATATCTTTTTCTTTTATGTTATCTTCATTATGAAGTGTTGCCCGGCTGATCACTGAACCTGCCAGAGTCACCGGATTAAGCTCCGCCACTGGTGTAAGGGCTCCGGTTCGACCAACCTGAACCGTAATTGCATCAACGGTTGTCACTGCCTGATCCGGCGGAAATTTATATGCAATGGCCCAACGCGGGTTTTTGGTTGTATTGCCGAGCATTTCTCGGTCAGAAAGTTCATCGACTTTAATGACTAATCCATCAATTTCAAAAGCCAGCTTTTGTCTTTCATCTTTCATTAGGCGGCAATAATTAATAATTTCTTCAATATCACTGCAAATCTTGACCTCGCTGGTTTTAAATCCTAAAGATTTTAAGTAGTTCAGGCTTTCTGTATGCGTTCTAAAGCTGCTATCCTCCAGCAACTCAAGATTAAAGATAAAAATATCAAGCGGCCGTAATGCGGTTAATTTAGAATCAAGCTGTCTTAGTGAACCGGCAGCAGCATTTCGCGG
This sequence comes from Acetobacterium tundrae, assembly GCF_008086615.1. Taxonomy (GTDB): domain Bacteria; phylum Bacillota; class Clostridia; order Eubacteriales; family Eubacteriaceae; genus Acetobacterium; species Acetobacterium tundrae. The sequence continues at coordinate 28,083 of NZ_RXYB01000008.1, forward strand.
ATTTGCAAAAGGACTCTCATCATTCAGCAATCGCCGCTGATTCAACTTTTCAAAATCCGATTTTCCCATAAACACTTCACCACGAACCTCTAATGTTACGGGTTCTGTCAGTCGCAGCGGAATGGTGCGAACCGTTTTGAGGTTGGCGGTAACATTTTCCCCAACTTCTCCGTCTCCCCGGGTGGCCCCTTGAATAAACAGGCCATCCTGATAATTTAAAACCACGGTCAGTCCATCAAACTTATATTCAACGACATAGGTTACCTTAGGACAGATTTGCCGAACCCGGCGGTCAAAATCTCTCAGATCTCCGGCATTAAAGGCATTGCTTAAACTCAATTTCGGTTGCGTATACTTAACTTTTTTAAAACCATCAGATGGGCTTCCCCCGACCCGTTGTGTTGGCGAATCCGAAGTAATCAGTTCCGGATGAGACGCTTCGATATCAATAAGTTGCCGCATGAGTTTATCATAATCGTAATCGGAAATCACTGGTGCATCATCAAGGTAATATGCTTTGTTATGATCTTCAATTTTTTTTCTTAGTTGTTCAATCTCAGAGCTCTTCATTTCTTAATTCCATTCCTGAAAATTTTCATTTCTGACAATCACTTTGTTTAAGCTTTGTCAACAAAATCTGGATCCATTTTCTTTATTCCAATCCCCGGAAACGCAACGGAAATCATATTGTTTTTAACCTCAACCACGGTGCCAATGCCAAACTTTTTATGTTTTACCTTGTCGGTCAGCCCAAAAGTATTTTCCGTTTTATTCATTGTTGTGCTCATCGCTTTGGACTTATTCCTGCGAATAGCGACCTTTGATTGGGTAACGCGTTCGGAAAATGTTGTATTCTTTTTCGTATCCACATCAATTTCCGGCTTTCGTTCATATCGTTGTTTATTTTCTACGCATACCTCACTCGGCATTTCTTTTAAAAATCGTGACGGTGATTGCAGTTGTCGCCGTCCATAAAGGGTTCTTTCTGCCGCCCATGAAATATAAAGACGTTTCATAGCCCGGGTAATCCCCACATAACAGATGCGGCGCTCCTCTTCGATTTCTTCGGGTGAATCCATAGATCGTCCATGAGGAAAAATTCCTTCTTCCAGTCCTGGCAAAAACACAATCGGGAACTCCAGCCCCTTGGCGTTATGCAAAGTCATCAATAATACTTTTCCGTCATCTCCCTCATAATTATCCGTTTGTGACGACAATGCCACTGTTTCAAGATAGGCGCTCAGGCTCTGATCATCACTGTTTTTTTCGAAATCAGTTGCTGATGATACCAATTCCCTGAGATTTTCCAAACGACTTTCGCCCTTGTCCATTTTTCCCAGCTCCAGCATTTCCATATATCCTGTTTTTTCTATCACCGCAGTGATTACCTCACTGAGACTTGCATTCTCTCTTGTTTCCGATAATTCGATCATCAGATCACTAAAAGCACGTACTTTATTTCTCACACTGGAACTCAGCTCCGGAATTTCTTCCACATGATAAAAGGCTTCCATTAGGCTATAGCTTTTGAAATTCGCATACTCGCCAATTTTTTCAATCGTTGCCGAACCGATACCTCGTTTTGGCACATTAACAATACGCAAAAAACCCATGTTGTCTTTTGGGTTGCTTAAGACATTTAAATAGGCAATCACATCTTTAATTTCAGTACGTGAATAAAAGCCAGTTCCGCCGATTAACTGAAACGGCAAATCCGCACGCATCAGTGCCTCTTCAAATAATCTTGATTGCGCATTGGTTCGATAAAGAATGGCAAAATCTCCATAAACGCCATTCCCCTGTTTAATGTTGTCTTTTATCTCATCAATAACAAAACGGGCTTCATCGTAACCCTGGTTAAATGAAGAAATCACAATTTTTTCATCTCCAGTATTATTCGTCCATAAAGCCTTTTCCTTACGACCAGTATTCCTAGAAATAACACCATTTGCACAATCCAGAATGACCTGGGTTGAGCGATAGTTTTCTTCCAGCTTAACAACTTTTGCGTCAGGATAATCCTTTTCGAAATCCAGGATATTGCTAATATCCGCACCACGCCAGCCATAAATACTCTGATCATCATCTCCACATACGCAAAGATTTTTGTATTTTGCAGCCAGTAGGTTAACTAACTCATACTGACTATGGTTGGTATCCTGGTATTCATCCACCATGATATATTTAAATCGATTTTGGTATTGTTCCAATATTTCAGGAAACCCCTTAAACAACACCAACGCATTGTAGATAAGATCATCAAAATCCATGGCATTATTTGCTTTCAGGCTTTCCTGATAGCGTTTATAATAAATTCCAACCTTTTCTTTTCTGAAGTCTCCAGCATTTTTTTTAATATAGCTATCGGGACTTATAAAATTGTTCTTTGCGGTGGAAACTTCTCCACTTAAATATTGATGAGAATAATATTTATCGTTTAAGTCCAGTTCCTTAACCAGACTTTTGTACAACCTTTTTTGATCATCCATATCATAAATTACAAAATTTTCATCATATCCCAGCCACTGGCTGTGGGTTCTCATAATCCGCGCGCACATTGCATGAAAAGTAGACATCCAAATACGTTTGCTATCCTGGATATTCATTTTTGCGATACGTTCCCGCATTTCACCTGCTGCTTTATTTGTAAAAGTTATCGCCAAAATTTGCGAGGGCCATGCCTGTTCTGTTTCAATAATGTACGCAATACGGTGGATAATAGTCCGTGTTTTTCCCGATCCAGCTCCTGCCAGTATAAGTAGTGGCCCCTGAATGGTTTCTGCTGCTTCTCTTTGCCTACTGTTTAATCCATCTAATAAACTCATGAATCCTCCTACTTGCTAATTTAAAGTTGTTTTATCAACTTGTTGCTAAAACAACTTTTCTCCGTAATAAATACTTTTTAAAACCTTATCCATTTCATTTGCATCCATTTTAACAGGATTTTTTTGGGTCGATCCTTTTAATGCATTTTCTAAAAGGCTATCATAATTTTCTGAAAAATCACTTTCTTTAATTCCTGCCAGTTTGAAAGAAACTGGCACTCCAAAAATTTTATTCAGATCTTTTATTTCTGTGATAATATCTTTTCCGATAAGCCTGGATAACTCTCCTAAATCTTCGGCTACCGCTGGGTCCCTTTGGTTGTATTCCAAAACATAGGGCAGCGCAATGGCATTTAGCAGTCCGTGACTTGTGCCAAATCGTCCTCCAAAAGCATGGGCAATCCCATGGTCCATCCCCAAGCCGGCATTTTGAAAGGAAAATCCCGCCAGTGATTGAAAATTGTGAACATGCTGTCGACTTTCAATATCTCCTTTTTCGAAAGAATCCCGGAGATGCTTAATCAGTCCTTCAAATGCTCCCTTAGCCATTGTTTTTGTGAAATCATCCGCATTTTTATTAATATATGCTTCTACTGCATGAGTCACCGCATCCATCCCCGATTCAACCATCACATTCCGAGGCATGGAAAGTGTCAGTTCCCCATCCAAAATAGCAATGTCCGGAATAAAAGCCTTTGTTTTAAGTCCGATTTTTAGATTTTCTTCAGGAAATGTAATAACCGCCGCCCGGGTAACTTCAGCCGCTGTTCCTGACGTTGAAGGGACGGCAACAAGTTTAATTTTTTCTCTTTTCTGAGGGGCAATTCCATTTCTGATCGCTTCGATGGATAAATCTTCATACTCGCACATCAACGCCATCACCTTGGCGGCATCAATAACCGACCCTCCGCCGATGGCAAAAACCACATCGGGATTAAAAGCCCTCATTTTCGGCAATCCAGCCGCGACATCAGAAACCGAGGGATTGGCTCCAATCCCTCGGTAAATCTCGTAAGCCTTATTTTTTTCAATTAAAAACGTCTCTGCTCTTTTAATTGCACCATTTTTAAACATGGCCGACTTTCCGGTAATGATAAAGAATCGTTGTCCCTCAATATTTCCAATGGCTTTCAGCGTCCCTGGACCAGTAATCATCTGATCACCGTAGAATTTCAGATCACTCATTTTTTCTTTTCTCCTTCATCAAAATTCAATATGATTTTTGTTCCGTTATTTTCTTCACTTTCAATAATCATCCCTGCGTGATGTCCCTCGACAATCCAATTGGCAATGGACAATCCCAGGCCGGTCCCGCCCTCTGTTCGAGAACGGGCCTTATCAACTCGATAGAACCGCTGGGTCACTTTATCAATTTCATCCTTAGGGATGCCGATTCCCCGGTCGATCACTTCTACCGATATACCCTGATAGGTTTTTTTTGCCATCACTTGAATGGCTGTTTTCTCCCCACTGTATTTTATGGCATTATCCAGAAGAATAATCAGCAATTGAATAATTTGCTTTTCATCGCCATCAATAATCAAATCTTCGTCAAGGTTGTTAATTAATGTGATCCCCTTTTTCCCAGCTAAAGGAGCCATTTTTTCAGTGACAACTCTAATTAAATAGTTTAAATCGATGGATTCTCGTTGAATAATCATCGCACCTGAGTCCGCTCTTGCTAAAAACATGAGATTTTCGACGATCTGATGCATTCGCTGGACTTCATCATAAGCATTGTCGATCCATGTTATTTGACTATCAACTGTTTCGTCACCACTGGATTTTACAACCTCCAGATTCGTCTGAATCACTGCAATTGGGGTTCTCAATTCATGGGATGCATCCGCTAAAAATTCCTGCTGGCGCTCAACACTTTTTTTTATGGGTATCAGCGAACGCCCTGATAAAAAATATCCTCCCAGAAAAGAAAGAGTCGCGCCAACCAATACGGCTATCATAATCATTCGCAGCGCATTTCCTAAAAGCAACCGCTCAGGAGCCATATTTTGCATCGCTTGAATAATTTTCAATTCACCATTATTGTTAATGATCATATAGGTACAGATTTTATAATCTTTTTCGTCCTGCTCATAATTGCTGATCAGATATTTTTCACGGTTTTCACTGAAATAATGATTGGCTATTTCAATAAGCTGTGTCTTTTCTAACGGCAGATAGGATGATTGATCCAATACCTTAAACTCCTGATTCAAGATAACATAGGAAATATTATTTTGAATCAGACTTCGTGTGTACTCAGAATATCCCTGTTTTTCTTCTTCTGTCGTATCTTCCCCGCTTTGTGCTCTTTCCAAATAATCAATTTCATTTGCCAGCTGGGAACAGTAAATTTTAAGATTGTTATTCACATTTGTTTCCACATCCATATTGAGGACTACATAAAGAAAGATTGATATAAATAACAGGAGTCCTATTAGGACTCCTGTATTCATGAGTGTGAGATTCATCCGCAGCTTGTTAAGGCTCAACATTCTCCTTCTCCTTTAGAACATAACCCAATCCACGAATGGTTTTAATATAGGCTTGTGATTTATCCAGCTTTTTTCTTAAATAATGAACGTATATTTCGACACTATTTTCCATTGCCATACTTTCGATACCCCAAATCCGGTCTAAAATCTGTTCTTTCGAAATAGTCATTCCCGGATTTCTGATAAACATTTCTAATAGTTGGCCCTCTTTGGCCGTCAGTTTATTTAAAACCTCATCTACAAAAAGCTCGCCGGTGTTAATGTTTAAGGAAATGTTTGCATAATGAATCACATTATCTTGATAAACCTCCCACGGCCGTCTTCCCAGCGCTCTGACTCGAGCAATCAATTCCTCTGTAACAAAAGGTTTTACAAGATAATCATCCGCGCCCATGTTAAGACCATTCACTTTATCTTTAGTATCATCTTTGGCCGTTAACAGTAAAATTGGCACATTTTTTCCAGCTTCTCTGATCGAGCGAAGAATTTCCAATCCGCTCATTCCCGGGAGCATAATATCTAAAATAATGACATCATACACATCATTTTCACTGAACAGTTTGCCTTCGATGCCGTCATTTACTACATCTACCAAAATCTTATTTTTTTCAAAGATTTTTCCCAAAGCCGCCGCTAATGGTTTTTCGTCTTCAACTAAAAGAACACGCATCGTTTTTCAGTTCTCCTTTTAATGATCTTTTTTATTTTTTTTCTGGAAATGCTTCCTCTAACAACTCATCCATTGGCAGAACCTTCCCTTCAAACTTCGGCTCTTCAATAACCCGTCGGCATTCCAGAAAAATGCGCACCGCACCTTCATAATTTTCCAAAAAATTATCTGATTGCAATATTCCGCGATCCATCAAATGATAGATAAACAACCCCATATAATAAACCTTATCCGGTTCAATATTCTTCAGATTAACATATTTGAAGAAGGCTGAAAGGGCATTGTCTCCCTCATCAAGGATTTCTCCCGCGATCCGAACCCATTCTTTCGACAGGGTTTCCGTCACTGCTTCTTTAAAACTAACCCATATAATTGCCCTTGCAACCGAGTCTTCCAGAATATTCAGCGATTTTTGACACTCCTCTGCGCCGCGATTAATTGCCTCAATGATTTTAGGGGCATAGATGATCTGACCAAGCGTATAATTTTCTCTCAAATTTCCATCAGTATCAATTAATTTATTTAATAAAAGATCGCTTTCTTTCAGTTTTTTTTGGATCACATACCATTCGTCATAAATACAATAGGGCAAATAGCCAAAATCAGCAAAAATATGATTGATAATCCGTTGAACCTCCAAATATTTTTCCCGTTTTCTTTGAATCTCCTTTTGTTTTTTTAGAAAGGTTTCCATTTGATAATAGAGGTTATGACGTTCAAAAAAACGTTCCATTTGAGAAATTGTTTCCGGTTCATCACTATAAAAAATCAATTCATCTAAATCTCTCAGTTCTTCTCCTGCATTTCGGCCATTATTCATAACCAGTTGCAAATACTGCTTGTTTTCATAAGTTACCGTATTGCAGGGATGATAGATCGCATTGGGAAAAGTTTCTGTGTAAATAAAGAACACCTGTCGACTTCGTCTGAAATAAATAATATAACCCTTTGTTGTGAAAAATCCCCAGCCTTTATCACTGGGTTTATTTCCATGCTTGATATTAAAGCCTTCTGTATAAAGACAATTTTTCAAGAGATAAGTCACTATCTTTTCACTATTATCAATCCCCATATTTCGCAGATTCTGACGATAATAAGCCCAAAGCAGCTCGATAGTGGTTCCTTTCGGATCAAATAACGCCTCCATGGAAAACATCTTCTGTCCTTTTAAATTTTTCACGATGCATAAAAGCAGACAATCTAAATGAATTGCCTCAATGAATTCCCCCGGTTTAATTTTTTTTAAATCTTCCACAACCCGATCATTAAAATATTCCAAGCTGTCTTTTTTAAGCTTATCTAATAGCTTAGTCGTCTTTTGATTAAAGCGGTCAATCGCATTGCCAACAGCAAACATAATACTTTCCGACATAAGTGTCAAAACAACATTTTTTTTATCATCCCAGGGATAACAGACATTCTTTAAGGTCATTTCATTGATAATTTCTGAATTCTCAACTTGATAATCCACCAATGTGTCACTGGGAATTGAAATATGGATGAGCTTAGGATTCTCAATGGTATCAATAATTAGTCCTCTTCTACTCAAAAAAACATTGGCTTTGATCAGTTCGTCTTCGGCGCCGCAGTTAACCTCAACCTCTTGAAGGAATTGTTCGTTTTGGATCATATAAGCGACAAAATTTCGAGTGGTATCCAATCCCTGCTCTTTTAGATTTGGTTCGAAACCATATTGAAGTAATTTGTGAACAATCCGCACAATATCCTTTTGTTTGTCAATACCCCGACTCTCTTTTGCCCGAATAATGGTCTGATTGAGTGGTGAATCTAACCGAAAATAGCTTGGTGCAACAGAAAAAAGAGCTTCAACCGCTAAAAGAATAAGGAGATCAACCTCAACTGTAACCAACCCATTTTTCTGGACATCCTTATTTTTTTTAAGGTTATTCGCCATCCACTGATACATATCATCAATTTCACCGATACCCTTTTTCACGATTCCATGACATTCTCCGCAAAGAACATCATATTTTATATTTAATTTTTCATTTTCTATTTTATAACTCCGTTCAAAAAAGCCGATGGCTTTTCCGCATTTGTTACATGGCGTTTTCATTTTTTTCAATCCTTCCCTGTCGTCTGGCTTAATAAATTCTATTTTAGCAATCTTTTGCTTAACTTCTTCACAGTATCCACCAATTATATTAATGGAACTGTTTATAGTTTACCATAAAACTGTACTTTTTTCTCAAAAAAAACACAAAAGAGCAAGCTATTTAAGTTTGCTCTTTTGTGCCTTTATATGGAATTACTAAATCATTTCAATGTAATCGATAATCCCACCACCAAGACAAATATTCCCTTGATAAAGCACAACAACCTGTCCCGGTGTAACCGCTTTTTGAGGCTCATCAAAATCAATAAAAAGACGATCCGGAGTGACGCGAACTGAAACTCCCTGATCGGGCTGACGATATCGAAATTTAGCCGTACATTTAAACTCTTTCGCTGGAGCATGTCCGGCAATCCAATTCATTTCCGAAGCCTCTAGTGACTTGGAATAAAGTGCGGGATGCGAATCCCCCTGGACAACCACCAATTCATTTTTATTCATGTCTTTACTGACAACAAACCAAGGTTCTCCCGTTCCTTCTCCGCCTCCGATGCCCAGGCCCTTTCTTTGTCCCAGGGTATAATACATCAAGCCCTGGTGAATTCCTTTTACATTACCCGCCAGATCCACAATTTCCCCGGGTTTCGCCGGTAAGTATTGGCTTAAAAATTGAGTAAAGGGCCGCTCCCCAATAAAACAGATTCCGGTAGAATCTTTTTTTCGGGCAGTCGATAAATTATTTTTTACCGCCATGCGCCGAACCTCAGACTTGGAAAGGTGTCCAATGGGGAACATCACATCCGCCAATTCTTTTTGTCCTAATTGACATAGGAAATAGGTTTGGTCCTTATTGTGGTCAAATGCTCGTTTTAACCGGTATTGCTCATTGACAAAATCGATTTGAGCATAATGGCCGGTTGCTAAATAATCTCCCCCGACCACCTTTAGCGCATAATCTAAAAACCGCTTGAATTTTATTTCACGGTTGCATAATACATCCGGATTTGGAGTTCTCCCTTTTTTATATTCGTCAAGAAAATAAGTAAAAACAGAGTCATAATATTCTTTAGCAAAATTCACTGTATAATAGGGAATATCAATCGTGTCGCACACCCGTCTCACATCATCATAATCCTCTGTCGCAGTACACAAACCTGAATCATCCTTTTCTTCCCAATTTTTCATGAAGACTCCAATGACTTCATAGCCGCGTTCCTTCAACAACAATGCTGCAACCGATGAATCGACCCCACCTGACATGCCTACAACGATTTTCATTTTTTGGTTTTCCTCCTCTGTTTTATCTCCCAATTCCTTTTTACTTAATTGCTTCGGCCATTTCCTTTGCTAGTGTATTAAGTGCTAACACATCCTGTTCATCAGGTGTGCCTTTGATCATGAGTATTTCATCAATCACATCAACTTTAGCGCACTCAATAAAAGCACTGAAATTTTTATCTGCGCCACCGCTCCAACTATAATCAGCAAAAAAACCAACCTTGTGATTATCAACTTTAATTTCACTTAATTTATAAAGCAAATTTGCCATTTTAGGGAAAATCTGTCCGTAATAAGATGGGGCTCCCAGAAACAGCCCTTTATATTTCCATATGTCAGAAATAATAAATGAAATATCTGTTTTTGCCACATTATACAATTTCACTTCACCAACGCCTTCATTTTTTAAGGCAATGGCCAAAGTTTCTGCGGCCTTTTGAGTACAGCCATACATGGAACCGTAAGCAATCACAACGCCTGAGTCTGTTACCTTGGAACTCATTTTGACATACATATCAAGAATATACTTGGGATTATCTCTCCAAATGAGTCCATGGGATGGACAAATGGTTCCGATCTCAATTCCGCCTAATTTATTCAAAGCTTTTAAAGCCTGTCCGGCAACCTTTCCTACAATACATGCATAATATCGCCGAGTCGGTTCTTCAAAAGCTGCCAAATCATTTTCATCATCAAAAATACTTCCCACTGGTGCTTTAAAGCTTCCAAATACGTCCATTGAAAACAGTACCTTGTCGATGGTATCGTAGGTGACCATCGATTCCGGCCAATGAACCATTGGGGTCATGAAAAATTGAAGTGTATGCTTTCCAAGGCAAAGGGTGTCACCTTCACAAACTTCATGAAGATTTTCAGTGATTTGATAAAAATTATTCATGATCGGAAATGTTTTTTTATTTCCCACAATTTTTATGTCCGGATATTCTGCTAATAGTTCAATAATTCCGCTGGAATGATCTGGTTCCATATGATTGACAATCAGATAATCAACCTTTTTGTTTCCGATAATTGATTTTATTTTTTCTATATATTCATCGGCTTTTATGGATTTTACCGTATCTATAATGGCTACTTTTTCATCATTGATCACATAGGCGTTATAAGAAACACCTTCTTGCTCAATTGGCCACATTCCCTCAAAAAGTGTTGTTTGATAATCATTAACGCCGACCCAAAATATGTCTTCTTTTATTTTTACTGCATTCATATTATTCTCCCACTTTGACTATATTTGTTTAGGTTTAAATATAACCTTAAATCACAAGTTTTTCAAGAGGAAAATACTATCCCCTTCAATTATAGATCCAATCTCGGGCATCAATTAAGGCAAATAAAATTCCGGACAAAAAAAAGGTGCATCAGCACCTTTTTTTTAAGAAAATTAAGAAAGGAAATTAAAACGTTTTCACACCATGTTCTTATTATATACGATTACATTTTAAAAATCCAGCGTTTTTTTGTTTTTTATGAATTTTTTATCCATTTAGTGCCTTAAAGCTTAATGAAATTTCGCTGTTCTTTTTACTTTTTAATGTGTTTACGATTTTAAAAAAGCTGTGTTATAATAAACTTGAGCAAATTTTAATCTGAACCTGAAAGGAGCTGGCGAGATGAGTGAAAAAAAAGACCCCGATTTTTCTGCTGCTGATTCACAATGTAGTGAAAAAGAAATAAAAGAGGAATTACGACGATTATTTTTAGGTGGGGATGACTGGAGCAAAGAAGCTTGCATGGGTTATTTTCTTAAAACTTGTCAAAGTGCAAAGCTCGATATAAATACAACTCAGAATTTGGCCATTATACTCTATCATCTTTTTGATGAATTATCTGTTGGTGATGCAAAAAAATTTTATTACAATGAATGCCACACCATTTTGACCGGACGCAATCATATATAGTTTTTCAATTTATTAAAGGACTTTCTCAATAATCTCGAGATAGTCCTTTTTATTTTTTTAAGGATGTCCGACTTTTACCATGTTTGGATAAATCTTTTCCATAAAATTGTCTGGATAGGTCTGATCTAAAAATTCATTAAAACTACTGTTTTCCGAAATTCCTTCTTCTCTCTGTGTCCAGCGATTGACTGCCAGAGCAGATATGGTCATATTTAGAATCATAAATACCACCAGGGTCATAAGTACTGCCCCAAAACCGTAAACCGGATTGAATGGACCGTATACCAAGCCTTGCCGACTTTCAATATAACCGTTCGACACTAAGCAAAACAGAGTTTCAATGACCACCCCCAAAAAACACCCGATCATAAACACCCAAAACAGCTTATAAAAATCAGTTCCCAATGCAAAACTTTTTTTAGACGCTCTAACCATCTTTCATCTCCTACTAAAATACAATCTTTAATCAAATTCATTATTCACATGCTGGAATATGCAGAATAGATATCAAATACCGGTAACATAATAGCTGCTAAAATAAAGAGCACCACTCCCCCCAATATGATTAGTATTAGTGGCTCCAAGGCTGTGCTCACCAATTCGATACAAGCTTGTATCTCATCTTTATAGATTTCATGCATTGTTTCCAATACCGCCGGTAAAGAACCGGAAGCTTCGCCAATGCCGACAAGTTGACAAAAAAGGCTCGGAAAAGCCACGCTTTCTTCCATTCCCTGAACCAGACTTGTCCCACCGGATACTTTTTTCGCTAATATTTTGACTTCGTTTTTTATAAAGCGATTGTCAGTAACTCCAGCCAAACGGTTTAATGCCGACAGGAGATCAATCCCACTATTTAATAACATTGCCATCGTTTTCGCCATCATTGATAAGCACCGTTTTTGATTAAGGCTTCCAATTAACGGCAATTTAATTTTTAAATAATCTCTGGCAAAGATAACCTTCGGGAATTCCAACATCATTGCAAACAATAAAACACCTCCGACGATAATCAAAAGGATGATTGACCAATGCGTCGTCAGTATTTGGCTAATGCCAAGAAGTAATCGGGTTGGTTTTGGAAGCGGTGCATCCATGGCCTCAAACATACCGACAAAAGTTGGCAGAACATAGGTCAGTAAAAAAATCAGCACTAGTGCTGCCACAAAAACCAGAATAATCGGATAAAAAAGGACCTGCTGAAGCTGGCGTCTGTTTTTTTCCTCAGTCTCATAATATTCAGCCATCCCAAGCAGAATTTCCGTAAGATTTCCACTCATTTCGCCAGCCTCAACCATAAAAACAAACAGTGATGGAAATGATTTAGGATAGGATTTCATCGCCTGTGAAAGACTCTCCCCCGATTGTATCCGACTGCATATCCCAAAAATATCCCTGGAAAAGCCCTTGTTCTTTGTTTCTTCCCCAATTAATTCCAAACATTTTAATATGGAAATTCCCGCATTTAACATGACATAGAATTTTCTGCTAAACTGGCTAAATTCAGTTGTCGATACATGTTTGAATTGAAAATCAAGTTCTCGATGTAAAAATCCATCGGCCTTCGTTTTTTCTGTTATCTCCAGAACAATTAGACTTTGCACATGAAGCAACACTGCAGCATCCTGCAATGTTTTTGCGATGAGCGTTCCGGCAACATTCTCCCCTTGAGCATTTTTGGCTTTGTAACTAAATTTTTTATCCATAACGGTTTCCTAATGATGCCAGTTTTTTTCAAACGCCAGGATCTCAAAACCCTCCGCAAAAGAGGTACTGCCATTTAAAATATACTGTTTTAAAGATTCTTCAATGGGGATCAGCCCTTCTTCCATAGCAATTTGGCGAATACTGTCATAATCTTTTCCCTGGCCGATAGACTCGCGAATGTTTCGCGTTATTTTCAAAACTTCCTGCACTGCCAATCGGCCCCGATACCCAGTACCGTGACACAAAGGGCAGCCTTCAGGATAATATAGTTTGATCTTTTCATCTGGTAACCCAAGAAGATCCTTTTCTGCTTGAGCTGCCCAGCCTTCCTTCTTGCAATTTGGACAAAGTCTTTTAATCAACTTTTGAGAAATAATTCCTCTAAGGGCTGATGACAATAAATAAAGCGGAACCTTCATATCCATCAAGCGTGTAATCGATGCAATGGCATTGTTGGTATGAATAGTAGATAACACCAAATGACCGGTAATCGCCGCTCGGGTTGCCATCGCTGCGGTTTCTTCATCTCGGATTTCGCCAACCATGATCACATTAGGATCTTGTCGTAAAATCGAACGCAATCCCATGGCAAAATTAAGTCCTGTTTTCTCATTCACTTGAATCTGATTCACATCCTCCATCTGAAATTCAACAGGATCCTCAATGGTAATAATGTTTTGGGTCTCAGAATTGATCCCATTGAGTAAACTGTAAAGAGTCGTCGATTTTCCACTTCCAGTTGGTCCGGATGCCAATATCATGCCATGAGGTGAATCCATTATGTCTTTAATCAGAATTTTCTGGTCACTTGAAAACCCCAGTTCTTCAATCTTCATTAAAAACTTGCACTGATCCAATAATCGCAAGACTATTTTTTCACCATGGATAGTTGGCATAATGGATACCCGAACATCAATCTGGCGACCCTCAAAACGGGTCGTAAAAGCGCCATCCTGAGGAAATCGATGTTCAGCAATGTCGCAGCCTCCAAGTATTTTTAAACGCGAGATCACGCCATGCCAGGTTTTTTCTTCCAACAATTTCATCAGCTGAAGCAACCCATCAATACGCAGCCGAATTTGAAATTTCTTCGGGAATGCTTCGATATGAATATCGCTGGCACCCCGGGTAACACCTTCATCAATTATTTCGTTCACAAGGTTGATGATTGACGATTCTTCGTTTCTGCTACCATCATGATTTGTTTTTTTTGAAATATCTTCATCATAACGAGTATTTTCATTATAGTATCTTCGAATCAGACTCTGGATACATTCTTTTTCTGCAACCAATATTTTCAACCGTTTTTTTGTTATCTGTTGCAAAATCCGAATGACTTCTTCATCAGTTGGATCTGCCATTAGGATGATTAAATGTTCTTCATTTGGCTGGTTTAATGGGAAAACAAGATATTCCAGGGCTTGTTCTTTTGTAAATAAAAATAAAACTTTTGAATCCATTAGATCTTTTTGAGGGTCATATACATTAAAACCCCACTCTTTATGAAAAATCAAAAGCAATTTTTCCGGAGAAATAACCCGGTCTTCTAATAATAAGTCCAATAACGAGCGGTCTGACTGTTGGGCTTCTTGAATTCTGTCGGTAATATCCTGGCGTGTTATTTCTTTGTTTTTTAAAAGCCTTTCCAAAATAAACTTATTTTCCTTCATTTCGCCTCCTATGAGTAAAACTAATGCCAGTATATCCGATTTGCAACAAAATATCCACAAAAACGCAATTGTATTCAATAAATTTCAAATCAAGCTTCTTAATTATTCCATGACGTCCAACTCACCTGATTTCATTATAAAAACGTTTACGTCTCAGTCAAAAAAGTATATAATTATAAAAAAATCTGAAAATCATGAAAAAGAAAGGAAAACAAATCATGAAAAAATTCACCACTTGGAAAATTTCTGCCAGTGCGCTGTCGATCATTATGATTCTTTCAATGTTTTTTTCAACCGGAGTTTTTGCTGCTGCTGGACAAACAGAGACAACATCAACCGGAAATAATTCGATTGAAACCAGTTCCTCTGGAGAAATCGGGGTTCAATATCGCGGTCATATTGAAAACTATGGGGATACCCCCAGCTCAATTGGACCAAATCTGAACTATCTTACTGGTCCTGATGAATTGGGAACGCGAGGTCAAAGTCTGCGGCTGGAAGGTGTCGCCATTAAATTAACCGGTGATGTTCCGGCCGGTGCAAGCATCACCTATCAGGTTCATGTTCAAGATAAGGGTTGGATGGATCCTGTTAAGGACGGTGTTTTTACTGGAACGACAGCTCAAAGTCTGCGGATAGAAGCTATTAAAATCAATCTTGAAGGTCTTTCTGGCTATGATGTTTATTACCGGGGCCATGTGCAGGATAAGGGTGACGTACCCAGCACCAACGGCGACTGGACTTGGGTTAAAAACGGAGCAGAACTGGGAACCACCGGGGAAAGCCTGCGTTTGGAAGCCCTCGAAATAAAAATTGTTAAAACCAATAATTATGTAGCCCTTGGCGATTCCATCGCTTACGGTATGAGTGCTGCACCGGGCTCGGACTATGCTGACCTTTTCTATAATAACTTAAGCTCAATCAGCGGAAATGAAGATATCTCCCTGGTAAATCAGGGGATACCAGGAGAAAAGTCCAGTGGTCTCTTATACCAATTACAGAATGATCCTACAACTATTAAAGCTTTGGGCAAAGCCAGTACGGTCTCAATCAGTATTGGGAGCAACAATCTTCTATCCCCTGTGATTACGACTCTGGCAACTGCATTCAATCTCGATCCGACTTCAGAGAATTTTGCCACCGAGCTGGCAGCTGCTTTAGCTGATCCTAACAATCAGGCAACCATCGCTGCTGCAATGCCAGAATTGCAAACCAATTTGGCCGCCGGTGCCCAGCAGTTCACTGCCGATTGGCCCAAAATAATTGGAACCATCAAGACATTGGCACCTCAAGCAAATATCTATGTATCAACATTGTATGATCCCATCAGTTCTCAAGATCCCCTTTATCAGGTATTTGATCCGATAATCCAGGGAATCAACGGTGTCATCATGACACCAGACAGCGGTTATAAAGTAGCTGATGTGTATACCGCATTCAAGAGTTACCAGGGCGTGGACCCTTTAGTTAATTTCAATTGGTACACGGGTAATTTGGATCCACATCCAACAACTTTAGGTCATTCCGTTATTTACCAATGTCTTCTTAACAGTCAGACTTATTAATAGCCAGACAATCATTTCACCAAACCTAGAATAAAACATCTCCACAAGACAGTGACTCAGCTGTAACTGCATGAATAAAAAACAGATTTCAAGAACACATAAAAACGATGAAACCACCCAACGATGGTTTCATCGTTTTTTTGATCGATTCAGGCGCCTTGGTTTAATCAATAGCCATTTTTATTTTTACCCGGTTTAATTCATCAATATTTTATAATTTCATCATTATTAAACATTGACTTCCGTGTATATTTACTTTATACTATATTGGTATACAATATACTAGTTGGGAAGTGAGTAAATGTCAACTGTTGATTTAATGTTATTAGGTGTTTTAATACAAAAACCGATGAACGCCTATGAAATGAAAAAAGAGATGGAATTCCGGAATATCAATAATTGGGTCAAAATCAGTTCACCGTCTGTCTACAAAAATCTCGTGAAGCTGTATAAATCTGAATACATCAATGGTGAAACAGTTCGTGAAGGTGAAATGCCCGAGAAAACCATTTATACAATCAACGAGAAAGGCCGAAATTATTTTATGCAACTGATGCACCAGTACTCTGAAAATCCAGGGACAGTATATGTGGATTTCTGTGCCTTTATTGCCAATCTTCATTATATGGATTATGAAACCGGCTTAAAAATGATTGCGATGTTGCAGGATAGTCTTGCGTATAAATGTGACAATGTTAATGTCCAACTTGAACGCATGGAGGGGGTATCATTTTATGCTACATCCATCATCACTCTCTATTCACAGATGTACACCGTTTTTTATAACTGGCTAGAGGATTTTAAAAAACAATATAAAAGCAATAATAAAAATAGCTAAAAACTACGCTATTTTTTTGCCCATATAGTATAAAGTATACTACTATATTACGAACCATTAAGGAGGGAATTTTTTATGCCGAAGAAACTAATGAGCAAATCACGAACGGTATTGATTCTTGCCGGTATTATGGCAAGTCTGCTGCTATCAGCACTGGATTCAACAGTTGTCAGTACAGCAATGAAAAATATTGTCGATAATTTAGGCGGCATGGCGGTTTATTCATGGCCATTCACCACCTATATGTTGTGTTCCACGATTGCCATACTGATTTGTGGCGGACTTGCCGATATCTACGGGCATAAATTGATGTTTATGATCGGTATCACAACTTTTCTCGCAGGTTCTATGCTGTGCGGATTATCCCAAAACATGATGCAGCTGATTGCCTTCAGAGGATTACAAGGAATTGGCGGAGGGATTATTGTTTCAAGCGTATTTACGGTAGTTGCTGATATGTTCGAGCCGGCTGATCGAGGTAAGTATACTGGTATCGTAACCTCCATGTACGGACTTGCCAGCATTATCGGACCTTTAGCTGGCGGTTTTATCACCGACGCGCTCGGCTGGCGATGGATTTTTTTTATCAATCTACCTCTGGGTATCCTGGCAATCGTTATCGTCGCAATCGCAATGCCTTCCTTCAAAAACGTTGAAATAAAAAAGCCGGTGGATTTCAAAGGGATCGCCACACTTGTTTTAACCCTAGTGCCTATGCTGCTGGCTTTTAGTATGGCCGGGAACAATTTCGCATGGATTTCTGTTCCTTGTCTTGGCATGTTTCTTTTTTCAGCCGTCATGATGGCACTGTTTGTTTTTCTTGAAAAACGATCGTCCAACCCTATGATCCCGCTTTCTTTTTTCAAAGACCGTGCTATCTATGTGTCATTTCTGATTGCATTCTTTTCCCAGGCTTTGATGTTTTCAACCGTTATCTATCTACCATACTTTGTTCAGGGTGTAATTGGTTCGTCGGCGACAATATCCGGAGCCGTCATAACACCTATGATGCTCGGGATGCTCTTGGCAAGCAATATCACTGGTCAGCTTGTTTCGAGAATTGGTAAGGCAAAACTATTATCGGCATCAGCTTTTCTTGTCATGGGTGTGGGAGCCCTGCTCCTTTCGACCATGGGCGTGGGAACTTCCTACTCCAGTGCCATTCTTTTTATGGTGATTTTGGGGTTTGGAGTTGGTATGAGCATGCCCATTACCAATGTTAACGCGCAAAATGCCGCCCCTAAAGAACAGATTGGTTCAGTCACATCAACGGTAATGTTTTTTCGCAACATTGGCAGTACCATCAGTTCATCTGTCTATGGTGTGATCATGACCAATTCACTGAGCAATGGATTCTCGGGGTTAAATATGCAGTATTTACCGCAGGAAATACAAGGAATGCTTAAAAATACCCAAATCATTACGAATGCCCAAACGGTAGCAACCATCCGATCTCAGGTGCCGGAGTTATACCTGAGTTATTTTGACAATTTGTATTTACAGGCGAAAGCCGTACTTGCCAACTCAATTCATGATGTCTTTCTGTTTTGTGTCGTACTCGCTGTTATCGGATTTTTTTGCGCTCTGTTTCTCCGCGAGGCTCCGATGATAAGAAGTGAAAAATAGTTAAAAGTGAACCTGTAAAAGTTGTTGAAATGATGGATGATTTAGCAAATAGGTAGCGCTTACCGTGGTTCCCAGAACAATCATTTTTTCTCAGCAGCAGTACATAAGTTCATGTTATTTATAACGTATTTTCCCCACTTTTAAATCACGCCATATTTGACCATATCAAAAAAAAGTTTAAAGTGACTGTTTATGTCGCTTTAAACTTTTTGACTTTTTCAGGCCGGAGCGGGTACTGCTCGCCCCGGTACTGATACTTTTCTTTTTTCAGCTGTTACTTATTTAACTCATCAATGATGGCCGGAATCACTTTGTAAAGATCGCCGACAATACCATAATCGGCCACTTCGAAAATCGGGGCGTTTTCATTTTTGTTAATCGCAATAATTAAGTCTGATTCCTGCATTCCAGCAATATGTTGGATGGCGCCGGAAATCCCACAGGCAAAATAAATCTGCGGTTTAACAGTGGTTCCAGTCTGACCGACCTGGATATTATGATCTGCCCATCCGGCATCGACACAGGCTCGTGATGCGGCTACAGTACCACCCAGTTTATCGGCCAGCTGTTGTAGCAGTTCCATCCCTTCAGGCTTGCCCAGACCCATCCCGCCGGCGACAATGAAATCAGCGTCAGAAATGGAAATGATATCAGCGGTTGTTTTAACAATCTCCAACACTTTAGTGCGGATATCGCCTTCGGCAAAGACAGCGTTCAGTTTAATGACTTCGCCTTTTTGACTTGGATCATAAACGGCTTTGTCCATAACGCCAGGTCGGACGGTCGACATCTGCGGACGGCTGCCTGGGCAGACAATGGTGGCCATCAGGTTTCCGCCAAAAGCGGGTCGAGTCTGTCTGATTTTTTTATCATCCGGGTCAATTTCCAGTTTGGTACAGTCAGCGGTCAAACCGGTGTTGACTTTAACTGCCAGACAAGGAGCCAGATCCCGGCCGATATGGGTGGCACCATATAAAACAATTTCCGGTTTATACACTCCGATGGCTTCGTTGATCACTTTGGAATAACCATCAGTTGTGTATTTTTCCAGTTCTGGAGCATCGGCCAAATAAACCTTGTCAGCGCCATAGGCAATCAGTTCGTCGGTTAATCCGGCAACATTGCTGCCACACAGAATCGCACACAGTTCGGTGCCGATTTCATTGGCCAGTTTTTTACCTTCGCCCAGTAGTTCGAAAACAACCGGCATGATTTTTCCTTCGCGTTGTTCAGCAAAAACCCAGACGCCTTTATACATACTCAGGTCCCGGATAATTTTTTCGGTGCCTTCCTGGAGAATGGCATCGGTGGGACAAACGTCAATACAGGTTCCGCAATTGGTACACGCATCGCCGATTACCGCTATTTTATTTTCAATCGTGATTGCATCAAAAGGACAGCTTTTCTGACATTTTGAACATCCGATACATTTTTCATCTATTACTTTAATCGCCATTTTTATTTGTCCTTTCTATATTATGTGCTTTTCTTTAAGCTTCGAAACCAGGGTGCCGGCAATTTCATTCACGGTGTTCCCGGTGATCATTTCACCGACGCCCTTAGCTGGCGGCGAGAACGATCGGAATACCTGCGTTGGGGAGGCATTCAGACCACAGGCTTCTGGTGACAGCCCAATATCTTCATGATTCCAGGTAGTGATTGTTTGTTCGTATGCATCCATAATTCCTCCGATACTCATATATCGGGGTTCATTCAGTTCTTTCACACAGGTCAGAAGACAAGGCATCTGAACTTCGATGACTTCGTAACCGTCTTCCATTTGACGATGCACAATGGCTTTTTTGTCTTCGATTTTGATATCCTCAACATAGGTGACCACTGGCATTTTCAGCCGTTGGGCAATCTGTGAGCCAACCTGAGCGGTGTCACCATCGATGGCTTGTCTGCCGGCCAGAATCAGGTCAATTTTTTTGACATTTTTAATCCCGGCTGCCAGGGTTGCTGATGTTGCCCAGGTATCGGCGCCTCCGAAGGCGCGATCACTTAATAAATAGGCTTCATCGGCACCCATTGCCAGGCATTCTCTGAGCATTTCAGAAGCCTGAGGTGGTCCCATCGTTATGACAATGACTTCGGTTCCCGGGTTTTCGTCCTTGATTACCAGTGCTGCTTCTAAAGCGTTGGCATCATCGGGATTTAAAATACTTGGTACGCCTTCACGGATCATTGTTCCTGTTTTCGGATCGATTTTTACCTCATTCGTATCCGGTACTTGTTTTGCACAAACTAGAATTCTCATCTATATTTAGTTCCTTTCTTAGTCTCTATTTCTTTAACAGCATGCCGGAAATAACCATCTGCTGAACCTGAGAGGTTCCTTCGTAGATAGTAAATACGCGACAGTCACGATACATCCGTTCAACTTTATAGTCTTTAATAAATCCATATCCGCCGTGAATCTGAACGGCTTTGCCACAGATTTCGTTACAGATCTCGGCGGCGTAGAACTTAGCCATCGATGCTTCTTTTGAGGCATTCTGCTTATTGTCCATTAAGCTGGCGGCATTGTAAACCAATAGTTTGGCTGCTTCCAGTTTAGTGGCCATATCGGCGATCATAAAGGCGATGGCCTGGAAATCGGCAATTCGTCTGCCGAATTGTTTTCTTTCTTTGGCATATTTAATGGCTTCGTCTAAAGCGCCCTGAGCCACACCAATGGATTGTGATGCCACGCCAAGTCGACCAACGTCCAGCGTTTTCATGGCATTACTAAAGCCTTTGTTGACTTCTCCCAAACGATTTTCCTTGGGTACTTTCACATCTTCCATGATAATATCTGATGTGGCACAACCAATCAGACCCATCTTGTGCTCGTTTTTCCCCAGCGAAACCCCTTCGGATTTTAAGTCGACAATAAATGCTGAAATGCCGCGGGTGCCTTTTGACATATCTGTTTTGGCATAGATAACAGCATCATCGCATAAGGGTGCCATGGTGATAAAGGTTTTACGTCCGTTTAAAAGGTAATAATCGCCCATATCCACAGCAGATGTTGCCATCCCCCCGGCATCTGAACCAGCTCCCGGTTCAGTTAAGGCAAAGGCCAGTTTTTTCTTGCCGGTGATAATGGGTTTCAGGTATTTTTCGATTTGTTCATCGGTTCCGGAAAGCAGTAATGGGCCACCGGCCAGTGAGTTAGGTGCTGACAAATAGACACTGGCAACCCCACTAACCCGGGCAAATTCTTCCATACAAATGACATAGGACATGTGATCCCCGCCGGCTCCGCCTAATGACTTGGGAATCTTAATCCCAAAGAAACCAAATTTCGCCATTTTATCAAGAATCTCCTGGGGAAATTCACCTGATTCTTCCACTTGATCCAATATTTCGGTTGTTAATTCTTTTAGAGCAAAATCTCTTGCCAACTTTCGAATCATTTTGTTTTGTTCACTGAAATACATTTTTTCCTCCTTAGCTTAGCTAATTTTTGTTAAATAATAGTGTATCGTGAGTTTAGCGATCAGTTTCGCACGAAACAATTTCTCCACTGCACGTCGTACAGGCTACCGCCTGTTCGCCTACACGTTACGAAATCGTTTGTGGAAACCGAACACTAAGCAATTGAAGCTTATTTTTAAATTCTATTTTTTATTTTTATCGATAATCATCTTGATCTGATTTTTCAGTTCAGTCAGAACTATTTTTCCACTGGCATTTAAGGGAAACTTCTTTAAAAAGATAAAATATTTGGGGATCTTATAGTCCGCCAGGTGCTGACTTAGGAATTCCCGCATTTCCGTCTCACTTATTTTTTTTCGGCCATCGGTGACAATACAGGCGGCAATTTCTTCCTGGAGCACTTCGGCTTCGATCCCGATGACTTTGACATCGGCAACGTAGGGAAAATTTTTGATGTGGTTTTCGATCTCATAGGGGGAGATGTTTTCGCCGCCGCGGACGATCATTTCTTTTAATCGTCCGGTAATACAAAGATTTCCATCCGCATCCAGATAGCCCAGGTCGCCGGTGTGAAGCCAACCCTCAGGGTCGATCGCCTGTTGCGTTTCTGCTGCCAGTTTATAATAGCCCCGCATGGTGTTGTACCCTTTAATGCAGATTTCATTCTGATTATCGGCCAGTATTTTTAGCTCAACATGAGGAATCACTTTGCCCACCGATCTGCTTTTATAAAGAATCGTGTCTTCAAAATCCGAAAAGGTGATACTCGGCGAAGCCTCGGTCTGACCGTAGGACATCTGCAGTTTTCTCATTCCCAATTTCTCACAAATGGTCAGATAGTCATTGACATTCACATAAGACCCGGCAATAATGCCGCTGTTTAGTGAATCGAGCTTGTAGGTTGCGAATCGGGGATGTTTAATCATTGCCATAAACATGGTTGGGACCCCATTTAAAATTGTGCATTGGTTCTGCTCCACACATTTTAAAACCCGAATGGTTTTATAACTCTCCAGTAAGTGGATCTCGATGCCGGCATAAATACCGGCCATAAAACCCGACGAAAGCCCAAAGCAGTGAAATAATGGAATTCCCAGACAGCTTTTGTCGGTTTCGTTCCAATGCAGCTGGGTTGCCGTTTCGATGGCAATGTTAATGGTGGCAAAATGACTAAGCATGACGCCTTTGGCAGCGGATGTTGTCCCCGATGTGAACAGGATGCCAAGCACATCTTCTGGCATGACCTTTTTCTTGGCGTTGCCGAGCAGTTCCAGATCAGCGTTGTCATCCATCTTCATTCGATATTGCTCGGGAATATCCTTTTTATTCTTTCCCATGGCAATTGTTCGCTTCAGCAAAGCGAGTCTTTTGCGGTCAAACTGTTCAATCAACGCTGAGAATTTTAGAGTATTTGTATCTTCCCCGTAGCATAAAGTGGTTACATCGGCATAGACTAAAAGATCTTCCAGTTCTGACTGATGACACCGCGTATTGATCAAGACGATAACCGCCCCGATTTTTGCCAGTGCCAGAGTATAAAGCATAAACAGCGGACTGTTCAAACTCCAGATTCCGACATGGGTCCCTTTTTCCACTCCGGATTCAAGCAGTGACAGGGCGATGCCATCCGAAAGCTGATCCAGCTCCATCCAGGTATAAGTATCATCCTCAAAGACGATGGCAATTTTTTCCGGTGTTTTTTTAACTCTTTCCTTTAAAAAAGAATTGATTGTATGCCTTATTAGTTCCACATCCATCACTCCCTAAATCCAGGCCCCAATTACTTGCCCATTATTGTGTCAAGTCCATTCCATTTTTCAGAAAATAAACCCGGATCCATTTCTTTCAAGTCTGCAGAAATCGCTGGTTTGAAATCCATCTGATTGAGGATATCTTTTTCCAGGTCAATCCCAGGTGCCACTTCAATGATGGTCATTTTTCCGTCAATCAGTTTAAACACACAGCGTTCTGTCACATAAAGGATTTCCTGTTCGTTTTCGGCTGCGTATTTTCCGCTGAAAGTGATTTGTTCAACTGCTTTTAAGAATTTTTTTCCTGTACCTTCTTTTTTGATAATCAGTTTCCCATCGCTTACTTCCACTTGACATTTTGCGTTGAAAGATCCTGCAAAGACAACCTTATGGGTGCTTTGTGTGATATTGATAAAACCACCAGGGCCCGTTAATCGGTCGCCCACACCAGGGATTGTAAATTTGCTGACATTGATATTTCCCGCTTCATCGGCTTGAGCCAAACCAAGAATTGCAATATTAATGCCACCGCCGTCATATAAATCAAACATGGATCCATGATCAATATTGGCTTCGGCATTGTATGAACTCCCAAAATTCGGAAGACTTGCCGGGATTCCACCAAACCCGCCGATTTCTGTTGTCATGGTAATTTCTTCAATATAACCGCCTTCTGAGACAATACTGGCAACATCGGAAGGAATACCAACCCCAAGGTTAACCAAATCCCCTTTCGCCAGTTCCATCGCTGCGCGTCTGGCCATAACTTTTCTTTCAGTCAGTGGTAGGATTGGAATAGCACTCAGTGGTTTTCGCATATTACCGGCAAAAGCAGGTTCATAGTAAACACCTTCGGTCTGCCAACAGGCATTCTTATCCGTTGCAACGACGACATAGTCAACAATTGCTCCCGGTATTTTTACATCTTTCGGTTTTAATGTGTTTTTCACTGCCTGATATTCCACTTGAACGATGACAATACCGCCACTGTTCTTAGCGGCCTGAGCGACTGCCAGACCTTCATTGATAGGGCCTTCATTTTCAAAGGTAATGTTGCCGTTTTCATCTGCTGTGGTTCCACGTAACATCGCAACGTCCAACTTGAAGGATTTATAGAACAGGTATTCTTCACCCTTGAACTCGACGAGTTCAACCAGATCCTCCGTGGTGACCTTATTCATTTTTCCGCCTTCTAAACGCGGATCCACAAAGGTACCCAATCCCACTTTTGTGATCAAGCCTGGTCGTTTAGCGGCAATTTCCCGCCAAAGATTAACGATTACACCTTGTGGTAAACAATGGCACGCCATTTTATTCGCCCGTACCAGATCATTCATTGCAAAAGCCGAACCAATATGTGCAGCCGACCATTTTGTAACCAGTCCTTCAAGTCCCAGTCTGGTCATCCCTCTTTCTCGCCAGTCACCCATTGCACTTCCCTGTTTCATGGTGAGGTTACAGGGATGGCCGGTTTCCTTGAAGTTATCAGCAATCGCAACTGCTACTTCTTCTGGCCAGCCTGAAAGTCCCATTCCAGCCACACCTACTGTTGCTCCGTCTGGAATTAACTTAGCTGCTTCTGCTGCCGAAATAAATTTAGCCATAAAATTGTCCTCCTTCTAAGATATTACCCATATTTCATTTCAAAGTTTTTAGTAAATCGTTTGTAATTTATGTTATTAATTTATCACAGTTCGCAAATCATGTCAATAGTTACATGTTATATTAAACATTTTAAGATTTACATCTTTTTCTTGAGTGTAATACTATTATCAGTTATAATAATTTTTTAGTTGTTGCCTAAAACTAAAATTCGCGAAAACCTAGAATGAGATATAGAAGTAATTTACCCTAAAGATCGGATAACACTCTATCTATCCAGATATAATTGTGCTAAAATACTTAATTATGAAATCTGTTAAGAAAAAAAATTTGAAAGCGGAATATCTATGAGAACATTAAAATACGCATTGCTCGGCTTAATTGATCGAGGACCCATAACAGGATATGATATTTCCAAAGAATTTGAAAAGCGAATCATGGCAAATTTCTGGCATGCTAAACACAGCCAGGTTTACCCGGAATTAAAACGCTTACTAGAAGAAAATCTCATCACTGTTGAACTTATTATTCAAGGTGAGAAAATGGAGAAAAAATTATATACCATTACTACCGAGGGACATGCCGAATTTGTTGAATGGCTGTTACTTGACGAACCTTTAGGCGTAACCCCTAAAGATGTATTTAGATTGCGAACTTTTTTCAGCGATTTTATGTCAGCATCTGATTATGAACAACATTTACATAGTCAGCTGGATAAACATAATTTTAAAAAAGCCTCTCTGGAAAACTCCATGACGAAGTCTTTTGACAACATCCCCGAATATGGGTCAAAAGAATTTGGTGATTATGCCGTCTTATTAGGCGCGATCATGCGAGAAGATTCCTACTTAGCCTGGTTAAAAGCATGCCTTGGTGCCATTAATCGTCAGGATTAATAAAAAGGAAGTGAACATCATGCATACTTTAAGAAATGTAATCCTAGCTAGGATTGCAGAAAAAAAGCGATGCCTGGTTATGTCATCAAAAAAATTTAACAATAAAAATTTGGCTGAATTCTGGAACGCCAAGCACAGTCAAATATATCCAGAATTAAAAAAGCTCCTTGACGAAAAACTGATTTTTTACGAAATCAAAAAAACGACGAAATATTAGAAAAAGCAATAACGCTTAAAAGTAAAAAATCCCTAAAGCCTTCTAATTTACAATGGCTTTAGGGATTTTATTGCTGCCTATCGAATGCTTTAGTAATTTCTATCTGCGTAGCCGACCCAGCCGCCTTCTTTAACCAGGGTTTGATCAAACGCCCCGACTTTGAAGTCAATAGTTTCAGATTTGCCATCTGCCTTGATGATTATCTTATTGCCATCCACATCGATTTCCATAGATACTTCTTTCCCGGCATATTTTTCAAAAAGAGATGCGATGGTTTCTTTGGGCAGCTCAATGGCAAACATGCCGCAGTTATACATATTCTGCCTGAAAATCCGTGCAAAACTTTCGGCAATGACGACATTGATGCCATTGACTTCCAGTGCCCAGGGGGCATGTTCTCGTGATGAACCGCAACCAAAGTTTTCCCGAGTAACAATGACCGCTTTATCCTGGATGTCTTCCTTATGGAATCCGGTCAGAACCAGATCCTCGAGCAAATTAGGCTTTAATGCCGCTTTGGTAATTTCCGTCAGATATTTTGCCGGAATGATTTCATCGGTATTAATATCGCTTCTGTCTAAAAATAATACTTTTCCATTAAATTTCTTCATTTCTATGCCACCTCCTAAGCTTGATATAAATCAGAATTTGTGATGGTTCCGGCAATTGCCGTCGCCGCAGCCGTCGCCGGACTCATCAGATGGACCATACCACCTTTACCCATGCGGCCGTTAAAATTACGGTTGGTGGTAGATGCGCACACTTCCCCTTTTGCAAGGACACCGTTGCTCATGCCCAGGCAAGCTCCGCAGGTCGGATTCGTCACGCAAAAACCGGCATCCTGGAAAATCTCAATCAACCCTTCCTTCAAGGCCATGGAATATATTGCCGGGGTTGCCGGACTGACAATGGCCCGAACCGCGTCACTGATGGTCTTGCCCTTTAAGATACTGGCAGCGATTCGCAAATCTTCAATCCGTCCGTTGGTGCAACTGCCAATATAAATCTGGTCAACTTTTGTCCCTGCCATTTCCCTAACGGTCTTAACCTGATCGGGTTTGTAACCAACCGTCACCATCGGTTCCAGTTTTGAAACATCGTATTCACAAATCCGTTCATAGTCGGCATCGGCATCGGATACCCATTTCGAATACTCTTTCAGGGCATCCTCTTTGGTGGCAAACTCATCCTTGATGAATTTCCACAGGTAGTCTACTGTTGTCATATCCGGGTAGCAGATGCCAGAGGTTCCGCCAGCTTCAATGGCCATGTTGCAAAGGGTCATTCGGGATTCCATCGACATGGCATCCACCACTGGTCCGGTAAACTCAATGACCATATTGGTGGCGCCGTTGACCGTCAACTCCTTAATGATAAACAGAATTAGATCTTTGGCGTACACCCCGGGTTTTAATTCGCCTTTTAGAACAATCTTGATGGTTTTAGGAAAATGGAAAGCACAGACGCCTTTGAGAATCCCCACTTCCAGGTCCGTCGTTCCAATTCCGGCCGCAAAGGCACCGAATGCACCATGGGTACAGGTATGGGAGTCTCCCATGATGATGGTGAATCCCGGTCTGACAAATCCTTTTTCTGGAAAGATGGCATGACAGACACCGTTTTTACCAATATCAAAAAAGTCTTTGATGTCGTGTCGTCTTGCCCAATCCCTGAGGATTTTTCCCTGCTCAGCGGTTTTTGAGTCCTTAGCCGGTGTCACATGGTCGATCACGGCCTTGATTTTGGTGGGGTCGAAAACACGATCCATTCCCCGTGCCATCAGATCTGTGATGGCGATTGGAGTGGTGATTTCATGGCAGAAAACCCGGTCCAGTTTTAACACATGGGTATCTGGAAATGGTTCGTCTACCCGATGGGCATCAAATATTTTTTCAGCAATTGTTTTTCCCATTTTATTCTCCTCTTCTTAATTATCTTAATTGACAATTTCTTCATTTTCTCTGGCTTTAAATTGTATTGTCATTCATTTTCAATATGAATCATCCATACTATTATGACATAAAAGGAGTATATATATCAATTAATGTCATAATTATTTATTGTATTTAAAAAGAACAACCATTGCGGTTGTCCTTTGCGCTTAATGGGTATCTCACTTCGGTCTTAATGCTCCTGCCAGGTTACAATATCGTTTAAATGTCCGGCATCAATATTATAGTCAAATTATATCATAATTTGACTATTAACGTTTTGTCTATCTTTAATTTCTTTCTTATTGACATACATTTTTTCATCAGCTTTTTCAAGCATTTGCTGGAGGGAGTTGCCATTATAGTCGTAACCGACCGCATAATGGATTTTTAATTTTTCCGACTTTTCATTATATTGAGTCGTCTGGAGCTGGATCTCTTGCAGCAGCTGTTCTATTTTCTTCTGACTGTAGCGTTTGACGATCATAATGAATTCATCCCCACCGTAGCGGCCAACAAACACATGGTCATTGGTCAAACGGTATAGAATATCGGCAAAAGCCTTAATCAGGCGATCGCCTTCGCTGTGACCATAGCTATCATTAACCCATTTCAGGTTATTGAGATCAAACATCACCATGCAGTATGGCCCTTCTTTTAAATCCAGCGGCGTCCAGATCCGTTCTTCACAGCTCAGCCGGCCGGGCAATCCGGTTGATTTATCAAAATATGCCGCGGCGGCCAGCTCTTTGTTTTTTCTGGTCAGATGGATTTCCGTAATCGCCTGCTGGAGCGAAATAATAATTAATACCCCCAACAGAATCACCATAATTTGTTCAAGGGTAGTCAGAATTTTAGTTTTCTGTTCCTGATAAAATTCTGCCGTTCCCACCACGTCGTTGGCCATTTCAAAATATGTCTCACTCATCTGAATCAGTTTCTCTCTATTGCCCGGGTCCCCACGATAGCTCATAATTTCGGTCTGCAAATCATTCCAGTAAGCATTTAGACCTGCGAGCTTTTCCTGATAGGGGATGTCGTCCAGTTTATCCAGATTATACTGACCTCTCCCGATCTGGAGCCCTTCCAAAATCCCGTCCAGATAAACGATCAGATCATCCCTGGGAATGCCATTTGTTTCGAGCTTCACCAGCTGCTGGGTGCCCCCGCGGATAATCCCGGTATAATTGATCACCCGCCCGGTTCCCTGGATGATTTCCACCAGCTGAAAAATATTAAAGAGAATAATCCCCAAAACGAAAACACAGACTAATTGAACGATTTTATAAAGCAATTTTCGATTGCTGTCCATATTCTTGTCAAACCTCAGTCTTTTTACTTCCATCGTATCTTTTTCTGATTCATCTGTCAACGCAAATCTCGTTTCGGCTTTTGCCAATACCCTTTCCGGCGGTGAAATTTCGATCGAAAACAAGAACAGTTAAAACTTGTTTTTTAATCACTAAAAAAGGTAGGTACTAATCTAATTAGCACCTACCCGCTTTAACAGTTTTCTTTCAATAAAATTTCACGATTCTTTCTGTTAATGGATAATATA
Organism: Acetobacterium tundrae; assembly: GCF_008086615.1. Lineage (GTDB taxonomy): Bacteria > Bacillota > Clostridia > Eubacteriales > Eubacteriaceae > Acetobacterium > Acetobacterium tundrae. Next base: position 58,128 of record NZ_RXYB01000008.1, read on the forward strand.
AGCTATATTTCCGGACTCTGCCCATGCCGCAGCAAATTGATCAAGCCGATACATCACTCTGACACCGGCATCACTCGAAGCAGCCGGATCATTGATTATGATATAGTCCGTTCCGTCTTCATTTGTAAAACCACATACAACAATCAAATGACCGTATGTTGATGTGATTGGGGCCCCGTCTATAACAGGCAAATCGCCATCAGCATAATCGCTATTTTTATATGCCACCGCAGCTGCAACCGGATGTCCCGCAGCAATTTCTCTCTTTAAACCGTCTATCGTTGAATAATCAACATAAGCCTGATAGCCAAAACTTGAAGCATAAGCGGTATTGAATGGCCAGTTGCCAAAGTCTTCATAACTATAATCATACGCCCCCCAGGCGACTTCTTCAGGTTGTACTTGTGTTCCATAATAATTCAATATCATGGCAACACTAGTTGGACTGCATATAGAATCAGCGATTGAAGGATCCCTGACCATCTGAGACAATTGCGGTACATCAAGGACCTTGAGATTCGATAAATCCGGATTATCTGTAAACACCTTATTAATTCCCTGACCGGGGATTGTATTTCTTAGTGCTCCTGATATTAAACGGACGATCGGTGTTACGCCAGATGTATTTGAATTTAATATAACGCGATATTGAATTTCACTGGCCGTTTCTCCACCACTTACAACTAAGGTATCAACATCAACTTTAGCCACCGAATCATCTGTGATACCAGTACCAGACGCCCTTTGTATTGTTGTTCCCCAAGTTCCCCAAGTCAGCCAATTTGACCAATTTTCTGTTAATTGTCCATTTGAATCCCATGAATTTTTAGATACCCTTGCTTCAACCTGAATTGAGGTTCCCTCTGGGGTATCACTACTCCAGGAAAGAACTAATTTAGTAAATGGATTGGTCTTAAATGGATTTGACGTATAAACACCACTTTGGGTACCGGATTTAAGTACGATTCCTCCATCTCCACTATTATTGGAAATTTCAACATCTTCTAGAGAAAAAGCATTTTCATTAAAATCATTTGAAGATGAGTTAATTAATAAATTTCCATCAATTAACTTTTTTTCATGGAAAGGAATGGCCGTTGTTTCCGTTGGAGCGCCTTGACCTTTTGGTACAATTTGAATTTTAATGGCTTCCAGACGATAGCTATAACCAGCCGTTCCGGCACTTTCACCGTTTTTTGCCCAGCCCAGCCAACCCATATTCTGGACGTGAACTTGATAATAAATATCGAATTTATCTGCATCGGAACCGGTTAATTTAATCTGGATAGCTTCCAGTCGGTAACTCAGCCCGGCTGTACCACTCATATCCCCATTGCTTTTCCAACCTCTTTCTGTATTAGCTTCCCACCCAATATTTTGAATATGTGTCTGATAGGATACACCAAGATCATAGCCCTGGTTATCCAAATTGATTTTGATACCTTCTAAACGCAGGCTTTTACCGGACGTTCCACTGATTTCTCCATTGCTTTTTAACCCAATACCCGCATCGACTTCCCAACCAATGTTTTCAATGTGTGTCTGATAGGATACATTTGGACTTGTTGCCGCTGAAACACTAATCGGAACTAATCCACCGATCATTAATAAAGCAAATAGCAAACCAAATCCTCGTTTTAAATAACTTTTCATTTTTTCTTCTCTCCAAGTTTATTTTTCCCTTAAGTTTATTATAGCTCTATCATATTTTGGCGCAAGTAATTATAATATTTACAATTATTCGGGGGCGAAACTGGCAACAAAAAAGCCTTGAAACCATTTGACATCAACGGTTTCAAGGCTTTTAAAAAGCTACATATCAAACTTTTTGTGAATATGCACCATGGCTTCTTTCCCGCGTTCTTTATCAATCAAGCATGAGATCTTAATTTCAGAGGTGCTGATGGTTTGAATATTGATGCCCAATTCAAACAGTGCTTCAAAGAATTTAGAGGCAATTTCAGCATTGGCAACAATTCCCGTGCCGATGACAGAAAGTTTTGCCACCCCCTGATCATACTCCACCTTTTGAGCATTAACTTCAAACGCAAACTTTTGGGCCACTGATACCGCTTCCTGCAGCTCATCGACATCAATGGTAAATGAGATATCATTAACAGCTGTTCGGTTAACATTTTGTACAATCATGTCCACGTGAATATTGGATTTTGCCAATGCACTAAATAATCGAAATGCAATCCCTGGTTGATCCGGCACTTCGAAAATTGAAATTTTTGCGATATTTTCATCCAGGGATATCCCTCGAACTAATACTTTTTCCATTTTAACTTCCTCCTTAATAATGGTTCCTTCGTTGTAATTATAACTTGATCGCACTACCAGCGGCACTTTGAACCTTTCAGCCATTTCTACTGATCGGGGATGTAAGACTTTTGCCCCGGTACTTGCCATTTCTAAAACTTCTTGATAAGAAATTTCATCTATTTTTGATGCTTCTTCAACGACTCGGGGATCCGCTGTGTAAACCCCGTCAACATCCGTATATATTTCGCATAACTCAGCTTCTAATGATGCTGCCAAAGCTACTGCTGATGTATCGGATCCGCCTCGTCCGAGAGTAGTGATATCTCTGTTTTCATCAACTCCCTGAAACCCTGCGACAATGACAATTTTCCCCGCTGCCAACTCTTTTTCAATACGATTGGTCTGAATATCATTGATCCGCGCCTTTTTATGAACGCTTGAGGTAATAATACCACACTGTGCTCCGGTTAAACTCACCACGTCATGTCCTTTAGCTTGTATGGCTATCGCCAATAACGAAATCGATACCTGTTCTCCCGTCGCAAGAAGCATGTCCATTTCCCGGCTGGGTGGATTTGCATTGAGCTTCATGGCCAAATCAATGAGATCATCCGTTGTATCACCCATGGCCGAAACAACAACCACAACCTTTTTCCCTTTTTCCTTGGTCTCAATAATTCGACCGGCAACTCTTTTTATTCTCTCTACATTGGCGACGCTCGAGCCGCCAAATTTTTGTACAATTAAATCTTGCATTTACTTCAGTCACTCTTTTCCTATTCGTAGATACGAGCATAAAAAATTTCCGGAACCGTTTCCTTCAATTTTTCTGCCATCATATTAAAATCATTCGCCGCAATGACACTTGTCACCACATACGCCCTATTGTCATTCACAATAACCGTTTTACGCTCAGCAATGGTTTCCACTGCTCCCAATACCTGATTAAGCATTTCTTTATCATTAAGATTAGCTCTTAAATAGTATTTTCCTTTGAAGATAGCGGTTCCTACTTTGTTTAGCTTTCGATTAAGCCGTAAGGGTTTTGGTAAATTCTGATCTCCAACGATGTTGAGAATATATAGCGCATCTCCAACCACCGCATTAGCCGTTGCATCCTTTCCCGCTCCCTTACCGTAAAACTGCAATTCTCCGATGATGTCTCCGGTAATGGATATAATATTAAACTCACTGTTGACATTACTCATAATGGAAGCTTCTTTAAATAACACCGGTTCTACCGTTGAATAAACATTGTTTTTTTCTTCAAGAATGGAATGTCCCAAGTACTTGACAACATAACCCATGCTGGTGATCATCTCAATATCCACCGCTCGAATATCTGTAATGCCGCGCTTATAAATATCTTCATCCTTGATAATTCCCTCATAAGCCATCGATGAAAGAATGGAAAGCTTTCGGGATACATCATAACCTTCAACATCCGCCGTCGGATCTGCCTCGGCAAAACCGATGGACTGAGCCATGGCTAAAGTTTCTCCAAAATCTGCGCCTTCTTCAGTCATTTTAGATAAAATGAAATTCGTTGTGCCATTAAGGATTCCCTTAATCTCTGTTACCCGATTAATTTTCATTTCTTCCTTTAAGCTGCCGATGATCGGAATCCCACCGCCGACAGATGCCTCATAGCGAAGAACCACGCCATTTTCTTCCGCCAGAGTCAATAATTCTTGAAAATACTCTGATATAACCGCCTTGTTTGCGGTTACGACATGTTTGCCGGCCTTAAGGCAGTCCTTGATCATTTTATATTCAAAGTCCATCCCACCCATTAACGCAATGACAAGACCGATGCTATCATCTTCTAATATCTCCCTGGGATCGGTAACAATCCTGCCCACGTCATCTCCAAGATCTTTAGTCGTATCACGCTCCAAAACTTTGGTAATCACAGGGCTTGATTTTCTAGCCTCCAAGTCTGTAAAATTGCTCGCAAACTTTCCTTTATTTAAATTGATCAGTTCGTAGACCCCCGAACCGATGGTTCCAAAGCCTAAAAGTGCAATATTCAAAAAATTTCACCTCATTTATGTATTTATTTTAAAAACACTTGTTTTTTCCTGAAAAACATTTTATCATATACTTAAGGGATATTCAATACCCTGATGGGAAGATTTTTTCCCATTATACCATAAATATTTGGAGGAAATTCATGAAAAACGGTTACAACAGCACACGATCCAAAGACATCAACGTTACTGCATCCCAGGGAATCCTGCAGGGATTAGCCCCAGATGGGGGACTATTTGTTCCCAATTTTATTCATAACATCCAACTGGATAAAACAAAATTGATTGGAAAAAACTATGGGGAAATGGCCCAGGTCATATTCGCCGCTTTCTTGAATGATTTTAGTGAAAAGCAAATTGCTGATTCAATTCAAGGTGCCTATTATTCCGGGAAATTTGAAGATGAAGAGCCCGTTGCCTTAAAAAAAATAAAAGATCGGTATTTTCTGGAACTCTTCCATGGTCCAACCTGTGCCTTTAAAGATATGGCTTTGACTATTTTACCATATTTTATGGTGGAAGCCATGAAAAATGTGAACAGCAACAACAAAATTTTAATCCTTACCGCTACCTCAGGAGATACCGGCAAGGCCGCATTAGAAGGATTTTCCGATGTTCCGGACATTAGCATCATCGTCTTTTATCCTAAAGATGGAGTCAGCACGATACAGGAAAAACAAATGCTGACTCAGCTTGGTGATAATACCTGTGTGGTTGGTGTCGATGGGAATTTTGACGATACCCAAAACGGCGTCAAAGAAATTCTTAATGATGCCCAATTAGCCAAAGAACTTGAAAAAGCCAATGTTCTTTTCTCGTCCGCCAATTCCATTAACATTGGTCGGCTGCTTCCCCAAGTCGTCTATTATTTTTACAGCTATTACGAGCTTTTAAAACGCGGCGAAATTGCTGCCGGAGAAAAAATTAATTTTGTGGTGCCAACCGGGAATTTCGGAAATATTCTTGCCAGTTATTATGCCTCGCAGTTAGGTTTGCCAGTCAATAAACTGATTTGCGCATCCAATGCCAATAAAGTCCTGACCGACTTTTTCAAGACCGGCACCTATGATCGAAATCGCGAGTTTTATAAAACATCTTCCCCCTCCATGGATATTTTAATTTCCAGCAATCTGGAACGATTGCTCTATGATGTTTCCGGTTCTGATCCGAAAAAAGTCAGCGAACTCATGGAAGAGCTTAAAAGCCAGGGTAGTTATCAGGCCTCAAAAGCACTAATGGAAAAAACGGATCTTTTCTATGCCGGAACTGCCGATGAAACTCAAACGGCGCAATCCATAAAAAGTATCTTTGACAACACCCACTATCTGATAGATCCGCACACCGCCGTTGCCAACAAAGTTTATGAGGATTATCTCCGCGAAACCGGCGATCCGAGCAAAACAGTGATCGTATCCACAGCTAGCCCTTATAAATTTGGCCGTTCGGTTTATGAAAGTATTTTTGGGGCTTCCGAACTTGATGATTATGCTCTCCTGGATCTTTTGGCCCAACGAACCGATACCGCCATTCCCCAGCCGCTGAAAGACCTCGACCAAAAGAAAAACCAACACCATACTCAGTGTAAAAAAGCTGAAATGTCCCGAGCTATTATAAGCTTTTTAAACGAAAGGATGGAAAATCATGATTAAAGTTCGGGTTCCCGGGACAAGCGCCAATGTTGGTCCCGGTTTTGATGCTTTTGGCCTGGCCCTTACGATTTACAACACCTTTAGTTTTGAAGAAAAAGCGGATGGTAAACTCACCATCCGCGGGGTTGAAAAAAAATATCAGGGTACCACCAATCTCGTTTATCGTTCAATGCTGAAAGTCTTTAAAAAAGCCGATCATCATCCTAATGGGCTCTATATTCACAGTGACGTCGGCGTTCCCATCAGCCGTGGCCTCGGCAGCTCAGCTACCTGTATCGTCGGCGGACTTTTTGGGGCCAATACACTCATTGGCTCGCCGCTCACAACTGAAGAACTTTTTGATATCGCAGTCGAAATGGAGGGGCATCCAGATAATGTTGCTCCGGCTATTTTCGGCGGCTTAGTGGTTTCTCTGAACGATCAGGGCAAAAACTTCTATATCAAAAACGAAGTCCATCCCTGTTTTGAATTTTATGCTTTAGTACCGGATTTTCCTTTATCCACCTCGGATGCCCGCCAAATTTTACCCAAAAAAATAAATTTCAGCGATGCTACTCACAATCTTTCTCGGGCAACAATGACCTATCTTGCCCTGGCAAATGGGTCCGAAGATATCTTAAAGGCTTCCATGAAGGATCGTCTTCATCAACCCTACCGCAAAAAGCTCATCGCTCATTATGATGTGATTACCAGAAAAGCTCGGGATATGGGGTGTCTCAACACCTGTATTAGTGGTGCCGGTCCGACCATTCTGGCTGTAAATTCAGTGAACAACCACCGCTTTCAACATGAAATGGCTGCGTTTTTAATGGCAAAAATGCCGGGTTGGCAGCTCATCGCATTGTTTCCCGATAATGCCGGCGTTCAAATTTCGAGAGGTTAAGCCAGTGATTAAAGATTATCTTATTGTCAATAAAAAAATATTGCCGGACTATTATTCCAAAGTGGTGGAAGCCCGCATTTTAATGGAATCCTCGCAATGTAAATCAGTCAGCGATGCCGTCAAAAAAGTGGGAATCAGCCGCAGCACCTATTACAAATATAAGGACTATATTTTCACGCCTTCCAAAAATTACGGGCGAAAGTTCACGCTCTCTTTTAAACTGGCAGATCATCAGGGAATTCTATCCAATATTTTAAATCTCCTCAGAGATCATCAAACCAGTATTATTACGATTCATCAGGATATTCCCATCAATCAGGCGGCGATTGTCATTGTAACCCTGGACGGCCAAAACTTAACTATCACGATTGACGAACTCATTGTTATTCTGGAAGCACTTGATGGCGTCTACAGCGTCCACTTGATCGCGATGGAGTAACTACAACACCCCCCATTCTAATTGTTTTAGAATGGGGGGTAATAGTTCTTTCTAATAAAGTTCAACGGTATTTGACAAACTGTCATCACTTGAAAACCAATAATAAGAGCCAAGTGTCTTATCCATCAGATCTTCCGCCACACCGATGGTACTTGAATCCGTGATGACATAATGAAAATACTTTTCCCCTTGATTGATACCCGTTTCGATGTCTTTTACAAATCGATTCTGCTCTTCAGTCTTACTAAGATCATAGAGTTTATTTTCCCGGACAAAATAATTTGCCGCCGTTGCTGTTAATTTCGGATATTGTACCAGGGTCTGATCAATTTGGTGTGATTTTTCTAATTCTGCCGTTGTTACACAAAAGAAATCATAAAAAATACTTTTTTCAGGTTCAACATTATCTTCAACACTGAACTCACCCCAAGTAGCATCCAAATAATAGTATTCGCCATCCACCCGAACGATATTCCAGGCATGAGCGCCTTGACCGATGGCTTCACCAGCAACGTACGAACATTCAATTCCTGAATCTTTCAAGAGATACTGAATTGCTTTTGAATAGCCGGCACAAACGGACGCTTTTTTCCCAAAAACGCTGTAAATATTTTGATCATCCTGAGGATCCTCTCGATAAACAGTGTTCTTAATCACATATTCATAGGTATATTTAACCTTTTCATACTCATCCATACCCACTGTCATTCCTGCCCGGTAGTCCTCGACAACCGTATCAATTTCTGCCTGTCTTTGATTTTTCACGTCTTCATTATAGGGATAGGTTACCATTACTTTACTGACACTATGATTTGTTTCATCAAAGTAATAGGACATTTCTCCGATCCAAAATATTTCCGGATGGTCATAGTCGATTGCATTGAGGACCCGTTCCACCTCATCCGTCGTTACGCTATTGACTTTAACCTCAGTATCATAATTTGAAAGCATATCAACCACTTTCGCATAAACTTGTTTTTCATCTGTATTCAAGAAAGAATAAGCATCATATTTCTGTGCCTGAATTTCTGATTGATCCTGATTGCCATTACCTTCAACAGTGTTAAGCAAAGACGTGATATCAATCCTGCCAGTTAGATCACCGATGGCCAAAAACACCCCACCTGAAAGCAGTAAAATAATCAGTATCGAAATAATAATAATTGCTGCTGCATTTCCACTTTTATGATTTTGCCTGCCCATCCTCATCCTCCTTAGAATTTCTGACTATCTATTTTTGCTTTTAAATGTTTAGAATGTAAAATTTTAAATAATTAGTTAATTATTTTATCATAGTTTCTTATCGACAAGCTAAACTTTAATGCATTATACTTAAAAAAGGCAAGAAATAATCTGCGGTGGGCGTAAGCCGATGAAGGTAAAACTGAAAGCTTATCCTTCATCGGAAGAGCAGCTTTCATTTCTAAGCGAATAGCATAATTTTATGTTACAATTTATATAGACTAAAATTCGAAAAAGGAGCATCATCATGCATATACGACCTAAACCATGGGCGCGTCCGGAATTGGAAGCCTCGGGCTTTTTCCAGGCCAATCCACCAGCGCACCAGGGCCAATGGCAAAATATTTTCAAGAAAAAACAGCCTCTCCATATCGAACTTGGCTGCGGTAAGGGGACCTTTATGGCAGAGTTGGGAAGCCAAAATCCGCAAATCAATTACCTCGCTATTGATTTAATTGACGCTGTTTTAGGGGTCGCCAAACGTAATATTGAATCCGTCTATAACCGATTTGAACAGCCCATTGACAATATCCAGCTGATGTCCTGGGATGTCGAACGTATAGATAACATTCTCTCCTCGAAAGACGATGTTGAGCGGATTTATATTAATTTTTGCAATCCCTGTCCCAAAAGACGCAATCATAAAAAACGTCTCACCCATTCCAAACAGCTTAAAAAATATGCAGAATTGTTAGCCTCGGATGGCGAGATTTATTTTAAAACCGATAATGATGCGCTGTTTCAGGACTCCATCAGATATTTCGAAGCCTCTGATTTTAAGATCAAAACTCTGATCTGGGATCTCCACGCTTCGGATTATCCTGGAAATATCGAAACCGAGCACGAAAAGATGTATGCCTCTCAGGGCATCAAAATCAAGTTTTTAATCGCCGGACTTTAAGCTGCAATATTCCGGATAATTTTTAAAGCCAGTATCAAATCCAGAAAGCAAAAGTGCCGACATGTAATATTATTTGCATGCCGGCACTTTTTAAAATACCATCTGAACCAATACCATATAGATAACCGTTCCTCCGCCGATACTCAGAAGGTTGTTCCGCTTCCAGATATGAAGGATTGCGACAATTCCGATTGCAATAAACTCGGGCAAGCCATGAGGTGCCATCATAATACTGACGTTTCTCAGACAGTAGACGACTAAGATCGCCATGACTGCCGGCGGCAGCAGTTCTCCCAAAGCCTGTACGATCGCGGGAACTTTCTTTCCTCCGCCAAAAAGAGCAAACGGTAAGAATCGGGTTGAAAAGGTAAGACCTGCCACCAGCAAGGTAATGAGAAAGGGGGTAAATAAACTTGAACTCATTCACAGGCCTCCTGACAATCATCCTGTTTGACAATCGTATTTTTCAATAATAACAGCAGGCATACCGAAGCAATCAGGGCCGGCAAAATAAAAGCATTGGCGCCAAAGATAATCAGTGCTGCCGTTCCACAGCAAATTCCGATAATGGCCGGAATATGGGATGGAAAACTGTACCACTGCTCGATAAAAATAACAACAAACAGGGCTGTCATAGCAAAATCAATTCCGGTTGTGTCAAATCCAATAAAACTTCCGAGGATGCCGCCAATGGTGCAGCCTAAAACCCAATAGCTCTGGTCCAAAACCGCCACTGCCAAAAACACTTTTTTCTTATCCAGTTCTTCAGGAATCTTCATTCCGCAAAGCAGCGAATACGTTTCATCGGTTAATGAAAACACCATATACCATCCCCGTTTACCCATCGCTTTAAACTTTTCGATAAAAGATAGCCCATAAAAAATATGACGGCATTGAACCGATAAGGTTAAAATAATCATTGAGATGATTCCCATACCCCCACCCAATAATCCGATTAACACAAATTGCATGGAACCAGAGTACACAGTCAAGCTGATAAAAAGCGCCCAAACAAAATTATATCCCGCTTCTTCCAGAAGAATTCCAAATGCAATTCCCATGAAAACATAGCCAAACAGGACCGGCAGTGTTTGGATAAATGCGTATTTTATTATTTCCTTTTTCGTTGTCATTCTTGTGGCTCTGCTCCTCTTTCTTAATTTTCCTTAATTCATTTGGTTATTATAGCATATTTTTTTTCAGAAAACCGTTTCATCTTATATTTTTATTGCATTTCCCCTTATTTAAGCTATAATATTTTATACTTAAGTAGATTAACCATTAACGATTTTAACTATTTATTTCAGAAAGGAGATTTTTTTGATCAATTACGGACAACAACTTTTTAAATCTTTTCATCGCGTAAAAAGATCCAGCATGAATAGACTTAACCATAAGCGCTTTAACGGTCTCAAACCCCATGAGTTTTTTATGCTCATCACCATCCTAAACCGTTATTCAGCTTTGAAAACCGAACACGAAGCCAACGGTCTTCCCATTCCCCCAGGGCTCAAAATTTCCGAACTCAGTCGCTGTTCAGAAATTTCCATGCCGGGAGTTTCCCAGATCATAACCAACCTGGTTAAACAGGGTTATGTCAAGCGAATCACCACCGATATGGATCGCCGCTTAGTTTATGTCAATCTTACCGAAAAAGGCGAAGCGCTGGAAAAAGAATATTCCCAATCTTGCTTTCAAATTTATGATGATGCCGCCGCCATTCTGGGTACAAAAGATACAACGTCGCTTATCTCATTATTGGACAAGTTATCGACGGCATTAGATACCCTTGACGGAAAACGAAATGATGAAAAACAAAATGAAAATACCGAAAGGAAAACACCATGATAAAACTCGCACGCTATTTAAAGCCTTATCTTGTTATGCTGCTCATCGCTTTGGCACTGCTTTTCGTCCAAGCTATATCAGAACTTAATCTTCCCAATTTTATGTCTGATATTGTTAACGTTGGGATTCAGCAAAACGGAATTGAGCATGCAACTCCTGAAGCTATCAGCGAAGATGGCTATACTCTCATGACAACTTTCATGACAGCAGCTAATAAGTCAGAGGTTGACAAGAACTACACCCTCATGACTCCGAATGATACATCGAATTCAAATTATGATTCCACCCTTAAAAAATATCCGCTTTTGAAAACAGAAAGTATTTATGTGTTAAATCAGTCGGATTCTCAAACCTTTGAAGTTCTTGACCCCATTTTTGGTCAGTCAACCTGGACCTTCGTTTATTACATGCGTTCGCTAAGCACCAATACCACTGATTCGACCGCAACTGAAAGCATGTCTAATGTGGATTTCTCGGAAATTTACAAAGCCTTACCAATGCTTACCCGTTTGCCTTCATCAACCTTTGATGCCGCTCGTGATCAGGCTTCCCAAGTCTCAGAATCCACCCAACTTCAAACCGCTATACAATTTACAAATCAATTTTATACCGAGCTGGGTATTGATTTAGGTTCGGTACAAAACCTGTATATTTTAAAAATTGGCGGACTGATGCTGCTGCTCTCTTTACTCAGTATTTCAGCCGCTATTACGGTTGGATTCTTGGCGGCAAAAATTGCTGCCGGGGTTGCTCAAACCCTGCGACGGGATGTTTTTAGAAAGGTACAATGTTTTTCTAATGCCGAGTTTGATAAATTTTCAACTGCCTCTTTAATCACGAGGAGCACAAATGATATCACCCAGATTCAAACAATACTGATTATGGGTATCCGTATTCTCTGCTATTCACCCATCCTTGCAGTCGGCGGTATTATCATGGCCTTGAGACGAACGACCTCCATGGGTTGGATTATCCTGGTGGCTGTCATTGCCATTGTCCTCATCATCAGCATTGTCTTTTTCATTGCAATGCCCCGCTTTAAAATAATTCAAAGTTTGGTTGATAAACTAAATCTGGTCACCAGAGAAAACCTGACTGGCCTTATGGTGGTTCGGGCTTTTGGCAATCAAAAGTTTGAGGAAAATCGTTTTGATGCGGTTAATAAAGATAGCACCCAAAACAACCTTTTTGTTAATCGTGTGATGGTGTTTATGATGCCAGCGATGATGTTTATTATGAATATCGTCAGTATCATGGTTGTCTGGATTGGTGCTCACCAAATCGCCCAATCAACCATGCAAGTCGGTGATATGATGGCTTTCATGCAATATGCTATGCAGATTATTATGTCCTTCCTGATGATGTCGATGATGTTTATTATGATCCCCCGGGCCTCCGTTTCCGGAGACCGTATTCAGGAAGTATTAGCCATCGAACCCAGTATTATTGATCCCGCTTCGCCAAAGAAATTACCGACAAATGACCGAACCATGCTCACTTTCGACCACGTTTCTTTTCGCTATGAAGGTGCGGACGAAGATGTCCTCCATGATATCAGTTTTACTGCCAATCCTGGTGAAACAACCGCTTTTATCGGTTCAACCGGTTCTGGGAAGTCTACGTTGGTTAATCTGATTCCGCGATTCTTTGATGTTACCTCCGGTGTTATTCGCATTGATAACCTCGATATTCGGGAAATCACGCAACATGATCTTCGTGAAAAAATCGGATATATTCCACAAAAAGGCACCTTATTTTCAGGAACCGTCGCTTCCAATCTTCTTTATGGCGATAATAAAGCCACTGAGAAAGATTTAGCCATTGCCGCCCAGGTTGCTCAGGCCACCAGCTTTATTGAATCCAGTGAAGACGGCTTCGAACGCGAGATCGCTCAAGGCGGAGGCAACGTCTCCGGCGGACAGAAACAGCGACTTTCCATTGCCCGAGCGCTGGTTCGAAAACCGGATATCTATATTTTTGATGACAGTTTTTCCGCCCTGGATTACAAAACCGACGTCACCTTAAGACGGGCACTCAAAGAATACACCGGCAACAGTACCGTGCTGATCGTCGCTCAAAGGATCAATACCATTATGCAGGCCGAACAGATCATTGTTCTGGAACACGGCCAGGTGGTCGGGAAAGGAACTCACACTGAATTATTGAACAGCTGTGAGACTTACCGAGAAATTGCATCCTCACAACTTACCGAGGAGGAACTGACACTATGAAAAATGAACAACAACCAAAACCAAAACGTGGTGGCATGGGTATGGGTCGTGGCCCGGGTGGTCCGGCAGGAATGATGCCGGGAGAAAAACCGAAGGATTTCAAAGGAAGTCTTAAAAAACTCGTGCATTATTTAGCCGCCTATAAAATAGGATTGATTTTTGTTTTTATCTTTGCAGTTGCGTCTACCATCTTTAATATTGTGGGCCCAAAAATTCTGGGAAATGCAACAACCGCTATTTATGAAGGCATTATGAACATCATTGCCGATAACGGCAAAGGAATTGATTTTAACTATATTGGTCAGATCATTCTTATTCTGATTGGGCTCTATACCATTTCCGTCATTTTTTCCTGCATTCAGGGATTTATTATGACCGGAATTTCCATGAAGGTAACTTATAACCTTAGAAAAAATATTTTTTCTAAAATTAATCGACTGCCCTTCAAATATTTTGATAAAACCAGTTATGGCGAGGTGCTTTCGTTCCTTACTAATGACATTGAAACAGTAAACCAGACGCTGAATCAAAGTGTTACACAGATCATCACTTCAATTGCAACGATCATCGGTATCCTTATCATGATGCTTTCGATCAGTTGGCAGATGACCCTAGTTGCCATCTGCATTGTACCGCTTTCCTTTGTTATCGTCATTCTCGTTGTAAAAAAATCCCAGAAACATTTTAGCGAGCAGCAAACTTATCTGGGCCATATCAACGGCCATGTAGAGGAAATGTACAGCGGACACAATGTGGTAAAAGCCTTTAATGGAGAAGAATCCTCTTTTGAAACCTTTGATCACTATAATGACACGCTTTACAGTTCTGCCTGGAAATCTCAATTTTTATCTGGTCTGATGATGCCCATGATGAACTTTATCGGAAATTTAGGCTATGTAGCGGTCTGTATACTTGGTGGTTATCTAGCCGTAAACGGAAAAGTGACTGTCGGTGACATTCAAGCGTTTATCCAATATGTCAGACAATTTAACCAACCCATCACGCAAATTGCCAACATATCCAATATTCTGCAGCAAACCACTGCCGCCGCCGAACGGGTTTTCGCCTTCCTTGACGAAACAGAAGAAATCGAAGAAAACGCCACCGATTTTGATCTTGAAAAAGTCCATGGCAGTGTTGATTTTGATCATGTGCATTTCGGGTATGATCCGGAAAAAATCGTTATTAATGACTTCTCCGCACATATCACCGAGGGACAAAAAATTGCCATTGTCGGACCTACCGGCGCCGGCAAAACCACCATGGTCAAGCTCCTCATGCGTTTTTATGATGTGAATACCGGAGCAATTTTAGTGGATGGACATAATATTCAGGATTTCAGTCGAAGTGATCTTCGCAATATTTTTGGCATGGTCCTCCAGGATACCTGGCTCTATAATGCCAGCATCCGTGAAAACATCCGGTATGGACGTTTAGATGCTACCGATTCCGAAGTTGAAGCTGCCGCTGTTGCTGCTCAAGTTGATTATTTTGTCCATACGCTGCCGGATGGCTATAACATGTTTTTAAATGAAGAAGCCAGCAATGTTTCCCAGGGACAGAAACAACTCCTTACCATTGCCCGGGCCATTCTAGCCGATCCAAAAGTTTTAATTCTGGATGAAGCCACCAGTTCCGTTGATACTCGTACCGAAGTACTCATCCAAAAAGCGATGGATAATCTCATGAAAGGGCGAACCAGTTTTATCATTGCTCACCGATTGTCTACCATTAAAAATGCTGATTTGATCCTGGTCATGAAAGATGGTGATATTGTTGAACAAGGCACCCACGATATTCTTTTGAGTAAAGGTAGTTTCTATGCCGATCTTTATAATTCTCAATTTGAGGACGCTGGAGCCACTGAAGAAGATTAATATAATCTAGTTTTTAAATTAATTATTAAAGGCCAATCTTATCATTGTTTAAAGCTACACAACAAGATAAACGTTGGCCTTTATTTTTGTGCTTTTTTAAATTCACCTTATCTTCAGCATCAAAAACTGTTGTAAATAAAACAAACGCGCTATTCCATATTTTTTATATTTGATTATTCTTCCTAATATCGGGTATCACTTATATAACGAACTAATAAACAAGGGGGAAGAAAAGATGCTATCAGAAGAACAAAAAAGAGTTGCTGATGAGTCCTTAAATCAAACTGATAAGGTTAGCCCGGGATCTGAATCACCGGGAATTCCATTTTATTATACCAAAGTATGGCTTGCTGTTTGGAGTCTTCTAATTTGGCCAATTGGTATTTTCATGTTATGGCGCTATTTGGATGACACCCAAAAAAGCAAACTGCCGCGGACCCAACTGATAAAAAAGAAACCGGAAGATCTATAAAAGATGCAAAAATATTTATTCCAAAAAAAAGTCCAGGAATGCAAATATTCCTGGTTTTTTTCTTTTAGCTGTCAGATACTATCCACTCCAATTAATTGTTCATGTTTATTCTATAGAAAAACTTGTAAACTACCCATGTTCAAGCCGATGTACGCATTTATCTCTTTGGCTGCTTAGATTGGGTTATCTAGGCAGCTTGATAATAAAGGTACTGCTTTCCTCAACCACACTTTCCACTGTAATACTACCACCGTGAAGATTAACAATTCGTTGTGATATCGTCAGACCGAGTCCTGTTCCCGGTGTACTTCGAGATTGATCTACCTTGTAAAAACGATCAAATATTTTTTCCTGTTCTTCTCTGGAAATGCCCGCTCCGGAATTCTTTATTTTAATGACAATTTCTTCAGTATTGCCATGAAGCTCAATATTAATCGTTCCATCCGCCGGGCTATGGTTGATTGCATTTGTAAAAATATTGATGATAACCTGAGCCATCATCTCCTCGTCACCCCGATAAACTATTTCATCCATCTGAATATCCAGATCAATATTTTTCGTTTCCCACTTTTCCTGAAGCAGCAGAACGACTCTGCGAATTTCTTCATCCAAAGAAAACAGCTCTTTTTTGAGTCCAAGAATCCCATTTTCAAGTTCAGAGAGCTTTAACACATTCGAGGAAAGTTTCCACAGTCGGTCGCTTTCATCCACAATAATATCCACGTATTCCTGTCGTTGTTTCTCAGAAATATGGGGATCCTTTAATAAATTTCCAAATCCTTTAATGGAAGCAATGGGCGTTTTGAATTCATGGGAAACATTACTGACAAAATCACGATGAATGTAGTCATTTTTGGAAAGCGCTTCTGTCATGATATTAAAATTTCTGGCTAAAACAGCTAATTCGTCATTTCCTTTTACCTTCAGTCTCAGATCAAAGTCACCTTCAGCCACTTTTTTTGTCGCTTCCGAAACAGCTTTAATGGGTTTCACAATCATAGCAACCATAATCAGCGTCAGAACGGTGCCAACCATGAGCATTAAAAGCAGTGTCGCTTTCTGCCGATCGAAAAAACCGGATATTTGCTGACGTTCGATATTGACCGAAGTAACGGCATATCCGTTTTGAATTTTCCCAATGGCCCCCGGAAGGTGATTTCCATTACGCTGATGACTTAAAATAGTGCCTCCGTTTTCAATTGTTTGTCGGTCTTCTTCAGACAAATCAAATCCGGTTTCATTAAGGGTTGACACGGTCCAGGAAACCATAACGCCTTTATTAAACAAAGCGACAATCTCCTCATTTGATAAACCTTTCTGGCTCAAGGTCTGAACGGCCTCGGTCTGGTTTACCAGCTCTGACCTAGCCTCATCAAAAAAATTCCCAAATTGTGTATAATTAACAACGCTGAAGGTAACCGTTGCCGAGAAAAAAAGAATGCTTAAAAAAATCAGTATGAATTTAAAATAGATTGAATTAAAAAATCTTTTTCGCATGAAGCTCCTCTTTTGACATTATTTTATCGTGGCTTTGTACCCCAATCCTTTTACCGTAACAATTTTAAAATCTGTATTTGATTCTGTTTTTTCCCGTAATCTATTGATATGAACATCCACCGTACGATGATCACTTTCACTTTCATACCCCCAGATTTCGTCCATTATTTGGGCTCGGGTAAAAATCCGATTGGGCGAGGACAGCAGTTTGAACAGCAATAGGAACTCTTTTTTAGGCAGTGTAATGGTTTCATCACCAATATTTAATGTCAGCGCTCCATAATCCATAACGGTTTTTCCCACCGCCAACCGCTGTTCATTGACAATTTTGGAACGACGCAACAGGGCAAAAACCCGCAGCAACATTTCATCCATGTCTACGGGTTTTACCATATAATCATCGGTACCAGCTTTAAAGCCGTTTTTTTTATCATCAATACTTTCTCTTGCCGTAATCATGAGGATGGGGAGTTCAAATCCCCCATCCCTTAGCGCCTGAGTCAGGCCATGACCATCCAAATGAGGCATCATCACATCAGTGATCAGCAAGTCAATGTGATGCTTTTTGAGCACCTCCAAAGCCATCATGCCATCAGCTGCTTCAAAAATTGAATAGCCTTCTTTTTCCAGGGTATCCCGAAACAGACGCCGAATGTGATTGTCATCCTCGCAAATCAAAATACTTAACATCTTATTCTCCTGTTTTTTCTTCTAAATACTCCTAAGGGCATCAATGGGGTTGAGTCGGGATGCCTTTCGGGCTGGCATAAATCCAAAAATAATGCCAATGATTGCCGAGAAACCAATTCCCAAAATAACGGTGGAAGCTGTCAGAGCAAATCCGATTCCGATGATGTTGGCCACAATCCATGCCAGGCTGACCCCCACAATGAAGCCAATGATTCCACCGATGAGGCAGAGCACCACCGATTCAATCAGAAACTGAAGCTGAATTTGCTTGGGCTCTGCCCCCAGAGCCTTGCGAAGACCAATTTCACTGGTTCGTTCCGAGACTGAAACCAGCATCATGTTCATAATGCCAATACCGCCTACTACCAGCGAAATCGATGCAATTCCTCCTAGCATCATGGAGAGAATGCTGGTCATGCTTTTTATGGTATCGAGAATACTTTGCATGTTGACAATGGAATAACCATCATCATCGCCATTAAATGCTTTTGTTAAAACCGCTTCAATTTCCCGGGTTGTCGTATCCGCCATCGTTTCGTCGGCAATATAAATGGTCATGCTGTTGATATATTTTGCACCAACAGCCCCCATGGCAGTAGTATAGGGTATGATCACTGATTTATTTGTATCAGCGGATGCAAAGCTGCTTGATTCCTGTAAAATGCCGATGACGGTATAGGTGATTCCGCCTATTTTTATTTGCTGTCCAATGGGATTCTTCCCAACATATAATTCACTCGCAATATCATTTCCGATTAGAGCAACTCTACTTTTATTTTCAGTATCAATGGTGTTGATGATTCGTCCCGTGGAAATAACGTCTTCGGTGTTTTTGAAATACACATCATTCTTACCCTGAAGGGTAATGTCATCCATCGTATTGCCATCAAAAGCCACGGTTGTTGTTCCTGAAATCGTCGGGGCAATGCCTGAGATATTCGAAAGTTCTGATATTTTATCCACATCACCTTGAGTTAATCCCTGTTTTAGCGGTGTCCCCTTTACCTGAACTGTCACCGTATTTGCTCCCATGGACGCCACCTGATCAGTGACAGTACTGGTTGCTCCGGAGACAATAGTAATGAGGGCAATTACCGACCCGACCCCAATGATAATTCCCAGCATGGTGAGAAAGGAGCGCATTTTATTGCTAACAATATTTTCTAATGCCATTTTAATACTTTCTTTAAGCATTGTATACCCCCTCACTGAGATTTCCATCCACAATCCGCACAATCCGGCTTCCGTTTTTAGCAACCTCCGCATCATGAGTAATCATGACAATGGTTTTGCCTTCGGCATGAAGTTCTTTAAATAGATCCATAATCTGATGACCGGTTTGTTGATCCAATGCTCCTGTAGGTTCATCTGCCAATAAGATGGTTGGTTCCGTCACAAGAGCCCTGGCAATTGCCACCCGCTGTTGCTGACCTCCGGACAACTGATTGGGTCGGTTTTTCATTTTTTCTGCTAATCCCACCCGTTCCAGGATATGAGCACTTCGCTGATGTCGCACTTTCTCAGAAACGCCTGCATAAATCAGTGGCAACTCCACATTTTTCTGGGCGGATAACCGCGGCAACAGTTGAAATTGCTGAAAAATAAATCCAATTTCACGGTTTCGTATATGGGAAAGACTCACCTCAGGCAAATCCCGAATCAATTCACCGGATAGATAATAAGTCCCCCTGGTGGGAACATCCAAACACCCGATGATATTCATCAGGGTGGATTTTCCCGATCCCGATGGTCCCAATACAGAAAGAAAATCGCCCCGGTTTATTTCAAGATTGATTCCTTTTAAAACAACTTGTTCCTCATCCCCCATAACATAGGTTTTAACCAGATTTTTCATTTCTAAAATTCTTTCTGCCATTACTTGCCACCACTTGTAGCCGACTGTTGCATGCTTGTTGTATTTGAAGTCGTGATTTTCGGAATCATCACCGTATCATTTTCGTTGAGACCTTGAGTTATTTGAATTTTCACACCATCGGTAATGCCTGTCGTTACGTTTTGATTCTCAATGGTATCCGAATTATTCTTCACCATAACATAAGTTTGATTGTTTTCCCCAAATTGAATCGCAGCAACCGGAACCGCTAATGCATTTTCCGCACTTTCTTTCACAATAATAACTTCTGCATTCATTCCAATTCGGATTGCTGAATCGCCCTGAAAATCCACAATTGCTGTAAAATAAGCAACCCCATTCTCGTTTTTGGCTTCCCGACTGATTTCACTGACTGTTCCCTGAACACTTCGGCCAATGCTATCAATATTAATCGTTACTGGCGAACCCTCTGCAATGCTGGATAATTGATACTCATCTACTTTTATACTAACCTGCAAGTTGGTATAATCGACAATATCCATAACTTCTCCCCCGGCGGGTACCGTATCATCCTCTTCATAATAAATTTTTGATACCTCACCGCTTTTTGTGGCACTAATGACTTCTCCGGTGGAGGTTTCATAAAGATCCGTATCTTTCTCGACTTCATCGCCCTCACTGACATAAAACTCACTTATCTTTTGAGAACTTGTCGCCATAATATTTTCCCTGGACTGGCTTTCGATGACTCCTGTAAACCGGTTATCATTGACAATTTTCTCAACAGTAACTTTGGACTCGGTATATTGATTAGTTGTCTTATTCCCAAAAACCTGATATCCAACAATCCCGCCCAGAACAATTAATACGCCAACAATACACCCAATTATAATCTTCTTTTTCGTTTTCACTTTTATCCTCCAACTATTGAATTTATTTTATATTTATATACTAAACATTCAATATTAACTAGAAATGAACTCTTTAGTTCTTTAAGTTTGTTATCTATCAGGATTTTCGGGGTATTAATTGAACAAAGCACTTTACAAGAGAACTAGAAACCGGAAGCTTTATAAAAGACACAAAACAGATACAAGCCTTTAGATTGCCTTAAGATTTCTTGTTATAAGTGTCGTTCCATGTTAGAATATATAAAGTTAATCGCATTTCACAATTTAATATGAAGGAGAAATAAATAAAAATGGTTTCACAAATCTTTACCCTATTATTTATTTTAGGTATCCCGTTTTTTATTTATGGTATCTATTTTTTTGTCGTCGGTTTATTTGGCTATTCAAAAAAAAATAAATATACATCTGCACCTCCCAAAAATCGTATGGCTGCTGTTATTGCCGCTCGAAATGAGGCTGGTGTTATCGGCAATCTTATTGAAAGCTTGCACCAACAAGATTATCCGGAAGAATTAATGGATATTTATGTTATTCCCAATAATTGTACGGATAATACCAAAGAGGTTGCTAGCGCACATGGAGCAAAAATCATGACATGCACCGGCGAGGTCAAGTCGAAAGGTACTGCCCTTTCCCAGTTTTTTGACTATATCTTTAGCGAAAATGATGTTTACGATGCTTTCTGTATATTTGATGCTGACAATGTTGTTGATAAACATTTTTTCTCATCAATGAATAGTGTCATCGAATCTGGCGAAAAAATCGCCCAAGGCTATCGGGACAGCAAAAATCCAAACGATTCCTGGATTTCAGGGTGTCAATCCGTATTCTACTGGACGCTGAATCGTTTTCTGAATTTAGCACGTAATAAATTGGGTTTATCCGCTGCATTAAATGGAACCGGTTTTATGATGCATGCCGATGTGCTTAAAAAAGAAGGCTTTAAGACGTTCAGCCTTACCGAAGATATTGAATTCACCACTCAATGTGTTATCAAGGGATACCGAGTGGCTTGGGCACCAGACGCCATTACCTTTGATGAACACCCTCTTACCTTTGAACAGTCCTGGTCCCAGCGCAAGCGATGGTCAACCGGCACCATCCAGTGTTTTGAACGTTATTCACCACAATTGCGGGATCGTGTGATTAAGGATAAAAATCGTTGTTCTTTTGACATGATCATGTACTTGATTTCACCCTTTATGCAGGTTCTAACCTGCATTTACACCATCTGTTCCTTTATCATCTTAGGAATGCTGTTTATCACCACCGGTATATGGTCTAATGCGTTAACTATTGCCATCTTAATTGCCGTTGGCGGAGTTGCGTTCAGTGTTATCTTTACTGTAATGGTCTTATGGTTGGAAGGTAAAAAGATTAGCGACGTAAACAATATTTCTATTTTTTCCTTTTGGTTTTACCTTATGTCCTGGATTCCCATTAACATTTTATGTTTCCTTAAACCGATTGAAATCTGGGAACCAATTGAACACACCCAAAATATTAAAATCTCGCAATTAGTTAAATAACCAAATCAAAAAAGGATGACCATCATGGCCATCCTTTTTTTTGCAAGCAAATAGTTTAAACTGTTTAATTCACTTCTTCGATACGTTCATCTTTTTCTTGTAACTCGTTGCATTCAATCATTTCAATTTCTTTTTCTTTTATTTCAGCTGTTGCTTGTATATCGCCACTCTGTTTTTTATTTTGTCGTCCGACAAGGATGCATAATATAAAACTTCCTAACAGTCCCAATAAAATAACCCAATATCCCGCATTCAATTGAATGGAAAAAGACATTTTTAAAAAGTTAGCCTGTTCCCCAATATAATTTGCAATAAAGGTTCCGATATCACCAAATGTTCCTGTTAATACTGACCGAATTAACTCCATTGCACTATTGTTAACTTGTCCAACCAATTCGGCAATTTGGAGTTCAATCTGATTATTTGCAATGGAAGTCCCCATCCCAATTGCTGCAAAAAAGAACAGCATAATTCCAGATAGAACAATAGAAAGATTAATATTTGCTCGTTTATATAGCACCAAAGCCATTAACCCAATCATTAGTACAAAAAGAACAAACACAAAACCATTTGCCGTGGATTTATACCCGTCGATCGTCGCCATGGTCTCGTTAACCTGATTCATCGATTGGCGAGCCTGGATGGACACATCATTGACTGCGCCGACAATTTTTTTAGCATCTTGAATCGCATTCCAGGTACTCACAAGGATAATATTGAGTTTGTCTCCCCTTGCCAGCCTTGTGGCAATGATTTCCTGAACCTTTGGGTCAACAAGATAATCTAGTGCTGAACTGGACAAAGCTTCGTTAACATCTCCGATCACGCCTTTATCTGGGATTGGATTTCTGAGAATTCCTAATACCGACTGATTAAATAGTTTAACATCTCCCAGTTTTGTATTATAAACGGTAATTTCATCAATGGGCTTCTGAAGCACGAAATCGCCCAGGCTAACGGAAAGCATGTTGTTTTCGGGACTTATAATTTCCAGCGTATTATTCATGATCCCGGTTACTGAAACCTCCGCCTTGGCACTCATAAATGGCATAAAAAAGCCGATGAGTACGAGCAGGATGCAGAATACTGCTCCCGTTCTTTGTTTGTTTTCCATGATTTTTATTTTTAAAAACTCAACGCCGTTAATCAACCGTCGTTTAATCATCATTTTATTATTCCTCCTAAAACCCTGTCGAAATTTTTTATACCCTTTTTTGAAAACCTTAACATGACCTGTAAAATAAAAACCATCTCTGAATAAGGAGATGGTTCATCTTTTTTTATAAAACCATGTTCAAAAAATTAATGGTCCGTTCATTTTTCGGCGCACCGAATAGCTCCTGAGGTGGGCCTTCTTCGACAATAAATCCTTCATCAATAAAGATAACACGGTCCGCAACTTCTCTTGCGAATCCCATTTCATGGGTAACCACGATCATGGTCATTCCTTCTTTTGCGAGTTTTTTCATGACGTTCAGGACTTCACCAACCATTTCAGGATCCAGTGCGGAAGTCGGTTCATCAAAAAGCATCACATCCGGATCCATCGCCAAGGCCCGGGCAATGGCAACACGCTGTTGCTGTCCTCCGGAAAGCTGTTCCGGATAAACATTTGCTTTTTCTTCAAGATCAACACGTCTTAAAAGCTTAAGGGCTTTCTCATTCGCTTCCTGCTTACTTTTTAGCTTAAGTGTCACCGGAGCAAATGAAATATTCTCCAAAACGGTCATGTGGGGGAAAAGGTTGAATTGTTGGAACACCATACCAATATTTTGCCGATACTTATTAATGTCTTTATCAGCAGCACCGGTAATATCATTCCCATCAACCTCCACCGTTCCGCTGGTGGCCACCTCAAGAGCATTGATACAACGCAAAAGGGTACTTTTACCAGAACCAGAAGGACCGATGATACAAATAACTTCTCTTTCACAAACTTCCAGGTTAATGTCCTTTAGGACTTCTAATTCACCAAAACTCTTTTTCAGGTTTTTAATTTTCACTTTTCCCATAAGACATTTTCCTTTCAATACGTTTTGATATTTTTGTTAAAATCATGATAATGACAAAATACATAACCGCAACGATTGTCCACATTTCAAATGCCTGATAATTATTAGCAATAATGAGCCTTCCCGTTTGGGTTAATTCCTGAATGCCAATGATCGAAAGGATCGATGTATCTTTTAGTGTAATAATACACTGGTTAATCAGCGCCGGTGTCATGGTGCGAACAGCCTGAGGTAAAATAACTTTAGTCATTGCCAAACTATAAGGCAATCCCAAACTACGGGCTGCCTCCATCTGGCCTTTACTAATGGATTCAATTCCGCCTCTAAATATTTCAGCTAAATATCCTCCGGCATTGAGGCTCAAGGTAATGATCCCGGCAGTATTAGCATCTAATCGGATCCCAAGTGCGGCCGGAATACCAAAGTAAATAAAAAATGCCTGGACCAGTAATGGCGTTCCGCGAACAATATCGACATAAACAAGTGCGATTGCACGTAAACTCTTTTTCTTTGAAACCGATAAAAGACCAAATAACAACCCCAGCATTCCGGCAATAATAAGAGAAATAATGGTTAGTTCAACGGTCATGGCGAGTCCCGCTAACAGACGAGACCAATTCTGTACAACTAATTCTGGTATACTCACGTCAACCTCCTTCAATGGGTCCAGTTGTCCAATAGTCTTTACTCACACCGCGAGTAAACACTTTTAGATAACTTAGAGAAATCATCTGTCAGTAGTATATTTCACTGACAGATGATTTCTTAGTAAATAACGACTAAATTATTTTTGATAAATTATTTTTTGATGTAGGTATCTAAGATTTTTTGATATTCACCGTTAGCTTTTACATCTGCTAAACCAGCATTAAACATCTTGAGCAAATCAGCGTTTTGTCCTTTTTTAACAGCAAATCCGTAAGAATTTCCGGCTTCCATATTTCCCATCATTTTTAGTGGAACCCCGCTGGCAATGGCATCCCCAATTACTGGATAGTCTTCAAACAAAGCAGCTGAATTTCCCGCTTTAACATCTTCATACATGTTTGCTGAATCTGGGAAAGAAACGGTTTCAAAACCATATTGTGCTTTGATTGATTCTGCAAAAGTAGCGCCTTCGGTACCATTTTTAACAGCAACTTTTTGTCCGCTCAAATCTGCATAAGTCTTAATTGTATCGTTTGAAGCTGAAACGGCCATGACAACGCCTGAATCAAAGTATGGATCAGAAAAATCAAAAGTGGCTTTTCTGGCGTCAGTAATACTCATGCCGGCAATCATACCATCCGACTGACCTGATGTTACTTCTCCTAAAGCGCCATCAAAACCGACTGCTTTAAGTTCATAATCAAAATTCTGATCTTTAGCAATCGCTGCTAACAGGTCAATATCGATACCAACACGTTCACCTTTGTCGTTTTCATACTCAAATGGTTTGAATGTTGTGTCTGTCGCAATAACATATTTCTTCGCAGTACTTGTTGTGGTTTTTCCACTGGAACAGGCAGCAAGAGAGAAAATCATGGCAACAGCCATCATCAAAATACCGAGCTTTGTGATCTTTTTCATTTCTTTTCCTCCTAATAATAATAAGTTTTGATGCATCTTTAATCAATGCTCCAACTTTTTATACAGGTAGCAGTATACCATTTTTCTTAAACATTCGCAATAAAAAAATAATTATTCATTGGCAGAAGCATCCCCTTTTTTCATTGTTTTAGCGACTCTTTCTTAAGTGAATTTTTTAATCCCCATAATAGTTGCAAGCACTTCCTGAAAAAATCAAAAAAAACGGAAATTAATATTCATAATAAAAAAAACATCCCTTACAATTGAGAGGATGTTTTTTACTGCTCATTTTTCAGGGTTCTGAATCAAATACTTGCGCACTGTTTCGTAATCATCTCCGGCAACAATAAACTCTGAATCGAGATTTTCCAGGACAACTTCCTCTGGCATTATTTCTATCTCTGTATCCATTTCGCCTCGATCATGCTCTTCGACAAAGAGAACATCTTTTTGATCCAAAGCTATTTTTCGTTGATTAAGTCCCGCCTCAATGATATCCAAATCATTAATCCGATTATTAATCAGTTTAGATAAACGAATGAGATCATCCAACACTTCGTCGACAACAAATTGTTTATCAATAATCATCTTAAGCTTCTCTCGAATCAAATTCCCGGTAGCGATAATTTTTTCATCACCAGTAATTGGGGTGTAGGTTTCCACTTCTTTTTGAAAAACCCCCACAGCGCTCTGAAGATACTGTGTTTCCTTCATTGATTTTTCAATTTCATTAAAGAGATAACTCAATCTTCTTTCAATGGAAATAAAATCTTCTTCTCTTTCTACAGTCGGTTCACCTATTCCCAACGCATTATCAGATCGGTCTTCACTTTTGACGGGAACTGTATTTTCTTTCCTTTGAACATTAGGAAAAGGAACAAATAATTCATTCGTATCTTTAGTAGATAACGGATTTGTTGGACTTAAAGCCGGCTTTTCAGTCGTTTTCTGAAAGGGTTCTGCCACTTCATTTTTTATATTGATCGGTAAATGATCATTTATTTCATCTTTTTTTTTACCTGGCAGTTCAGTTTCTATTTTTTTTTCAACGAGCCCTTGCTTTTGAGATGGGCTTTGGAAAACGGATGGTGCTCTGACTCCCAATCTTTCCTCCGGCAGCTGATGATCCTTTTTTAAATTTTGTTTAATTTCATCTAAAAAATCGCTGGTTTGATATCGTTTTTCTTCTTCAAATACATTTCTATTTTCTGGTTCTGTATATCTTTTCTGTCCTTTTTTTTCATTTTCCAATAGACTGGTAAAAATGCTATCATACTCTGATTCTTCATCGTCAGTGGGGGCTAACCATGTTTTTTTTTCTTTAGCTCCTTTTTTTTTCTTGACAACTTCTTCCTTCATCTTGACAGCTTCTTCTTTTTTTTTGACAACTTTTTCTTTAACTTTACCGTTTTCCTTACCGTTTTCTTCATCTTTTCCGATCAGTACCCACCATAAAAGATGACATAGCGTAACCATCAAAAAATCAATAATTGCCAATCCAATAAAAAAGGTTGCCGGAACTTCAGGAATAAGAAACCAGCACAGGCCAAAAATAATCCCATTCCCAAGAACAGAAATTAGAGCACCTAAAAACGGAATGTTTTTATGTAACATATTCCGGTTCAAATCGTATAACGACAATACCACAACTTTAATTCCAACAAAAAATCCCATTAATATTATAAAAGCATTTGCATTTGATAGGGTTGTTATAATCTGATAAACCAGTAAAAAAGCATAACCTGAAATGGCTAAACCAATCATATCAAAAATCAACAAACCCCAACATTTTCCAAGACTCAATTTCATCGAATCACTCCTTGCTGTCTTTTTTTATGGGAGTTCTTTTTTCATCTTTAGAACTTCCTTTGCCAATAGGAAACTGTCCAAAGGATGATCCTAAAGAATCGGTCCCCTGGGTATTTCTATATAACTCTTCTATTTTTAAAAGCTTTTGATATTCAGAATTAAGGGTTTCTTCCTTACGGTTCACCTCTTCGTGACGCTGTTTTAGGATTGACAGCGCTGACCCCAAAGAGTCCAACATTTCCTGAACTATTTTCTCTCTTTTCTCGATGTTGCAAAGTTGTTCATTCAGTTCCTCAGCCTTGTATTGAGGCAACTCCCCTTCATTTTTTAAAAAGCGTGCTTCTTCTTCCTTGATATCTTGAAACACTCGATCAAAATTTCCTTTTTCTTTTATCGTTACCGTTTCTTCACTCGGATTACTTTTCCATTGACCCGCCCCATTTTGGGCAGTTTTAAGAATTAAAGATTTTAACTCATCATCTTTTTGTAAAATTAGTTTCTCTAAATTTTCAATGCGTGATTCAACATATTCAAAGTACTCATTTTTCCCCTTGAGCTCCTGTTTATTTGCCATATTAACCCCACTCCTATATTCAATATGAATCTATAATCCATATTATAACAAAGTTTTAGTGAAATGTATAACAAGATTTACGGTTCCTGTTAATTTCTATTAATATATTTTTTTTTACATATTTTTACAAATATGATATAATATTTATCTAGAAGTTAAAATTCAGACGCATTTTAAAATTCAAGTGTACCTTTTACCCTTAGAAACCCTAAGAATGCACATCTTTGCACTAATTTGCAAATACTGTTTTTGCAAATGAACGATTTCCAAATGAGGTATTAGTATTGAGCGCACGAAAAAAAAACGTAATCGAAAATAGACGTACTCCTTCATCAAAACCAAAAAGCAATAAAAACTTAAGACAGTCAACAAGTCAAACGGACAAAAAACGACAAAATAATTCAAAACAGGAAAAATCGAGACCGCAATCAACGGCCTTACCCATGCCCAAGAAAAAGAAAAAAGGTAAAAGTAGGTTTAAGAAATTTTTGAAAACGATTTTTATGCTTATCCTTTTTCTTTTGATCGCTGCATTTGCCATTTATGCATTTTTCTTGCAAAATGTAACCAGTGATCTGCAAGGAAATTTAAGCAGTTATGGCATCAGTAATGAAGCTGCCGCTTTTGCCAAACAGCATAAGATTGTCAATATCGCCGTTTTTGGTGTTGATGGCCGAGATGACGTTGACGGTGACCGTACCGATACCATCATGGTCGCCACAGCAGACTATGAACACAGCAAACTGAAGGTAGCATCCATTATGCGCGATGATTATGCGTATATTAACCCAAAATATGGTTATGATAAAATCAATGCCGCCTATGCTTATGGCGGACCGGATTTAGCTGTTCAAACCATCAATGAAAACTTTGATACGCCGATTACCGATTATGTCACGATTAACTTCGATGCGATGGTCTCGATGGTCAATGCGGTCGGCGGCGTTACCATTGATATTAAAAGTCAAGATGAATTAAACTGGGTAAATGAGTATCTGATGGATATTAATGATAAAGTTAATACCAGCTCACCGGATCTCAAAAAAATCGGTTCTCAAGTTGTTGACGGTTCTCAAGCTTTAGCTTACTGTCGAGTGCGTTATGTCGGCGATGGTGACTTTGATCGAACCCAACGGCAACGAGATGTTTTTGAACAAGTGTTATCTAAGGCAATGGATCTTAATCCGATTGATCAATTTAAGCTCGTTCAGTCAACCTTGCCTTATGTTAAAACATCCTTGAGCACCCTGGAACTTATCAAATACGGTATCAACCTTGCCCTTATGCCTTCAAAAGATATTGAGCAGAGTCGCTTTCCAACAGATGACTATGTTTCTCTGGATACACTTGATGGAGTCGCTTATGTTGTCCCAAATACTTTAGTCGATAATATTAAAGCTTTATATCAATTTATTTACGAGGACTCCTACAGCCCCTCCAGTGCCGCAACAAAAATCAGCAAAGAGATTGTCAGCAAAACAAAGTAAAGCGATGTGAGAAAAGGCTCCGAATGGCGATTTGAATCGCCATTCGGAGCCTTTTTCTAACTTGTTATTGTTTTCCAGCTTCATCTTTTTTTAAATTAATTTACAAAGCGACTCCAGATAACCGCAAATTGCCAAAAGCGCCAAACCCCAGATAACTCTTTTTTGATTTTTAGGAGACAAGCTTGAATTGAATTCCTGATATATCAAAAGTCCCAAAATAGCCATGGCAATGTATTGAAATAAGAATGTCCGTGCCCCAGACTTATATACGGTTGGAGAAAATCCCATCGCAACCCGCGACATGATCCCTGCGCCCATTACCAGAACTGCAATCCATCGTTTCTGAGAATCTTTGAACAAAGTAATCGTCATAGCCATTAATGAAATCACGAATATTGTCATTGCCGCAAGTACCAGGTAATGGTAAACTCCCAAAGTTCCGCTGGTAATACCTTGAAAAGAAATCCAGTCAGTAATATTATTTCCCGTTAATAACTTGTAACCACAGGCAAATTTGGGGCTCAAAACGACAACCCGAGCCATATCAATCAGTGCGCAAATAACAAACGGCAATATCCCCATTATTCTTGGAACCCAAGTTTGATACTTTTTCCAGGAATAAAGCCAAGCTAACCCTAAAACGGTTAGCATGATAAAATTTTGATCAATCGTGACAATAAACGATGTAGCTGATAAGGTCATCTTCTGAAGAAGGCCAAAAGAGGCATATTCCGGAAATTGTGAAGCAATTTCCGCTATGTCGCGAACGGCATTTCCCGGGCAAAGAAGAATAAAAATCAAATTACCAATTAAAACAATGGTGGTAAAAATCGTATAGCCAGAAATATTTTTTTTGGCTATAAAGAAAATGCAAAATATAAAATAAAATGACACTAAAATTGCCGCCATAATTTCCATATTCATGCCAAAAACGGTGGCAATAAAATACACCGGATATTCGTACCATTTAATCTCTTCATTAAACAGTATTTTTTTGAGTGGGTATAACGCCACCAGACTCAACGTAAGCGGCCAAAAATAATGAATACTGGTGACGACCCATCCTGCCGTTGTCAACATTGAAACAAACGGCACACATGCTAAAAGCAGCACAATAATCCAATTCATTTTTCGGTGATTGTCATAAACAAAGAGTTTTGAAATCATAAAGGCCAATAAGAAATAAACGGAAACATCAAAAATGGAAAACAGAAAAAACGAATTGCCTGCAAAGAATGCCGCTACCGGCATAATAATAATCCGGGAACTCCATTCATAAAAAGACTGTGAAACAAAAGTTAATACCGGTTCTTTATAAAAAATCGTTCCATAGGTGATGTCATCTCCTGATGGGCTTAAAAAAAAGTGCATAATCAAAATGAAAAAGGTAAAAACCAGTATTGGAAAGTAATTCCAACGTGTCACACTTTTTATTTTTGTTTTTATTATTTCCAAAACTTTCTCTCCTTCTATGGTTCTAAAACAATGTTTTTAACACCATAATAATCTGCAAGGGCACGATTTACCCAGTGATTGGGATCCATTTGAACATCTTTCAGGCCATACATACCATTATGGTCGGTTAACGGTGTAATTCCCGGAACAGCAATGACGTCTTCAGCTTTATTTTCGTTTATGATTTCAATGCGGGTTTCCGACTCCTTGAAAACGGTAATCGCATCAATACCCACATACCCTAACGACATCACATAATATAGCAGCACTGCTGTAAAGGGTATTAGAATCAACTGATGATTCCATTTTATTTCAAGTTGATCAACCGCATAAACAATGGCAATGCTAATCATTGCCGATAAGCCAAACATGGCTCGAGGCGGAAATTTAGGAGGTGCCAGCATCACAAACATCGCAGCCGCTGCGGCAATAATAAAAATGCCAAATACCATCAAAATATTTCGATCCTTTTTCTTATATAATAGCAAGCCGGCAATCACTGCTAAAATCAGCAAAGGCATTAAATCATATAAATTATAGGCAAAATAGGAAAACTTCGTAATAATAGGATTGGAACCCACCATCTGCGTTACTTCCGCGATGGGGGCTTCATTGGTTGTTCTCATTCCATTTCCCGGAGCAAAAATCATGCATAAAAAAGAAATCATCGAAAAAATGATGCCAGTCCAGGCAAAATAAGGAATTTTTATTTTGCGTTTATAAAAAAGCAAGCTGAACAAGATCATAATAAGAATCATTGCTCCTGCTGAATTCTCATTGGTTATCCCACTCATAAAAAACAAAGGGATTAAAACGACGGCCAGCCACTTACTCTTTAACAGCGCGGTCTGCTTCTCTTCGTAAAAACGGAAAGGCAAAAGGGCCAGAACAATCAGAGTTCCACACCATAAATAATTGCAGGAACCGGTAAGCCAAATAACAGTCTGCCCAAATACCGGAGTGAAAAACCAGACTAGAATAGTAACCAGCAGTAATTTAAACGCACTGATTTTGCGTCCAACGGCTAAAAAATAAACAGTTAAAACAAATACAATATAACACAGACTATTCGACACATTAAAAACTTCTTTTCCCCACAGCATAAACAGTCGGTTAAAAAGCTCTGCGACAAGCCTTCCACCCCAGCTTAGGTAAAAAAGAATCAGGGATTGTACAATATCCCCAAAAGAATTAATGGGAGTACTGGTACCGGCAATAAATTTATAAACATAATCGTCAGCAATCAAAGGGGTTTTAATGTTTAGAAACAACATATAACAAAAAGTGAAAATAAGGATAACCCCAAAAATAATAATATTTGTTCTTGAGGTTATCTCCCTATCAACAAGTTCAAAATACTTTTCTTTCTTCTTCAATAATCAAAACCATCCATTCTTAATTTATTCATTTTGTTTAAAATCGCTTTATATGAATTTTTCATTGTTGCCATAGTTTGTTTATATCCACTTTAAATTCAATTGTTATATATCACTTGATAAATAAATATTGTACCAGCATCATTCTGGCTTTGTTTAATAAATGAAACGTTTTGATTGTTAAATTTCTCTAATGGATTATAAGAAACAATGTATTTTACATTAAGTTTTTCTAAGTCATTTAC
This sequence comes from Acetobacterium tundrae, assembly GCF_008086615.1. Lineage (GTDB taxonomy): Bacteria > Bacillota > Clostridia > Eubacteriales > Eubacteriaceae > Acetobacterium > Acetobacterium tundrae. The sequence continues at coordinate 90,953 of NZ_RXYB01000008.1, forward strand.
ATTCAGTGTGATTTTTATATGATCTGTGGCAATCAATTCAAATTTAGTTTTTTCCGAAGCACTAAATTCTATTTGAATATGTGCAAAACGATTATATATTGTATAATCATTTGTGTCATTACTTATCTGCGCCCACAATCTGTTATTTGGATAGTAGTGGACACTATTTAGTACTTTTCCTCCTTCAGCAAGGATATAATTAGGCAATGTTACCGAATCATATCCCATCCATAATCCCTTCGGATCTTCTTTAACCACTTCTTGTATTGACTTAGCAAGTACCGTTTCTTTAATCGGCGCGAGTCCCACATTAACAGGATTGACAAAAAATCCCGGAATGATTGAAACAATGCAAACAAAAATCAAAACCACATATTTTTTTCCAATAATGAAAAAGTAATTCGCCAATAAAAAAATTATTATTGTAATACTTGTTCCGATTATTCCTAAATAACTGATTGCCTTATTAAAATAAAGCGCCAACAAAAAATAACAGCCTAAAATTGAAAGAAAAGCGATTATTCCTTTTTTACTAAAGCCCGCTCTTTCGTTTAATTGACTAATAACAATGCAACTAATATAGACTCCCATTAGCCCTGCCCCCATTAACGACATTTGCGGCGTGACCATATACAACAAAGTATATTTTGCAAATAATTCTGGAAAGGGTAGTAGTATCCATAAAGCAAACACAATATAAAACGCTATAAATATTTTTAAATAGGCGTTGTCAATATACTTTTTTTCTTTCCAGCTTTTCAAAATTATTATTAGTGATGCCGGAATAAAGGTTACATAAGCACTGGCAATACAATTATTCAGCAATGTTTCCGGGGGAACATCAACGAAAGGAATCAACCAGTTATATAAATATTTGGTCAAATCAGATATTCTCATTCCACCGCCGGTTATCATTCTGCTTCCAGGATATGACGTTGACATCATAATGGTTATATCCGAAATTGACGGGATAATTGTAACTGCTACTACCGCTATTATAAAAATGACCGATAAAGTAATGAAGATAATATCTTGTTTTTTAATTTTTTTATAATTTTTAATTACTAAATAAATAAGCAACCCTAAAAAAACATATCCCAATACAATTTGAAATGCGGGATATAAATCTAAAATAAAATTTAGTCCAAAAATAACAACCATTGCGAGCAACAAAATCTTCTGATAAACCTTGCTGACCCTAAAATAATAAAATACAGCAACAAACAACGCTTGAAAAGCAATAACAATTTCAATAACCGAAGTATCAAACCACCATGCAATCGTTGGCGAAAAAGCAATCCAAAATGCACCAACAAAAGATACATATCGACTCTCCTTAGTAATAATATGTAGGAATTCATATGAAAACAAAAGTAATAATAATAATTTTAAGACCCAATGCCAAGCATAGCCTTGTTCGATAGGTAAGAAAAAGTATCCCCAATTATAAGGATTTCCAATTGTAGAAATGTGTTCTATTGGTGTTTTTGTACTCATAAACAGCATATTTTGACCATCAACTCGAATGTCATCATTTACGGTTGGAAAACCCTCGTTATATTGAGATAAAACCCAGGGTGTTTCCACCAGCCATTCATCCGATCGAATTGACCTTGCTTGCCCAAATATAACAGAATGCGATTCCTCATAAGTCGTTGTCTCCCAAGATGCCAGAGATGAAAAATTGATTCCTAAAACGACCAATATAACAAACACAATCGTAGCTATTCGATATCGATAGTTGATAAAAAAATCAAGCAATATTTTTGTTGTTACCAAAAAACTTTTTCCCAGTTGATTCATTTTTATAAAATATATTGTCACCATTAAAAATAGGAACATCCATACTGCGAAAAAACTAAACGCGATTTGTTTTCCAATAACAACAATGTTCTGAAAATCATTTTTCCAATAATATACTAAGCCGCATAGCAAAATCGCAATTAAAAACCCCAATATGCAAAAGAGTATTTTATTTTCTGTATTTCTACTCAGATTTTTCACTTTTTGATTCATCATCATTATTTTTCTCTTTCATTCTATATTTATAGTATTAACTAAGGTGATTTTAGTGCTTTTTTATTTTGTAATTCCAGGCTGTCTCAATTATTTTTTCAACATTTGTATAGTGGGGCTTCCATCCTAGTTCTTTCTTAGCCTTATCACTCGATGCTATTGAAACGGCAATATCACCTTCTCGTCTTGGTGATATTTTCACTGGAATATTCTTTTTTGTTACCTTGCGAGCTGCTTCAATCATCTCGTTAACTGAAAAGCCCTGGCCATTTCCAAGATTATAAATGCCACTTAAATTTTTATTAAGTTGCATGATTCCTAAAATATGCGCATCTACCAAATCAACTACATGAATGAAATCACGAACGCCAGTACCATCCTTTGTTTCATAATCATTACCATATATTTCTATATATGGTCTTTCTTCTGCAGCAACTTCCAGTATAATTGGAATCAGAGCTGTATTCTTTTTCACATTTTGGCCAATCGGATATTTTTCATGCGCTCCGGCTACATTGAAATATCTAAATACACAATAATTCATCCCATATGCTTGTCTACAACTGTCTAAAATCTTTTCTACAAATGCTTTTGTCGTTCCATATGGACTAATTGGATCAATCGCATCTGTCTCTTCAACCGGAATTTTTTCTGTATTACCATATATTGCTGCCGTTGAAGAAAAGATAATTTTCTTTACTTCGTTTTCAACCATCACTTCTAATAAAGAAATTGTTCCTGCCACATTATTATTAAAATATTTCAAAGGATCTTTTTCACTCTCAGCAATGACAATATCTGCTGCAAATTGCATAACAACATCAATTTTTTCTTTTTTAAAAATTTCGTTTAAAGACTTCTTATCTCGTATATCACATTGATAAAAAATAGCCCTTATATCCACTGCGCTTATAATGCCTTTTGACAAATTATCAACAACAACAACATCATAACCTTGATCTAACAATTGAACAACTGCATGACTTCCTATATATCCTGCTCCGCCTGAAACCATTACTTTCATTAATATACTCCTAATTTTTTATATAAATATTAATTTGATCAAACTTTTTTTCTTGACAATATTACATTATTTATCGTAATGTTCTCATATTAATTCAGTATTTATGCATTTAGAATCACAATATCCTTAATTATTTGAACTAAAATATTATTGCTCTCTCTTTCAGACATAATAGAGATTAAAAACATACACTATTGAAATGAATAAAATGCATACCGAAAACAAAATCACGATTGTATTCACTATTTCCGATTTGATTGAAGCACTATTTTTTTTTCTTTGAAACAAAAACAAAAACGGAAATATTAATGGGATGAGATAACGCCCCTGAAATCCTAATACTGTAGTATTTCTAACAGGTGTGAATGTAATATACAAAGCTGTCATTGACAAACCTACAGTCAACAAACAAACCATAAAGATAATTCCTCTGTCACGAATTTTTATTATTGATGTACTGTTATCTGTATCAATTCCTGATATTAAGAATAACATAAAAAATACAATTAACAATGCATCTCTTCCTAAATATCCAATGTATGCCAATGAAACACTCGCTCCGCCTAACAGATATTCCTTTTGTGTCATAATTGTTCTTAGTATTACCGCAGCGTAATTTATTGGATTATAAATTATTGATATTATCTGTTCTTTAGCATTAACTCCGGGAATGTTCCATTGAGATAATCCAAACTTTTGTCCATATATAAAAGCACCCACAAAAGTCAAGCATCCCAATAATAAAATACTAAGTTTTATAATCCATTCTTTTTTTCTGGCAGTAAAATTGTCCTGTTTTAAAATCATTACTAGCAGGAAGATGGGTACATAAGCTAACTTACTCGCTGTTATTAAAACAAAGCAACTACACATCATTACAAAATCAATTTTTCCCAGCATTTTTTTCTCAACGATCAATTTTATAATCAATGCAAAAATAAAAAAGCATAAACCATTAATTATAACATCAGCTGAGTAGGAAGCTGCCTGAAAAACAATTGTTGGCAGTAAGGCACATAAAAATAATAGCTTTTTCCCACATGGAATAATTTTGATAGCAAAATAAACAAGTGCTGCATACATCAACAAATTAAACATTCTCCCAAAATAAAAAGAAATTAAAAAAGGGAAATTCATTATTTTGCTAATTACTATACCGAGTGAGCTGAACAAGTAAGGAATAAATGTATAACTAATTGCGGTAGTCGGATAATATGCCATTTCAGTATCAGCATAGTTTACTGATAAATTTTTTTGTGTAACAACACTATATTCTTCAAATGTACGATAATTTGGGTTTTCAATTTGAAGCTTTTTATCAAAAAATTCTTTTAAATGGCTCGGATATGCTATTTTATCTCCGTCTTGCATTACTAAATTGTTATTCGCTAAATTATAAGCCCTTATAAAATGTTCCGCTTCATCCCAGGAATAAAATGTAGGTGTCATGATTGAATTTAATAACCCAAAACATAAAATTAAAATTAGGAACACTACTTCCAGTTTTACATTTCCTCTATTAAAAACGGTATAACCAACCACTCCCGATAATATAAAAAACAATAATATCATCAAAAATCTAAAAGGATTGAATTGAAAATAATTAGCACCAAAAAATTCATCCATACAAATTTCTTGCCCTTTTCCATCCATGAAAGTTATCTGAATAGAATCAACCCAGTCATTGATACAGACACTTTTTTTATCTATATTATTAATATTGTCTGCTTTTATTATGCCATTATAAGCAATTTGAATATTAATATTTTTATTAAAAGAATTTGTCTTAAATTCTAATTTATTAATAAAATGATTGATGCCATCTAAGCGAATAGTCGCCCCATTTTCAAGTATTTTATAATTTCCATTTTCTAGAACCATAAGATTGTCAGATGTTATTTCCGAAATTCTTTCACTTTCATTTCCCCTTATAAAAAAATTCAAATTAAAAATAAAAATCTCTATACTAAGAGATAATATAATTATTATAATACCGGTTATTACTAATTTTCTCTTCATCTCTTTACCATAATTTAATACTGGTTTTCAATTTTTATAGCGCGTTTGATTTTTCACTGTTTTTATAAAAATGAAATATGAAATTTGCAATGGGTGAAGGCCAAAACTTTTTCAACATCATTAAATCTTCCTCAGCTCTTTTCTTATTCTCAATTGTATTGGATGTTTCACTATCTTCATGAATTCTATGGAACATCAGGGGTTCAGATATATATATATATCTTCCTTTGTATTTAGAAACTTTTTCCCATGCCGCCCAGTCTAAATTAGTATTTAGTTCCGTGTCAAAAGAAAAGTTTTGTAACAAACTTTTGTTATATGTCACCGATGGACAACAAATTGGATTTCCAAGAGAAAGTATTCTTCTTCTGATAAACCGATTACGATTTACATGTTTTAATGGTGAAAGCATCAGCTCTTTTATCTTAATATTTCTATTTGGAGAAACAATTACGTCTTTTCTGATTTCACGATAATTAGAAAATGCAATTAGACTGTCTTCATTTTTATCCATACTCATTAAAATCTTTTTTTGATAATCTTCTTTATAAACATCATCTTGATGAACCAATGTGACGTATTTAGAATCCGCACATTCATATCCGGAATTCCAATCAATCCCAATGCCACTAACATCATGAGTTCTGATTTCTATCTGATATTTCTTGCCTACTCCTTCAATCAGTTCATTGGGTGTTGCTGTAGATATAATAATATTCTCTTTTGCTGTCTGTTTTAGTATTGAATCGACACACTCTTCTAAAAAGCGAGATTTTCCATAAGCACAAATCACAAATATATGCTTCTTCATTTTATTTATTCTCTGTTCTGAAATCTTCCAGAACCCTTACTCTTTTTTCTAATAAAGCACTAAATTGAATAAGCTCTTTATTTTTTTCAGCAAGAATACTTAATTGTTGACTGTTTCGAAATGAAAAGATCAATAAGAAAATAGATGTTAAAAAGAACAACAATGAAGGCGCATATGTTATTCCTACCAAATTGGCTAAAAATATTATAATATCAGGAAAGATTGCTAATATTAAAATGAAAAACGCACCAACCATCCATAAAATGCTTTCACCTTCAGACATCATATGTTTTTGCACATTAATAAAAATAAAAACAATCAACAAAATGCCAATTGCAATATAAAATAAATTTGTTATCATTTTTTATTAGCCTTTCCATATAAATTTGTTGCAAATACAATGATAATGTAATAAAACATTTTTATCATATATTTTATCGGTTTTATAATCCCCCCGTGCATACTTTCTCCAAATTCTCGATTCTTCATTTCAACTGGAATTTCGCCAATTGTCACGCCTTGATAAATAAGTTGAATCAATAGATTTGCATCAGGAAATTCAGGATATCCATACATTTTTGAAAGGGGCAAAAAAACATCTCGTTTAATAACTTGGAGACCTGATGTTGGGTCCGATATTTTTTTTCCAGTCAACATTTTGATGATTTTTTGAAATAATCCCGTTCCAACTTTTCTGAAAAAAGAATGTGAATATGATGTTTCTTTTAAAAATCGGGAGCCGATCACAACTCCAATATTTTTTTCCAAAGCATATTTATACATTTTTTTTGCTTCTGAAGCTAAATGCTGTCCATCTCCATCAAATTGAATAAGATAATCATAACCATATTCGACTGCATACTTCAATCCGGTTTGGACGGCATAAGAATAGCCTAAATTTATAGGCAAATCAACATATTCAACATTTTCAATCTTTTTTATTACTTCCAAGGTATTATCTTTGGAACAATCATTTACAAATAATATGTCTGCTTCCTTGAAATTCGAATTTATATCTTCAACAACATTTTCTAAATTCATCGCTTCATTATAAGCTGGTATAATCATTAATACTTTCATTCGACCATCATCCTTTAATATTCATCAGAACTACCCCACCTAAAACACAGGCAATCCCCAGCCATTGAAATGTCCCAATATTCTCTCCTAAGATAAAAATTGAAGCCAGAATGATCAGTACTTGTGATAAACCCGTTGCCATTGGTGCAATGTAACTCAAGTTGTATTTCTGCACAATTACTATCCACATTAAGAAACTAATGATATAAAGGAACAGTCCTAATAACGTTGTGTAGGACAACGATAAATTGAAAAAACTGCTATTTAAAGCAAATGCATTATTATTCGCTCCAACCTTTACCAGTGTCAATCCGCTAACCGTACAAACCAAATAACATAAAAATAATATAATCATAAAATCCTTTCTCTTATGGACACTTAATATCCACTTTCAAACACTGCTTTGAACGTCATGAAAAATATTTTCACATCAAACCATAATGTCCATTTTTCAATATACTCAATATCACATTGAATCCGTTTATGAATCGAGGTATCACCACGCCAGCCGCTAACCTGTGCCCAACCTGTGATTCCCGGTCGGACATGATGCTTGATCATGTATTTCGGAATTTCATGTTGAAACTGGGTCACATAGTGCGGTCTTTCCGGCCTTGGCCCAACAATGCTCATATCCCCTTTTAAAACATTAAAAAACTGAGGCAGTTCGTCAATACTCGTTTTCCGGATAAATGACCCGAATTTTGTTTTTCTCGGATCATCCTCAATGGTCCATCCAATATCACCAGGAAGAGAAGCATTGCATCGCATCGATCTAAACTTATAAATCCAAAATTCTTTACGTCCCATTCCAACCCGTATCTGTTTATAAATAATCGGACCCGGCGAAGTCAGTTTTACAAGTATTGCCGTCACCAACATGATTGGCGAAATCAAAATCAATATAATCAGCGAAAGAATGATATCTGTAATCCGTTTTATCCAATTGTTAAAGGGTTGATCCAATGGGATATAGCGCGTATTAATCAGCGGTATTCCATCCAGTTCATCAAAATACGCTTTCGTCCCTTGAATTAAATGAAAATAATCCGGTATAATCTGGGTTTTTATTCCCTGATACTCACAAATATCGATCACTTCATCAATCCGTTTATAACTGGTATTCGGCAGCGCAATGATCACTTCATCCACCTGATATTCTTCAAGGATTTCATTCATTTCATGAGTCGTACCTAAAATGGGAATCCCGTTTTTTTCCATTTTATGATAATAGTCATCAACATAACCGGTGATTTTATATCCAAGTTGTCGGTCCCCGATAATTTTCGTGGCAAAAGTCTGACCGATGCTTCCGGCTCCAACAATGATAATATACTTGATATTGAATCCCCGTTCACGGGCCATTCGTAAAATCTTTCTGATTAAGCCACGTTCAATCATCATCAAAATGGTTGAGAACGCAAAAAACATTCCCAGCATGTATCGGGAAAAATGGATGTTCTTTCCGGTGAACAGGATCGCCATTACGATCGTGATGCCGATGATATTTGAAACAATTATTTCTCGGCACTCTTTATAAAATGGTTGTTTTCGATAGGGCTTATACAGTCCAAAAGCAGCAAATAAAATAAGATAAAGTGGTATGATAATTAACAACAGATCCAAATAAGCGCCAAGATCCATGGTGCGTACCCCATCATCAAAAAAAGGAGATACAAACCGAATATACCAAGCAAACAATAGTGATACAGTCACGACGATGATATCAAACAATACCAGTATAAAATTAAAAAAGCGCTGATTACTTTTAATCATTTTTGCATTTTCCCCTTATTAGTCTCTTATTTTCTTCGTTTATTTTTATATAAGGCTATCTTTTTCATCATTACCATGCCTGTGATCACGCACCACCGTGTAAATTTGCTATATTTATTTTGATAATGTTTGTTATAAAAAATTCCCATAGAATCATAAAATGCTTCAATCACCTTAGGATTTCGCTTGCCAATACCACTGGCTTTTTTGTGATGAAAAATTCGAACCTCTGGATAATACATGATTTGGTAGCCCGCTTTTTTTATACGATAGCACCAATCTATATCTTCTCCATACATAAAATAATCCTCATCCAGCATACCAACCTCATCAATCACTTTACGAGGAATCATCATAAAAGCTCCGACAATACAATCAATGGAGCTCGTTTTATTTTCATCTACGTAAGTAAGGTTATAGGCTCCGAAACGCACGTTATCCGGAAAAGACGTATCTAAATTCAAGCTGTGATAAATACCATTGGCGGGAGTAGGAAAACTCCGCTTGCAGGCTGCATCCAATTTTCCTGACGGCAAAAGTATTTTACAGCCTAAAGCACCAATATGTTTATGATCTTTTATAAACTGAAGTGCTCCTTTTAATGTATTGAATTCCACGATTGTATCAGAATTCAGTAACAGAATATAATCGCCATCCGCGATTTTTATGCCCATATTATTTGCCTTGGAAAAGCCAAGATTTTCATGGTTTTTGATTGTCTTTACTTGCGGAAAAAGTTTTTCTATTGCTTCAATACTTCCATCATCAGAAGCATTATCCACAACAATTATTTCATAATCTAGCCCTTTTGTATTGCTTTTAATAATTGAGTCGATACAATTTGATGTCATTTCCTGTGTTTTATAGTTAACAATGATAATTGATAAATCCATTTCAAGCCTTTCTTATGCTATTTTTTCATCCAAAAGACACTATATTATACCACGCACTTTTCAATTATGGAAGAAAAGAATGAATTTCAGACCTATCTGCTTAGTTTATTCAAAATAAAGCGAAACACATTAAAAATAAGTTGTATTTCAATTAAAAAATAATGACCTATATTTTTAGACTGTAACGGCACCTTTTTTATCTGTGAGCAGGTTTTTAGTCCTTCTTTAATTCCAGCAGCATAGTCTTTTCCAAAACCCCGTTTTAAAAAAAGCATATATTTTATTGAAAACCCAACAACTAAAAAAGGGCTATTTATCAAAAGTTGAATTAACGGCATGTTTTTATAAGCCATATAAATATTATTTCTTGCCGAAATTTTTACTTTGAAAGGACTATACTTTTTTCCCTTGGCGGTAGTAGCACTTCCAATATGATAGCATACTGCACAAGGCTCATATTGATTTTGGTAACCAAAAATCAACCCTCGGTAAGAAATATCCACATCTTCCAGATAGGCAAAAAAAGCTTCATCAAATAAACCGATCTCATCCAAAATCGATCGGCGATATATGCCTGCTCCGGCACAGGTACTGAAAACCGATGTCTCTTTTTGATAAGACCCAATCCGTTTTCCGTCTCCGCGTTTATATGCCCAGCCAAAAATGTTATAAAAATCTCCTGTATCATCAAGCTTATTCCGTTCAAAATAACGAATCATTTTCGAACTAACTGAAAATATTTTGGGATTTTTGTCAATATGTTCATATAAATATTTAACAAAATTGTGATCAACCACCACATCATTATTTAAAAGCAAACAGTATCTCCCACTGCTGGCCTTGATGCCTTCATTAACCGATTTGTCAAAACCTGAATTAGTGGTATTTTCTCTCAGCTTTACATCTTTGTATCCTTTAATAATATTGATGCTGTCGTCACTGGAACAGTCATCAACAACAATGATTTCTATTTGGCCCCATTGATTGAAACTTTGATCGAGGATACTGTCAAGACAATTGGCAATATAGTTTTCTCCATTGAAATTCGGAATAATAACAGAAACATCACTCTTCATAAATACTTCCTTGTATGATAATAAATTCGCTTCATTATAACACAGTATCGTGTTTTCTCTAAATAATAAAGCGACTATTATCCGTGTCCTTTAATTGATATTATTATAGGGATTATGAAAATCAATCCATATTTCCGGATCAACGCAGGCATCGTCTGCATTAGCAATAGCTCCAAAATGGAGATGGGAGCCATAGGCATTATCGATATAATTTCCATTGGCATCGAAACCAGATCCGCCAACTGCTCCAATCTTCGTTCCTATTCCCACATTTTGGCCAACACTGACATTTATTTCCTGAAGATGTCCATAAAAGAAAGACACACTCTCTCCATAGCGGTCAGTCGTTCGAATTCGAACATATCTACCATATCCCATAAAATAGCCCGCTTTTTCAACCGTTCCGTTGCAGACCGAATAGCAGTTAGCGTATCGATCGGCCGGTATGTCGATCCCTTCATGAATGTCTCCCCACCTCGCTCCAAACCAATCGGTGGGATCATCCGGATTTGGCTGATACTGTGTATCCAAAGGATATGCAAAGTAGCCATAAACCGTTGCCGTGTTTTGTTTAATCGTTCTGGAGGATTGCGCCGCCATAACAAAATTCCCGTTTTTATCAATAAGATAAGCATGGGTAATAAACGTATCAACAATTTGATTGTATTTTTTTAAGTCCACCGTTGTTTCCCAGGTATGATTTCCAATATATGTTGTTTGTTCCCAACGGATATCATCCTGCCCATCGATATTGCTCCAAGTTGGAAGCATGACTCCGGATACTCCATTTTCATTGCTGACATTTTTTATTCTCATTTTAAATACATTGTTTAAGACGGCATTATCATACTCAAAAGTAGGCGTCGTTTTCTCCAAAGTGAATGAATTGTTCGAAAATGCGATATTTTCATCTCCGTTACCATACAGGTAAGCATGAATCAGATAAGGTCCTGTTTCAAAGCCATGATTTTCGATATCCACCACCGCACTATACTCACCATTGCTCCCTAATATTCCCTGAATCCACTGGATATCATCCTGCCCATTTCTTGTTGTCCATACCGGAAAAAGTACATAGCCAATTCCGGATTTGCCGCTACAGTTCTTTGTGCTGATGACAAATTTTGAAACATCCCGATCTGGCTGTATTTCTAATTCCAACGGTTCGGCCTGAAAAGGATTGTTTATGGTTTTCTCCGTTTGACTGATATATTTCAACTGTTGATTCTCTTTTACCACATAGGCATGCGTTATAAATGTGTCATAACTGCTCCTGTAATTTTTGAGATTTATTGTTGCTTCCCATGTGTCGTTTCCCACATAGATCCCGCTTTCCCAGCGAATATCATCCTGGCCATTGCTTTGACTCCAGGTCGGAAACATGACCCCGCTGACACCTTCTGAACTGCTGACACCGGTAACCCTCACATTGTAGCTGTCATTACTCACTTCACCGACACTGATATTTGCCGTAGGATCAGCCATTTTATAAGTATTAACACATGTTTTGATTACATCCCCCTGCAATCCGTAAATGTAGGTATGTACATTATATATGCCCGTTTCAAACCCATGATCCTTACTGTCGATGGTAACACTGTATTCGCCATTGCTTCCCAGCGTTCCCTGATACCACACCAGATCATTCTGTCCATTTCTTTCGGTCCAGGTTGGAAACAACACACTGCCAATCCCATTTTTTCCTGCACAACCAAGCGTACTGACTGTAAATTGAGTTGTACTATCCGGATTCTGTGCGATATTCACAGCAACATCTCCGGCACTGATGCTGATGGTATTGTTTTCTGTTCTTACTTCTGAGCTGTCTTCTTTGACACTATCGCCTGTTGTTTCTGGAAGCTGTTTTTCAACAGCATGCGTATCCTCTTCATACTGTTCAGAACCAACCTTTTTATTTACCGCGGATGGGTCGTCTTCCGGTTCTTTCAAACTCGGTTTATTGATTATGATTTCTTCTCTTATCGGAACTTCTGCCTTTATTTCAATGGGTCGTTCCACTGCAGGTTCATATTCCTCCTGCGTTTTAATCTGCACGAGCTGGTAGTCTCCGTCATCAACTTCTTTTATTTCAGCTCGACCATTTTCATCACTGATACAGGTTTCCAACACTTCTTTCTGCTCGTTTTGAATTTCAAAAACAGCATCTTTAATCGGCTGACCTTCTTCAGTTTTCACCAGAATAGCCAGCTTTGTTGTCCCGTTGTTTTCCTGTGCCGCAACATGCCATGGCAAGTATCCCGAAATCAAAATAAGTGCCAAACACAAAGCAAACCACTTCATTCCGAACTTCTCATGTATAATTTGCATTATTCCCTCTTCTTCCTCAATTCTATTTCTCATGTTCTCATTATTATAAACCATTGAATCGTTTATTTGTATCTATATCGACCAATTTATTATAATTATTAGTAACCAATCAAACCGACATAAAAAGCCTTACTTCCGGCAAAAATCTTCCACTAAAAAAACAGGATTGATTTTCAATCCTGTTTTTCAAATCTAGAACTTATTCATGATCGCCTTGACTTTTCCAGCATAAGTCTTGTCCGCTGCCCACGTTCCTGCCAATTCTTCGACAGATAATGCTCTTAATCTTAGCTTATCATTCCATCTTGGATCAACTTTTGACTGATTCAATGGCTCATCGCTGGCATAACATTTCAAATGCTGAACATGTCCTCGGATACCCATCTGTAGACCTGTACTGGTATTGCCGTAAGTTGCCGAAAAATCGTAACCAGGCACGCCACCGGTTGCGCCTAACCCAGCAAAATTAAATTGACTGACCTTGACATCGCCGCCAAATTGAAGATTGCCGGTTTCCAACATCGCCTGTGCAAAAGCGACCTCTGCCCGAACCCCTTCTGCCTCACACTCTTGGATATACATATTAACAAAAGTTTCCAGATTAACACCAATATTCGTATAAATCTGTGGGTATGTGCATCCGGTTCCGTTATAATAGGCAATCAAATCAGCCGCAGTTACTGTGGTCGCTCCCATAATAGGTGTTTCCACATATCTCACACTCACGGACGTATTTCCAAGGAATACATTTCGACCATCCGCTTCAACGCCGTAAACATGAATGGAGTATGTGCCGCTATCTCCATTATGATTCTTTGCATCAATGGTTGCCTGATAGCTTCCATTACTTTGTTTGGTTGCCGTATACCAAACAATATCATCCTGTCCGCCATTGTCACTCCATGTCGGAACCAAAATACTTTGAATTCCATTTGGAGCTGTAATGCCCTCGATATTAACGGTAATCATATTATCCGCAAACGAAGCCGTAATCTTACTTGCCGTCATCGGAGTTGTACTTATATTAACACTGGTATCTCCCAAAAACGTCGTCAAATTTGATGTGTCAGTTCCATAGCAATGGATATAATAGGTTCCGCAATCGTAGTTATGATCTTTAATATCAATTGTTACGCTGTAGCTCCCATCACTTTGCTTCGTTGCTGAATACCACTTAATATCATCTTGTCCACCCAACTCACTCCAAACAGGTACACTGATGTTTTTAACCCCATTTGGTGAGGTGATGCCTTGAATTGTTGCCGTAATCTGGTTACCGCTTACGCTAGCTTTAATGCTGCTTGTTGACATTATTTCCGGAACTATTTCACTGGTTGTCATTGCCTTTAAGAATGTATATTTTCCGGTATCGTCCACACCATAAATATGAATATTGTAAACCCCACTATCATAATTATGATCCTTGATATCGATCGTTAAACTATAGCTTCCATCACTTTGTTTGGTTGCTGTATACCATTTGATATCATCCTGTCCGTTAACATCACTCCATGTCGGCACATAAATAGTCTGTAGGCCATTTGGCGCCGCCAGCCCACTTATACTTACGGTTATCTTATTACCAGATACACTATTGCTAACTGTGCTGGCGGTCATCGTCTGTACGCTGCCGCTAACAGTAGCTGTTGTTGTTCCCAACAAAGTATAATTTCCACTACTATCCACGCCATAGCAATGAACATTGTATATTCCGCTATTGTAATTATGATCTTTAATATCAACACTTAGATTATAGCTTCCATCACTTTGTTTGGTCGCTGTATACCATTTTAGATCATCCTGTCCACCGGTTTCACTCCATATTGGTACATAAATGGTCTTTACACCATATGGGGCTATAAGGCCTTTTATACTAACATTAATCTTATCCCCAGACACACTCGTTGTCAGACTGGCAGTCATGGACTCTACCGCTACATCAACCGTCGTATGGCCAAGCATCGACACCTTACCATTAATATCTGTTGCATAGCAATGAACATTATAAACTCCCCCAACATTATTGTGCTCACTAATGTTTATGGTTGCCTGGTAACTTCCATCACTTTGTTTGGTTGCTGTATACCATATTAAATCATCCTGTCCATTAGCATCACTCCATACCGGGAACTGAATAGTTTTTACTGAGTCCGGTGTATTAATCCCGCTGACAGTTGCGGTAATCTGACTCCCGGATACCGTTGCTTTTACACTATCGGCTGTAATAACAGTCGTACTTGTATCATTTCCAAACAACTGATTGACACTGACCAAAACCTGATCTGCCATCTTTTGCTGATTGCCGCCGTCGGCCATTGCCAAAGATTCAGCATCGTTGGATACAAAACCCGCTTCAATTAGCACTGAAGGCATGCTGGTCTTTCTTGTGAAAGCGTCATCGCGTTCAACCACTTTGTTCCGACTGGGAACATAATCCAGACTTTCAAAATTCGTATTAAAAAGATTGGCCAATTCCTTGGACTTCAAAGCTATTGCACAAGGAGTTGAATCCAATGTTGCCGACGAGCCATCTGACCATAAACCGGTTACTTCATAAAGCCCATTGATATCAACGGACGGATGATAACTGCTCCAGTAGAACTCATAGCCGCTGGCTGTTGTGCCGCCTGAATTATGATGAACACTGATTAGTAAATCAGCACCCAGTTTATTGGCCGCATTAGCTATCTGTGTTGAATCATTCGTTGTCGTTGCAAGCAAAGTTGGCAAACCCATTGTGTTCTCGGGAATTTGATGACTCAGCATGGCATTATAACCGTTATTTCTCAAAGTCGTTACAATCTTAATCGCCAAAGCATTGTTAAGCCCAACTTCGGTAATGCCCGTTGTGCTGTTTACCGCACCGCTATCTGTTCCTACCTGATGTCCTGGATTGATAATGATTGTCTGTCCTGCCGCATCAGCTTTCGGACTGTAATATGAAAATGCTGTTAAAAACAGAAGTAATATAATTACCCCCATACTTACTAATCTTTTACTGCTTTTCGTACTTTCCAAAATAATCCTCCTTTCTTCTATAATTATAGAAAATTTCTATATTTTACTTGTCACGATAATATCACTAAATAATATGCTCGTCAATTTTTTTGTTACATTTGTTACGCTTATCTTTTACTTTTTTTTCGTCTTCTATTTCATCAAAATCAGAGTCCGTTTTTTTTCCTTTAACATAACCCACAATATCAACGCAAATCGCATAATTTCCATCGACTCTGGTAAGATTTGTATTATAAAAGGGATCATTCTTTACATATTTCAGCCAGTGTTTTTTCATAAAGTCTATTTCACTGTTAAAGCGTTTATATTTCTGATAGGTATCTTCAGATCCCCGGGATTTTGATTCATAATGATACAATTCAACATCATGGATCCAAACATTAAATTTTCCTAATGCATAAAGTTTTAAACAAAAATCAACATCATTAAATGCCACTGTTAATTTTTCTTCAAATCCGCCAACGGCATCAAAATCTTTACGCTTCACCATCATACAAGCGGCCGTCACTGCCGAATAATTATTATTGATCACTAATTTTCCAAAATAGCCGTAATCCCCACGGGGATATCCGCAATGACCATGTCCGGCCACGCCCCCCATGCCAAGGAGAACTCCAGCGTGCTGAATGGTATTATCCGGATAATAAAGTTTCGCTCCGACGGCACCAATTCGTTCCTGCTGAGCAAGACTCATCATCCGCTTAATCCATCCTGGGGTGATGACTTTGATATCATTATTTAAAAAGAGTAGGTATTTACCGTTTGATTCCTTAACTGCCAGATTATTGATCCGTGAAAAGTTAAATGGCATATCCAGACGAACCACTTTGAACTGATCTTTATACTTTTTCGTATAATATTCAAATAATTTGAAGGTTTCCTCTTTTTCACTGCCATTATCAGCAATGATGATTTCAAATTTTTCATCTGCTGCTTTTTCGAAAATCGAATCTACACAGGCTTTC
The DNA here is from genome assembly GCF_008086615.1 of Acetobacterium tundrae. Taxonomy (GTDB): domain Bacteria; phylum Bacillota; class Clostridia; order Eubacteriales; family Eubacteriaceae; genus Acetobacterium; species Acetobacterium tundrae. The sequence goes on from NZ_RXYB01000008.1 coordinate 107,959, forward strand.
AGATCCACGGCATTATCCCGGGTTGGAATGATAATCGATACCAATCCATCATCCACAATTTCATATTCAACATTGTATACCCCGGGAAAAGCGCCATGAGAAATGCTTCCTTTAATACCTCTTCTCGCGAGGGCATCTTCCACTGATTTTTTTCCCGCTTCAAAGGCATAACCCTTGGAATCAGGATTGACGGCCGTAGAATTGCTGATCATCCGCCAGTGATACAGAACCTTTTGAATATGATAAATTTTATCTGTCTTTTCAGTAAAACGCAGCACCAAATCATAATCCTGGGCGCCTTCATATCCTTTTCTGAATCCGCCGATTTCATCAACGATTGTTTTTCGATAAACACCGAAATGACAAATATAGTTTGTTGCCAATAGTATATCCGGTGCCCAGTCTGTTTTAAAGAACGGTTGGCTCCGTTTATTGTCTTCGCTTAATTTATCTTCATCGCTGTAGATAAGATCCGCTTCCTGATGTTCATTTAATAATTTCACAACTTCATATAAGGCAAATTCTGACAAGGTATCATCATTATCCAGAAGTCCAACAAATTCACCCGTCGCAATTTCCATGGCTGAGTTGGAAGCTTGGGAAATATGTCCGTTTTCTTCCCGATAAATAACCTTTATTCGAGGATCTTGTCTTTTATAGGATTCTAATAGTGGTTTGATATGTTCATCCGTTGAGCAATCATCGGCAATGCACAATTCCCAGTTTTTATAATGCTGGTTTAAAACAGAATCGATGCAGGCACTTAGCCACTCTGCTTCCACATTGTAAACCGGCATCACAATGGATATTTTAGGCGAATAGTCAAATTTTCTGATATCGTCCAGCACTTTTTTTATATCATAGTCTTCATGAACTTCAATCCAGAAATTATAGTTTTCCTGATTTTTATATTTAACTTCAAACTTAATTTTTCTGATTGTGTTCTTTAATCCATTCCGGCTAAAATACCCAATTGTCCTCGTTGCTGTATTAACCAGTCTTGTTGCATTAAAAAGATTTGGCTTTTTCAGGTAATCATAATTTTTCTTCAAATTTAATTTTATTACTTTTGATACCTGTCCATTCTTAAATTTCAGATTTAATATTTTACCATAAGTTTTTTCGTCAAATTCAATAATAAAACCGGCTTTTGCATCATCAGGCAAGCAATACTTATTATTGACATCAATTCTAAAATCCCGTTTAAAGGTAACCCCTTCCGATTCATGACCAACGATATAGAGCTCAACCGTTTCCTTCGTTTTGGTATTAAAGGCCCATCCTTGAACACTTGCACAATGATTTTCTTCATCTTTCACTATTTTATCGATAAAATATTTTATCTCTTCTTGTTCAACAACTGATTTTCTTTCCATTTTCAATCCCTTCTTCAATAATTTTCCAATGGTGTTCCATGTGCACCAGACCTTCTGTAAAATAATCGGCCGAAACGGTTATTACAAAAGCACACGTATTGTAATCCAGATTTACAATGCTTTTATTTGCAAAGAGTCCAATATCAACCTCGTATTTCCCCCCCAGCAGCGGTAATTTTGGCACCACATAGGAAACGCGGTGAATTCCCTTTGTTTGCGGAATATCCACTCCATCTAAATAGGTATTGGGCCCAAAAATATACTGTCGATCAATGGTATAGAATGCCACTCCCACTAAAGGTTTACTTGAAATATCATCATATAATTCATACTCAATATCAACGATAAAATCATCAAAGGTTGTCAGTTCCTTACTGTTGCAACTCACTGATTTTAGTTTTCCAAGATTCGTTTCAAGTTCTGCCATATTCACTGGTGAACTTCCGCTCTCCGCTGCTTTTTGCTCCATTGACTCTTTTAAAATTTCACTTTCATACATATCAATCACGTGATTCACTTCACCAACCATGCGCATCACACCTTTGTCAATCCAAACGCCTTTGGTGCAAAAACGTTTGATTTGTTCAAGCGTATGCGAAACAAACAAAACCGTTTTTCCAGATGCCTTAAATTCTTCCATTTTATTGATACATTTAATCTGAAACTTGGAATCACCAACAGCCAATACTTCATCAACGATTAGTATTTCCGGATCAACATTGATGGCTGTCGCAAATGCCAAACGGGCAAACATTCCGCTTGAATAAGTCTTTACCGGCTGATCAATATATTCCCCAATTTGAGCAAAATCGATAATACTGTCAACCCGTTTATCCATTTCTTTCTTATTGTAGCCCATAATAAGGCCATTTGCATAAATGTTTTCGATCCCGGTATATTCCGGATTAAAACCCGTTCCTAATTCCAATAAAGCGGAAACTTTTCCATCGACATAAACATTACCCTCGCTCTGAGTCAATACCCCCGAAATTATTTTTAAAAGCGTGGATTTTCCTGATCCATTTCTGCCAATAATGCCAATGGATTCGCCTTTAAGAATTTCTAAATTGATATTCTTAAGGGCATAAAATTTATGATGATATTCTTTCTTTCGAATCAGACTCATGGATTCTTTCAATCGATCCATGGGCCGTTTGTACAAACGATAAATCTTCGTAACGTCTTCTATTTTTATTGCCACTTCCGACATTTTGTCCTCCAATGATACTGAATCCGCTTTTCTATAAGACATCAGAAAAATGCGGTCTTAATCTTCTATAAACTGCAATCCCGACCAGCAGCAGTACAAATGTGAATCCCCAAAAATAAGCAGTCATGGCGGGATGTTGCCAAAACCAGCCTTGCCCGAAAAAAGACTCCCGATATCCTTGAACAATATAATAGAGGGGATTTAATTTCATAATCCGCAATAAACCAACCGGATATGTTTCAATTGGTACTAAAATCGGGGTTCCCCAGAATAGAACCTGCATTATCACATTGATAAATTGCAGAATATCCGTAAAAAAGGGCTGTAATGAAGCCGTTACCCACGTTAGTCCGGTTAAAAAAACAATTAAACAAAATAAATAATAGAAAATCTGCAAAAAATAGGGCGTGATCGAATACCCATAAAGCAACACCATAACCACTGCAAAGGCGATAAAGAATGCATGGGTATATAAAGAAGATATTATTTTTACCGTTGGCAATATTTTTATATTAAACGTCATCTTTTTAACCAGATAATTATATTCCCGAAAACAGTTTGTACCATTGGTCAGTCCTTCTGAAAAGAAAAACCAGACAATAATTCCGGTTATCAGGAATAGCACGAAAGGCATCCCCCCGGCCGGGCTTGATTTCAGGCCCAAACCAAAAACAACCCAGTACACGGCAATGGTGACCGTTGGCTGAATAAATGCCCAGAGAACTCCTAAAAACGAACCGGCATACCGTGACTTAAAATCATTTTTCGAAAATTTTGCGATCAGTTCGCGATTTTCATATAAATCTTTGAAATACTCCAATAAATCTTTGAATAAATACAACTTAACACCTCATCATAAATCTTAATTGAAAAAGCACAATCTAATGTGCTTTTTTTCCAAGCTATTTTACTTTTTTGAATACATTTTCTGATAATACGCTTTGTACCCACCGGATTTCACGCGTTCCAGCCATTCCTGGTTATTCAAATACCACTCAATGGTTTCCGCGATCCCCTGTTCAAAGGTATAGGATGGTTTCCAGCCCAGTTCAGTAGTGATTTTCGTATTGTCAATGGCATACCGGCGATCATGGCCCAAGCGATCTTCAACATAGGTGATGAGATCTTTGCTGATTTTTGTGCCATCATTATCAATATTATATTTTCCTGAGCGGAGTTTTTTGCCGACATTTTCAATGATTAAATTAACGATCTCAAGATTGGCTTTTTCATTGTTTCCGCCAATATTATAGACCTCGCCGGCCACCCCTTTTTCCAAAACGGTATCTATCGCACTGCAATGATCCTTCACGTGCAGCCAATCCCTGATCTGCATGCCATCCCCGTAAACAGGAAGACTTTTTAGAGCGATGACGTTTGAAATCATCAGTGGAATCAGCTTTTCCGGGAAATGATAAGGGCCATAATTATTTGAACAGCGACTGATGGTGACTGGTAATTTAAACGTCTGACCATAAGACCGAACAATCAAATCCGCACTGGCCTTGGATGCTGAATAAGGGCTGTTTGGGGCAATCGGTGTTGTTTCGGTAAACATTCCCGTTTTTCCCAACGCTCCGTAAACCTCATCGGTGGATACCTGATGATACCGTACCCCAGCCCGATAGGTCGGATAGCCATTCTCATCTTTCCCCGTTTGCCAGTTATTTTTCGCCTCATCCAAAAGCACCAGTGTGCCCATTACATTGGTCTGGACAAAAATCTCAGGGTCCTCAATGCTTCTGTCGACGTGAGACTCGGCGGCAAAATTGACCACCGTATCAAAATCATATTTTGCAAAAAGATCCTTAACAAAAGGACGGTCCGCAATATCTCCTTTTGCAAAAACATAATTCTTATTATCTTCAATATCGGTTAAATTTTCAAGATTTCCGGCATAGGTCAGGACATCCAAATTAACTATTTTATAATCCGGGTGCTGATTCAGCATGTATTTTACAAAGTTAGAACCAATAAATCCGGCACCACCGGTGACTAATACTGTTTTCATTTTTACTCCATTCTATCCTTATTCAAATCTTAACGTGTCTTTGATTTCTCTTAAAAACGGCAGTTTTGTATCCTTTTCCGAAAGCAAAAGATCTCCGATTCCATCGAGCGGCCATTCTATGCCAACTTCCGGATCATTCCAGCGGATCCCGCCATCATATTCCGGGGCATAAAGATTGGTGCATTTATAATTAAACACCGCTTCATCAGACAAGACCAAAAAACCATGGGCAAAGCCTTCCGGCACATAAAACATTTTTTTGTTTTCTTCCGTTAAAGTCACGCCTGCCCATTGTCCATAAGTTGGCGAACCCTCGCGAAGATCAACAGCGACATCAAATACTTTGCCTCTGGTTGCCCGAACCAATTTTCCCTGACAGAATTTCCGCTGAAAATGAAGGCCTCTAAACACACCTTTGCTTGATTTTGATTCATTATCCTGGACAAACCGCATCGTCAATCCAACTTTATGAAATTCTTCTTCATTATAAGTTTCCATAAAATAACCGCGTTCATCCCCAAAAACAGAGGGTTCGATAATAACCAGGCCTTTGATTTTTGTTTCTATTACATTGATTTTTGCCATATTCTCTCCTACTTTTCTTTTGTACATTGAATCAGGTATTGACCATAGGCTGTTTTCCTTAATGGTTCAGCCAGCTTCAATAACTGATCTTGATTTATAAATTTATGTCGATAGGCAATTTCTTCAATACACGCTACATAAAGCCCCTGTCGTTTTTGAATGGTTTCAACAAAGTTGGATGCTTCAATTAAACTGTCGTGAGTTCCCGTATCAAGCCATGCCATTCCCCGTCCAAATAGTTCAACCTTTAAGTTTCCCTGCTTTAGGTAAGTTTCGTTGACCGTTGTAATTTCCAATTCACCTCGTGGTGATGGTTTAATGTTTTTGGCAATTTCAATAACCTTATTGTCGTAAAAATAAAGCCCTGGAACGGCGAAATGCGATTTTGGCATCTCCGGTTTTTCTTCTATCGAAAGAACTGTGCCATCTTCTGCAAACTCAACCACTCCATAGCGTTCCGGATCGGTAACCGGATACCCGAAAATAACGGCCCCCTCTTCCAGCTTAGCTGCATTACGAACGGATTCGGTGAATCCGTGTCCGTAAAAAATATTGTCGCCCAATACAAGGGCAACCTTATCGTCACCAATAAATTTTTCACCAATAATGAAGGCTTCCGCCAAGCCATTAGGGGCTTCCTGAACTTCATAAGAAAAATTCAATCCCAATTCTTCACCAGTGCCAAAAAGTCGTTCAAACATGGGAAGATCAATGGGGGTTGAAATAATTAAAATGTCTCTAATCCCTGCCAGCATCAGTGTTGCCAGAGGATAATAAATCATCGGTTTATCGTAAACAGGTAACAATTGTTTTGATACCGCCCGAGTAATGGGATAAAGTCGTGTGCCGGAACCTCCAGCTAATATAATACCTTTCATGATTGCCTCTTTCCTTAAATTATGCGTTCAATTTTTTCAGATATTCCACTAAAGACTCTTGCCATGGTCTGAAATGATTCATCTTCAAATCTTTCAGTTTTTTATTGTCTAATACCGAATATTTGGGACGGGGAGTCGGACTAATAAATTGCTCTGAAGTGACGGGTTCCACCGGAATGTCAATCCCCGACAATCTGAAAATTTCCAACGCAAAATCATACCAGCTGCACTGTCCCTCACAAGTCCCGTGATAAAGTCCGTAATGATCGGTCTGAATCAAATCAATAATCGCCGCGGCCAGATCCACCGTGCTCGTCGGAGAACCGATCTGATCATTTACAACGGTGATCTTTGGATGCTTGGAGGCGAGATCCAACATGGTTTTCACAAAGTTCTTGCCATCCCCGTATAGCCAGGCGGTTCGAACAATAAAATACTTCGGCGCAATGTCCGAAACCGCTTTTTCGCCAGCGGCTTTGCTTTCGCCATAGACTGTCAGAGGATCAATCGCATCCGTTTCGACATAAGGCCGCAAAGACCCGTTTTCCAATATTCCCGCTCCGTCAAACACATAATCCGTTGAAACCTGTACCAGCACAATATCCTTGGCTCTGGCAATTTCCGCTAAATATTTCGGTCCCATGGCATTGATCGCCATGGCCATTTCTTTCTGGGTTTCACAGCCATCTACATTCGTCATGGCACCGCAGTTAATAATAACGGTCGGCTGCTCTTTATCAATAATATCGGCAATCTTTTCTTTATCAGTAATGTCAAACTCAGGAATATCATATCCCACAAAAGCTATTTCTTTTTCTTTAAGCTGCTGCGTGAGTTCCCTACCAAGTTGACCGTTTGAACCTGTTAATAATACTTTCATAATTCACCTGATTTCATTGTTCTTTTTTAACTTTTTTAGCCATAAAAATTCATTGTTATTATACTCGATATTCTCTTAAAAGTCTATTTTTTTCTGGATTCATTCTCATTCTTAAGATAATCTTAGCGATTTAAAATGATCTTTTCGATTAAATATTTATCGTCTCCCGTCATTATTCAATGTTTTTTTAAGCAAGTTTATGTTATTATGTAGTGTATATGATTTTAACTCGTAAAGCGAAAGGAATCTTTATGAAAAAGAAAATAATTCTAGTCATACTTTTCTTGATTGCCTCACTTGTCGGCACCGGAATAGTCTATGGCTTTAACACGCTCAGCAAAATCAATGAAATGGTCGCAGTACCCCAACTGGATGAATCACAATTAAATGTGACTAATAATTTAGATATTGATACCGTTAATATCGCAGTCTTTGGTATCGACGGACGAAGTGACATTGACGGTGACCGGTCAGATACAATTATGATTGTATCTATGGATTTTAGAAATGGAAACATAAAAGTGACTTCTATCATGCGTGATTTATTGGTTCAGATCCCAGCAACGAAAACGACCAATCAAAGTTATGATAAGATCAACGCAGCTTATGCCTATGGCGGCCCGGAGCTTGCCGTTAAAACCTTAAACCAGAATTTTGATCTTAATATTACCGATTATGTGGTTGTCAATTTTGATGCCATGGTCGACACGGTTGATGCCTTAGGCGGAGTTGAGATTAACGTACTGGATCAAAACGTGTTGGACTGGACCAACAAGTATATTGATGATGTTAATGACAAAGTTGGCAAAGCAGACCCCTATCTTACCACGACCGGTATTCAAACCGTGACCGGCGTTCAGGCCTTGGCCTATGCCCGTAATCGATACAGTGATGATGACTACCATCGAACCGAACGTCAGCGCGAGGTTGTCGGACAGATTGCCAAAAAAGCCTTTAACATTGATATTTTAAACGGGGTAAACCTGATCAGCAAAATCTATCCCTATATAAAAACCACCCTTTCAATTAATGAAATAACCACTTACGCGAAAGCATTTTTAGGCTCTCCCGATAAGCAATTTTTGGAATTTAGATTGCCGACTGATGCCTTTGTTAAAAATGCCATGATAAACAGTATTTCTTATGTGGTACCGAATACCCTTTCCGATAACGTTATTGCGCTTCATGCGTTTATTTACGGACCTACAACCACTGGAACCACTGGAACCACTGGAACCACTGGAACCACTGGAACTACTGGAACCACTGGAACTACCGGAACCACTGGAACCACTGGAACTACCGGAACCACTGGAACTACCGGAACCACTGGTTCGAACTCAAGTACCTATACCGCCTATGTGCCATCCGATACTGTGGAAGAAATAAGTTCCGCTATTGCCGCCTATGCCGGCTCCGGGTCGTCTTCAACCTATACCGAATCAACCACCTCGGACAGCACCTATGATAGTACATCTTCATATTCGAATGATTCAAGTTCTGGTTCTTCCAGCTCTGGTACTAGTTCTGGATCCTCCAGCTCGGGTTCTAGTTCCGGATCATCCAGCTCGGACTACTCTAACTCTGGGTCTTCCAGCTCAGGCTCGACTGGTTCAGATTCTTCCAGCTCAGGATCGACCGGTTCTGGCTCAACTGGTTCGGATTCTTCCAGCTCGGGTTCCACCGGCTCCGGATCTTCCAGCTCAGGATCGACCGGTTCGGATTCTTCCAGTTCGGGTTCCACCAACTCAGGATCTTCCAGCTCAGGATCGACCGGTTCAGGTTCCTCATCAGGAGGCAGTTCCTCCACTGACACTGTCAATTAATTTATAAATGAACTTACTAAAAGGCAGCATCCCAAAACTTCGGGATGCTGCCTTTTTTAAATAACATATTTCATCATATTGTAGGGGCGGACCTCGCCCGCCCGACTACGCTAATCTTTAAAACCAACATCCACGGGCGATCATGGATCGCCCCTACGATCCTATGTTTGTTTTTTCTGCATATCATAAATTAATGTCATTTGGTCCTGTAGGGGCGGACCTTGCCCGTCCGACTACGTCAATCTTTAAAACCAACGTCCATGGGCGATCATGGATCGCCCCTACGATCCTATGTTTGTTTTTTCTGCATATCATAAATTAATGTCATTTGGTCCTGTAGGGGCGGACCTTGCCCGCCCGACTACGTCAAACTTTAAAACCAACATCCACGGGCGATCTTGGATCGCCCCTACGATCCTATGTTTGTTTTTTCTGCATACATAAATTAATGTCATTTGGTCCTGTAGGGGCGGACCTTGCCCGCCCGACTACGGCAATCTTTAAAACCAACATCCACGGGCGATCTTGGATCGCCCCTACGATCCTATTCAGTTAAATCTGTTACTATTTTTTTCAACAGGTCTTTCTTCGTTGTTGCTTCTTCTTCTGTTTTTCCGGTAACTGAAAAATATATTTTCAACTTCGGTTCTGTCCCAGATGGACGAAGGGCAAACCAGGAATAATCATCAAAAACAAATTTCAAAACATTCGATTTAGGAAGATCAATCACTGCTTCCCGACCGGTGGTTAAATCCCGGCTGACACTTGCTTCGTAATCATTGAATTTTACCAATTGGGCATTAGCAAAACCAGACAGTTTTACCTTGCGGAATTTATTCATAATTTCAATAATTTTGGCCTTGCCGGCAATTCCTTCAAGCGTTAAAGCCATCACATCTTCAATAAAATACCCATGTTTTTCATATAACGCAATCAATGCTTCATAAAGCGTGAGTCCCTGTTTTTCATAATAATCCGCCATTTCACAAACCAGCGCCGAAGCCACCACCGCATCCTTATCCCGGGCATAATTCCCAGCCAGATAGCCATAGCTTTCTTCATAACCAAAAGCAAAGGTGTATTCCCCGGTTTTTTCATACTCAGTCATACATTCCCCGATATATTTAAACCCCGTTAGAACATCCACCACATTGGCGCCATGACTTTTTGCCACAACGCCGCCAAGCTCACTGGTGACAATGGTTTTGATAACCACTTTATTCTTTGGCAATTCCGGACGGGTTTTGAGGTAATAATCCACTAAAAGTGCGCCAGTTTGATTCCCCGTAAAAACATCAAACTCGCCTTTAGGGTTTCTGCCCACAACGCCGACCCGGTCACTATCCGGATCCGTGCCGATGATAATATCCGCATTGCATTTATCTGCCAAAGCCATCGCTAAAGTAAAGACCGAACGATCTTCCGGATTAGGATATGGAGCAGTGGTGAAATTGCCATCGGGCAGTTCCTGTTCCGGCACAACGATGACGTTCTGATAGCCCAGTTCGGCCAGAACCCGACGTACCGGTTTGTTTCCTGAACCATGCAGGGGTGTATAGACAACTTTAAGGGGACTATTAGGGTTAGGATGACAAATCGAAGTTACCGCCTTGGTAAACGAATCATCCATCTCTGCCCCTACCATTTGAATTTTCCCCTGGCTCAGACCTTCCTTTAACGACAGTTTTTGAATCTCGAAAATAGCCTTAACCTGTTCTATTTCAGCAATCAGGGCATCCGCCGATGCGGTAACCATCTGTCCCCCATCCGGGCCATAGACTTTATAGCCGTTGTACTCCTTGGGATTATGGGATGCGGTAATCACAATTCCCCCTGCGGCATTTAAATGGCGCACTGCAAATGACAGCTCTGGAGTTGGTCGAAGCTCCTCAAAAAGATATGCTTTGACGCCCATTTTCGCCAATACCCCAGCCGCTGTTTCAGCAAAAGTTCGGGAAAAATTTCTGGAATCATAAGCGATGGCGACACCCTTTTCCGAGTTTTGCGGATCCAGGTTTAAAAGATACTTTCCTAAACCATAGGTCACCTTCGCAATCATAACGATATTCATCCGGTTTGTGCCGGCCGCCATTTTTCCACGCATTCCGCCCGTACCAAATTCCAATTCGGTATAGAAGCGGTCTTCAATTTCTTTTTCATCCGTAATGGCTTCCAACTCCTGACGTAATGCCATGTCTAAATCCGCTTGATTAAGCCATTCTTGATATACTTTTTTATAATCCATTGTAGTTTCCTTTCTTGCATCTGCAGATCACACAACTGATAATCCTGTCGGGGTCAGGTCTTTTCCACGCACCAACGTCAATCTTTTTGCCAAACGTTCACGGGCGATCATGGATCGCCCCTACCAACCAATATTTACAGCTTGGCTAACGCATTAAGGTCTCCAGATATTTTCTGAAATCCGGCCCCAATTTCTGATCTCTTAAACCAAATTCAACCGTCGCTTCCAAGAAACCAAGCTTGTCCCCGACATCATAGCGCTTTCCGATGAAATCATAGGCGAACATTTTTTCCATCGTCGCCAATGTTTTAAGCCCATCAGTCAGTTGGATTTCTCCGCCGGCACCTTTACCGGTGTGCTCCAGAATTTCAAAAATTCCCGGCGTAATAATATAGCGTCCCAAAATGGCCATATTAGAAGGGGCCGTTCCAATTGCCGGCTTTTCGACCAGATCGTTTACCTGATGAACCCGTTCACCGACCTTTGTCCCGGAAACAATGCCATATTTATTGACCTGATCCGGAGCCACCTGCTGAACACCAATCACGGATGCCCCATAGGTTTCGTAGACCTCAACCATTTGCTTCAATGCCGGTTTGCCATCGTTATAAACAATGTCATCCCCCAGCACCACGGCAAACGGTTCATTGCCGACAAATTCTTTTGCACAAAGCACCGCATGACCCAGTCCCTTAGCCTCTTTCTGCCGCACCGAAAAGATTTTGGCCATCTTGGTAATGGCTTCCACTTCCGCTAAAGCCGCGGTTTTTCCGCCGGCTCGGAGCAAAGCTTCAAGCTCTGGCACCTTATCAAAATGATTGATGATACTTTCTTTGTTACGTCCGTTAATGATCAGAATTTCTTCAATTCCTGAAGCGACAATTTCTTCAATAATGTACTGAATGGTTGGTTTGTCCACGATTGGTAGCATTTCTTTGGGCACCGATTTAGTGATCGGTAAAAACCGTGTTCCCAAACCCGCTGCCGGAATAACCGCTTTGCGTATCTTACTCAATTACTTCACCTCCATTTCGGGAATTCCCAGCCCTGAATAGATAAAGCCTTTTGGGGGTTCTTCTCCAAAAATATTCCTTAAGTCAAATAAATATCGATTTTTCATAACCTTTTTCACCTGTTGTTGATCCATTCCTTTAAATTCTCGCCAATTGGTAATAATTACCAGGGCATCTGCTCCATCCGCCGCTTCATAAACATCATGACAATAAGTAATCTGATCTTTTTCGTTATGTAATCGCCATTTTGCCTCCCGGTTGCCTTCGGGACAGTAAATTTGAATCGCGGCACCTCCTTCGACTAAACCTTTAATGATATTAATCGAAGGGGCATCCCGCATGTCTGTGGTTTCCGGTTTATATGATAGCCCCAGAACTCCAATTGTTTTTCCTTCTAAGTCTACCAGTGAACGCTTAATTTTTTCAACCATTTTATTTTTTTGTTTTTCATTCGCATCGATGGCACCTTGAAGCACCTTGAATTCGGTCCCATAGGCTTTGGCAATCTCTACCAGCGCTTTTGAATCCTTAGGCAAATCACTTCCCCCGTACCCCGGTCCAGCATCTAAATATTCCGGACCGATTCGGTAATCCCGGCCGATGCCCCGGGCAACATCAAGGATGTTAGCATTGGCATTTTCACACAGCAAAGCCAATTCATTGATAAACGAAAGTTTAATCGCCAAAAAGGCATTCACTCCATATTTTATCATTTCCGCACTCTGGGGATTTGTTATGACATAGTTTTTTTCTTGCACATGAAGGCTGTCGTAAAGATTTTTCAAGCGTTCAACTGCCGAATCAGACTCCGAGCCGATGACAACCATTTCCGGTACCAGACAATCTTTGATCATGGAACCTTTTCTGGCAAAATCCGGATTACTGATGACATCAAAAGGAATATCCGCTTCACGCTCATCCAGCACCGTTTTGATTGTCTGCTTAATGATCTGACAGGTTCCCGGCGGCACCGTCGATTTGATGACCACAATCACATAATTTTCGATATGATTTCCAATATTCTGAGCAATCGGCCTTATAAATCGCAAATCAGGGACATTATCTGCATTGATCGGTACTTCACATGTGATAAAGATAATTTCACTCTTTTTTATGGCTTCCTGAATATTTGAACTAAAGCACAATCGACCTGACGCTTCTGAAGCCGCCGTCAGCGCCCTAAGCCCAGGCTCATGAATCGGCATTTCGCCTTCTTTCAGCATATTAATGGTTTCTTCATCGGTATCTGCACAGATGACATTGACATCTGAATCGGACAAAATAGAACCATAAGTGATGCCCAGAATACCCATTCCGATAATACAAATATTCATCTTTATCCTCCTTAAAATTGAGTTTATCAACAGCCCGGGATGCTCACTTTTACACTAATCCCAGCACTAATACTTTCGTAAATTATAGCACAGAAACGATTTCATTTAAACACTTGCACCTAAAAACATGACAAAAGCCGAGATTCTTTACGAATCCCGGCTTTGCATTAACCGTTCTTTTATATTATTTCTGTTCTTTCGCACCGATTCGAATGATTGCTCTTTGTAAGGCAATTTCAGCTCGAGTCGCATCATACTTACTATCTTTAAGATGCTGCAATGCTCTTTCTTTAGCTTCCTTAGCCCGTTCAATATCAATATCTTCCGGCCATTCCGCCGCATCGGTTAAAATAATCGATTCTTTGGAACCAATCGTGGCGATGCCGCCTAAGAGGGTGCCATATTTTTTCGTTCCATCTCCAAAGAGAATATTAAATGTACCTAGCGCAAGCGTCGTAGTAAAAGGAATATGATCTGGAAGGATTGCAAACTCCCCCTCAGTTCCTCGGACTACAATCCTTTCAACGTCACCGTCATAAAAGACCCCGGTAGGAGAAATGATTTTCAATCTGAAAGTTTTAGCCATTAAAGCTCACCTCAACTAACCTTTTAATTTCTTTGCTTTTGCAACGGCGTCTTCAATGGTTCCTACCATTAAGAAGGCATTTTCTGGTAAATCATCATGTTTTCCTTCAAGAATTTCCTTGAAACCCTTAATGGTGTCTGCAATAGGTACATAGACCCCGGTTGTTCCGGTAAATTGTTCGGCAACATTAAAAGGCTGAGACAGAAAACGCTCAATTTTTCGAGCCCGTGCAACCGTGATTTTATCGGCATCACCTAATTCGTCCATCCCCAAAATTGCGATAATATCCTGTAATTCTTTATAACGCTGTAAAATTTCCTGAACTTCACGAGCCGTCTCATAGTGTTCCCGTCCAACAATCTTAGGGCTAAGAATATTAGACGTTGAATCCAATGGATCCACGGCTGGATAGATTCCTTTTTCTGTGATCGCACGATTCAATACCGTGGTCGCATCCAAATGGGCAAAAGTCGTTGCCGGAGCCGGATCAGTTAAATCATCGGCAGGTACATAAACTGCCTGAACCGATGTGATCGAACCCTTGCTGGTCGAGGTGATACGTTCCTGTAAAGCACCCATTTCAGTCGCTAATGTCGGTTGGTAACCAGCGGCACTTGGCATCCGGCCTAAAAGAGCCGATACTTCAGAACCGGCCTGGGTAAATCGGAAAATATTATCGATGAAAAGAAGCACATCCTGGCCTTCCACATCACGGAAATATTCAGCCATTGTCAGTCCGGAAAGGGCAATCCGCATTCTGGCACCTGGGGGCTCATTCATCTGACCAAAGCACAACGTTGTTTTATCAATAACGCCAGACTCGATCATTTCATAGTAAAGGTCATTTCCTTCACGAGTACGTTCGCCAACCCCTGCAAAAACGGATAAACCACCATGCTGGGTTGCAATATTGTTAATTAATTCCTGAATCAATACCGTTTTACCAACGCCGGCACCGCCGAAGAGACCAATTTTACCGCCACGAACGTAAGGACAGATCAAGTCAACTACTTTAATCCCGGTTTCAAACATTTCCGGTCGTGTCATCAGTTCTTCAAAGGCTGGCGGATGGCAATGAATTGGATTCATTGGAACACCGGTTGTATCAAAAGGTTTTCCATCAATTGGTTTACCCAAAACATTAAACATTCTTCCCAGCGTTGCTTTTCCAACCGGCACCCTGATTGGGCCCCCGGTATCTACAGCGTCCTGGCCTCTGACGAGACCGTCAGTAGAATCCATCGCAATACATCTGACAACATCGTCCCCCAGTAATTGAGCTACCTCAATTACCAAGGTTTGACCATTAAGTTCTATATTTATTGCAGTGTTCAATTTAGGCAGTTCGTCTTTTTTAAATTTAACATCGACTACTGCGCCAATAACCTGAACAACCTTCCCTATATTTTGGGTCATTCCCTGTAACCTCCTTGTGCAAATAATTTACACTGTTAATTTATACATTCATCATTATATCGGCACTGTTTCAGCCAATGGTTTATTTTTCTAACTTAATGCATCAGCCCCGCTGACAATTTCAGAAATTTCCTGGGTAATTGCCGCTTGACGTACTCGGTTAAGCTTAAGTGTTAAATCATCAATCATTTCATTGGCATTTTCGGTTGCCGATTCCATCGCGGTCCGACGGGCACCTTGTTCACTGGCCGCACTTTCAATCATCGCACCATACAATGTGTTTGCTATATAATTAGGAATAAGATATTCCAAAAGCGCTTCCGGATCAGGTTCATAAATCATCCCCGTTAAGCTTTTCTTTTCTTCAACATCCTCAATCTTATTCTTTGGCTTTAAAGCGTCTGTATTCAGCGGCAGAAGCTTCATTAAATAAGGATGCTGAACAAGCGTTGAAATAAATCTGGTATAGACCAGATAGACTTCATCAAATTCCTCTTTTAAATAGGCATCCATGATACCTGCCGTTATTGCTTTGGCCGTGAAAAAGTTGGGATTCTCTGAAATACCCAGGTATTCAGCTTGAATTTTATAATCACGATTTTTAAAATGATCCCGGCCGCGTGATCCAATCGTGTATAAAACCGTATTTTCTTTGTTTTTCAAGTGAGACTCAACCCGTTTGCAAATATTTCCATTGTAGCCGCCAGCCAAACCTTTATCACCAGTAATGATAATATAAGCGGTTTTTTTAACTTCACGCTGGTTCATTAAAGCATTTTTGCTTTTTCCGGTTCGTTCCACAATATTACCCATACTTAAAATCATCGCCTCAAAATAAGGATAGCGTTGTTCAGCAAGCCCACGGCTTTTTTTGAGCTTCGCAGACGCCACCAGCTCCATGGCATGAGTGATTTGTTTGGTACTGTTCACACTTTTTATCCGACGTTTAATATCTTGAACATTCTCTGCCACTAGAAATCACCTCCGATGACAATCTATTTAGATGCCAAGAAAACTTTTTTATAAGCCTCTAAACATTCTTTAAAACCTGCAACAACTTCATCTGAAAGACCGTCTTTTCCTCTGGCCTTCTCCATAATTCCGGCATGATTCTTATGGGCATACACCATTAGACCTTTTTCAAATTCCTGAATATCTTTAACTTCGATATCAAGGATGAAATTGTTGGTTGCCGCATAAAGAATCAGAACCTGGTCTTCAACCAGCATCGGATCATATTGATCTTGTTTTAAGATCTCAACAATTCGTGCCCCTTTGGCCAGCTGAGCTTTTGTAACATCATCAAGGTCTGATCCAAACTGAGCAAAAGAAGCCAACTCACGATATTGAGCATATTCAATACGCAGTGGTCCGGCAACCTTTTTCATTGACTTAATCTGGGCATCCCCACCAACTCGAGATACTGAAATCCCCGGGTTAACAGCGGGACGAATACCAGAACGGAAAAGTTCTGCTTCAAGGAAGATTTGTCCATCTGTAATGGAAATTACATTGGTCGGAATATAGGCTGATACATCGCCAGCCTGAGTTTCAATAATTGGCAACGCGGTGATGGAACCACCCGCTTTTAGTTTAGCAGCACGTTCCAACAAACGTGAATGAAGGTAGAAAACATCCCCTGGATAAGCTTCACGACCTGGCGGACGACGAAGAATCAGGGACATGGCACGGTAAGCCACCGCATGTTTTGATAAATCATCATAAATGATGAGGACATCCTTTTGCTGTTCATTCATAAAGTATTCCGCCATTGTAACCCCTGCATAAGGTGCTAAATATTGGAGTGGAGCCAATTCAGCCGCTCCAGCTGCAACGATAATGGTATAATCCATTGCTTTGCTTTCTTCCAATTGTCCAACAATCTGGGCAACGGTTGATTCTTTTTGGCCAATGGCGACATAGATACAGATAACATCTTCACCTTTTTGGTTAATAATGGTATCAATGGCCAAAGCGGTTTTACCAGTTTGTCTGTCACCAATGATTAACTCACGTTGACCACGTCCGATCGGAATCATGGAATCGACGGATTTATAACCTGTTTGAATTGGTTGATTAACACCCTCACGTTCAATAACACCAGGCGCTTTAACTTCAACTGGGCGATGGAATTCTGTAACAATGGGTCCTTTTCCATCAATCGGAATACCTAAAGTATTCACAACACGGCCGATCATGGCCTCACCAACCGGTACTTCAACAATACGACCGGTACAACGAACAACATCACCTTCAACAATGTTATCATCATAACCTAAAAGAACACAACCAACGTTATCTTCTTCAAGATTCAGTACCATCCCATAAACATCATTCGGGAAAGCCAACAGTTCGCCAGCCATGGCATTTTCCAAACCATGAACACGACAAACGCCATCCCCTACTGTTATGACTGTACCAACATCGACGACTTCAAGTTTATCTTGATACCGTTCTATTTCACTTTTAATAATTTGACTTATTTCCTCTGGTCGGAGATTCAACTTTACTCACCTCGTTTATTATAGTCTTATACTGTTCATTTGCGTTTTCATTTGATTTAACTGATTTCTAATGCTGCCATCGATGATCTGATCCCCTACGTAAACCACAGCGCCGCCAATAATGGTTTCATCAATTTGATTATCAAGAATTACCTTTTTATCAAAACGCTTTTCCAGGTTTTTTTCAAGTGCAACGCGAAGGGTTTCGTCCAAGGGCACCGCAGTTTTTACAACGGCCTCAACTGTATTTTTATACGGAAATACAAGCTGTCTGAAGGTCTCATTAATCTCTAGCACATATTCGAAGCGGCTTCTGTCTAAAAGGATATCCAGAAAATTTCTCAAATATTGATTAAGTGACTTTTCCCCATAAATCCGGTTTAAAATTTCCTTCTTCTCAGAATTATTAATCGAAGGGGTCAGCATGAGATCCATTAATTCTGCCTCAGACTTGAAAAGATCAATCACCGTCGAAAACTCATCGAACACTTCATCAACAATATTTTTATCAACGGCAGTGTCAAATAAGGCCTGGGCATATCTTTTCGCTACTAAACTCATTTAGCTTCTCCTACCTTATCAATAAAGTCTAAAATCATGGCTTCGTGTTGTTTCGGATCCATTTCCTTGTGAATAATCTTTTCAGCTGCAAAGAGCGAAAGATCGACGATGTTGGTTTTAACCTCATTCATGGCCTTGCTCTTTTCAAGTTCAATTTCAGCATTAGCCTTATCAAGAATTCCTTTTGCTTCGGTATGAGCCTTATCAAGAATTGCCTGTCGCTGAGCCTGAGCTTCAGCATTGGCATCCCGAATAATTTCACGCTCTTTCCCTTTAATATCAGCCAATAATCCTTCATATTCGAGTTTTAATTGACCAGCTGAAACATTTTTTTCTTCAGCACCAGTAATTTCAGCAGTAATACTATCTTGTCTTTTTGCGATAATACCTTTAATCGCATCATAAAAGAAATGTTTTACAATGAAAAAGAAAATTACGAAATTGATGAGTGTTGCAATCATTACTCTTGCGTCTATACTGATTAATCCAGTTGTTTCCAATATTATAGCCCCCTTTCCAATTTAAAATCATTGAAGTTTTTCATATCAGAGCCACCCAGTCTTAAACCCAGGGATTAGCAAAGATTAATATTAGTGCCACAATCAGTGCGTAAATACCGCATGTTTCAGCTACTGCAGCACCAATTAACATGGTTTTGATAATATCGCCCTGTGCTTCCGGCTGACGTCCAACTGCTTCTGCCGCTTTACCAGCTGCATAACCCTGGCCAAGCCCTGGTCCGATACCGCCGATCATTGCCAATCCTGCTCCTATTGCTGAAGCTGCTTTAATAATACTTAATCCGTCCATTTTTTCCTCCTAAATTTTATTAAATGTTATAACTTTTTTAAATAAAAATTTTTATATCAGAGCCACCCAGTCTCAAACCCAGGGATTAGCAAAGATTAATATTAGTGCCACAATCAGTGCGTAGATACCGCAGGTTTCAGCTACTGCAGCACCAATCAACATGGTTTTAATAATATCGCCTTGTGCTTCCGGCTGACGTCCAACCGCTTCTGCTGCTTTACCAGCTGCATAACCCTGGCCAAGCCCTGGTCCGATACCGCCGATCATTGCCAATCCTGCTCCTATTGCTGAAGCTGCTTTAATAATACTTAATCCGTCCATTTCTTCCTCCTAAATTTTTTCTAAATATTTTTTCCCTGCCTAAAGGGATTTGTAAATAGCAAAGTCAATTTGACAATCTACCCATCAATACTGCCGATTTCAGCTGCACCTGTTTAAATAATCAGCTCGGCATTACTGTCAACCATTACATTTTTTTGCTTTGCCTCTTTATCAGTCATCCATTCCTCTGGCAATAAATACCATGGTCAGCATTGAAAAGATAAAGGCTTGGATACATCCAACAAATATATCGAAATAGAAATGCAATGGAATTGGAATGATTAACGCCAAATACGTCAACCCCGATAAGCCTTCATAAACCAAAAGCATGATGATAATTCCGCCGACTAAGTTACCGAAGATACGGAAAGTCATCGAAACAGGTCTTGAAAATTTTTCAATAATGTTAATTGGCAGCATAAAAGGATAGGGTTCAATAAATTCTTTGAAATAGCCTTTTGGGCCCCTACCCTTCCAGGTGTAGACTTCAATCAAGACAAATGTAATTAATGCTAACGTCAATGGAAAACTTATATCCCCTGTTGGCGATCTCAGACCATAGAGTCCACAGGTGTTTGCAAAAATAAGGAACATCATAAGAGATAGTATATATGGCGCAAATTTCATTTTATCTTTGCCCATCGCCGAACCGACAAGATTATCGATGGCGGTGACGATGCCTTCACCGATGACTTGAGCCTTTCCCGGATGTTTTTTTAAATTCCTTGTGAGAACGAAACACATCACGAAAGCTATTGCCATGGTTATCCATGTGTTCACTAATGTTTCGGATATCGGTAATCCGAAGAGATACCCGAAAAGCTTTGGACCATTCATTATTCTTTCACCTCATTGTCCAGACTCGTTTGAATAAACACATTCAAACTGTCTTTTGTGATTTTTTGATTCTTATTCACGCTTCATTTCTTGAAACGTTTTTTGGGGATAAAAACCCATTAAGATAAATTGAGAGTTTCACAGCAATCAAACCCAGAAAAACACCAATGATATTTAACCAGGGATTAATGAGTGCCACATATATAACAACACCGGTGATTAGGTATCTCAAGAAATATCTGGTCTGAATATAACTTTGAGCCTTTGCCGATGGCATTTTTATTGCTTTTTCAAAAGTCAGTTGCATTAATCTGAAATTAAGAATGCTGTAGAGGCCTCCAAAGAAAACCCCAAGCACATATTTTATTGGCTCTGCCGCCATAAAGGCAAACAACATGAGTCCCAAACTAACAAATCCGGCGCCGATCATTACTTTTGCCTCGAAAGACAGATTAGTCGTTTTCATTCTTATTTTCACTATCCTTTTTGTTCTCTTTTTCTTTTTCTTTTTCATATTCATATTGACTCCGCTTATTATACTCCATGGACTGTTTATTCATCTTCATGGGAATTGTATATAACTCCCGCAGCCCGGCAATCACACCCAGGATGATGCAGATAATCATGACGATCGGTCCGGTGTTAAAAAAGTAATTCAGCGCCTTTCCTACGAAAAGCATGAGTACGATGGGAACAACCGTTGAAATCGCCAGCTGAGTAATGATGGTAAGATATTTATAAGGTGAATCTTTTTTAGGCGAATCTCTTTTTGAATCCATTGGCCTGCTCCATTCTCCTAAGCAAGAACTTTTTTTCATCTTATTTAGTATTTTTTTCACTTTTTTAGCAAAATTCTGTGTTCCTGTAAAAAATTGCTGTATTTTTGATGAAAATCATCTTATTCCAACAACTTTCACCTATAATACCACATTTTTTTATACTTGTATATACAGCAATTTCTTTTTTTACTATTTCAAGTACTTTTTTTCGATCTCGCGAATCTTATCGATCCGTCGTTGATGACGTCCACCAGCAAATTCCGTTTCCAGAAAGACCTTTACAATCCGCAAGGCCAGACCCTCGCCGATAACTCTTGCCCCTAATGCCAGGATATTGGCATCGTTATGCTCCCGGGACATCGCCGCCATAAATTCGTTGGTGCACACGCCCCCGCGGATACCGGGAACTTTATTAGCCGCCACGGATATCCCAATGCCGGTACCGCAAATGACAATCCCCCGGTCACAATCGCCAAAGCTGACTGCTTCTCCGACCTTTTGCCCATAGATTGGATAGTCGCAGGATTCATGGGACTCGGTTCCAAAATCGACAACTTCATGACCCAGTTCAATTAAGTAAGGTCTTATGACTTCTTTCAAATCAAAGCCCCCATGATCCGAACCAATTGCTATTTTCATTTCGTCCTCCTTTTTTTAAATAAATGTATAGCCTGCCGCTTTATAAAGGCGGTTAATCAAAGCCAATGTTTCATTGTTCAAGGGAATGTCTTCGGCGTATATTTTTTCGACCCCAAGCTCATCAAAGGTACGCAACCGTGAAAAAAGATTTTTCGCCATTTCTCGGGGATCTTTTTGACTTCCCAGGGAAATAATCAAACCTTCATGGTAACACCCCATGGTTTCATCGCTTGCCAGTATCCCAATCGACAGGGGCTTTCCGCGATAGCGGGAGACCGCATTGTTGATCTTCTCGCAGATCTCCGTTGTTGTCCCTTTAACGATCACCAGATCCCCTTTGGGCGAATAGTGGGTATATTTCATTCCCGGCGACGAGACCTTCGCCGGCACAACATTTTCAGTGACATTGGCTGAAACCAATACCTCGCCTAAAACCTCGCGCAGCTCAGCCACCGTCACATCACCTGGACGAAGGACCACCGGTGGTTCCGCCGTCATATCAATCACCGTCGATTCCAATCCGATTTCAGTATCCGCAGAAAGAATAATCGCCGCAACCCGGCCATCCAGATCCTCAAGAACATGTTTTCCCTGGGTCGGACTGGGCCGTCCGGATCGGTTTGCACTGGGAGCCGCAATCGGACACCCGGCCATTTTGATAAACGCCTGGGCAATCGGATGATCTGGGAAGCGAATGCCGACGGTGTTCAGACCGGCCGAAACTTCAGCGGGAATCAGCGCTGATTTTTCCATAATCAAGGTCAGCGGCCCCGGCCAAAAGACATCCATCAGCTGCTTGGCTTTAGGCGGAATCCCGGCAACCAAACAGTCCACCGCGGCAATTTCTGAAACATGAACAATCAGGGGATTATCATTCGGACGCCCTTTGGCGATAAAGATTTTTTTCACCGCTTCGGGATCAAACGCATTTGCCCCTAACCCATAAACCGTTTCGGTTGGGAAAACGACGGTTTCACCTTTTTTTATCAGTGCCGCCACTTCTTCTAAAGCTTTTAACCCAGTCTCATCAAGACTTTCTATCGCAATTATTTTAGTTTTCATGATCTTAAAAAGATGACCTCCCGATCTACTCCGCTTCACTCAATAAACGCTGTTTCAATGTCCACAGCGCCTCAGACAGATCGACATGATAAACATGAGGATTGACCATCCGTTTAAAAGCCGGCCATAGGTTGGCTTTTTCATTTCTCAGGTGTTCCTGAATGTCTGAAATTTTCGGACAGTTATAAACACATTTTCCCTTGATAAAAACAGGAATCAGCAGTTCGCGGACATAGTAATCCTTGATGATTCTTTTTTTCCAGGTATACACCGGATGAAAAATAGTTAATGGTTCATTCACATTAATGCTTTCATCGTCCAGCGTTATTAAGTCCGCTAACGCCATATCATTGCTTTTTCCATAAATTCGGACTATTTTTTTATAACCGGGATTTGTGATTTTACCCGGATCCTCCGATACTTTTAATTTTGGTTTTCCGGCAATAACAGAAAGTTTATACACCCCGCCTAAAGAAGGACAATCATAAGCGGTAATCAGTTTCGTCCCAACGCCCCATGAGTTGATTTTAGCCCCCTGAATTTTCAAATCCTTAATCAAATGTTCATCCAGATCCGAAGATGCCACGATCACGGCCTTTTCCAAACCCGCTTTATCCAGCATCTTCCGAGCTTCGGCACTCAGATATGCCAGGTCTCCGGAATCAATTCGAATCCCATATCCTTTGGTCATCGTTTTATCTGCCAGGGCTTTATTTAACACCTTAATCGCATTCGGCACCCCTTGTGTCAGGGTGTTATAGGTATCGACCAAAAGAACAGCATTGTCGGGATTATATTTCACAAACTTTTCAAAGGCTTCCAACTCCGTATCATAACTGAGAATGAAGCTGTGGCTCATGGTCCCCATGGAAGGACGATCCAGCATCGCTTCCGTTTCCACCACGCTGGTTCCCACACATCCGCCAATCACTGCCGCCCGGGCGCCATAATAACCCGCTTCCGTTCCATGCGCGCGACGAAGACCAAACTCCATCACCGCATCCCCCTGGGCTTCCTCAATAATACGAGCCGCCTTGGTGGCAATTAGGGTTTGATGATTCACAATACTTAATATCGTTGTTTCGACAATCTGGGCCTGGACCAGCGGGGCTTTCACCCGAACAATCGGTTCCATTGGAAAGATAATCGTCCCCTCGGGAACGGCAAAAATTTCCCCTTCAAATTTAAAATTCTCTAAATAGTCCAAAAACACATCTGAAAATTCCGGATGATTTTTTTTGAGCAATGCCGTATCTTCTTTTGAAAAACGGATGCCATTGATGTAGTCGATGACCTGTTCTAAACCAGCTGCCACGGTGTAACCGCCCTGAAAAGGGTTATTTCTAATAAAAACATCAAAAACAGCTTCTTCATTAGCTTTGCCATCTTGAACATATACATTCCCCATGGTAAATTGATAAAGATCCGTTGCAAGCTGAAGCTTTCGATCAAATTGCATACTAAATTCTCCTTCTTTTCACACTGAATATTATTTTATCACTATATCCTGATAAAAACCAAACTTTTTCAATATAAATATTTGCAGCCATTATTTGGTTTTTCTTCCTCTTTTTTATGAATTCGTTTGCTTTTATTACTTTGTTAAAAAACATACAATTGGACCAACAAAATTTTGTATCAAAAGTTAATGGAAAAAAGAAATGCTTTCGCATTTCTTTATTTTTTACGAATAATTTTACTCATCAGCTGCAACTGTCACAGTCGCCGTCACAATCATCGTCTGCGTCACAGTCACCGCCCCGGGCCAGATCCATGGCGATGGCGGTGTCCCGTCTTTCGCGATCCGCGTATATTTCCAGATCACTCCAGGGCAGTCCGCCCCATTTCGCCAGTTCAAGATCGGTCGGGTATTCCCCTTCGGATTCGACTTTGCCATCAACGATTACCAACGGCAGACAATCCGGACCTTTCTCCACCAGCGCCTTTTTAACCAGATCACTGGCCAGAAAAGCCGGCCCGTCATCCATTACATTGAAACGGGAGACGGAAACGCCCTGTCCTCTTAAATCTGCGACCATATGTTCAATCCGCAGCAAATCCGCCTCAATCATGGGATCACAGGCACCGGATGCGCAGCCGGCCGGTTCATATATTTCAATTCTTTTCATTTTTCGCCTCCTGTATCTTGGTAATTATAGTATCATAAGGATGATAGTTTGTGAATGTGAAATTTCAATTAAATTGTTAAACATGCTAACTCATTAAACATATGACCTGTATAATATGGTAGAATTCCATTGGAAAATTTAAAGTTTTTTAACAGACGCCTCATTCGTTTTTATTGAAATTGTGATGGTGCACTGACTAGCTTTAACCAATTATATACATTTGTGGGATCTTTTGGACAACTATAATAGCTTGAATTACTTTGCCAAATGTAATAAGCTCCATTGTATAAATACAAATCACCTAATTTAGGAACCTTACCTTCTTTCCAATATCTAGTCTGGCTTATTAGCGTTGGATCCGTTTCATAATCAGCTGCAGTAATCACGCGAGTCTCACTTGAAATTTTTAAAAAGTATTCATTTGGTACACTACCATATTTAGCATAATGAACTGCCGCGGTCGGATGCGTAGTCGCAGCATAATCTTGATGAATATACTGATTTTTCGCTGTCACATAAGTGCCGGTACTGTCTGTATAAACAGCGCCATCCGGTGAAAGCGAATATCCACCCTCCATAGAAGCAGCGGCAGAATCTACCATCAAATCCCAACGACCCGGAATAACACCGGTTGCTTTAAGTGTATCATTAATATTAGTTCCCGGAACCACTGGATCCACGGGGACCGTTGCTACCGTCAATACAAGATAATGTATGGTATCACCAGAGACATTTAGCTTTGTACCACTCAGCAATTTTGCTTGTGAAGATTGATCGATATCGATTATATTTTTATTGTTCATAACAATGCCACCACTTAGTGTTGACATATTTGCGTTAGGTATCAATTGATATGATAGTGTATTTTGATTTTTACCGGTCAAAAAAATCTCCGAAATCTGATCAATTACGTATGTTTTTCCATCAACGACTTCTACACATTGGCCCTGATCATTAAATCCCAAATTGAAATCGCCTGTTGCCGCAGAACTTAATGATACTGTCGTAGCAACCGCCAATGCATTCTGCAGTTCCGTTTCCACATTGGTGATAGTCTTTTGTTTATAGGAAATATCGCCGCCTCGCGTATAAATTTTTTGGGCCATCAGAAAAATTGAAGATACCGTTGCCATCAAGATACCGGAAATCAGTAGGGCGACTAATAATTCAACTAACGTGAAACCTTTGTTTGATCGAATATTAATAATTTTTTTCAATTAAAAACACCACCTTTTTTCGCAAAGGCTTTTAAATCAACATAAGAATCGCCATTATTGTAATAGACTCGAGCAAAGATATTGTACCCAATCGTCGTCCCACTTTTTGTAACTTCATTAATATAATACTGCTTTGGATTTGTCGTCTTTTTTGAATCATCAAAGCTTGTTGCCATTTTTGTGGCACCATCAACGACAGTATCATTCGGAAGAGTGCTTGCACCAAGCTGTGTCATTATTCCATCCACCAGATTTTGAGCCTGCGCTGCCGCATTGTTTTTTGTATCCGTGAAAACGATCATTTTTTGTCCAAATAACAATGTTCCAAGAAGCGTAACCAATAGAATCGCAATGATCGCGGTCGCAACCACTGTCTCGATCAGGGTGACACCACGTTGATTATCAATTATCTTTTTCATGATGCCCTCCTTAATAATAGGTTTCCAACCCTAGGGTGACTGTACCAATACTTGTGTTTGCAGGATAATCACCCGTACGGTTAAGGTCTGACGATATTATTCTACCAAACTCCCACGCAGTCCCACTTATATTCCACACAAACCGCTTGCCAGTATAGCTGCCGGGGCCTAAATTGTCAGTTGAATTGTCCAAATAACTAATCTTTGATTGTGTGAACACATTGGTATCATTATTGTTTCGTACAAACAATAATGATTTCCATGTCATCCGAATCGAAGTACCTTCTAAATATATGTTGTTTGCCTCTACATAAAGGTGATCCCAATAAAAGTAATCCCAATAACTACTCCACCAATTAGTATAATCCCGATAAGAATCATATTGTTTGTTACTTGATTTCAAATAAAACGATGAGCCAAATATTACCAGATTGGCATCGTTAATATCAACATGGGAATCCTGCTGATCATATCCTCCAACAAATCGAATATTCAAGATACCATCAATGGAGGCAAATACGAACGGTATCGATGACGATCCTGAATTTTCAATCGACGTTTTCCCTGAACAATCAAAGTACTGCGTTGTTATTTCAGTTGTACTCACTCCATTGTTATAATTGTAACCCTCAATGTTGTTCAATGAAACATCTCCATTAATTTTGATGGTCTTAGAGTCTAGTTTGAAGAAATCACTGCCATTACTCCCATATAGATTCAAGCCCTTGCTTTCAAAATAATCCAGATTTGATATGTTTATATCCTCAGAATGATTTAAATTATTTGTATCAGATTTTATTAACCCGTCAACAATCATCTGTTTCTTATTATTATTTCCATTACCGGTAACGATGAGTGTACTGCCCTCTTCCAACGTAATGCTGCCGGTAACCCATAATTGATTACATTGAATGTATAACGTAGTATTTTTTTTAATCACAAGGTTACCTTGAAAGACAATATCTGAAGAGGCTGACAAATATTGTGTAGCATAATAAGTTTGCGCAGCTGCGGTCACACAAATATTTGTTTTACTTGTTAAATTCTGATTTTGTAATGTAGTAACTTTTGTCCAATCAGTCCCATCCGTATTTATCGGTTTCGTATCAGGCACATATGAAGAGCCTTTCCAGTTATTTGTTGTCGCCGTTGTTGCTGTTGTTACTTTATAAGCAAAATCAACCTTATAATCCAGTTTTCGTTTGAGATTTTGTGTTTTGATATCAAAAGCATATTGTGTAGTATCCGTCCCTGCGCCTGTTAAAGCCACCGTACAAACACCTAAAGCATCGCCTGAAGCTGGTGAAAGAGACAAAGTAGTAATGTCGAGATTATCCGTAACACTGTCCTTAGCACCATAGATAGTAAATGGATCATCCAACGTTGTTATTAAAGTCGCTCTCTGTGATATTAATGTTGTTAATGTTGCGGCATCGGTTGCATTTTTTATTTCTTCATTTTTATTCTTCAACGCCGTCATCCTGCTGTTTATCTCAATTTTTCCAAACTCAATCACCGACTTGGCATCAATATAAGCCTGTCGACTCTCTAAAGACTGTTGGGTGAAGGTAAAATCGCTATTGGCGGCAGCAAGCAATGAGGCAACCAGGATCATGATAACCATCCCGATAATGAGAACAAATGGCAAAGAAGCGCCTTTTTCACTTTTTAATTTTCCAATTATCTTAAGTTTCATGCTCCAGCCTCCCGCTTTTTTTGTATTTTCCTGCAAAGAAAGCCAGTTATTAAACCGGCTTTTCTCATCTGATATTCTATTTATCCACCATATAAACCTCAAAGGTAACGCTGATGGTAATATTTCCGCCATCCAGCACCGGTGTCCATCCGGTATAGGAACTGGTCGTGCTGGATGAATTGGTGACACTGGATACGGTGGTTGTCGTGGTTGCCGGGGCAATGGTAAAACTGGAAATAATCATATCCGGCCGGGCGGCCACGGCATCCAGCAACTGATAAAAGTTTGTTTGGGTTCCGGTCAGTGCCATCGTTACCACGCTTGTCCAGGTTGATGAACCGGTTGATGTTCCCGTTGTCGTGCTTGAACTCCCGGTTGTGCTTGCACCGGTTGTTGAACTCGTGTCCGTTGTTGTGTTCGAACCGGTGGTTGTGCTTGTGCCGGCTGTAGTGTTTGAACCCGTTGTTGAACTCGTCCCGGCTGTCGTGTTTGAACCCGTTGTTGAACTTGTGCCCGTTGTCGTGTTCGATCCGGTTGTTGAACTCGTCCCCGTGGTACCACCTGCCCCAGTCGCGTCGCCGGAGTAAGCTTCAAAAAACAGCAGCTCCTGCATGGCGTTGCTCTCAATGGCCAGGGAAGTCGGGGCCAGATTATAACTCAGGCACAGCTGTGTCAGCAGCGCATCAATTCCTTCATTGGGCAGATGAGCAGAAAAGGGCCCCTTGACTGCCGCCAGTTTTGCCTTGGCAGCATCCTGAGCCGTCATCGTGACCGGGATACTGTTAATCGCCATTTCCATGGTCTGTTGGGTATATCCTGCCTCTGTTGCCTGATCGTCAACAACTGCGTAACGTTGATAGCATGGTATCGCCACAAAATAGATGCCTCCTGAGCCAATCGCAAAACAGATCAAAATATAGATCAACAATTTTTCCCGTCGTGTCAGTTTTTTCATTGTTGATCACCCGCCTTCAAATAAGCCTGCACTGTAAAGTTGTAACCAGTAAAGGTAGTGCCCGCGGTACCGGCCATTCCCGAAGTCGTTGTTCCAGAAGTTGCGGTCGCCTTGGAATAGCCGTTATAATCCACCTGGACAAAGTACTCCGTGGCTCTTAATCGTTCCACATAACTAGCTGCTTCCTGGACACTGTTGGCGGTTGCGGCGATGCTGACACCGCCGGTTTCGCCGTCATACGTCATACTGTTTAAGGTAATCACACTGTTGCACAGGGTCGCCAGATGCGTCAGCTTATCCGAAACCAGCTTGGGGTTGCTGTTAACGGCGGTATTGATCATCTCCACGTCAGATACCTGTGAATTGATTCCCTCAACGGCATCGGTTAAATTTTTCGCTTCCAGATATTGCTGCTGATTCGTGGTATCACTGATATAGGCGTTGCTCGCATCCAGTTTTTTCTGGGCACTCATCTGTAGCAGATAGAAGGTCGAAAAAACAATTAAAAAAATCACCGCCATAACAATGGGTATTGCCAGGGCTTTATTTTCAAAGTGTCGTTCCTTTTTAACCACCAGGCTTTTTTTATAGGCGGTCAAGAGATTAATGACTTTGGTTCCCGTGAAAAACGACGCAATGGGATAAATAAATTTTCCAAAATCAAAAGTTTCATCAATCTCAAACAGCTCTTTTATGTTGCGGGTTTGGGGGATAATGAATAACGAAAGATCCGGGTCAAACACCAGATTTTTCAACGAATTTAATTCAAATTCATCCAGGCCGGCATATAAGCTGATATTCAAGGAATATTCGGATTTTTGAGACTTGTTGAATTGGATTAGCGATGAAAGCTTTGCCGACAGTTCGTCCGCAAAAGCATCGGTGCCGCGTTCCGACATTAGACGGGAGCGGGTTGAAAAAATATAAAGGCCATTTTCAAATAATATCGATAATAAATCTCTCCCGTCCAGGATGTTAATCGCCAGGGTTATGCCCTTGTAGTCTTTAGTTCCGGAAACATATTGAATAATAGCATTCAGTCCCACATCAATGCTCAGTACCCTGATTTTCAGACTTTCAAACAACGCCAGATAAGACTCAATTACCCGCTTTTCCACGCCACAACAGAACAGGTTGTTCCCGTTCGGTCCGGGAATATTTGAATAATCCACCACCAACTCTTCATAATTTCCGGCGGTGTCTTCAAGCTCAGTGGCTGTTAGTGCTGCCAGCTCCTTCGGTTTCAGCCGGGGAACCTCCACATTTTTGCTCGCAATTAAACTGCTCTCGATCACCAGTTTCATGTTGATAAACAAACCGGGATTCTCAGCCAACGCGTCGGAGAGAGTTTGTCTGATGGCTTCCTCATTGGTAATGACACCATTAATGAGAGCGCCGGCTTCCACCGGCAGTGTTTTAAAATGCTGAATCGTCAGCTGTCCACCCTTCATCGTCCCCTGGACGACCTGGATGCCATCATTTGAAAAAAATACAATTGTCTGCATAAAAAGCCTTCCTATCCGACGTTTTGGTATAAAGTTAAAATTGGCAACATCACTGACAGCATGATACCGCCAACCATGACTGCCATAATAATAATCATAATCGGTTCAATAAATGTGACCAACTGAGTCGTGGCCATCTCTGCTTCATAATCAAAAGCATCTGCCACGTCTTCCAGCATTTCATCCAGTTTTCCGGATTCTTCGCCAATATAGATGGTGGCCACCAATTTGGCATCGAAGCCGTTGATGGTGTGAATCGCTGCTGACAAAGGCTCACCATTTCGCACCTGTTCAATGGCTTTGGGAAACTGGGACTGCAAATAGGTGTTGCCGATGGTATCCCCACTGATGGTCAACGCAGTAATCATCGCCAGGCCGCTGGAATAAAGAGAGCTCAGGGTTCTGGCAAAACGTGCCGTGTAAACAATCTTCATCAGTTTGCCAACTTTTGGTATTTTCAATTTCAGCTGATCTAAAAGCAGCTTCACTTTGGGAACCGTTAATAAAAATGAAACCAAGGCAACAATGACGAGTGCTCCGATCAAATAAAAAATCCAGTAAGAGGTCAGTGAATTGCTGATATTGATCATGAACTGGGTAATGGCCGGGAGCTGAATCCCTTTAAATAAGGTAAAGAACTGTGGCAGAATCAATGTAAAAATTAAAAGTACCACCAAAATGGTGACCACAAAAAGAATCGCCGGATAAGTCATGGTGCTTTTTATTTTTCCCCGGAGTTTATGTTCCTTTTCGTAATGATCCGCCATTTTTCGGGCCGTGCCCTCCATTTGACCGCTGGCCTCACCAGATTTATACATATTAATCAGCAACAGAGGGAAGGCCCCGTTTGTTGATTCCATAGCATCGGACAAGGTATTGCCACGCTGAATTTCCTGATACAAAATGCCATAGACTTTTTTAATCGCCGGCTTGATGTCCCGCTCTTCCATGATTTTAATAGCACGTATCATCGTAATTCCTGAAGACAGCATACTGGCAATCTGTCTGGAGAAATCGGAAATTTCCATCGGTTTTAATTTGTAAGGCTTCTTCGTTTCCTGAACTTCTTTTATTTTTGTTGTAAACTCATTATTTTTCCGCAGGTTTCGACGCACCACGTCGGCATCAGATGCCTCCATGGTGCCATGGATGACCTCGGATTGTAAATTTTTTGCTGTATATTTATAAACCGGCATGAAGCCCTCCATCATTGGAATTTATCTTAACGGTATTATAACCCAAACAGACTTAAATAGCACTTAATTATTGCATCGCCAGCCAACAAAGCGGTCATGATTCCGATACATAAATAGGGGCCAAAAGCCATGTGTTTGTCCTTCGTTTTTTTAGCCAGCAGACTAACCGCCACCACCCCGCCAAGGACCAGACCGATAAAGGTTGCTAGCAGGGTATTTGGCCATCCCAGCAGAAATCCGGCCACCGCCATCAGCTTGATATCCCCGCCGCCGAAGGCCTCACCGATAAAGAGGATCATCACCAGCATCGGCAGGCTGACAACCACCATGCCGATGACTCGGGACAGCAGCTCCACCTGGGGAAAGCAGAAAAAGGACACCAGTGCCGGCACCATCAGGGCGATGACCAGTCCGTTGGGAATGGTCATCGTATCGAAATCGATCATGGTGATGCAGATCAGCATCGCTCCAACTGTAAAAACCACGATCCACTGTAAGGAAAAGCCGAAAATCCACAGTACCAGAACGGCCAAAGCGCCGGTAAAAAGCTCAATCAGCGGGTATCGCGGCGAAATCTTTTCCCCGCAGTCCGCACATTTCCCGCGCAACCAGAGATAGCTGAAAACCGGGATGTTGTGGTAGCCTTTGATTTGGGCGCCGCATTTGGGACAGAAGGAGCGGCCTTTGGCAATAGAAATCTCTTTAGGCACCCGATAGATGACCACATTGAGAAAGCTGCCGATGACCGCTCCGAACACAAAGATGTAGAGATAGAGAATGAAATTTATAAGTGCAACTGCAACGTTATCGTTCATAAAAAATTAGTTCCTTTCATACCGGTCCAAGCCATTTACTTTGATGTTTTTGCAGCGTCGGTTTTTCCGGGTGAATATTTTGTGGTTAAGCCGCTTTTGCTGTAAATGATGTAATCAATGGTGGCGTCATTATTTTCATCCACAACCTGAATAACAGCCCCCTCATTCACATCATCTCCGATGAGTGCCACCAGATCCGCCTGAACCGGAACATGATAATGCCCCAAAGCTTCAAATTCTATCGCTTTCGCCGTCGCGGCCATATACACCAACTGAGCATTGGCGGCATACGTGCTGTTGCGGGACGAAAAAACAAGACCGCCCACCACCAAGGCCGCCACCAGGAGCAGAGATACCACCGCCAGCGCGAAGCCCCGGCTGAAACCGACCGGCTGATTGTCCCGGGGGGCATATTGATAATTTTTAATTGGATTCATTATAACACATTCCCCGAAATCATTCCTTATTACTGAAGGTAAAAACTAGAATTT
This sequence comes from Acetobacterium tundrae, assembly GCF_008086615.1. Lineage (GTDB taxonomy): Bacteria > Bacillota > Clostridia > Eubacteriales > Eubacteriaceae > Acetobacterium > Acetobacterium tundrae. The sequence continues at coordinate 141,255 of NZ_RXYB01000008.1, forward strand.
AACATCAGATTAAGCTGCTGATCCTTGCTCAAATTTAAACATCTCCCTACCAGCGCAGACCCATCATCGGGTCTGCGCTGGTAGGGAGATGTTACCCTATGGCGCATAGGGCGGTAGGATCTATTTAATTAATTCACAGCTGAACTAGGTGATAAATCATCTAATTGTAGTCCACCTTTTTTGTAAGTTACTTTTGTCACTTTTCCATTGGCATCAACACTTACAGTCCATAATGAACCATCTGAACTTGTTAGTCCAGTACCAGGTGTAATATCTTTATTTAAATAATTATACATCTCCAAAGCAGCACCAGTAGCTGAGCTTTTGCAAGCTGCTGATCCTAAATTAGTAGCTACTGAATCAGTTGCAGGTGAAGTAATAGTGCTCATACCAAGGTTTGTTGCTCCAGTTGTATTTCCATTTTTTCCAAATTGTTCCGTTGCTATTGCCTGTGCGGCTACATAAACTTCTCTCTGTTCAGCAACTGCCGCTTTCTTTTTTGCATCCCCCACAAATCCCAACATACTTGGTATCATGAACGCTGCTAAAATCGCCAAAATCACCAGCACCACAATAATTTCAATCAGGGTAAACCCTTTTTTGTCTTTCCGCATTCTGTTAATGAATTCCATCTACTTTTCTCCCTTATATTATTAAAATTTAAAAAATCTATAATATCACCTGCGCCACGAGGCGATTCATAATCTATCATCGGTTAACCAGATCGTTTATTGATCTTAATGTTTTTTTGCCGACACCCGATTTGCTCAGTTGTCCGGCTTTTTTCTTGATTTTTGTTTAAGCTCGTTTAAATTTTTGGTCAAAAAAAGCCACACCTTGTGTGGCAGCTGGCTATCCTATCCTGATGTCCTCCACCAAACTTAGACCCTGTAGCTTTGCGTCGCAAGCTTTCACTTGTTATGCCTCATATTGTAAATTTGCAGCTTATTTGTAACTTATTCTATGTTACATCTATTTTAAAGTCAAGTTAAACCTGCATTAATATTAGTTAATTCTGGCAATATTTCGCCTTGTTCTTTACCTTGGAACATTCGCCTGAAAAACGAAGGAGTGCGAGCTTTGCACCATAGCTCCCTCTTGCTCACTTCCCGAAATACTGGTTGAACTCCTGCTTGTCGCTGGCCCACTCCAAACCGATGTCGTAGGTAATCTGCTGCTCTTTGACCAGCCTGGCCAGATCGGAATTCAGGGTTCGCATGCCGTCCCGGCCGCCGGTTTGCATCACCGATGCCAGCTGATGGGTCTTGCTGTCGCGAATCAGGTTTAAAACCGCGTCGGTACCAATCAGCACCTCCAGCGCCGCCATACGGCCCTGGCCGTTTGCCAGCGGCACCAGCTGCTGGGTGACGACACCTTTTAAAATGCTGGAAAGCTGAGTTCTAATCTGCTGCTGGCTGTAGGGGGGAAAGACATCGATGATCCGGTCAATGGTATTGGCCGCCCCGATGGTATGCAGGGTGGATAAAACCAGATGGCCGGTTTCGGCGGCGGTGACGGCGGCCGAAATGGTTTCGAAGTCGCGCATTTCGCCCACCAGAATAACGTCGGGGTCTTCTCGCAGGGAGGACCGCAGCGCGCCGGCAAAGGAAGGCACATCCATCCCGACCTCGCGCTGATGGACGATGCTTTTTTTGTGTTCGTGTTTGTATTCCACCGGGTTCTCCACGGTCAGAATATGCAGGGCCTTGTTGGTATTGATATAATCGATCATCGCCGCCAAGGTGGTGGATTTCCCGCTGCCGGTGGGGCCGGTAATCAAAATCAGGCCGCGCGGCTCATTGGCCAGCTTTCTCATAATCGGAGGCAGCTTAAGATCTTCAAAACTCGGGATGGTATCGTTCAGCAGCCGCACAGCGGCAGCGTAGCTGCCCTGTTGTTTGTAAATATTCACCCGCTGTCTGAGGCCTTCCGGGGTCACATGGCAGAAATCCAGATCATCCCCGGCGCGGAGGAGTTTGAGTTCTGCCGGGTCGAGGATGGAGAAAATCAGCTCTTCAATCAGCTCGGGATTGTGCTCAAAATCACTTTGATACAATTGTCCGTTTTTACGAAACACCGGGGGCAGCTCGCGGGACAAATGGATGTCGGAACAATCGTTTCGACGGCCGTAGTTCACCAAGTCTAAAAAGCTTGTCTTCATTTTTCTCCCCTATTCCACATAATATGATAATTTCAGGAATTCTTCCATCGTGGTCACGCCGCTTTTCGTCAGCTGCTCCACGCTTTTTCGCAGTGGAATCAGCTTCTGGTTTTGTTCCACATAGTCATAGATATTTTCCGTGGGCTCTTTTCGGGAAATCATGGTTCGAATCGTTTTATCGACGGCCAGTATTTCATGAATCGCGGTTCGTCCTTTGTAGCCGGTGTGGTTGCAGAGATGACAGCCGCGTCCTCGATAGAGTGTCGTGACGGACTCGTCATTTAACAGTTCTCGCTCGATATCCGACGCTTGATAGGCTTCCCGGCAATTATTGCAGATCTTTTTGACCAGCCGCTGCGCCACTACTCCGGTTAGGGAATTGGCAACCATATAGGGCTCCACGCCCATATCCTCCAGCCGCGCGATGGTGGAAACCGCGTCGTTGGTATGAATGGTGGATAATACCAGATGGCCGGTGATGGCTGAACGGACGGCAATGGAAGCCGTTTCATTATCACGGGTTTCACCGACCATGATAATATCCGGGTCCTGCCGTAAAATCGAGCGCAATCCGGACTCAAAGGTCAGCCCGGCCAAAATATTCACCTGCGTCTGGTTGATATTGGCCAGATTTTTTTCCACCGGATCTTCAATGGTGGCAATATTGACGGCATTTTTACTCAGCATTTCCAGCAGCATATACAGTGTCGTTGTTTTTCCGCTGCCGGTCGGGCCGGTGATGTAGATCACCCCATGGGGACTTTTAAGCACCTGCAGCATTTTTTCGTAATCTTCAGGGGTCATTCCAAACTGTTCGGCATGATCCAGGGCGGTGTTCATGTTTAAAAAACGAAGCACCATTTTTTCCCCATAAATCGTCGGAATACTGGAGGTTCGGATGTTCATGTCGACCTTGTCGATGCGCACCCGAAAGTGTCCGTCCTGAGGGGAACGTCGTTCTGCAATATCCAGATTCGACAGTATTTTAATGCGGGCCACCAGCGATTGATGCAAATTTGGTTCCAGCGTCAGATACTCTACAATCAAACCATCGATCCGCATCCGAATGATCGTTTCATTCTCAAACGGTTCGATATGGATATCACTGGCTCCGGCGCTATAGCCTTTTAACAGCACCGAATTGACCAGATTGACAATCGGTGCATCCTTATCATTGGTGGTAATTTCTTCCACAAAAGAAATACTGGTACCGCCCACCGTTTCATTCGCCACTGTCGCCGCCTTTTTGGCTTCAATTTCGGTGTAGGCATTGTGGATGGTCTCCAGGATCACTTCCTTGGTGGCCAGCACCACATCAATGGGCATGTTGGTAATCAGGCGGACGTCTTCCATGGCATAAAAATCCAGGGGATCGTTCATCGCCACCAGCAGCCGGTTGTTTTCTTCGCTGATGGGAATAAGCGTATACTTAACCGCCATATTCTGGGGGATTTTCCCGGCTGCATCCAGGTTGATCATGGTCTCGTTAAGATCCAGAACCTCCACATTAAGGCGCTGCGACAAAGCCTGGAGCAGCTGGGCTTCTGTTACATAGCCATAATCCACCAGAATCGCTCCCAGCCGTTTGCTTTTATCAATTTTCTGATAAGCCAGCGCCTCCTGAAGCTGTTCTTCTCTGATAAACCCGGCATTTTTCAGGACATCACCAATGCGAATATTTTTTGTTTCCATTTTCCCCTCTTTTCCTCGTCACTCAAGCAGATATTATTAGCATCATTTTAACAATTTCAGGTCCGCTTATTTCTTAAAAACCATTTCTTCGAAATCACCAACCGTCATCGGTTTTCCATAATAATAGCCTTGAATGATATCGCAATTCAGTTTTCTTAAAATATCAACCTCTTCTTTGGTCTCAATGCCTTCGGCAACAACGGTCATGCCCAGTTGTTTAATTAACTCAATCATCGCTTTTACGACAATTTGGGTCCGTTCATTTTTGAGATTGTCTTTAAAAAAGCCCTGATCGATCTTGATGGTATCCAATGGCAGGGTTTCCAACAGATTGATGGACGAGTACCCTGAGCCGAAGTCATCCATCGATATTTTAAAGCCATCATCCCGGAAGTTTTTACCGACTTCAATCATCCGCTCAAGGTCTTCAAAAATAACGGATTCGGTTATTTCCATCTCCAGACAGTGTTTTTTTATGCGATAGTCATCGGTAATTTTCAGCACTTTTTGAGTGAAATCAGATTGATGCAGGTTCTTCCGAGAAATATTCACGGAAACTGTCATTTCCGGAAAACCGTTTTCTTCCCAGTGTTTGAGGATCTTGCAGGCTGCTTCGATCATGAACATATCCAGTTTTCTAATGAACCCGGTTTGTTCGAAAATCGGAATAAACGCGACTGGACTTCGCAAACCCTTTTGGGGATGATTCCAACGAACCAGCGCTTCACAACCGCAGAATTCATCGGTGTGCAGATTGTACTTCGGCTGTAGATACATTTCAAACTCATTATTATTCAGGGCTTCGTCCATGCTGTCAATGATTTCTTTTTCATCCTCAATTATTTTTCGAAAGGCATCGGAATAAAAAAACCATGCACCGTTTTCCGATCTTTTCGCGGCAATTCTGGCCATATTCGCTTTTTCTCTAATTTTTTCCAAATCTTTTGTTTCATTTTCAATTATGTAAATTCCAAAATGACAAATAATTTTTTCTTTGATCTTCAACACTTCTTTTTCGGCGTTTAAAATACGAATGAAATTTCTGATTCGCTGGGTGATTTTCCCATGGCTTAGCCCACCGCAAAATATCACAAAATGGTCCGCCGACACCCGGGCGCAGGTTTCATTTTTACCCAGATTGGCTTTCAAGATATCCATAATCAGTTTAAGGAGTTCGTTGCCACGATCAAGACCATAGGCTTCATTGATAAACCGAAACTGATCAATGTCAAAGGTCAGCAAAACATAGCTTCGCTGGTCATTTTTTTCCAGCATTTCCGTCGCTTCCAATTTGAATTTCTGCCAGTTATTTCCTCCGGTTACTTCGTCTTCAAAAGCAATTTTTGCCAATTTATTTTTTGAGCGGTTCTGAAAAATTAAAATGATCAAAAACAACAGACTGATCGCAATCAAAGCGATAACAATCAGAAAAGATGCTGATTCAAGGATTTTCATCGTTTGGACATTCACAACCCGCGTGGGGACAACCGTCATCATATACCAATCGCTGATGGTCAGTGGTTCATATACGGTATACCGCTCCAGGCCGTTATATTTGCTGATATAACTTCCACTTTCGCCCTTTTCCATCTTTGCTTTCAGGGTTTCCAGGCTATCCCCTCCGCTAAACTCAGCCTTTCCTAAAACATCAAACATGTTGTTAAAATCTCCGACACTGTTGGGATGAAGGGATCCGACCACTTCATCCCCGTTTGCTTTTACGATAAACGAATACCCTTGATTATTAAAAGTGTTCACGCCGAGGAATTCTTTAAAACTTTCGGTTTCTACGGTCGCCACAAGAACAGCCGCGACGTCATTGCCATTATATATTGGTGTTGCATAGGCATTAATCTTTTTTCCGTCGATATAATCCGTAATGGTTTCCGAAATCACTGATTTTCCGGCCAGTGCCTCCTGAAAATAGACCCGTCCGCTGATATTGCGTTCTATTCCATCAGTCGTAATCACCACTCCGTTGGGAAGGGCAATCGCCATCCGTTTATAATCGCTTTTTTGGGCCTGAAGTTTGATCAGATTGACCATCTGATCCTGATTAAAATTGCCGCTGGCCTGAATCATTCTTGCCGTTGTTTTCAAATTTTCGATCTGATTGTTCGTCTTGGATTCAACCAGCTCCACGCCCTGATTGCCGACTTCCGAAAGATATAAAAGCGTTTCTGCTTTCAATTCTCTGTTGATAACGGCTATGTAATAATAACTCGCTCCAAAAAATAGCGCAACAACGAGAATAGCAATAATACTGATTTTCGTGATATTGAATTTTGCTTTCATCTCCTATCCCTTCTGTTGCTTTGCTGTTATTTTCTATCATTGTTCTTTTTACGATTCAAATTTTTCGTTTTAAAACGATTGTTTTTATTCTATCAAATCAAAAGAACTTATTCAATGTAATTGAATAAGTTCTTTTGATAAAAAGGGTTAAATATCGATATAGTTTTCAAATTTATGTTTGCTGTCCTGCAAATTGCGTAATGCCGGATACCGTAGGGGCGGGTATTACCCGCCCGCAACAGCTGCTTCCGGCATTGCGTTTTCGGGCGATCATGGATCGCCCCTACAAGTTTAGTTCCCCAGTTCATGCATCGCACCAACACGTTTAATTTACGTTCTTAACGGATATCCTTGATATTCACTAAATCAATTTTCTCCATGGTTCGATTGGATTTCAGGCAGTCCAGCAAGGCCTGGGCGGTATCCAGAGAAGTCAGCAAGCTGATTGAGCTTTCCACCGATTTGCGCCGCATCCGAACACTATCGTTTAGCGGCATGCGCCCTTTGGTTGAGGTGGAAATCACGTAATTGATTTTTCCGCTTTCTAACAGGGTGCCGATATTCGGTTCGCCTTCCGACATGCGGCGGACCACCTTGGTGGGAATATTGTTCTCGTTGAGAATCAGCGCGGTGCCCACGGTTCCGTAAATGGTAAAGCCCATTTCGTGGAATTGACGGCCAATCGCAATGATCGGTTCTTTATCCCGGTCTTTAACCGTCAGGATTACGCCCCCGGAGCGTTCCATTTTGCTTCCTGAGGCCACCAAGCCTTTGTAGAGGGCATCCGCAAAGGTTTTTGCCACCCCCAGAACCTCGCCGGTGGATTTCATTTCCGGTCCCAATTGGGTATCCACATCCTGGAGCTTGGCAAAACTGAATACCGGTACTTTCACGGCCACGTAATCGCCTTCCGGATACAGCCCCGGGGTATAGCCTAAATCAACCAGTTTTTCTCCTAGCATCATTTTAGTGGCCAGGTTCACCATCGGAATATCCGTGACTTTTGAAATATAGGGAACCGTCCGTGACGAACGGGGATTGACTTCAATCACGTAAACTTTGCCTTTGTAAATGACATATTGAATATTGACCATACCGATAATGTCGAGGGCCTTTACCAACCGCCCGGTATAATCGACAATGGTTTGCTTCGTCTCTTCATCCAGCGTCTGGGGCGGATAAACGGAAATCGAATCGCCGGAATGAACCCCGGCTCTTTCGATATGTTCCATAATCCCCGGAATCAGGTAGTTTTCGCCATCGCTGATGGCATCCACTTCCACTTCTTTGCCCATCAGATATTTATCAATCAAGACAGGATTTTCCAGCTCATGCGTCGTGATGATGTTCATGTATTCGACAACATCCTCTTCTTCATAGGCAATAATCATGTTCTGACCGCCTAAAACATAGGATGGCCGCAGCAGTACCGGAAAGCCCAATCGATTGGCGACTTCCACACCGTCTTCGGTGGTAAACACGGTTTCGCCCTGCGGTCTGGGAATCTGACATTTTTCCAGCAGCTGATCGAAGACTTCCCGATCTTCCGCCGCATCAACGTTAGCCGGCGATGTTCCCAATACCGGCACGCCCATTTCCTCGAGATAGCGGGTCAGTTTGATGGCGGTTTGTCCGCCAAACTGAACGATGGCGCCAACGGGTTTTTCTGTTTCAACAACGGAGCGGACATCTTCCTGGGTCAATGGTTCAAAATAAAGCCGATCGGAGGTGTCATAATCGGTGGACACGGTTTCCGGATTATTGTTGATTAAAATCGATTCATAGCCCATTTCTCTTAATGCCCATGAACAATGCACGGAACAATAGTCAAACTCAATCCCCTGGCCGATCCGAATCGGACCGGATCCCAGCACCAGAATTCTTTTTTTGTCGGAGGGATGCTCTTCAATAAACAACGCGGCTTCATTTTCTTTATCCCGGGTAGAATAAAAATAAGGTGTCTGGGCGGCGAATTCGCCTGCACAGGTATCAACCATTTTAAAGGAAGCATACGTTTTTGTCGCTTCCTGAATCGACGCTCCGGATAATGCTTCGATCGTTTTATCCAGAAAGCCGATTTCCCGGGCCACACACACACGCTCTTCGGTTAATCCTTTGGTGGCCAGGTCTTTTTCCATGATGGCTAAATGACGCAGCTTGTCCAAAAACCATTTATCTATTTTGGTAATGTTAAAGATTGTATCCAGCGATACCCCTCTTTTGATGGCTTCATAAACAACAAAGCAGCGCTCATCATCGGAATCGCCCAGCATTGCCATAATTTCAGCATCGGTGGACTGTACCAGTTTATCGATTGACAATGTCTCAAAGCCTAATTCGATGGAGCGGATGGCTTTCATCATGGCATGTTCAAAGCTTGATCCAATTGCCATGATTTCTCCGGTCGCTTTCATTTGAGTGCCAAGGGTCCGTTTGGCATAGACAAATTTATCAAACGGCCAGCGCGGAAATTTCACCACAATATAATCGAGGGCCGGTTCAAAACAGGCCGTCGTGGTTCCAGTTACCTCGTTGATGATTTCATCAAGGGAAAACCCGACGGCAATCTGGCTGGCAACCTTGGCGATGGGATATCCGGTCGCTTTTGAGGCCAATGCCGAGGAACGGGAAACCCGTGGATTGACCTCGATGACCGCATAATTAAAGTTTTGCGGATTGAGCGCAAACTGGCAATTGCAACCACCCTCAACCTTTAAGGCAGAAATGATTTTCAGGGCTGAAGTCCGCAGCATTTGGAATTCTTTATCACTTAAGGTCTGACAGGGGGCGACTACGATGGAATCCCCGGTATGAATGCCCACCGGGTCGAGGTTTTCCATACTGCAGACGGTGATGACGTTCCCTTTGGCATCCCGCATGACTTCAAACTCGATTTCTTTCCAGCCGGCAATGCCCTTTTCAACCAAGATTTGGGTAATCGGGGACAGTCGCAAGCCATTCGTCGCTACTTCTTCCAGCTCTTTCTGGTTGTTGACAATCCCGCCGCCGGTGCCGCCCAGAGTAAAGGCCGGTCTGACAATTACCGGGTAACCCATGTTTAAGGCAAAAGCGACGGCCGCCTCAACGGTTGTCACCACTTCGGACGGAATACAGGGTTCCCCGATTTCCTGCATCATATCTTTAAAGGCCTGACGGTCTTCCGCTTTTTCAATGGTTTCCAGATTGGCGCCCAGCAGCTTGACGTCATGAGCCTCTAAAAAGCCTTCTTTGGCCAGCTGCATCGATAGGGTTAAACCGGTTTGTCCACCGATCGTGGAAAGAATACTATCCGGTTTTTCCATTAAAATAATCCGTCTGATGACGGTCAGCGTTAACGGCTCAATATAAACCTTATCGGCCATAATCTTATCGGTCATAATGGTGGCCGGATTTGAATTAACCAGAATGACTTCCAGTCCCAGTTTTTTTAAAGCCTTACAGGCCTGCGTTCCGGCATAATCAAATTCCGCCGCCTGGCCAATAATAATTGGCCCTGACCCGATCACGAGCACGCGTTTTACATCGCTTCTTAAAGGCATCCCTGTTGCCCCCTTTCCATGAGATTGGTAAATTTTTCAAATAAATAGCCGGTATCGTTTGGTCCCGCACTGGCTTCCGGATGGAATTGGACGGTGAAGGCATGAATATCTTTGTACTCGATGCCTTCACAGGTGCCATCATTCAAATTAAAATGGGTAACCTGTCCCACTGCTTCGGGAATACTTTCCGATACCACGGCAAAGCCATGATTTTGACTGGTAATAAAGACCCGATCCCGGGTGACATCCTTAACCGGCTGATTCATACCGCGGTGTCCATATTTAAGTTTAAAGGTTTCTCCGCCTAAAGCCAGAGCCAGCAACTGATGTCCCAGGCAAATGCCAAAAATGGGTTTCCCGTAATTAATAAAATCTTTCAGGTTTTCAATGATTTGAACGTTTTCGGCCGGATCTCCCGGTCCGTTTGACAGCATGATCCCATCGGGATTAAGGGTCCGGATTTCTTCAATGGTAGTGTTTGCGGGCATAACCGTCACGTTGCATCCCAACCGCAGCAGCATCCGCCGGATATTATGTTTATAGCCATAATCGATTAACGCCACATGATTTGCGCGGTTAACCTGACTGTAATACCAGCCCTTGTTCTTTCTGGTAACGGCCTGAACCGGATCCACCACTTTAAAGGCGCGGATTTTTTCTAACAGTTCCTCTTTGTTGTTTTCAAACGCTTCGGTGGTAATGGCGCCATTCATGGTCCCGTGTTCACGGATGACCCGGGTGATGGCGCGGGTATCCACATCCCAAATACCAATTTTATCTTGTTCGATCATAAATTCATTGATGTTTTTGGCATTTCTGAAGTTTGACGGTTCTTCGCACCATTCCTTCGTGATATAACCATTGACCCAACTTTTTTCAGATTCCATATCGTCACTGTTTATTCCGTAATTTCCGATCAGAGGGTAGGTTTGCAGCACAATTTGGCCATAATAAGATGGATCCGTTAGCACTTCCTGGTAACCTGTCATTCCTGTTGTAAAGACGATTTCTCCAATCGTGGTGCCTTCGCACCCAAAATTATAGCCTTCAAAAACGCTGCCGTCTGATAAAACCAGCCAGGCGCGCTTATCTCTTTTATAATAAGACATATCTTACCTCCGTTTTTTTATATTTTCAAAAAATACCTGATTGCAAGCAACCAGGTATTTCGTATTAGCACATTTATCGAATTGCTAAATCCTCTCGGTTCGGTCCAACGCCGACATAGGCAATGGTCGTTCCAACCAAGTCTTCGATTGTTTTTATATATTTTTTGGCATTTTCCGGCAGGTCTTCGATGCGACGGATTTTTGAAGTATCACTCAGCCATCCGGGCAAGGTGATGTAAATCGGTTCAACCCGTTCCAGATCCTCGGTGTTCGGAAATTCTTTGATGATTTTTCCATCTAATTTATAATCAACACAGAGCTTTATGACCGGCAGATCATCCAGCTTATCTATTTTACATAAAGCTAATTCATCAAATCCGTTAATCGCATGGGTGTATTTTAAGACCGGAATATCAAACCAGCCCAGGCGACGGGAACGGCCTGTTCGGGCGCCAAATTCATCATCGGGCTTTTCTCCGGTGCCCCGCAGGATATCAATGGTTCCGCCAAACTCTTCGGTTGGAAACGGCCCCGCACCGACGGCGCTGGAAAAGGCTTTAGCCACGCCAATAACCTTATCTATTTTCTTTGCCGGGAAACCGCCACTCACGGCCGCATAAGCGGCAACCGGATTGGATGAGGTAACATAAGGGAATATTCCCAGATCGATATCTTTCATTGCCCCTAACTGGCCTTCAAATAAAATGTTCTTATCTGCTTCAATCCGCTCATGCAGAAAACTGGTCGGATTGACAATCATGGGACTGATTTTGTTGGCCCAGGCTTCACATTTCTCAAAAAGTTCTGCAACCGTATAGGGTTCAATACCATAAGAACTCATTTGTTTGTTCACCACCAGAATAATATCGGCCAGCTTTTTCTTGGCATTTTCCAGATTCAACAAATCTTCAAAGCGCAAACTTTTTCGCATGGCCTTGTAGGCGTATGCCTGTCCAATGCCGCGCTTTGTAGTTCCAATACCGCCACTGACTTCCATTAATTCATCCAGTTTTTGATGATATGGCATCAGGATATGAGCTTTAGCCGACACTTTTAATCCCGCCAAACTGATATTGGCTTCGGTTAGTTGTTGCATTTCTTCGAGTAAAACATCAGGATTCACAACAACTCCTGTTCCAATCAAACATTGGCAGTCTTTATTAAAAATACCACATGGTATTAAATGAAACTTAAAAACGCCGTAGTCATTAATAACAGTATGTCCCGCATTATCTCCCCCTTGAAATCGAACGATTAGATCCGATTGTTTAGCGAAATAATCCACCATTTTCCCTTTACCCTCATCGCCCCATTGGGCGCCAACTAATACAGAAATCGACATTTATTCTCATTCCTTCCACTATATACATCAGATTAAAAAGCACGTTATCAATAGTGCTTTTTCAATCAAATACCAAGAAATCAATCTTTTTTCGAAATTTATGGGATCATTTTTTCCCAGAATATTATAACATAAAGGCGTCCAAATTGTTGCACATATTTTTGAAAATCCCGATGATATTGTTTACATTATTTGCCCAGCCTATTGTACCGGTGTTTTCTCCATCTGAGCCATCATCACCTGTCTTAATAATTCCATCGATCCGGTAAATTCTTCCAAGGTTAAACCAGGTACTTTTTCTGCCACCAATAAATAGCCGGCCTCAAAATTTTCTGCCGCATTTAACGCCATCATTAAATCCGCATCCCCCAATAGGGCATCCAGAACCTTGATATGTTTTTCTTCCTCAATTTTTATATTATCGCTCATTTTTTCTCCCTTTCCAATTGTACTTTTTAGTTTTACTATTATTATCTACAATTATTATATAATAGGGTTTCATTTTTGTAAATCATTCCCTGCTCTTTTAGCAATTTGAGAACCTTTACATGAAAATCTTTAATAACTTTCTTTACAAGCTACTGACTAATGGTTTATAATGAAGACAACTTAAAGAGAGTAGTTAATCTACGATGCAAATTAGCAATGGTGCTAATAGAAGTGTTCATGTACGCTTCTATTAGCATCTTTTTTTGTCTTTACCGGTTTTTTACCCGGGCCGTTTATGTTATAATAAATGAAGATTAAATTGTTCAATAAAATATAAATATATAGGAGGACACTCACGTGCCAGATGTTACACATGAAAATATAGCTGATATTTTTGGATCTAAAGTTTTTAATTCAGGTGTCATGCGAAAACGCCTGCCAAAGCACATTTACGCTTCTCTTCTTAAAACAATGAAAGAAGATCTACCGCTGGAAAAAAATGTCGCTGAAGTTGTCGCCAACGCCATGAAAGATTGGGCCCTGGAATTGGGTGCCACCCATTTTACCCATTGGTTCCAGCCAATGACCGGCATCACAGCTGAAAAACATGATGCCTTTATCAACCCCACCG
>NZ_RXYB01000009.1 GCF_008086615.1 Acetobacterium tundrae
GAAAGATTGACATTGGCGGGCGATTGGGAATCGCCCCTACAGGATGATGAATGAGGATATCTGCGCGATTGTCAGGGTATTTATTTTGCTTTGTAGGGGCGATCCATGATCGCCCGTGGACGTATGGATGAAAGATTGACATTGGCGGGCGATTGGGAATCGCCCCTATGGTATGATGAATGAGGCTATCGCCGCGATTGTCAGGTTATTGATTTTGCTTTGTAGGGGCGATCCATGATCGCCCGTGGACGTATGGATGAAGAATTGACATTGGCGGGCGATTGGGAATCGCCCCTACAGGATGATGAATGAGGATATCTGCGCGATTGTCAGGTTATTGATTTTGCTTTGTAGGGGAGATCCATGATCGCCCGTGGACGTATGGATGAAGAATTGACATTGGCGGGCGATTGGGAATCGCCCCTACGAGATGATGAATGAGGCTATCGCTGCTATGATGGGTTAGGTTGGCGGCAACTAAAAAAGAGACCGAGGTCTCTTTTTTAGTTCATTTATTTTTTTATGAAACAGCATCGACAATGCTCGGCATGGCGGTTGAATCAAAGCCGGTTTCACAGAACACCGAATAGATAAAAGCTCCGGATGTCCAGAGGGCCAGGCCTTCGGCACCGTCGTTATATTTATATGAGACGTCAATTCCGGTGCTGTTGGCAATGGTTTGGCTACCTGAAAATTCGGTATAAACTCCGGCAATGTTATCAACGGTAGCGGCAGCTTTGCGGACGGTATACGCCACTCCGTTTGAAGTGAAGTCAGCTTGAGCGATGGTGTCGTCAATGGTGAAATATTTTATGCTGCTGATGTCAGTTGGCAAAGAATCAAAGGTAAAATCAAGTGCGTCTTTAATTTCAGCTGTTGAAGCTTTTTCCACCATCGGATTGGGAATCTCGGTGGTGTTTTGGGTGGTATTTGCGGTGGTGCTTCCAGTTGTGCTTTTGTCTGTTTTTGCACAACTGGAAAAACTAATGGCCATGAGGGCAGAAAGAATCAAGACAACGACAATAATTTTTTTCGATTTCATAGTGACCCCTCTTTCTAAATTCCGATTCGTAGGGGCGATCTATGATCGCCCGTGGGCGTTTGTATGAAAAATCGGCGTTTGGCGGGCGATTGGGAATCGCCCCTACAGGATGATAAATGAGGCTATCTGGGAAATTACCAGGTTATTGATTCCAATTTGTAGGGGCGATCCATGATCGCCCGTGGGCGTTTGTATGAAAGATCGGCGTTGGCAGGCGATTGATAATCGCCCCTACAGGATGATAAATGAGGCTATCTGGGAAATTACCAGGTTATTGATTCCGATTCGTAGGGGCGATCCATGATCGTCCGTGGACGTTTGTATGAAAGATCGCCCGTGGGCGTTTGTATAGAAAGATCGGCGTTTGGCGGGCGATTGATAATCGCCCCTACAGGATGATAAATGAGGCTATCTGGGAAATTACCAGGTTATTGATTCCGATTCGTAGGGGCGATCCATGATCGCCCGTGGACGTTTGTATGAAAGATCGGCGTTGGCGGGCGATTGATAATCGCCCCTACAGTTATGCTTATACCGTTAAATAGGGCAGTTGGTTTCCTGGGGAAGGTGGGTAAAGCGGCTTTTCCCGCTGGCGTAATCGGCTACGCATTGGCCATGGCCCAACAGCTTGTATTTGTAGCTGAGGAGGCCGTCCAGGCCAACCGGGCCGCGGGCATGAATCTTTGAGGTGCTGATGCCGACTTCCGCCCCAAATCCAAATCGGAAGCCATCACTGAATCGGGTTGAGCAATTCCAGAAGACACCGGCAGAATCAACAAAGGTCAGAAATGTTCTGGCGGTGGCCTCATTCGTGGTTAAAATGACATCGGTATGTCCGGAACCGTAGGTATTGATATGTGAAATAGCGGCCTCCAGCGTCGGAACAATGCGAATGGCAAGAATGTAATCCAGGTATTCGGTTTTCCAGTCGGCTTCGGTGGCTTCTTCGGCAGCGATAATGTTTCGTGTGTCAGCGTCGCCTTTCAAACGGACCCCTTTTTTTGCTAAAGCTTCTTTTAGCGGCGGCAACAGCGCCGGAGCGATGTTCTCATTCACCAAAAGGGTTTCCAGGGTGTTACAGGCGGCGACGTATTGGGTTTTTGAATCGACAATAATATCGATGGCCTGTTCAATATCCGCATCTTCGTGAGCGTATACGTGGCAAATGCCATCGGCATGACCCATCACTGGGATGTTGGAGTTTTTCATGATGTACTGAACAAAGCTGTTGGAACCTCTGGGGATGATCAGATCGATGTATTGATCCAGCGCCAGCATGGCCGTGACGTCATCTCGGGTTTCCAGGTTCTGAACCCAGCCGTCGGGAATGCCGGCGGTTTTTGTGGCTTCGCCAATCACTTTGGAAAGAATCCGATTGGTTGCCAGGGCTTCATGGCCGCCTTTTAGGAGAACCGCGTTGCCGCTTTTCAGGCAGAGGGTTGAAATTTGAACAAAAGCATCCGGTCGGGATTCAAAGATAACGCCGATAACGCCAATCGGACAGGTTACTTTGTAAAGGTCCAGCCCTTCATCCAGCTGGGTGGACAGCTTCGTGGCGCCTAAGGGATCTTTCAGTTCCACTAAACTGTGAATTCCCTGGATGACGTCGGTGATCTTGTCGGCGTCAAAGGTGAGGCGTTTTAACAAGGGCGCCCCAAGACTTTCTTCCTGACTTCGTTTCATGTCTTCCTGATTGGCGGCAATGATGGCGGTTTCGTTTTCTTTAAGGGCTTTGGCAATGGCCAGTAAACCGGCGTTTCGGGTGTTGCCGTCAGTGGCGGCTAAAAGAATGCCGGCATCTTCGGCGATTTTTCCGCGTTCTTCCATTTGCATTGGACTTCCTCCTTTGAATTCGTAAAATATTTGGATGCCTTTGGCATCCTCTGTTTATTGACGTTTTCGGGCGATCATGGATCGCCCCTACGGTTTTTTAGTAAAGGTATTATTAAGCTAGTTTGTATTTTGGGGATTTGGATACAGACAATTTAGCCCCTACAGTTTTTTAGTAAAGGTATTATTAAGCTAGTTTGTATTTTGGGGATTTGGATACAGACAATTTAGCCCCTACAGTTTTTTAGTAAAGGTATTATTAAGCTAGTTTGCATTTTGGGGATTTGGATACAGACAATTTAGCCCCTACGGTTTTTTAGTAAAGGTATTATTAAACGAGTAGATTCTCGCGTATTTTTTTAAAGTCTTTTTCGCGCAGATCGGTTTCTTCAAGCAAATAATTTTCGACATTTCCGAATTTTGTATTGACGTAATTCATGGAGCTTTTCAACCAGGCCGGTTTCACGCCATAAAATTCCCACAGGTTATAATTATCGATGGACAGTTCTTCAGACATGATGGTTCCTAAAAGCTGAAAACTTTCATCGAAGGTTAAATTGGTCAGGGTATAATCCGATAAGATGGTGTCATCTTTGACCCCAAGAAGACCGAGAATCAGATAGGTCATAAAACCGGTGCGGTCTTTGCCGTTGGTGCAGTGGTAAAGAATGGGGTATTCGGACGGTTCGGTTAAATATTTTAAAACCTCGGCAAAGCATTGAGCCCGTTCTTCGGTTTGGACTTTGTAAATTCCCCGCATGAAGCGATCGACGGTACCGGGCTGGGTAAAGTCGATGCCGTCGGTATCTTTATCGAGGCTGTTAAAAATAGGAAGCAGGTGATATTCAGTGGACTCCGGCAAACGGTCAACCATTTTTTTTGCCTTGGCTTCATTTCTAAAGTCAAACACGTGTTTCAGTTTTAAATCGGAAAAATATTCCACGTCTTTATCAGACAGGTGGGCCAGCTCTTCACTGCGGATAACTTTGCGCCATTTGACTTTGCGCCCCTCAAGTCCGGTATAGCCGCCGATATCGCGGATGTTGATGGAATTTTCCAGCTGGATCAGGCGCTTGCCCAATTGTGTTTCATCACAGAAAATCAGGTTGTCTTCATCTTTAAAGTTGTACAGCGGCAGACCGCTGGGCGAAACCAGCCCGGAATAGGTTTTGACAGGTGCTTCATTTTGAACTTCGTTGATGGGGTCGTTTGTCTTTAATGATTCTTCTGATGGTGATTTGGTTTTGGCCGAGGGGTGATTTTTTTGCATCATCTTTCGGATGAGAAAGTATGCCGGGACTGTAGCTACGGCTCCGGCGATAAGGGCAATTAAGATTGGTTTTTTCATTGATTGTTTCCTTTCTGTGACTTCTGTTATGGGCGTTTGCGGGCGGGTACTACCCGCCCCTACGGTATATGCATAATAAATTATGATGATGTGTTTGAGGAAAATGACGTCGGTAATACCCGCTCCCTACGGTATGTATGCATTGTATTTTGTACCATAACGTATGTGACGGGCTGCCCCTGTAGGGGCGATTATCAATCGCCCGTTAACGTATTCAAGCGTATTTCCTGCAATTTATGCTATAATTATACCATATTTCAAGCAAAAATAGTCTTTAAAAATCTTAGGGGTGAAATAATGAATGCTGAAAAGAATGATCCGATAAAGTCGCTGGGAATCTATTGTCATGTTCCATTCTGTGTTAAAAAATGTGCCTACTGTGATTTCTGTTCTTTTTCCGGTCAGAACAGCCAAACCATTGCTGGTTATTTTAAAGCCCTGCAGCAGGAAATCAGGCGTTCTGCGCTGGTGCGATTTAATTCGGATTGTGGGGATTTGGCTTTTCCGGTGGTGGATACTATCTATTTTGGCGGCGGAACCCCGTCATCCGTTTCGCCGGAATACATCCAAAAGACGATGGCAGTGATCAATGAAGTTTTTACCGTTTCCGAAGCGGCTGAAAAAACCATCGAAATTAATCCGGGGACTTTGAGCGCCCCAAAAGCTGAAAGTTACAAAGCCGCCGGATTTAACCGGGTGAGCGTGGGGCTTCAGGTTTGGCAGGATGAGCTGTTGAAAATGTTGGGACGGGTTCATCAACAATCGGATTTTATCCAGTGTATGGAAATTTTAAGGTCCGTGGGTTTTAATAACATCAGTGTCGATGTAATGTATGGGCTGCCGGGTCAGAAACGGGAAGATTTAACCGAGACACTGGCGGAACTGATGGCCTTTTCGCCGACCCATCTGTCCTGCTACAGCTTAATATTGGAAGCAGGAACCGCGATGACAAATTTGGTAAAAGCGGGTCGCCTCGTTTTGCCCGGTGAAGATTTAGAACGGGAGATGCATTGGACGATTGACCGCTTTTTAAAAGCCCATGGTTACAGCCACTATGAGATTTCAAGCTACTGCCGACCGGGCTATGAAAGCCGCCATAATCTCAAATACTGGGAGATGGTGCCTTATCTGGGTTTTGGCTTGGGCGCCAGCGGCTTTTATAATGGGGTGCGATACGTCAATACCAGTGATCTGAAGGAATACTGCCGTTTGATTGAGGCGGGAAAATCGCCTGGTAAATATGAACCGCCGATGGGTGAAGAAGACTTGATGAGTGAGTGGATGTTTTTAGGGCTGCGCAAGCTCAACGGCATTGATGATGCTGATTTTAAAAAGCAATTTAACCGTAGCTTTTTTGCTATCTATCAGGAAGCAATAGATTCCCTGCTTAAGGCGGAGCTGCTGGTTCAGGACGGCTCGGTTCTGCGCTTGACGCCGAAAGGCCAGGACTTTGAAAACCAGGTATCGTTGGCGTTCTTTTAAAGGAAGGGTAAAGATAATAAATACCTTAAGAAATGTTTAAAAGGTGAGTAAGGTATTATAGAAATTTGTTGACAAAGTAGGGGCACGGTGTTATATTTAACTCAGATGTTAGCACTCAGTTATTGCGAGTGCTAATAACGAGGTGAATCATGGAACTAAACGAACGTAAAAAGAAAATATTGGAAGTAATCATCCGTGATTATATTAACACCGCCGAACCAGTTGGCTCACGAACCCTTTCAAAGCGATGCAACCTAGGTATCAGCCCGGCAACCATTCGTAACGAAATGGCGGATCTTGAAGATTTAGGATATCTGGTTCAACCTCATACCTCTTCGGGTCGGATTCCAACCCAGAAGGCGTATCGTTATTATGTGGATGAAATTATGGAGATTCGAAAGCTGGAAAAAATGATCCGAACGGACATTCATCGGGGTTTTCTGAATACCACTACCGAGCTGGGATCCACGATGGATCATACGGCCCGGGTTTTATCCCAATTAACGAATTATACAGCGGTTGTTCTGGCACCTCGAGTTACAAATTTTAATTGTCGAAATGTTCAAATTGTTTCGCTGATTAAAAATAGGGTATTAATGGTTGTAGTAACCAATGAAGGTATGGCTAAAAACATTGAAGTCTCTTTATCACAGGATGTGGACAATGCTCTGGTGCTGAAGCTTTCCAATGTGATCAATGGATTTCTTAAGAACACCAATTTAAGCGATCTGAGTTCAGAACTGGTTGATCGGATTCAGGAGATGACGCCGGAAGAAAGCAAGCTAATTCATGAAATCATTCCTCATTTGAAAAAAGTTCTGTTGGATGAGGATTCAGAAGTGCACTCCACCGGACTGACTAATCTTTTTAATTATCCGGAATTTAGTGATGTGAATAAGATTAAGCAGTTGATTAATCTTGTCCAGGAAAAACAGGTTCTTTCAGAAATGATGACCAACAATAATGGGAATCAGGTGATTCGCATTAAAATCGGGAGCGAAAATGACAATGAGAACCTGAAGGATTTTAGTATCATTACCTCTACCTATGAATTGGATGGGGAAATGATGGGAGCTTTTGGAGTCATCGGGCCCACCCGAATGAACTACGACAATGTGTCGTCGGTTCTAAATTACATACGCAATGAGTTGAATTTACATATCTCAAATTTATTAATGAAATAGGTGGTTAGATGATAAAAAAAGAGGAAAATAAGTCAGAAATAATGGATGAAGATAGTTTAAAAGAAGCGCCGGAGAATGCAACCGCAGATGCCGATGAATCATCCGATGAACCGGTTGCAGCAGAAGCTCCAGCCGAGGAATCTCCGGATCAGGAATTAAAGGAGATTGTGAAGGAAGATGAGGCAGTTTTAGATCGCCTGCTTCGATTGCAGGCTGATTTTGAAAATTACAAAAAGCGCAGTCAAAAAGAGAAAACCGAGATTTATCAGTTTGCGGCGGAAAATTTCGCAACCAAACTGCTTCCGGTTGTGGATAATCTGGAACGGGCAGAGGCTTCTCTGGCTGACCTCAGCGAGGAAGCTAAGGGGTGTGCGGATGGTCTGGAAATGGTCTTTAAGCAATTAAAAGAAGTGCTTAAGGAAGAAGGTCTGGAAGAAGTTTCCTGTGAGGGTTCGTTCGATCCGAAGTTACACCATGGTGTTGCAGTTGGGGAGGATGAAGAAAAAGAAGATCAGGCGATTCTGGAAGTTTTTCAAAAGGGCTACAGCTTTAAAGGCAAGGTGATCCGGCCGGCCATGGTTAAAGTTTGTAATAAGTAAAACAATAAAACAATAAAACAAATTAACAGGCATTAAACCGGAAGACTTGTAAATGGCGATTAAATCGTTGTGAGCAGGGATTTCCGTTTTAAATAAAAATATGAAATAATTTCAGGAGGAAATAGATATGGGCAAAGAAAAAATTATCGGGATTGACTTAGGAACAACAAATTCTTGTGTAGCCGTTTTAGAAGGCGGAGAAGCAGTTGTTATCCCAAACGCAGAAGGAAATAGAACGACCCCATCGGTTGTAGCTTTTACAAAAGATGGCGAACGATTGGTTGGACAGGTCGCTAAACGACAGGCTGTTACCAATCCGGATCGTACCATTGCTTCAATCAAACGTGAAATGGGAACCGATTATAAGGTGAAAATAGATGATTCAAGCTATACGCCGCAAGAAATTTCGGCAATGATTCTGCAGAAATTAAGAGCAGATGCCGAAGCTTATTTGGGAGAAACCGTTACTAAAGCCGTTATTACCGTACCGGCATACTTTAGTGATGCGCAAAGACAGGCAACCAAGGATGCCGGCCGGATTGCCGGTCTGGAAGTTTTACGAATTATCAACGAACCAACAGCGGCAGCCCTTGCTTATGGTCTGGACAAAGATACCAGTCATAAAATTATGGTTTATGACCTTGGCGGCGGAACCTTTGATGTATCCATTCTTGAATTAGGGGATGGCGTGTTTGAAGTTAAGGCAACAAACGGAAACAATCACCTTGGCGGTGATGATTTTGACCAGAAAATTATTGACTGGATGGCAGCCGAGTTTAAAAAATCTCACGGGATTGATCTTAAAAACGACAAAATGGCCCTTCAGAGACTTAAAGAAGCCGCTGAAAAAGCTAAAATTGAATTGTCAACAGTGATGAAATCAGATATCAACCTGCCATTTATCACCGCGACAGCAGAAGGTCCGCAGCATTTGGAATTGTCCTTAACCCGAGCTAAATTTGATGAATTAACATCGGATCTTGTTAAAAGCACCACTGGTCCGGTTGAAAAGGCGATGAAGGATGCCGGTCTTGCTAAAAATGAATTAGATAAAGTTATCCTAGTTGGTGGTTCAACAAGAACACCGTCAGTACAGGATGCCGTTAAGAATATTACCGGAGAAGAAGCTTACAAGGGTATTAACCCGGATGAATGTGTTGCGATTGGGGCAGCTATTCAGGGTGGTGTTTTAGCCGGTGAAGTGAATGATGTCTTACTTCTTGATGTGACCCCATTATCATTGGGTATTGAAACATTAGGTGGTGTGTTCACTCGATTAATCGACCGTAATACCACCATTCCTACTAAGAAAAGCCAGACTTTCTCAACCGCTGCTGACAATCAAACAGCAGTCGACATCCATGTTTTACAGGGTGAACGCGAAATGTCTAAAGATAACAAAACATTAGGACGGTTCCAATTAACCGGTATTCCTTCAGCACGTCGCGGGATTCCCCAAATCGAAGTAACCTTTGATATTGATGCCAATGGTATTGTTAGTGTATCGGCTAAAGATATCGGAACCGGCAAAACTCAAAATGTGGTGATTAAATCCACAACCAACATGAGCGATGATGAAATTGACAAAGCTGTAAAAGAAGCGGAACAACATGCTGATGAAGATAAAAAAGCCAAGGCTTTGATTGAAGCTAAGAATGTTGCCGATTCCACCATTTATCAAACTGAACAATCCTTAAAGGAAATGGAAGGTAAAGTTTCAGACGACGACAAGAAAAAAGTTGAAGCGGCACTGGCTGAACTTAGAACAGCAAATGAAGGCGAAGACGTTGAAACGATTACCAAAGCAACAGAAGCAGTCAACGAAGCATTTTACCCATTGGCTCAAAAAATGTATGAAGAAGCTGCGGCCCAACAACAACCTGAAGGACAGGATGCTGCTGCTCAGGGTGACGATGATGATGTTGCAGAAGCTGAATACGAAGAAGTAAAAGAAGACGAAAAAAAATAAAAGGCTGTTGACAAACAACGCGTTCCTTGTGACCATAGTAAATCGTTGTCGGCTGCATGATCGAACCGGCTATCGCCTGTTCGCCATGATGCCGACAACTGATGTTACGATTATCGCAAGAAACTTACTTGATAGTTTGTCTACAGTTTGAGTGGCAGCGATCGCTGCCACTATTTTTGTTTTTAGTGCTTGAGCAAAAAAAACACTTTTACTCTTTCGCTTTAATAGGGTATAATTAATAGTTGTTTAGTTGTTGAGAAGGATTCAAAAGAGGTGAGATAAATTTATGAGCGAAAAAAGAGATTACTATGAGGTACTGGGTGTTGGCAAAACAGCTAGTGCAGATGAGATAAAAAAAGCTTATCGGAAAAAGGCAATGGAGTTCCATCCTGATAAAAATCCGGGGGATAAAGCGGCTGAAGAAAAATTCAAAGAAGCCAATGAAGCTTATGAAGTATTAAGCGATGCTGATAAAAAAACGCGTTATGACCAGTATGGTCATGCCGGAGTTGACCCCAGTGCCGGTGGCGGTGGTTTTAGCGGTGGCGGCGGTTTTGGCGGCTTTGAGGATATCTTTGGGGATATTTTCAGTGCCTTTGGCGGCGGTGGTGGTTTTAGCAGCGGCAGTTCTCGTGGCCGCAGTCGATCGAACCGTGGCAGCGATATGAAAATCAGCATTAATTTAACCTTCCGCGAGGCGGTATTTGGGGTTGAGAAAAAGATTAAGATAAAACGTAATGAAAGCTGTTCAACTTGCGGCGGTACCGGTGCTGAAAAAGGATCAACCGCTAAAACCTGTGATCAATGCGGTGGTTCCGGACAAGTTTATGTCAGACAGCAAACACCATTTGGGACGGTTCAACAGGTTCAGACCTGTGATAAGTGTCATGGCGAAGGAAAAATCATTGATAAACCGTGCGCAACTTGCCATGGCAAAGGTGTTGAATTAAAAGAACGTACCATTAATATAAAGATTCCTGCCGGTGTGGATGATGGACAAATGCTGCCGCTGCGAGGTGAGGGCAACGCCGGGCCGAACAATGGCAGTAAAGGCGATCTTTACGTTTATATGAACGTGAAAGAAGATCTGCTCTTTAAACGAAATGGGGACGACGTTTATTATGAAGTGCCTATTACCTATGCTCAAGCAGCCATGGGAGACGGCTTGGTTGTACCAACGATTGATGGCAGGATTAAGCTTAAAATTCCTGAGGGAACTCAAAACGGGAAGGTCTTTCGCCTGAAAGGCAAAGGCATACCCAATGTGAATGGCCGTGGCCGCGGGGATTTATTTATAACAATTAAGGTGGAAGTACCTCGTAAACTAAACCGTGAGCAACGCCACGCGCTGGAAGAATTTGCTAAGGTTACAGGTGTCGATGCCCATCCTGAAGGAAAGCGTTTCTGGTCTCGGGTTGAGACTGAAGAAAAAGAAAATAGTCCTAAAAAAGACGCATAATAAAAAGTTGATTGAATCGTGTCGGGGCGCTTATTAATCGCCCGTTGACATTTGTTTTACGCAGACCGTTTGCGGGCGGGTAGTACCCGCCCCGACAGGTTAATGATAAAAAAATAGGCTTGAAAAGAATACCGGAGAAATCCGGTATTCTTTTGATTCGATGATATTTTGTGTTGGTGGAATAGCCAGCACCAATTTTTGCGCAAAATTTCATACAAAAAAATAATTGCGATACCCAACCTGTTAAACATTGATTTGCATTCACTTTTCTGATAGAATGTGAAGAAAATGTGAAAAATAAGTGATGAAACGGTGAAGAAAGATAGCGGGTTGGAGTTATGAAAATAATTTATCAATAGATTAAGGGTGGTAAATATGGGCCGAGAACTAGGTAATGCTGTCAAAGCGATCATTCAGGAGAAAAAAATTTCGGTTTTTCAATTGGCAAAAGAAGTGGATATCGATCGAACAACCCTGCAACACTTTTTTTCCGGAAAAAGAAAAATCCATTTAAAAAAATTTCAGGAAATGATGACGGTTCTTAATCTGACAAAAGAAAGAAAGAAAGCACTTTATACCTTGTATGAAAAAGAATGCGATGATAAAGAGCTGATAAAGAATGTTCAAGATGTTTTTTCATTATACACGATATTAAGTGAGCATGTTGGCTTGAATATAAACAGTGTTGGACAGGATGAGTATCGGATAAAAAATGATCTTTATCATGAGGAAACTCAGATTATCAAAGGTCAGGTTGAAATTGAAGCACTGATTAGAAGCGCTTTCATTGAGGAAATGGATCAAAATGAAAAAGCACATATCATCATGTCAATCAATTTCAAACATTTATTTTTGTATGAATCAATTATAAAGATGGCCAACGGTCAGAATAAATGCGGAAAAATTCAAAATATTATTCCCCTCGTCAACAAGAAGAAGCTGGGAAACAATCTGAATATTCTTAACCAGGTTCTCCCATTAAAATGCCTTGAAAACGTTAACTATGAACCTTACTATTTTTATACCGGCACAAAGATTTATGATGATATCAGCATCATCGTTCCAAATTATTTTATTACATCCAAACATGTGATTATCATTGATCGTGATTTTGAGAGTGCGATTATTTCTGAAAACCCGCAAATAATTACGTATTACCGAGAAAAGGCTCAGTCCATATTAAATTGTTGTGAACAACTGGTGGAAAAGAAAGCGATTGAGAATCCCATGCAATCCATCCCAGCCTTGGAAAAAATTGGCGGCGATAATGATTCAACAAAATATTATACCTTGGACCAAATACATCAAACGATGATCGATTCTTTTGAGCAACCAATAATAAACAGAGAAAAACAATTGTTGTCTTTCTTTGATAAAAACAGCGCAGACAAATCCCGTGAATTTATTTTAAGAGATAGCTTTATCAGTGATTCAGGAGCATTGGGCATTCAATACTTAGTAGATGATGAACAATTGGTATTTTATATTTTCGATAAAAACAACAAAAAAATAATCACTTTGTGTGTGAGTGAGATTGGGATCGTGACCGTTTTTAAAGAATTATTTGATTATCTGCCCTACAGTTTTTATGTTTATTCACAGAATGAAATAGATGAATATTTTAGAAATATTGAAAATACTGCAAATTAGACGACGTATCTGTAGGGGCGATCCATGATTGCCCCTACAGGTTGATGTCAATCTTAAATACCGGAGAAATCCGGTATTTTTATATTGACAAAAAAAAGATGGAGGCATATAATAAACATATCAAGTAAATCATATAGACTTAATATGAATTAAAAAAAAATAAAAGAAATGAGGTAATATAATGTCAAAAAAAATCGCAACAAAATTAACTGATTTAATCGGGAATACGCCTTTATTGGAATTATCAAATTATGAAAAAACACTGGCACTTGATGCTAAGATTGTGGCAAAGTTAGAGTATTTTAACCCTTTGTCATCGGTTAAGGATCGGATCGGATTGGCGATGATTGAAGATGGCGAAAAAGCAGGCCTTATTAAAGAGGGTACTGTCATTATTGAACCGACAAGCGGAAATACGGGGATTGGACTTTCCTTTGTGGCTGCGGCTAAGGGATATCGCATGATTTTAACCATGCCTGAAACCATGAGTGTTGAACGTCGAAACTTACTTGCCGCTTTGGGTGCTGAACTGGTATTAACACCTGGCGCTGACGGCATGAAGGGTGCTATCGCCAAAGCGAATGAATTGGCAGAGACCATTCCGAATGCTTATGTTCCACAGCAGTTTGAAAATCCCTCAAACCCGGAAGTTCACAGAAAGACCACGGCGGTTGAGATATGGAATGATACAGATGGTGAAGTAGATATTTTTGTGGCCGGAATTGGCACCGGTGGAACGATTACCGGTGTTGGTGAGGTCTTGAAAGAAAGAAAACCAGGAGTACAAGTGGTTGCGGTAGAACCTGAATCATCACCGGTACTTTCAGGCGGAAAGCCGGGTCCTCACAAAATCCAGGGGATTGGAGCAGGTTTTATTCCCGCGGTTTTAAATACGAAGGTATATGACGAAGTAATTGGCGTTAGTAATGAAGATGCTTTCCAAACCGCAAAAACAGTAGCAAAGAAAGAAGGCCTTTTGGTCGGAATTTCTTCTGGAGCGGCTCTTTATGCAGCAACGCTATTGGCAAAACGACCTGAGAATAAAGGAAAGACTATTGTTGTGCTTTTGCCGGATACCGGTGAACGCTACTTATCCGTGGGGTTATACGCATAATGAAAATATCCACTAAAGGCAGATATGCTCTGCGTTTAATGTTGGACTTGGCAATTAACAATACCGGGGAGTATATTCCAATTAAACGGATTGCTGAACGTCAGGAAATTTCAGAAAAATATCTGGAGCAGATCATTACTCAGATTTCCCGGGCGGGGTATGTCAAAAGCGTCCGGGGATCTCAGGGTGGCTATCAGCTGACCAAACCCCCCGAAGAATACACGGTTGGGATGATTTTAAGATTAATGGAAGGGGAGCTTTCCCCGGTTGCCTGTCTGGATGAACCGGGCAGCTGCGAACGAGCAGATCGCTGTGTGACGGTGGAGGTCTGGCAGGAGATTAAAGAGGCCATCGAAAATGTGGTGAACAACATCACCCTGGCTGATTTGGTCAGACGCTATCATGAAAAAGGTACATGCGAGTATTATATTTAAGATTAGTAAGAGCAATTAAGGTTTGTAAGAGCAATTAAGGTTTGTAGGGGCGATCCATGATCGCCCGCAGACGTTGGTTTAGACGATAAGCGATGGCGGGCGATCATGGATCGCCCCTACGCTTTTTTTTTGAGAGTTAAAAGCCGGAATGAAGGCATGGATCGCCCCTACGCTTTTTTTTTGAGAGCTAAAAGCCGGAATGAATGGCATGGATCGCCCCTACGCTTTTTTTTTGAGAGTTAAAAGCCGGAATGAATGGCATGGATCGCCCCTACGCTTTTTTTTTGAGAGTTAAAAGCGGAAATGAATGGCATGGATCGCCCCTACGCTTTTTTTGAGAGCTAAAAGCCGGAATGAACGGCATGGATCGCTCCTACGCTTTTTTATTTAGAAAGATTTTTTAAAAATTTTGTATATTCTTCGATTGCGGTATAATTTTCGTGATTGAGGAGCAGCTCTTCGGCAACCGTCATGCCCAGAATGGAAGGGAGGGTCCGGTTTTCTTTAGGGAGTCTTGAAATATCATAACAGATGCCGCGATTTGCCAGTCGCGAAGTGATGTTGGCACCGGCATAGGAAAGCGCATCCTGAAGCTGTTTGATCAGGTAGGAATCGACATCAAGAATTTTAAGGCTGTAACTTTCTTCCTGATAGGCGGCCACCAGATTTCTGAATTCTTGTTGAAAAACATGGTAGAGGCTTTCGATGGTCTCACATAAATAAACCTGATAGGCGGCTTTTTCCGGCGCGGATTTTTCATTATCCCCAAACCAGGAAATATAATTGAGACTCAGACTGGCGGTTAGCCGGCCGAAATCCTGAGCTAAGGGGCCAAATCCACCAAATTCGCCATCGATAATGCGCACGTCTTCCTGGTTGATCATGATGTTGGAACTGTGCAGGTCGGTATGGATCAGACATTCTTTATTTTCCATAAAATTCTCTCGCAAGTGTTTGACTTCCGCACTGATTTTAGGATTATCCACAAGCTCTTTTCTTTTGGCTTCGGTACCGGGTGCCATTTCCCGCTTCATCGAGACGGCAATATTATCTTCGAATACCGATGAGCAGAGGGCGTTGTATTCGGGATTGACAAAAAATCGTTCCACTTCGGATTTCTTATATCGGGTCAGATGGAGATTGGATGAAAAGAAAAGATTCCGGGCAAAAAAAGTGCCGATTCTTTTGGGAAACAACGGGTGTTTAACCATTCGGCATAAATCAAATCGCAACAGGCTTAGCGCCATCAAATCTTCCATGACGATGATCCGATTCGCTTCATCGAAAAGATACATTTCCGGACAAATGCCGGGGCAAACGGTATTCCAGAAAATAAGGACGGCGATTTCGGAACGCATTCGTCCCAAATCCAGGGTCCAACCGCCATCTTCGCCGGCATCCTCGGCTTCAACCGTATCATTTTTTTCATCTTCGATGCGGTATCGCGGAAATTCCAGCATTTGTTTAAGAATAATGGATTTTCCTTTATCGTCATAAACATGATAAATTAAATTTACAAAACCTTCAATGCTTTCTTTTACAGCGTGGAGATCCTCAACGGTTAAGTGAGCATCCTCAGGAAAGATTTCTTTTTCTTTAAGGTAGGCGGCAACGCCTTCCGATGTCAAATTGCCATAACTATCAGTGGTCATAATCATCTTCCTTTACTTTTTATTTCGATGGGGATCCATATAATGGTGGATCACTTTTTGTAATTCTTCAATGCCTTCTCCGGTATAAGCACTCACTTCATAAATATGTTTTGGATGAATGCCGGCATAAATGAGAAGATTTCGACTGCGCTTGATATTGCCATCTTCACGGTCAATTTTTGTCACCACACCAATGGAGGGAATGTTATAGGTATGGACAAAATTGGGAGAGACTGAATTCTGTGAGTCGATACAGGAATTCACAAGGATCACCAGGCCTGCATCCATGGTGACATTAATGGCTTGTCGGGCAAAAAACGGCAACTCAATAAACTCTCCCGGGGTATCAATGAAATGGTCGGTATAACTAATCATTTGTGTTTTTGAGTAGATCAGTTCCTCTTGAGAGAGCCGCTGCATGAGGGTGGTTTTTCCGCTGCCAATTTTTCCGATAAGAGCCACCCGTTTTCGATTACTTGCCATATTTTAAGAGTAGGTAATTTTAGGTATGTCAAATCCTAAAATATTGTGTAAGGTGTTGAGAATCTCGGTGACGGCGGCTTTGATATCACTGACACGGCCGGTGATGACAAGAGATCCACTGAAACGGTCCAGAAATCCGATTTCTACCGGGGCCGCCTTAGTTGCGGCATCGGCGGCTATAATGGCGGCTTCACTTGGTGTGATGGTTAAGATGCCGATGGCATCACTGGCTTCATCGTCCAGGCCGAGTTTGATGTAAATATCTTTTTTGGGTTTGGCAATAATATGTGCGAGTGTAACCTGTTTACCAGGAACGTATTCTTGGATTGAACGGTTCTTTTTTTCAGTTTCCATAGTGGTCACCTTTTCTGTTATATTTAATTGAAACTAAATTTATTATAGCATTAAATTGGAACCCGTTACATCGATTAACCATTTTTTACAGAAAGCCGGCAAAATATTTCTGTAAAGATCTGATGGTATAATTTTTAAATAATGTTTTTGGCAGGGCGGGCATTGTCCGTCCGCAAACGTTGATCTCATAAAAACGTTCGCGGGCGATTGATAATCGCCCCTACAAAACTCTACATCGCTATAAACCAACAAACCGATAAACCAGTAAATGACAAATTAACAAAGAAAAAAAAACATGTTTGATTTGTCGGTGAGATAAGTTATAATGAAAAATTGTCAAAGAGAATGAGATAATGATATAATAAAATATAAATTTAATTGGAGGTAAGGGAATGTTTTGGAAAGAAGTTCAAATCACAACTACATTGGAAGCTGAGGAAGCAGTCGTTAATGCTTTTTATGAAGCCGGGGCTCAGGGCGTAGCGATACAAACGCTTCAAGATGTGCTTTTAATTCAACAAGATCCAAAGGTTAATTTTGTGGATGAATCTCTTTTGGAAATGGATCCGAATGTTTCCATTATACGGGGATATTTCAGCGAAGTTGATGATACAGAGAAGGCTTTGGATCAATTGATTGCTGCGGTTAAGACATTGCCTGCCTGTGGACTTGATCCGGGTGACTGCGAATTGATGATTACTGAAATTGAAGAGGACGATTGGGCTAATTCCTGGAAAAAGTTTTATAAACCGACAAAAGTGGGAAAAAGTATCGTCATCAAACCCACCTGGGAAGAATACGAACCTGAAAAGGACGAAATTGTCATCAATATCGATCCGGGAATGGCGTTTGGCACCGGCACGCATGAAACGACGCAGCTTTGTGCCATTAAACTTGAGGAATATATCAAGCCTGGGGATGTGGTGCTTGACATCGGCTGCGGGACCGGGGTACTGTCTTTAATTGCCGGAAAGCTCAAGGCGAAAAAAGTGGTCGCCGTCGATTTTGATACGCTGGCGGTCCGAATTGCCAGGGAAAATGCTGAACTTAATGATTTAGGCGATATGGTTGAAATTCGGGAAGGAAATCTGCTGGATGTGATCGATGGGGAAGCGGACGTGATCGTGGCCAATATTTTAGCGGCCGCCATTGTGGAGCTGTCCGGCATTATTCGACCCTATTTAAAGGAAAATGGAATTTTTATTTCTTCCGGGATTATCATTGACCGGTTAGTCGATGTGCTGGTGGCTTTAGAAGCGGAAAACTTTAAAATACTCTTTGTCCAGCAGATGGGTGAATGGGTTGGCGTCGTCGCCCAAAAGAGAGACTAGAATGCATCGTTTTTTTGTGAAATCCGACCAAATTTCAGATCAGAAGATTCTCATTGCAGGTGAGGATTTTAAACATATTACAAAGGTATTGCGATTGGCAAAGGATGATCTCATCGAGATTTGTGATGGTCAGGGAACGGACTATCAGGTCGCTTTAGAATCACCGGGGAGTCAGTCCATTTCAGGTATTATCAAGAAAATTTGGGCTTCTCAGGGAGAAACCGCTGATCTTGATGTCACTTTATTTCAGGGGTTGCCCAAGGGAACAAAAATGGAAGTGATCATTCAAAAGAGTGTGGAATTGGGGGTCAGAGAAATCGTTCCCTTTTCTTCGATGCGCTCAATTTCCCAGATCAAAGATAAAAAGGATAAAAAAATCGAACGGTGGCAACGCATCGCTTATGAAGCGGCCAAACAATCCAAACGGGGGATTGTTCCAACGGTAAAAGAACTTCATACCTTAAAGGCAATCCTTAACAAAGTTTCCGATTTTGATTTGCTGCTGTTGGCTTATGAGGATGAAAACAAACAGACGCTAAAAAAAGTGCTGATGCAGTTTGAAGAAGATAATGAATCGCGAAAACGGCTGAAGATCGGCGTCATC
Source organism: Acetobacterium tundrae (assembly GCF_008086615.1). Taxonomy (GTDB): domain Bacteria; phylum Bacillota; class Clostridia; order Eubacteriales; family Eubacteriaceae; genus Acetobacterium; species Acetobacterium tundrae. Next base: position 18,536 of record NZ_RXYB01000009.1, read on the forward strand.
ATCGGACCGGAAGGCGGATTTGATCCGCTAGAGGTGCTGCACTGCCGGGAGGTCGGAGCTGCGAGTGTTTCGCTGGGGAAACGCATTTTAAGAACGGAAACGGCGGGAATGGTGGTGTTGAGTCAATTGAATTTCTGGAAAGAAGGTGGACAGAGTTAAGATGAATAGTTCTCAAAAAAAAGTAGCCTTTATGACATTGGGATGCAAGGTAAATACCTATGACAGTGAAGCCATGATGGAAATCTTCGAAAGAGCCGACTATGAAATTGTCGATTTTACTGAAATAGCGGACGTGTATGTCATTAACACCTGCACCGTCACTCATTTAGGCGATCAAAAGTCTCGAAAAATGATGCGCCGGGCTAAACGGCTGAATCCAGATGCCATTATTTGTGCAGTGGGTTGTTATGTTCAGGTTGCTCCGGAAGAAGTTGAAAAGATTGAAGAAGTGGATTTGATGATCGGGACGAAAAACAGGATTGATATTCTGTCCTTCATTGACGCCCATCTGAAGGACCAAAATCAGCGTGATTTTGTTTCGGATATCATGAGGGAAAAAGTCTTTGAACCGTTGACGATTTCTGAGGTAAAGGGGAAGACCCGGGCGGTCATAAAAATACAGGAGGGCTGCAATCAGTTTTGCACGTACTGTATTGTGCCTTTCGCCCGGGGACCGGTGCGAAGCCGAATAAAAGAGGATGTCGTCGCTGAAGTGAAACGCGTGGTTGAAATGGGATATCGAGAAGTGGTGCTTTCGGGTATCCATATTGCGTCTTACGGCGTGGATCAGGGAAACACGGACCTGATTGATTTAATCGAGGAGCTTGATAAGATTGACGGTTTAAAACGCATTCGCTTAGGATCCATGGAACCTAAGTTTGTCAACGCATCCCGTTTAAAACGTTTGGCGGTACTTGACAGCTTTTGTCCGCATTTCCATTTATCCCTTCAAAGTGGAAGTGATACAGTGCTAAAACGCATGAGCCGTCATTACACGACTTCGGAGTATCTTGACATTGTCAGTCAGATTCGGGAAGTCTTTCCATTGGCGGCACTTACTACAGATATTATGGTCGGCTTTCCAGGGGAAACTCCAGAAGAGTTTGAGGAGACTTTGGATTTTGCCAGGGCGGTGGGTTTTTATCAAATACACGTATTCAAGTATTCCCGGCGTTTGGGAACAAAGGCGGAAAAATTTGATAATCAGGTGGATGAAACAGTGAAAACCCTTAGAAGTCACATCTTGAGCGAATTGACCAATGAGCTGGAAGAGGCGTTTTTAATAAAAAATGATGGGCAAATCGCGGCGGTTCTTTTTGAGTCGACTCATGATGATAATGGCTATGAAGGACACACCAAAAATTACATTCCCGTGGTGCTTAATACCGATGAAAAAATAAATGGTAAAATTATCGAACTTAGGGTATTATATAGGGATACGCATTCTAATAAATTAACAGGAAATTTTATATAGAAGGAGGAAAATAAATGTCTCAGGATTGTATTTTTTGTAAGATTGTCAATAAAGAATTACCATCTGAAATTGTCTATGAGGATGATTTAATATTGGCTTTTAATGACGTAAATCCTCAAGCTCCGGTTCATGTGATCATTGTTCCCAAAGAACATTTTGATTCGCTTTTATCGGTTCCTGCCGGAAACGACATTATTTCTCATATCCATACTGTTGTCAATCGAATCGTATTGAAATTAGGAATAGCAGATTCAGGATTTCGTCTGGTTATTAATTGTGGTAGGGACGGAAACCAGACGGTTCCCCATCTTCATTATCATTTATTAGGTGGCAGACCATTATTATGGCCGCCCGGTTGAAAAATGATTGACAGAGACCTGGATATTGCATATAATATAGTTTGACTCATACCATGTTAATAGATAGTTCCGGAAATTAGCAACGGATTAGAGGGGGGGGTTGAAAATGTCTGAAGTAAAAATCAAAGAAAACGAAACACTCGAAAGTGCATTGCGACGTTTTAAAAGAAAAACAGCAATGGCTGGGGTAATGTCTGAAATTCGCAAAAGAGAGCATTATGAAAAGCCAAGCGTAAAGCGAAAACGAAAATCAGAAGCAGCTAGAAAAAGAAAGATGAAAAAAAGATAGGATGTGACTATTTGGCATTAAAGGATCAATTACAAGCTGATTTAAAAACAGCAATGAAAGAAAAAGACAAGGTAAGAAAGTCCACGATTACGTTGATTCGCGCTGCTGTTTTGCAGGTGGAGAAAGATGAAAAAGTGGAGCTTACGGATGAACAAATCTTGGAAATTATTGCAAAACAACTTAAACAACGTCGGGATAGCCTGACTGAGTTTGAGAAAGCTAAAAGAGACGATTTAATCCAGCAGGCTCATGAAGAAATTAAAGTAATCACGAGCTACCTTCCTACACAATTAACGATTGATGAAATCAGAGTTATTGTGAATGAAACAATTCAAGAAACCGGAGCAATTGACGCAAAAGACATGGGTAAAATTATGGGTGCTCTGATGCCGAAGATAAAAGGTCGTGCGGACGGGAAACTTGTTAATCAAGTTGTCAGAGAAAGTCTGATATAATAAAATAAACACAAAGAGGGTTGTCCGTTGGACAGGCCTCTTTTTTGTTATATAATTCTTTAAGATTACGATGATATAATCCTCCCCAGAGAATAAACAACTGGAGGATTTAATGGAAAACAACATCAACCCTGAAATTGGTCTTACCCAAGCCCAGGTGGACGAAAGGTTAACTGCGGGAATGGTTAATATTCAACCCAAATCTAAAACGAAAACCATCAGCAGAATCATTAGAGACAACACATTGACGTTATTTAATCTGCTTAATGTTGTGTTGGCTTTAATGATTATTTTTGTTGGGTCTTTTCAAAATCTTCTTTTCATTAATATCGTCATTATTAATACAATCATCGGCATTGTTCAGGAAATTAGAGCAAAAAGAACCATCGATAAGTTATCGCTTATTTCTCAGCCTCATGTGACCGTTATCCGCGATGGCAATCGCCAGGATATTGTCTTTGAAAGCATTGTATTGGATGATGTGCTGGTCTTAAAAGCCGGAAAGCAGATACCCTCGGATTCCCGAGTGATCGATGGCGCGTTGGAGGTTAACGAATCTTTATTAACGGGTGAATCGGAATCGGTCATAAAACACACTGGGGATGAGCTTTTATCCGGCAGCTTTGTTGTTTCAGGAGAAGCAACCGTTCAGGTGATGCGGATTGGTTTGGATAATTATGCGACAAAACTGGTTGAGGCCGTCAAGGTAACCAAAAAGCCAAATTCGGAAATCATGAAAGCCCTGGGTTTTATTATGAAGGCGGTGGGAATTCTAATTGTGCCAATTGGGCTTTTGCTTTTATATGTGCAAATTATTGGCAGGGGGATGACAATTGAAGCAGGCGTTGTGGCGACCGTGGCGGCATTAATTGGGATGATTCCGGCAGGGCTGGTATTGCTGACCAGTGTGGCACTGGCGGCTGGCGTGGTCCGATTAGGGCATTTTAAGACCTTAGTGCAGGAACTATATTGCATTGAAACGCTGGCTAGGGTGGATATCCTGTGTCTGGATAAAACCGGGACCATCACAGAAGGCAATATGGAAGTGCTGTCGCTTGAAACCATCGATAATGTAAAGAATCCGGTTCAGGCCCTCCGAGCTTTGGTTGCCAATCTTAAAGATGAAAATACCACGAATAAGGCCTTATGTGAGAGTTTCAAAGGCGAAGCGCCAAAGTGGAAGTGTGAAAAAACGATTCCGTTTTCGTCAGAGCGTAAATGGAGCGGCGCCTATTTCAGCGATGAGGGTTCATTCGTGATTGGTGCTCCGGAATTTGTTTTAGGCCGTCGATACCCGGAAATCCAGGACAAGGTTGAGGGCTATGCCAGCGAAGGAAGCCGTGTCCTGATATTAGGGTATGCAGCTGATCCTTTTGGTGAAGATGGCAGTTTGCCTGATAATATTGTGACCCTTGCGCTGATTCCGATGGGGGATAAGATTCGTCATGATGCGAAAAAAACGCTGGAGTTTTTTAGAAACCAGGGGGTGACCATAAAGGTTATTTCCGGTGATAATCCGCTGACGGTTTCTCAGGTGGCCCGAAGGGCCGGCCTCTGGGATGCGGATAACTATATTGATACGTCAAAACTTAAAACAGATGAAGCCGTTAAGGCGGCGGCGCTATCCTATTCGGTTTTTGGCCGGGTGACACCGAAGCAAAAACAGCTTTTGATTCAAGCTCTTAAAGAAGCGGATCATACGGTGGCGATGACCGGGGATGGCGTGAACGATGTGCTGGCCTTAAGGGAAGCGGATTGCAGTATTGCCATGGCGGAAGGGAGCGATGCGGTGCGTCAGGTTTCGCAACTGGTATTGCTGGATTCGAACTTTGCAAGCTTTACCCGAGTGTTAATGGAAGGTCGCCGAGTGATCAACAATATCACTAGAGCTGCGTCACTTTTTTTAGTTAAAACCATGTTTTCATTAATGTTGGCAATTATTGTTATTATTGCCAACGGCGCTTATCCTTTTGCCCCGATTCAGCTGACCTTAATCAGTGCTCTGACCATTGGTGTACCATCGGTTTTTTTGGCATTGGAGCCAAATAAGAATCGGGTAACGGGAAAGTTTCTTGATACGGTTTTTAAAAAATCTCTGCCTGGGGCATTGACGGTGGTCTTCAATGTGGTGATGATCATGGTCATCGGATCGCATATATCGCTTAATTATGAGGAAATATCAACTTTGGCGGTGATCGTAACGGGCGTGATTGGCTTTGTCATACTTTTCAGAGTGTGCCAACCCATGGACAATAAACGTTGGGGATTATTTTTCACCATGATGGTGTCTTTTGTAGCCTGCATACTTTTTTTCGAGGACTTTTTTTTCCTGCTACCAATTCAAGGGTTTACACTGGGTATGCTGATTATTTTAGGAAGCACTATTTTAGATATTTATCCTTTGATTAAATTTTTCAGTTGGAGTGCTGTAAAAATTGAAGACGGTATTGATCGGTGGGAAAACAGCAAAAAAATGACGAAACCAACGGCATTGGAAAAATAGTAACGGACGATTTCTGCTGGCACGCAGCCAGACTCTCTATAAATCTAATTTAAGTCTTGCCGAAACTTCATGTACACAACCATACTGTAGGGGCGATCCATGATCGCCCGTTGACGTTTGCATAAAAGATCCACGGTATCGGGCGATTAAGAATCGCCCCTACAGGCGTAAAAAAGGCAACGCCTCATTTGAGATTTGTCTGCCTAAAAATAGTTTGATAATTTAAAAAAAAAGCTTGCATTTGCATATTAAAACGTGCTATACTTAGCAAGTCGTCAAAGATAAGAAAAATAATTCGAACAAGGAATCATTTAACTGTCCTTGACAAAACACAAAAAAACATTTATAATAAATAACGTTGTATCGAGGTGTAGCGCAGTTTGGTAGCGCACCTGGTTTGGGACCAGGGGGCCGGAGGTTCGAATCCTCTCACCTCGACCATTTTTTTTTAAAATGCTATTTTGGGGCCTTTAGCTCAGTTGGTTAGAGCAACCGGCTCATAACCGGTAGGTCCGGGGTTCGAGCCCCTGAAGGCCCACCATATTTTTATGCCCAAATAGGATAAATGGTCGGTATAAGTAGAGAACCCAAATCTTTGATTTGGTGTGAATCACTTAGTTAGGCAAAGTTGCTTTTTAACAAACATATGAAGACAAAAATAAATTAAGTTGTATATGCCCAAATAGCTCAGTCGGTAGAGCAGAGGACTGAAAATCCTCGTGTCGGTGGTTCAATTCCGCCTTTGGGCACCACTTTTCAAATAACAGCGTAGGCTGTTTTTTTATTTTTTGAAAAAAAATAAATTTAATAATATTTTCGGGATTCGTTCACAAAAAAAACACATTACTGTTGTACAATTGTTACAAATAGTCGAAAGGGTGCGAATTGATGAGAAAAAGAGTTAAAAGGAAAAAACGTAAGAGGATTGTCATTGGCCTTGTTCTGATAACATTGGCGACAATGGGGTTTGCCTGTGTTGGAGTTTTTGCAAATTCATCGGGGATAATGAATAGTTCGATTGCGGCTTTAGGTAATAATGCATCCGATGAAGATACTCGGGTGGTAAAAGTACGGGAAGGCGGAAAGACAATTGATCAGGCGATGCTGACGCCGATTAAAAAGTATTTTGAAACAACCTTTGCGGCAACCGCTGATTTGAAAACAACCGATATTACCGATTTGTTTTCTGATCCATCCAGTGAAAATGCCCAGATTAACCAAAGTGCCCTGAATTATATCATTAATTTAAGACTTAATCAGAGTAATGATTTAAAGATGACAAATTATGAGTGTGGTATAACCATCTCAGAAATAAACAATAATGCCGGAGAGATTGAAGTGGTTGTCACCGAAGATCATACTGTAAATTTTGCTTTCATTCCTGACGTTGATTCGTCAAGCAGCGGAATAAAACACACCTTTTACTTAAAAAAAGTTGGAAATAGTTATGTAATTACGGAGCATTATAAAGATGAAGACAGTTTTACTATGATCCAGGAAGCTGTCGAAGCTGGCACGGGCGATCCGGAAGCAGTAGCTGATCAGCTGCTAAGCGAATCTTTAGCTAATGTGGAGGAATTATCATCGGAAAAGAAAGCTTATAATTCCGGCGCAGCGGAATCTCAGGAAGCGGCTGTGGACAATAAGTATGACGCGGCGGCGGCAGTGAAATATGCGATGGCATGGGTCGATCCGAAAAAAGTGATACGTAATGAGAATAAATACAGTGCATATGACGAATATGGCGGGAATTGCAATAATTATATTTCGCAATGCCTGTTTGCCGGGGGGATACCCATGGACTACATCGGTGATGTTGACACCCAATGGAAATGGTACGGGGAAACGATTGATCTGGATGAAACAGATTCGGGCCGGAGTCCGGCCTGGACAGGTGTTGAAGAATTTTATACCTATGCTAGTGAAAATACCGGATATGGATTAGAAGCCATTGTTGACGATAACGTCTTTAGCGGATCGGCTGGTGATATTTTACAGTATGGTCAGGATGATGAGTGGCTTCATTCAGTTATCATTACAAAGGTCATTAAAGATAGCAATGGAAATATGCTGGATTATCTGATTAATTCAAATACCACGGATCGAATAAATTATCCGGCTAGTGCCTATGGTTATTCAGATCTCCGCTTAATCAAAATCGAGGGTTGGAATGAAAACTGATAGTTGATTTAACGAATAAAATATAAAGGCCGATTAGTTTATCTGGTGAGATGTTTTATTAAAAAACATTTCACGATAAATAAATAATCGGCCTTTATTAATGTCTCTTCATCAATAGGATAAAGCACGATGCTGTGTCGTGAGAGTGGTTTGCATCGTGTCAAGGTCTGTACTTTGAAATGGTCAAATGCATTTTGCTGTAGGCACGATCCATGATCGCCCGAAAACGCTGGTTTTCAATAAAAACGCCTGCGGGCGATCATGGATCGCCCCTACAAAAATAATTATAGTTTAGGATTCGTAAAGCGGTTTCTATTTTTATCATAACCGATTCGCCCCATCGAAATTAAATAATATTTGAGGTTTTAGCTAGCTGTTTCTTTTTGAAACTGCTTTTGTTCAGCAAATAAATAATGAACCAGCTGCTCGGCTGTTCGACCAGAAGTATTGATATGACGTGCTCCCCAGGCGATGGCTCGAGAATCGAGCTCTTCAGGAGTCATGTTTAATCCCATTGATTGAGCTAAATCATGGACAATGGCCAGATATTCTTTTTGATTTGGAGTGGAATAGGTTAGAATTAAACCAAATCGACTGCTGAGCGATAGTTTTTCTTCCAGAACTTCCCGGGCGTTGACGGCGTCCTGGCGTTCGCTGAATCGTTCCTCGACTAAATGACGTCGATTGGAGGTGGCATAAATCCGCACATTGTTTGGATTTTGTTCAAGGGAACCTTCCAGAACGCCCTTGAGTATTTTATAATCCTGGTCTCTTGTTTCAAAGGTGAGATCATCAATAAAAAGGATAAAAGGATAAGGACGATGTTCAAGCTGCTTGAAAAGCTGTGGAATCAGACCCAGCTGATCGCGCTTAATTTCAATCATTCTAAGCCGGGTATCTGAAAAAATATCGAGCAACGCTCGAACGGTTGATGATTTTCCGGTCCCCATGCTTCCTTGCAACAAAACATTAAGTCCCTGATTATAATCGATTAAGGCTTGAGTGTTTTGAATGATTTCCTGCTTTTGAAAAGTATTGCCGACTAAATCATCCATCGTTTGCGTACTTTCATTGATAATGGGAAGAATCTGTCCCTGGCTATTTAGTTTGAAAGAGGAATGATTTAAGAATATTCCAAAACCGTGTTTGTAAATATATTCGCTTAATGTTTTAAGAAATTGTTCCGGATCGTTTTTTCGAATGGCAGCATTGAAAGATGCTTCATCTGTGGATAGCGGAAAAATCGCTTTTGAAAAAATATTTTCGGTAAGGATATCATTTTCCTTGATTAATGCATCCCAGGAAAAATTTAACATTTGTAACAAAATCGCGACATCGTCAAGCATGCTTTCAAAAAAGGGATGGTTCTTTGTTAACAACTGCGATTCACAAAAAAGAGTGAAAGGGTTTTCGTCATCAAAAAAGTGTCTGAGAATCATGTATTGCCAAAGTGAATCACCAACAGGGTGAGTGGGTTTGCTAGGCTTCTTTTCCATCGCTCCCTTAATAAGGAGTGAATTTAGTTGGTAGTAAGCATCCCAAAACTCCTGCGAAGGGCTGGAATTAAGATTCTTTTCAGATTCAGTTAATACGTTTAAAAAACTTTTTATAATGGGTGTATCATTAATATTTCTAAAAAAAACTAGCCGCAGTGGGCTGGTACTGGTAAAAGGTTCATTCATAATATTATTCATTGGTCACCGTCCTGTTTATATTTTTACAAGAATTATACCATAAATTAAAATGCAATACAAAATTCAACAAAGAACTTGTAAAATTTAAGTTGACATGGTATCATTCTTGTAAAGAAATTGTAACAAGGAGAATGGCATGGGGAAAACTCAGAATATTTTTAAAAAAATTAGCAAGCTTTTAAAGAAGTACCGATTTAATCAGGCGACGCAAAAAGTAGAAAGAGATGAATTTCGAGATGAATTTTTAGAGACAAATCATGTCAATCACAAAAAAAATATGAACAGTAAAAAGAAGAAGACCTTTAGAATGAGAGGCTCAGCGGTTGTAGTCAGTGTTTTTTTAATGTTGGCAGGTGCAGGAGTTGTTGATGCACAAACCCGAGCTTATGAAATTTTATATAATGGTAACAGCATTGGTTATGTTGACAGTCCGGCGGTTTTAGAAACGGCACTCAACAGTATTGGCGAAGCTAACAGTGGCAATAGCGATGTAAATCTTGGTGATTATGAAATACGGGTAGCCCGATTTGTTGATTGTATGACAACCGAAGAAATTGCACAGGCAATTGCGGGAACAAAAACGAATAAGACTGTACAGGTTGCTCAATCGGTAAATTACAATCAAACACCAGTTAATCAGGCGGCTGAAACTCCGGTAGCTGAAACTCTGGCCGTGGAAGCACCAACCGTGGAAACACCGGCTGTGGTAGCCCCGACAGCCGAAACAGCGACAGTGGCAGTTGCGGCAGCCGAAACCCCAGCAGTGGTAGCCCCGGCAACAGAAACCCCAGCAGTGGTAGCACCGGTAACAGAAACCCCGATCGTGGAAAGAAAGTCGGCTGAAATTTCAGTAGCAGAAGTTACCCCGGCAGAAGAAATCTCGGTAGTGGAAACACCTACCGTGAAGACTCCAGCAGCTGAAACCCCAGCAGTGGTAGCCCCGGCAGCAGAAACTCCGACCGTGGAAACCCCAGCAGTAGAAACCCCAGCAGTAGAAACCCCGGCAGTGGAAACCCCGGCAGTGGAAACACCGGCAGTGGAAACCCCGGCAGTGGAAACCCCGGCAGTGGAAACCCCGGCAGTGGAAACCCCAGTTGTGGAAACCCCAGCAGTGGAAACACCGGCAGCAGAAACCCCAGCAGTCGTGACGCCGCAAGCACAATTTGTTCTTCCAGCCTGTGGTCGGGTGGGAGAAATTTTCAGAGATTATGACAGCGGATACTACAGCAATCATAATAATGGCGCAGCGGTTGATATATTAAACAGTGAAGGGACTTCAGTTCATGCAGCTGCATCCGGAACAGTTACTCTGGCAGGTTGGTATGGCGGATACGGAAATTGTGTCATGATCGACCACGGCAATGGTTATTCAACCCTTTACGGACACTTTAGCACTTTAAATGTTGTTGCAGGTCAGACCGTCTCTCAGGGGCAAATTATTGGCAGTATGGGATCGACAGGATCATCGACAGCCAATCATGTTCACTTTGAAATCCTACTCAATAATGTTGCTCAGCCAATCAATAACTTCTTCAATATCAGTACCGGAGATAACGTATAACAAAGTGATATGTTAACATAGACATACCGACCAATTGTTAATCAGTTGTATGCGCACGATTCATACAGGCTATGCCTGTTCGCCGTGAGGCACACAACATGATGTAACAATTGTCGGTATTATATCTAGTGAATCTAATTTATAAAAAAAGATGTCTTTAAAATGGCATCTTTTTTTTGTAAATAAAACGTTGATTATCTTTCTAAAATATGTTATTATGTAACAAATGTGTAACGATTAACAACATGAGGTAAAGATATGAATGATATTGTAAAGGCAGAACGTGAAAAACGAAGAAAAAAACGGCTTCGCAAAAAACGACAAAGTACCATTGTGACGATAACACTTTTGGTTATAATAGCATCAGTTGGGGTCGTAAATGCGCAGACACAAGGTTATCAAGTATTCTATCATGGCGAAAGTCTTGGTTATGTACAAACAGCCAGTGTCTTTGAATCGGCAGTGGACCGTATTCAGAATAGCTTGGGTGAGTCCTATAACAGCAAGAATATCCTTCTTGGCGATGGCTTTAAGCTTGTTCCAGCGAGACTGGATAATCCCATGGATTTTGATGCCTGGGTCCAGGTCTTGAGTAATAAAGGAATTGAGCTTTATGTAAAAGGAACGGTGGTTGAGTTTAATGGTCAGGAAGTCGGTACAATGACATCATCAGATGAAGCTCAGCGTGTGATTGAAACTTTTCAGAGTTTATACACGGTTGACTCAAGCAAAAACGGATTTAATTGTATCGAAAAAACGGTGCTGCTTTCTGAAACAAAAGATTTCGCAACCATGCTGAAAAGCATAAAAGCATTGAAAAAATAAATAAATATAAAACCAGAGAAACACGCTTTGCGTGTTTCTCTGGTTTTAAGGAGAACGCGGTAATGAGTACGCAAACAGAAAAAGCCATGGATTTGGCGGTTAACTACTTGTCATATAAATCCCGGACCTGCTTTGAAATGGTGACCTATCTTAAGAAAAAAAATATTGAGGATTCTGTAATCGATCATGTCATGGGAAAACTCCGGGAGTATCGTTATGTGGATGATGAAATTTATCTTAAAAATTATCTGGAAAACAATCGTCAACTGACCTATTATGGCACCAAGCGAATACGTCAGGATCTTAGAAAACGCGGCATCAGTGATGAGTTATTGCTCACCTTAGCGGATCTTTATCCAGAAGATGCCGAGTATCGATGCTGTTTGATGGTGGCTACGAAAAATCTGAAGCTTTTAAAAGGAAAAACAGTTTTACAGAAGCGAAAAAAAATATACGATAAACTGGCCCGGATGGGATATCCGATGGATATGACAATCGACGTGATTAAAGAACTGGATTTAGAAGAAGAACCGATCGTGTTATCTGAAGAAGAAATTGAATTCGAAGAAAAAAAGATCCGGGAAAAATTAAGTCGCGATTATGAAAAATATGAGCGACAACATAAAAAAAAGGGCTTCCTCGGTAGAGATTTGGAAAATCGGATCATTAAGAGCTTGATGGGTCGAAAATATCCCTATGAAATGATAAGAGCAAAACTCGATCAGATGAAAGAAGACTAACCAATAAAGGCCAACATTTATCAGAATGATAATGTTGGCCTTTATTATGGAAATTTATAACGTTTCCGGGACTTTTGTTTTTATAGTCCTAATCGTTTGATCAGATAGGGGAGCGCTCTTTCAAAGCAAACACCGTATCGTTTTTCCTGGTTGAGTGCGACGGTTTTGATGATACATTCTCGGGTATAATCAACAGCGATTTGGAGCGAATCTTTTAGGCTGAAATCATTTAAGATGCCGGCTAACAGGGTGCTGCCAAAAATATCGCCGGTGCCGTGAAAATTATCGTGGATACGTTCGTTAAAAGCGTAGTCAAAGGTGTTGGCTTCGGAGTCGTAGGCAACCGCCCCAAGTTTTGTATCCGTAAAGGAAATGCCGGTTAAGACCACTTTTTTCGAACCCAGCTGAGAAAGACTGACCAATAAATTTTCGACATAGGATTGATTATAGCTTTCGCCAACGTAAGGTTCTTCTAAAAGAAAGGCCGCCTCGGTGAGGTTTGGAACAATGATGTCGGCTTTGGCGCAAAGCCGGGTCATCCCTTGTGCCATTTCTTTGGAGTAGATGGAATACAGCTCACCATTGTCGCCCATCACCGGGTCGACCAGAGTGAGGGTGTTGTCGGTTTGAAAGGTGTCAAAAAGGCTGCCAACCAAATCAATTTGCTCATAGGATCCTAAAAATCCGCTGTATAATGCATCAAATTTCAAATTGAGAGATTCCCAGTGATTGGCAATCGGCGTGATATCTGCAGTTAAATCGCGGTAGGTGAAATGCTCGAAACCGCCGGTATGGGTTGATAAAACAGCTGTTGGCAAAATACTGGTGTCAAACCCAGCTGCTGATAAAATCGGCAGGGCAACCGTCAGGGAGCATCTCCCAACACATGAAATATCATGAATGGCGGCGACTCGTTTTTGTTTTTCTATCATTAAATTCTCCTTGCTATGAATTATCTTCTTGATTTTCAAATACTCTTATTATAAGATAAAGGTGAACCCATTAAAAGAATCAGTTTTACACAATATGTTAGGATCAAACAAGGAGAGTCGATGATTACGATACCGTTTAAAAATGAAGGACAGTTCCTTTATGAGGAAATATATGAATTCCTGAAAAATGAAATTATTCTTGGCAATTTAAAAAACTGTGAGAAATTACCGTCCAAACGAAATATGGCCAGTCATCTGGCGGTGAGTGTTAATACGGTTGATGCGGCTTATGGCCAATTAGTGGCTGAAGGTTATTTGGAGGCTGTTCCTAAAAAAGGATATTACGTCTGCGAAATTGATACTTATCTGCAGAATGAAAAAAGAGCCGTCTCGAAAAATAAAGTTGAGTCTAAAAAAAATGAGATCAATGGTATCGATTTTTCTCCGAATATGATTGATCAACGGATTTTTCCATATGATGCGTTTAGAAAAATATTTAAAGCAACTTTTAATGAATATGATCTGAATCTATTGAACAAACCGGATATTCAGGGAGAACCTGAATTAAGAAAAGCCCTGGTAAATTTATTGTACCGTTCCAGAGGGGTGGTTTGTACGGCAGACCAGATCGTTATCGGTTCCGGTACCGACCATCTGCTGCAAACCCTGGACCTGCTTTGGGGAAACAGTAAAGAAATTATTCTGGAAAATCCGGTCTATCTTAAAGCCTATAATATTTTTGAAAAAATGGGGAATAAGGTCATCTCTGTGGATATTGACAAAAAAGGGATTCGTATCGAGCCGTTAAAGAATCATAAAAATGTAGCCATTTACGTGACGCCGTCGCATCAATTCCCGTTGGGAATCAGTATGCCGATTGATCGTCGGATCAAACTGCTCAATTTTGCAAATAAAGAAGAGCAGATCTATATTATCGAAGATGACTATGACAGCGAATTTCGTTACAATGAAAAACCATTACCGTCATTGCAGAGTATCGACAAGAATGGAAAAGTTATCTATATCGGTACTTTTTCAAAATCAATTGCACCTTCGATGAGAATCAGTTACATGGTTTTGCCGGATTCGCTACTAAAGACGTATTTGGAAATTGCCGATCAAATCAGTTCTCCGGTTTCAAGTCTTGAACAAAGGATGATTGCGGCATTTATTTCAGGCGGTTTTTTCGAAAAACATGTCAATAAAATGCGTAAGGTCTATAAGGAAAAACGCATTACTCTGATGGATGAGTTGGGCCAATTGGGTGATCAGGTTAAGATCACCGGTGAAAATGCCGGGCATCATCTGCTGGTGCAATTAAACAAGGGGTTAAGTGAGAAAGAAATGTGTGAATGCGCCCTGGCTTTGGGCGTCAAGGTCTATCCGGTGTCACCCTATTTTATTCATGGGGTTTCAAAGAAATTTGAAAGCATGGTTTTATTGGGCTACGGCTCGTTAACGACAGAGCAGATTTATGAGGGCATCAATTTGTTAAAAAAAGCATGGGATTTGTAATAATATGTTATAATAATTAATTGCATAGAATTGTGAGAATATGAGATTAAAAATAAAGAAACAAGAGGTAAGAATGAATAAAAAACCAGAACTGCTTGCACCTGCTGGAACCATGGATGCCATTATTGCTGCTGTAAACGGTGGAGCAGATGCGGTATATTTTGGTGGAAAAGCCTTTAATGCCCGTCGTAATGCCGAAAACATGACGGAAGAGGAAATCAGAACGGCGGTGGCGCTATGTCATTACCGTGGGGTGAAGGTGTATGTCACGCTTAATATATTAATTAAAAATAGTGAATTCGAGGCGCTTATCAAGACCCTTAATTTTTTGAAAAACCTCCATGTCGATGGGCTGATTGTCCAGGATATGGGAGTGATTTATTTAATCAAACATTATTTTCCGGAGTTTAAACTGCAAACCAGCACCCAGGCTTCGGTTTATGGGCTGGAAGGCGTGTTGTTTTTTCAGGAACAGGGTTTTTCCCGCGTCGTACTACCCCGAGAAATGCCGTTAACTCAGGTGGCGGAAATTAAAAAAAAGACGCAGATCGAATTAAAAATATTCTGTCACGGCGCCCTGTGCTACGCTTATTCGGGACAATGTTTAATGAGCAGTATGATCGGGGGACGAAGCGGCAATCGGGGACTTTGTGCCCAGCCCTGCCGGAAACCCTATCAGCTTTTTGATGAACAAGACCAGTTGATCAATGAGGGCTATTTATTAAGCCCGAAGGATTTAAAAACCCTCGAAGAGATGGAGGCGATTGTTGCCGCTGGTGTGGATGCGTTAAAAATTGAAGGCCGGATGAAAACCCCGGAGTATGTTTATGGGATTACCCGCGCCTATCGGGAACGAATTGATGAGGTCTTTGGTGAGAAACCCGCAAAAACCATCAACGATCAGGCCGTTATGCAGGTCTTTAACCGGGATTTTACCCGCGGTCATTTGTTCAATGAAGCGGATATCTTGAATCCTCAGGTTGGTAAAAATAGAGGCATTTTGATTGGTCAGGTCATGGCCATGCCAAAATCACAAAACAGCAAAAATTACGGGGCTTATCCGCATTTGGCGCTCAGTTTGAATCAGGATGCCGAGCTTTCCCTTGGGGATGGCTTATCTTTTGGTGAAGACGGCAAAATTGGTGCGAAGGTGGATGGAATTTTCACTTTGGATGGCAGTCGGCTGGAAAAGGGCCATGGTGGAGAAGTCATTGCTATTCCCTGTCGGTACAGGGTTGCGCCGGGAACCTTACTGTATAAGAATTTTGATAAGGGCTTAATGGATCAGCTGCATCAATGGGGTTCGGTGCCGGTGAATCAGCCGGAGGCGGTGGTGAATTTCAAGCTGACGATAAAGGCAGAGCTGCCGGTGAAAATCGTTGCTGCATCCCAAGGAATTGAGGTGTCTTATACGGCGGATTTTGAGCCGGAAATGCCGCTGAAAAATCCACTGGATGAAGCCATCATCAGCGAACAGATTTCACGCCTTGGCGCAACGGATTTTGCACTGGGAACAATCGCGATCGATATGGATGCAAATCTGTTTTTATCCCGAAGTCAGCTGAATTTGCTCCGAAAAGAAGTTATTGGAAAGCTGGAGGCTAAAATCACAGAGGTGTCTGAAACGAGTGCCGACGATTTGATTACGATCGTTCCGCTGGAAAAAGAACTGCATGGCAATCAAAAATCGCTTGATAAAGAAAACAGCAGGAAGCGGATTTCGCTGGAATTCCGAGAAATGCCGTCACGCGAGTGGCTGTCGCAACTCGGCAATCTAGGCGTTGATGAGGTGGTATTGCCATTGCTGGGAGAAGGCGTTGCAGAAATGGCGGCTTTTTCAAAAGAATGCGGCTTAAACGTTTTGCTGAAAACACCCAAAATAATGGATGATGCCGGTTCGCAAAAAGTGCGCCGATTATCGAATCAGGATATTAAACATGACGGGTTTCTGATTGGAAATTATGAAGCCCTGCAACTGCTGAAAAATCGGTCCGATTATTTGGAAGCGGATCAGTCCTTTAACCTGTTTAATACCCTGGCGGCACGGGCATTAAAAGAGTGGCAGGTCAAAGGTGGGGTTTTGTCTCCAGAACTGGATGAAACACAATTAAAGGAAATTTCGGAGTATTCGGATCTTACCATGGTGTTGCCGGTTTACGGTACGCAGGAGCTGATGGTGAGCAAAAAATGCCTGTTCAGATGTGCCAACTGTCAGGAGAAAAGCAAAGGAACAACCGGCCTTTGTCATATGGAAATGACTGGAAATCTGGCGGATGAGCGAGGCGGATATTTCCCGGTAAAACGCGATAATCAGGGGCTTATTCACATTTATAATCGGGACACGCTGTTCTTACGAGAAGAAATTCTGGCTTTGCACGGGGTCGATACCTGGCGGATTTACCACCGCAACGAAGCGCTTGAAACCTTAAAAATCATTATCAATTATTACCGTCGGGATATTTATGAGGAGCATTGGGGTCTGCCGGAAGGGCTAAGCACGGCGGGGACGACCCGGGGAAGTTTTAAACGAGGAGTGAAATAAGGACATGGATCAAAGAAGTCTTAAAGTCTTAGAATATCATAAAATTTTAAAAAGTCTGATGGAAAATTGTGTGACCCAGGGGGGGAAGGAACAAGTTGAGGAGTTACTGCCCCTGGAAACCTTATCCGCCGTGAATCGCGGCCTTGATTTAACCAATGAAAGCTTGGGCATGATTCTGCGAAATGGGAGACCGCCGTTAGCGGATGTGCCAAATACCAGTGATTATGTCAAACGCGCGGTCATTGGCTCGATGCTTTCGATGAAGGAACTTCTTTCCATTGCCACCCTGCTGCACATTGCCAGGGATATGGATGACTACTATCATGGGGATACCCAAATGGACAACCTGATTTTATTGAAAGATCTTTTTGAATCCCTGGAAACCTGTGAGGAATTGGAAAAAGAAATTAACCGAAAAATATTAGGCCCTGAGGAAATGGCCGACACAGCTTCCCGGGAACTCGCCCGAATTCGTCGGGAAATGCAGTTTAAAAACAATCGGATTAGTGAAAAGCTCAACCATATGGTGAGCTCAACGGCCTATGAAAAAATTCTTCAGGAAAAAATTGTCACCATTCGCAACAACCGTTACGTGATTCCGGTCAAGCAAGAATACCGCAGCCAGGTTCCGGGGATTGTTTTGGATAAATCGGCCAGCGGCGCCACTTTGTATATTGAGCCGATGGCGGTGGTGGAACTGAATAATGATATCAAAATTCTGGTGGCAGAAGAGGAACAGGAAATCATCCGAATCCTCAAAGATCTGACCCAAAAGGTTGCCGAAAGCCGTGATAACATCATCGGTAATTATGATGTGCTGGTGGATCTGGACTTTCAATTTGCCAAAGGGAAATACGGCTTGGCTGTTAATGGCGTCAAGGCTACGGTGACTGAGATCGGACCGATTGAACTGTTGCGGGCAAAACATCCCCTGATTCCTGAGGATCAGGTGGTGGCATCGGATATCTATTTTGACGAGTCAATTAATACCATGGTGATTACCGGACCGAACACCGGGGGGAAAACCGTGACCTTAAAAACCATCGGGCTTTTGAATCTGATGGTACAGTCGGGACTTTTTATTCCGGTTCGGGAAGGCAGCAAAACCAGAATTTTCAAAGATATTTTCGCCGATATTGGCGATGAACAGAGTATTGAGCAGAGTTTGAGCACCTTTTCCTCTCATATGACGAATATTGTCGAAATCATGGGTAAAGCGGATCAAAACAGTCTGGTTCTTTTTGATGAATTAGGAGCCGGAACCGATCCGACGGAAGGGGCAGCCCTGGCAATATCGGTTCTTAATACTCTACATCTTTGTGGAGTGACCAGTATATCAACAACCCATTACAGTGAACTGAAGGAGTTTGCTCTGGTGACACCGGGGGTGGTTAATGCCAGTGTAGAATTTGATGTCAAAACATTAAGGCCAACCTATCGCCTTCTGATCGGGGTTCCGGGAAAATCCAACGCTTTTGAAATTGCCAGGCGGTTGGGGCTGAGTGATGACATTATCGAACATTCACGGGAGCTCATTAAAAACGAAGCCATCCGATTTGAAGAAACCCTGATAAAAATCGATGAAAAGCGCCGCCGAACGGAAGCGGAACACGATGCCATGATTCGTTTGAAACGGGAAACCGAAGAATTGAAACGTCAAATGGATCGGGAAAAGGAACGCTTCGAGGAAGAGAAAAAGGCATTGGTTTTAAAGGCTCAAGAAGAAGCCCTGGAGATTGTACGAAAGACCCGCGAGGAAACGGAAGAAATTTATCGGGAAATACGAACAATTCAGGAAACAACGATCAATGCGGTCAAAGATAATAAAGAGCTTGAAGCCATTCGCAAACGCATCAAAGAAAAAGAAAAAAACATTTATCAATTTGGAAATATTCCGAAAGATTATCAGGGTCAGGCGCTGCGTATGGAAGACTTAAGCATGGGTATGAAGGTTTTTGTTATCAGCCTCCGTCGCGAAGGGGAGATTATCAATCTTTTGCCCAATGAAAACAAGGCGATGGTTCAGTCGGATATGATTAAGCTCAAGGTTGATGTTAAAGACCTGACGCCTTCAACCGCGATTGCCAAACCCGAAGAAAAAAAGGTTACATACAAAAAAGTCGATCGTCATGTAATGAATACAAAACTGGATCTGCGGGGGAAAAATGGTGAGGAATCGCTATTCCTAGTTGAAAAAATGATCGGGGATGCGATGCTGTCGGGAAACAAACAGATCGTAATTGTTCATGGCAAGGGAACCGGGCGGCTTCGTCAGATCATCCATGAATACCTTAAAGGGAATCCCTTGATCGAAGACTTTCGTTTGGGCGCCATGAATGAAGGAGGCTCCGGGGTCACCATCGTTAATCTCTAGCAAAAGATTGACATTGGATACTGCCCATAATACAATTAATAGGAAAATTTTTACGGCAGCACAATTATAATTTTTGGAGGAGTCATGATATTATCGGATAGAACCATTTATGAATATTTAGAAAAAGGGGAGCTGGTTATTGATCCGTTGGAAAAGGGTCAGGTTCAGCCGGCATCAGTGGACATTCGGTTGGGAAGCAGTTATCTGAAGCTGGATGAAAATCATTTTGAGACCATGACTTTAACGGATGAAATTAAATATGTTTCGATGGAAGCCGATGAGATCATCATCCCGTCCAACTCATTTCTATTGGCAACGACAATGGAATACATAAAACTCCCCTGTAATCTGACGGCTTTTGTAGAAGGGCGAAGCTCTGTTGGCAGGATGGGATTATTCATCCAAAATGCCGGCTGGGTTGATCCGGGCTTTGAAGGCGAAATCACGCTTGAACTTTACAATGCCAACCGGCTGCCCATTAAATTGGAAAAAGGCCGACGGATTTGTCAATTGGTATTTGCCCAAATGGATGCGGTGGCATTAAATCCGTATCACGGAAAATATCAGAAACAGCGTTCGGCGGTGGGCAGTCGCATTTTCATGGATGATGAATGCTAGATGCTATCGTCAAAACGCGGGCCTTGGTGAATGAAGGGACAGGATTATGAAAGAAATATATTTAGATAATGCCGCAACAACCAGGGTTCATCCCCAGGTGGCGGAAAAGATGATGGATACGATGTTAAATAATTACGGGAATCCTTCATCGCTTCATCGGCTGGGAATCCGGGCGGAACAGGCGGTCAAAGAAGTTCGCGAACTCGTTGCCGCCACAATCAACTGTCAATCTCAGGATATTTATTTTACTTCCGGCGGTACCGAAGGAAATAACATGATTATCAAGGGAATTGTCGAGAATAAACAGCGCAGTCGGATGCGGATCATTACTTCAGCCACTGAACACCCCTCGGTATTGGATGTTTTTTCATTTTATGAAGAGCATCAGATTGAGGTGGTTGTTTTAGGGGTGGATGAACAGGGGCATATCGACTTGGACGAACTAAAAGCCACGATGAATGCCAGTACGATTTTAGTCAGCATTATGGGCGTGAACAATGAACTGGGCACCATCCAGGATCTCAAAGCGATCGGGAGGATTGTCAAGCAGGCAAATCCCAATTGTGTCTTTCATTCGGATTTCGTCCAGGGATATATGAAAATTCCCATCGATGTGGAGGCCTGTCAGCTGGATGCGCTGACCATGTGCAGCCATAAGATATTTGGCCCCAAAGGGGTGGGTGCCGTCTATATAAAAAAAGGCATCAATTTAAAACCGCTGCTTCGTGGTGGCGGTCAGGAAAACAATATGCGTTCCGGAACCGAAAATGTTCCCGGCATTGTTGGCTTTGGCGAGGCGATTCGGCTTCGAAAAGAGTCGTATCTGGATGAGTTGGAGGCTATTCGTGAGCTTCGCAGCCGCCTCATCAGGGGACTCGAAGATCAGGTCGCGGATATTAAAGTCAACGGCGATCCTAACGGCAGCCCGTATGTGTTAAATGTATCGTTTAACCGGGTTCGCGGTGAAGTGCTGCTGCATAGTCTGGAAGCAAAAGGTATTTATGTTTCTACCGGCTCGGCCTGTTCGTCTCATAAGAAAGAAAAACAATATGTGCTCAAAGCCATCGGGCTTTTAGAAGAATATAAAGAAGGAACCATTCGCATCAGTTTTTCAAAGGATATCACAAAAGAAGATGCCGATGAAGCTGTAAGGGCCATAGCGGAAGCAGTGGCGAGCTTGCGGCTTTTGATAAAAGCGAGACGAAAAAAATAAATCACAGGAGAAAAATTAATGGAACATGTTATTCTGGTTCGATATGGCGAAATTGCTCTAAAAGGACTGAACCGAAATTATTTTATAGAATTATTGGCAAAAAACATCCGCAACACGCTTTGGTGTGTGCCTTCGGCAAAGGTGAAAAAAATTCAGGGGCGAATTATCGTCAATGTGGAAGAAGAAGATCTTAAACTGGGCATGGAACGGATTCAAAAAGTATTCGGCATCGTCTCCGTCAGCCCGGCGATTGTGATTGACAGCGACATTAAAGTGATTGAGGAAAACGCCATTGAGCAGGTCCGATCAGCCGAAGGAATCAAAACCTTTAAAATTACCGCTAAACGCGGAGATAAAACCTTTCCGATTAAATCACCGGATTTGAATTACCGTCTGGGAGAAACGGTTCTTGATGCCGTCGCAGGCATTTCGGTTGACATCCATAACCCGGATTTGAATCTCTGGGTCGAAGTCCGGGAAAAAACCTATATGTATCATGAATTTCTTAAGTGCAACGGCGGCCTCCCGGTCGGCTGCAGCGGAAAAGGCGCGTTATTATTATCCGGCGGAATCGACAGCCCGGTGGCCGGTTATATGATGGCCAAACGAGGCGTCGAGGTGATTGCGGTTTATTTCCACAGCTTCCCGTTTACCAGTGACCGGGCCAAACAAAAAGTAATCGATTTGGCTAAGATCATGAGCCAGTATTGCGGCCGGATTAAATTATATGTGGTGCCCTTTACCGAGGTCCAAACCAAAATTGTGGAGCTGTGCCCGGACCGCCAGACGACGATTATTATTCGCCGGTACATGATGCGCATCGCCGAAATGATTGCTGCAAAAGAAGGGGCCAAAGCCCTGATCACCGGAGAAAGTTTGGGACAGGTGGCAAGCCAGACCATGGAAGGGCTTGGCGCCACGAATGCCGTAGCCAATCTTCCGGTTTTCAGACCGCTGATTGGTTTTGATAAAGCGGATATTGTTAAAATTGCTCAAGAAATTGGTACCTTTGAAACCTCAATTTTGCCTTATGAGGATTGCTGCACGATATTTGTCCCCAAGCATCCGGAAACAAAGCCAAAGATTTCCGAAATGATTCGTTCGGAGGAAGCCATCGCTGAAATGATGGTGGACATGATGGCCACGGCGGTGGAAAACTCCGAAATTGTTAAACTGTAAAATAGTTGTATGCTAAGAGTTTATTAGAAATAGTCCCACAAGCACAGGAGAGACGATCCTTAAGCATTACAGTGTAGGGGCTTAAGCATTACAGTGTAGGGGCTTAAGCGTTACAATGTAGGGGCTCAAGCGTTACAGTGTAGGGGCGATTCCCAATCGCCCGAAGATGTTTGTTTTAAAACTTACGTTCCGGGCGATCATGGATCGCCCCTACGAGCCCAAATTAACGTTAGTATCTTAAAAACCGCTAACCGAAATCCTATCCCCGCAAATATCAGAATACGAGCCCAAATTAACGTTAGTATCTTAAAAACAGTCTTAACCAGGCAATGATTGCCTGGTTTTTGTGTTATAATGAAGCATTCTATTGATTAAGGAAAAAGTGATGACTGATAATAAAAATAATGGCATTCGCCAAAGTTATATGAATGAACTCAATGATCTAATTGGGTATGAAATGGAAAACCAGGTGCTTCTGGATGACTATGTACTTGAAATCATGAGGCGTTTAACCCTGACAATCAAACGGGAAATATTGATTGCCACTAATGAAAAAAACCATATTCAGTGGGTCAATGTCGGTGATGCGGCAACGGTTAGCATTGGCAATGAAGATATGGAGTACCATATAAAATCGCTGAATAAATACCGTGTGATTCATACCCATCCCGGCGGAAATCCGCGGTTATCCGCTGAGGATTTTTCGGCAGCAAAGAAACAGAGCCTTCAGTGCATTGTCGCGATTGGCGTAGATGAAGTGGTGCCGCTTGGCTTTAGTATCGGGGTGCCGGTTATTGAGGAAGAGACCATGGCGTATCGACAGGGACTCTTGAAAAGTCTAAAAGAACTCAATGCCTTTCCTTTGGAGCATTATATTCTTCAAGCCAATCGGTTTATCAAAAATGATCCAAACAATTGCTTTGATGTAGAGGATGATGAAGAAAGAGCGCTTCTGATTGGCTTGGATCTGCCGGGAAATAAAGGCGTTGACCTTAAAGATTCCATGGAAGAGCTGGTTCAATTGGTTAAAACAGCGGGTGGCGTGGTTGTTGAACAGGTGTGCCAGGCAAGGAGTCAGATTGATTCCACATTTTACGTGGGCAAAGGAAAACTTCAGGAGTTGATTAAAGTCATCCAAAACAATGATATTAATTTGATTGTCGCCAATGATGAGCTTAATTCCAAGCAAATTGCCAATATTGAAGCGGCTACCGGAACGAAAACGGTCGATCGAACGACGATTATTTTGGATATCTTTGCCCGGCATGCTACTACCCGAGAAGGAAAACTGCAAGTTGAACTGGCACAGCAAAAGTATCGAATGAGTCATCTTAAAGGCTTGGGGATTGTCATGTCCCGGACCGGTGCCGGCATTGGAACCCGGGGTCCCGGCGAAAAAAAATTGGAGACGGATCGTCGCCATATCCGGAAACAGATTGATGAACTGGAAGCAAGGAACGAACGGATTAATAAAAGCAATCAGCTGAATGCGTTGCAGCGCAAAAAAAATAAGGTGAAAACGGTGAGTCTGATCGGCTATACCAACTCCGGTAAAAGCACGTTGTTCAACCGCTTAACCCAAAGCGAAGCGATAACCAGGGATGGCTTATTTATCACCCTGGATTCAACCCTTCGCAAGGTGGATCCGGAATACGGCGATTATCTGGTTTCGGATACGGTTGGCTTTATTGAAAAGCTGCCCCATGATTTAATTACCGCGTTTAAAACCACGTTAAAGGAAGTTGAAACGGCTGATTTACTTCTTCATGTGGTGGATGTCTCCAATCATAATTATGAGGCGCAAATTCAGGTGGTTGATCAGGTGTTGGCTGATATTGGCGTGGGTCATAAAAAAGTAATGATGATTTACAATAAGATCGACAAGCTTTCGCTGGCGGAACAGGAAACCTTTTTATTAAAAAACCAGGCCGCTAAGGAGGAACTTAAACTCTATATTTCAGCTAAACAGGGTTTGGGGATTGATGCTTTGTTTGAAGCCGTCAGTACCGTTTTAATCGGTGAAAAACGTGAAATGAAACTGCTGATTCCCTATGATGACAATAAGTCCATGGCCCTGCTTCATGAAATGAAGGTGGTGTTGGATATTGATTATCAGGGAGAAGGCAATTTGGTAACGATTGAAATGACGGATGGATTTCCCATCCATCTTTTTGAGAAGTACAAAGTATCAGAGGTGTAAAAGTTGGAAGATTACAAAACCGTATTAATTTCAGATGAGACCGAAATAGAAATAAAAAAGTCCCGTTTTATTAATATGGTGTTTCATATTGAAAATGAAGAAGCGGTGGAATCGATGCTAACGCAAATAAGAAAGAAGCATTACAAGGCTACGCATGTCTGTTGGGCCTATGTCCTTAACACCAACCCGAAGCGCCAGAAGTCCAGTGATGATGGGGAACCGCCTGGGACGGCGGGAAAACCGATTTTAGACATCATCAACCATCGGGAACTGAAGGATGTTTTAGTGGTGGTGGTCCGCTATTTCGGCGGCATCAAACTGGGTGCCGGTGGGCTGATTCGTGCTTATGGGGGCGGTGCCGGCGATGTTATAAACCATTGCGGCATTATCAAGAAACAGTATTCAGATCAGTTGCGGATTGTGATTCATTACCCGGCCTATGGCAGTTTAAGCAATGGCCTGTTGGAAAAAGGAATCACGCCGGTCAGTGACGATTTTGGCGAAAAGGTGACCCTGGGTTTTCATATTGCTGTTGCTGAAACAAAGGAATTTCTGGCCTGGGTTGAGGATCAGACCAATGGAAATGTTCAGGTGATCATGGGGGAGCCAGCCTATGTGGATGTACCGGAGATCGTTATATAAATAACAATTGGTGCAACCTCTTTACAATAAATGCAACTTTGTGTATAATAAGTAACTAGAATGATAAAAAGTCCTAAATTTGTATGGATACAATAATGTATTTTAATTTAAGACACCGAAGCGAAAATATCGAAGGGTTACTTTCGGTATTTTTTCTTTTTCCTAAAAATGAAGATCTGCTGTTATGAATGGAAATATGGTGGAATAAATAAGAAATAGCGGTGACTTATTAAAGGTTTGTTGGTTATAATGTCAACGCTGTTATAATCGACAATCGAGATAGAGAGGAAACAACCTATGGCAAAAAACAACCGCGCGGCATTTTTGTTTAAACTGATTTTTCTGGTTTATTTGGGATGCTTATTTATGATGACCTTGTTACCGGATACCAGTAACATAACATATGAAACAACTTATAATCTCATTCCGTTTACAAGTATCGATAATTTCTTTTTTGACATAATGAAGAACGGGATTATCAACTGGGTATTCCTGGCCACCAAGCCGACGGATTTTCAGGATATTATTATGTATACTTTTACCGATTCTTTTAAAAATTTGATGGGAAATATTCTGTTGTTTGTTCCTTTTGGACTATTATATCCATTGTCCCGGAAAAAGCGAGTAAAGTTTTTCGAAGCTTTGGTGCTGATTTTAGGCACCACCTGTGCGATTGAAGTCCTGCAATATTTATTTCTGACCAGTCGTCGGGCGGATATCGATGATGTGATTCTTAATCTGATTGGTGGTTTGATTGGTTATGGAATTTACAAATGGATTGAATAGAGATTCATTCCGTTAGGAGGAAGAATGGCTAAGAAAAAAAGTGTTTTTGTTTGTCAGAACTGTGGTTATGATTCCCCAAAATGGATGGGAAAATGTCCGGAATGCAACCAATGGAATACCATGGTTGAAGAGCTTGATCTTTCAAAGATGGCCGGGAAAGAAAACACCAGAGAACGGGGCGTGTATTCCAAACCCAAATCTTTAGCGGAAATCACTTATTCAGGAGATACTCGGTATCCCACGCAAAATGAGGAATTCGATCGGGTTCTCGGCGGCGGTATTGTTCCGGGGGGGATGATTCTGCTGGGTGGAGATCCGGGAATCGGAAAATCCACGTTGCTTTTGCAAACAACCGAAGCTCTGGGAAATCAGGGCTATAAGATTTTGTATATTTCAGGAGAAGAGTCGGAACAACAATTAAAAATGCGCGGAGAACGGATGAATGTGAAATCGAAGAATATCTTTTTCCTTTCTGAAATTAACATTCCCTATCTCTTGACT
This sequence comes from Acetobacterium tundrae, assembly GCF_008086615.1. Lineage (GTDB taxonomy): Bacteria > Bacillota > Clostridia > Eubacteriales > Eubacteriaceae > Acetobacterium > Acetobacterium tundrae. The sequence goes on from NZ_RXYB01000009.1 coordinate 45,119, forward strand.
ATTATTCTGGAAGAGCGGCCGGACATTGTCATTATTGATTCCATTCAGACCATGTACAGTCCGGACATTTCTTCGGCCCCCGGCAGTGTCAGTCAGATCCGGGAAAACACCGGTGCGCTGATGCAGCTGGCGAAGAAGGATAATATTTCGATGATTCTGGTGGGTCATGTCACCAAGGAGGGGAACATTGCCGGCCCTCGGGTTTTAGAACATATGGTGGATACGGTGCTTTATTTTGAGGGTGAGAAATACCACACCTATCGGATCCTCCGGGGCGAGAAAAACCGCTTTGGTTCCACCAATGAGATCGGTATTTTTGAAATGACTGAAAGCGGCCTTCAGCCGGTGGCAAACCCTTCAGAAATGATGCTGGACAGCCGCCCCGAGAACACCTGCGGCTCAGTGGTCGTGCCTTGTATGGAGGGCAGTCGGCCCTTGCTCATTGAGCTTCAGGGACTCATCTCCCCCTGCGGATTTGGAAATCCCCGCCGGATGTCCACGGGAATGGACTGCAACCGCATGGTTTTACTGATGGCGATTATGGAAAAGCGTCTGGGTATTCAGATGCAGTCGGTGGATGCCTATATCAACGTCGTTGGCGGCATAAAAATTGATGAACCGGCCCTGGATCTCGGCGTCATAGCGGTACTTTATTCCAGTTTGAGAAATTTTCAAATACCGGCGGATTTAATGATTCTCGGCGAGGTCGGCCTAACCGGTGAGGTTAGAAACATTCAGAATATGGAAAAGCGGTTGATTGAGGGTAAAAAGCTGGGCTTTAAGCGATGTATTATTCCCAAGGGCAATCAAAAGGGTTTGAATGTTCATGAGATGGAAATTTTACCGGTGGATAATATCCGATCAGCGTTGGATAATTTGCTTTAAAAGCATGATACGGTCTATAATCTAGTTGCAAAAAAAATTTATCCTTTGATTTCAAGCGGTAATCGTGTATAATGGAGTTATCCCAAAGTGATCGTCACATACTTTATTTTTGAACCTACATCATTTTCGAGGGAGTCTGATTGTTCGCTATCAGATGTCGGGCCGCATAATATCAGCGGAAGGCAAAAGCTAGAGACAAGACACCCACCTGGCCTAGGCTAGGGCGTCAAAAATAGAGGACGTCACAATGGGATAAGCACCTAAGGGTGCTTTTTTTGTTGAATTATTTTATTGTTTTGGTACAATAGATAAGATATGCAATAATTGGTATGAGATAGAAACAAGAATTTGAGGGAGAGCAGATGTACGAATATATAATTGGAAGCTTGGAGGAACAGGCGCTGGATTATGTGATCATTGATTTGAATCACATGGGATATAAAATAAAAGTATCTGCCAATACATTGAATGAGCTGCCTTGTCTGCATTCGGAGGTGAAGCTTTTTCTCCATCAGGTTATTAAAGAGGATGAAATGGCTCTTTATGGTTTTGCAACAACGGATGAACGGGAAATATTCCGGACCATGATTGGTATTTCCGGTATCGGGCCAAAAGCAGCAACCGGACTTTTATCGCAGTTCAGCAGTAATGAGCTGATCAATCATATTATCAATAATGATCCTAAAGCGATTGCTAAAGCGCCAGGAATTGGTTTAAAAACGGCCAGTCGAATTATTTTGGAGCTAAAGGATCGGTATAAAGATTTTGCGGGAGTGGATTTTAAAACCGTCAATCCGCATGAAATAAACGATACCGCAACCCAGGCGATAAACGGACTAGTGGGATTGGGGTATAGTATTTCCGAAGCTTCGGAAATGGTATCGAGAGCTTATGGCCCAGATTGCAGTCTTGAAGATTTAATTAAGAGTGCGCTCCGGTCCACTAATCCGTTGAAGGGACGGTAATACATGAAAGAACGTATCATTACCTCTGATTTGATTGAATTAGATGTAGAAATTGAAAAAAATTTAAGGCCCCAGGGCATGGATGAATATATCGGCCAGGAACGCGTCAAAAAGCAGATGAGAATTTTTATTAAAGCGGCTCAAAAAAGAAAAGAGAGTCTGGATCATGTGTTACTTTATGGGCCACCTGGTCTGGGAAAAACAACGCTGGCCAATATTATTGCTAGGGAGATGGGGGTGGGAATTAAAACGACTTCCGGCCCTGCCATTGAAAAGGCTGGCGATTTAGCAGCTATTCTGACCAGCTTAAAGGAAGGCGACATCCTTTTTATTGACGAAATTCATCGACTGCAACGATCGGTTGAAGAGGTACTGTATCCGGCCATGGAGGATTTTGCGCTGGATATTGTGATTGGCAAAGGGCCGGGGGCCCAATCCATCCGGTTGGAGCTGCCGCCCTTTACCTTAATTGGAGCCACTACCCGGGTAGGGTTGCTGACCTCGCCGCTGCGTGATCGATTTGGCATGATTCAGCGGTTGGAACTTTATAATCCGGTGGAGTTAGCGACGATTATCAGGCGTTCAGCCAGAATCCTCGGTATTGAAATGGACGAAGCAGGGGCGATAGAACTCGCCATTCGGTCTCGGGGAACGCCGCGAATTGCCAATCGGTTGTTAAAACGGGTCAGAGATTATTGTGAAATAGAAGGCCGGGGTATTATTGATTTACAAACAACGAAGGAAGCCCTCGATCTTTTTGAAGTGGATGCGGTTGGTCTGGATCAGATTGATCGGATCATGCTGATGACGATTGTCGAAAAATTCGACGGCGGCCCGGTCGGGCTTGATACCCTGGCGGCGGCCATTGGCGAAGAAAAAAACACCATTGAAGAAGTATACGAACCCTATTTGATTCAATTGGGCTTTCTGTCAAAGACGCCCAGAGGCCGAGTGGTTACCAGCCGCGGTTATAACCATTTAGGCGTAGAGGTACTGATGAGCGATTCATCAGAGTTGCAACAAATTAAATTAAAATTTTATGACAGCGAGGAAGAAAACGATGAATAAATCAGATTTCTATTACGATCTGCCAGATGAGCTTATTGCCCAACATCCTTTGGAGAAACGGGATAATTCTCGATTGATGGTGCTTAATCGCCAGAAAAAGACAATTGCAGACCGAAATTTTTTTGATCTTATCGAGTATTTACAACCGGGAGATTTGCTGGTGATGAATAATACCAAGGTTTTGCCGGGAAGGATTTTTGGGCATCGTGAAGATACCGGCGGCAAGATTGAAATTCTGCTGTTAAGACATCTCTCGGATAAAGACTGGGAAATCATGGTGAAGCCTGGAAAAAGAGCGAAGGTCGGTGCAAGGATTGTTTTTAGTCCCGAACTGACGGGCGAAATTACTGGGACCACTCAGGGCGGCCTGCGGGTGATCACTTTTGAATATCCCGGGGTATTTAAAGAGATTATTGACGAGATCGGGTTAATGCCGGTTCCTCCCTATATTCATGAAACCCTAAAGGATAACAATCGTTATCAGACGGTTTATGCCAAGCGTGAAGGTTCTTCAGCGGCACCCACAGCGGGTCTGCATTTCACCCCGGATCTGCTTCAGAAGATCGAAAAAATGGGCGTTAATATTGCCGAAGTAACGCTTCATGTGGGAATCGGGACCTTTCGTCCGGTAAAATGTGATGTGATTGAAGAACATCATATGCATGAAGAATATTTTGAGGTATCGGAAGAAACCGCCCAGGCTATTAAGCGTACGAAAAAAAATGGCGGACGGATTATTGCGGTGGGTACGACTTCGGTCAGAACCTTAGAAAGCAATGCTCAGCTTCACGAGGGAACAGTGGAAGCCTATGCCGGCGTCACGGATATCTTTATTTATCCCGGCTACGAATGGAAAGTGGTCGATGCTGTCATTACCAATTTTCATCTGCCGGAGTCCACCTTATTGATGCTGGTGTCGGCTTTTTACAATCGCGAAGAGATTATGAAAGCGTATCAGACCGCGATTGATCTGAAATATCGCTTTTTCAGCTTTGGTGATGCCATGTTTATCGAATAAGAAAACAGATTATTAAACATTAGGAGAAAAGAATGAGTGAATTTCGTTATGAACTGATTAAAGAGTGCAAAGACACCGGGGCTCGGGTGGGGAAAATACATACGCCGCATGGAGTTATCAATACACCGATTTTTATGCCGGTGGGAACACAGGCGACGGTGAAATCACTTTCTTCGGAGGACTTGGTCGAAATGGACGCAAATGTTATTTTAGGGAATACCTATCATTTGTATTTAAGACCGGGACAGGAGATTATGAAAAAAGCCGGCGGACTCCATCAATTTATGAATTGGAATCGTCCGATATTAACGGATAGCGGGGGATTCCAGGTTTTTTCTTTAAATGAATTAAGAAAGATCACGGAAGACGGTGTTGAATTTATTTCACATTTAGATGGATCCAAACATTTCATGACACCAGAAAAAGCCATCGATATGCAAAATACCATTGGCGGGGATATTATTATGTGTTTTGATGAATGTGCTCCGGCAGGGGCTGATTATGAATACACAAAAAAATCCATGGAAATGACATCGCGATGGGCAAAAAGGTGCAGTGATGCCCATAAGCGCCCGGAAGATCAAGCTTTGTTTGGAATTGTTCAAGGCGGAATGTTTGAGGACTTACGGGCTCAAAGCGTGAAGGATCTCACGGAAATCGGTTTTCCGGGGTATTCCATTGGGGGTCTTAGTGTGGGAGAATCCAAGGCGGTGATGTACCATATCCTGGATGTAACGACGCCGCTGCTGCCTAAAGATAAACCCCGTTATTTAATGGGCGTAGGGTCTTTAGATGCACTTTTTGAAGGCACCGTTCGAGGGATTGATATGTTCGACTGTGTTCTCCAAAGCCGTATTGCCAGAAACGGTACCGCTCTTACCAGTCATGGCAAGGTGGTGGTTCGAAATGCGACTTATAAGGAAGATTTTTCACCGGTTGATCCGGAGTGTGATTGTTTCGTTTGCCGAAACTATACCCGGGCTTATATCCGACATTTGATTAAAACCAATGAAATTTTAGGCGCCAGGTTATTGACATATCACAATTTATACTTTACACTTAGAACAATGGAGAAGATTCGACAGGCGATTATGGATGATCATTTATTGGCCTATAAAGAAGCTTTCTTTGAAAAATATGGCATTGCTGAATAAAAATTAAGGAGAATGAATATGGATTTGACCATGATTCTTCCTCTGGCGTTAGTACTCGTATTCTTTTATTTCTTTATTCTTAGACCACAACAGAAACAACAAAAAGAAGTTAAAAATATGCGCTCAAGTATGAAACCTGGGGATGAAATTATTACGATTGGTGGATTTTATGGTATTGTTTACGCGATTGGTGAAGAAAATGTAACCATCGAGTTATTGCCTGATTACAATAAAGCGGTGATTACAAAGTCTGCTATTTCTAAAATAGTGAGCGTTGAAGATGCGGTAGAAACGGAAGAAGAGGTTTTTGAAGAGCTTGATGAAGAGCTTGACGGAGACCAAAAAGTAGTCGATGCCGAATATGAAGAAATCGATGCTGAAAACACTAAAAAAGACGAAAAATAAATTTTGAATCATTAGAGGGGAGTGAACAAATTGAAACACATTAAAATCATTAAAGAGGGTAAACTCACTGATGTAAAAAACCGAGGATGTGGCGAATGTCAAACTTCCTGCCAGTCAGCTTGTAAGACTTCCTGTACTGTGGGAAACCAAAAATGCAAACAAACGACTGAGAAATAATAACAAAAGCCTGAGGGGCTATCTCGTAAGAGATGGCCCTTTTCTTTTGATAAGGAGAAAAATGATACATAAATACAAACTTAATGGACTGAATATTGTTTTGGATGTGGATACCAGTGGGGTGCTGACGGTTGATGACTTAACCTATGAATTATTAGATGGTTATGGAGAAAAGACCGATGATGAATTAATCAAAGCATTCGGGGAAAGATACCCAGCCGCAGAAATAGGCGAATGTCTGGCAGAAATAAAGACATTGAAAGAAGAAGGCATTTTATTTAAAGAAGTAAAATATAAAAAAAACAACTATGCCAATGGCGATCTGATTAAGGCTTTGTGTCTTCATATTGCCCATGACTGCAACCTTAAATGCACGTATTGTTTTGCGGCGCAGGGCGATTTTGACGGCGAAAAAATGCTGATGCCGTTGGAAGTTGGGAAGAAAGCCATCGATTTTATTGTTGCCCAATCAAAAAACAGAGAAAACCTGGAGATTGACTTTTTTGGCGGAGAGCCGCTGATGAATTTAGATGTGGTTAAGGAATTAGTCGCTTATGGTAATGAAATGGCTGAAAAAAATCATAAGAAATTCAAATACACGATGACCACCAATGGGGTATTACTTAATGAAGAAACCCGGGAATATCTGAATGAAACCATGGATAATATTGTACTGAGTCTTGACGGTCGTAAGGAAGTCAATGACCGCATGCGTCAAACTGTTAACGATAAAGGTTCATATGACATCATCATTAATAACATCAAGGCCATGGCCGAGATGCGCGGCGAGAAAGATCATTATGTTCGGGGAACCTATACCCATCACAACCTGGATTTTTCCAGGGATGTACAATTTCTGGCAGAAGAAGGTTTTAAAAGCATTTCAGTAGAGCCGGTGGTTTCAGAAGCTTCAAAAGACTATGCCATAACTGAAGAAGATCTGCCGGAAATATTTGCGGAATATGATAAGCTGGCATTATCCTATTTAAAACGTCATCAAGACGGACTTCACTATAATTTCTTCCATTTCAATGTAGATTTGGATCATGGCCCTTGTGTCTATAAACGTCTTTCCGGCTGCGGGGCCGGAAGAGACTATGTGGCAGTAACGCCGGAAGGGGACGTCTACCCATGTCATCAATTTGTCGGAAATGAAGCGTTTAAAATGGGCGATGTATTTCAGGGCATAACCAACAATGAAATTAGAAACGAGTTTGAGGCCGGAAATCTGCTGGAAAAGGAAGCCTGCACTCAGTGCTGGTGCAAATATTTCTGCGGCGGCGGATGTCATGCCAATGCCTATAATTTCAACGGCACCATTATGAAACCGCATCATGTCAGCTGTGAAATTGAACGGCGACGCGTTGAAAATGCCATCATGATTTCAATTATTGAAAGTGGTGAACAGGCATAAACCGGTTAGTTTAAACCCTCGGAGGGTTAACCGATTTGAAACAAAGACTACCCCAAAAGTAGAAGTAAATACTGGGGGACAATCGTAACAGAAGCTGTCCCCCGAACGGTTTTAGAACCCTTAGCTTGAACATTTTTGACAAGCCGTATTATTTATGATAAATTATACCTATCTACAAAAACATTAAAACTTCAAAATCAATCTACAGCAAATGAACTGATTTTAAAATTCTTATCATTCAAAACTCAAATTCATTTATTATTATCCACGGAGGCAACTAATTTGGAAAAGAAATCTTTAGAGGATTCAACCGTTGTTGAATTACGCAAACAGGCAGAGCATCTGGGTATCGAAAAAACCAGCCGATTAAAAAAAATTGAGCTGATTGAGGCAATAGAAGAGAAACTGAACCCAGAGTCGGATTTAGCTATAGCTTCTGATACCAATCTGGAGTTAAAGGAAGATGAGCCATCACCAGAAGTGAAAAACATCAACAAAAAACAACCCCAGCCGATTCGTCGCAATACCCATGATTCCGCCAATAATGGCAATGGGGGACGTTCACCTTATTATAAAATAAAAGACTCCATGGATAATGTGGTGGTTGAGGAAGGAATCTTAGAAATCGTTCCGGAGGGTTTTGGCTTTGTGAAAAATGCCGAGATGTCAACCAATGAAGAATTTGTGTATATTTCCGCTTCGCAAATACAGAAATTCAAATTAAAAAATGGCGACTTGCTCAGCGGCAAGGTCCGTCCCCCCAAGCCCGGCGAAAAGTATTCGGCGATGCTCTTTTTGGAAAAGGTCAACGGGACAAAAACAGCGGATATTATCCAAAAAATCAACAGCATGCTGTACGTGGATGATAAAAAGGATTTGGACCGATTTAAGAGTTCCCAGGAAGGTATTTTGGATGTAAACCCAGATGGATTTGGATTTTTGCGAACCAATCATTATTTATCCGGTGATCATGATATTTATGTTGCGGCAAACCAGATCAGGCGGTTTAACCTGCGTACCGGGGATAAAATTGTCGGAAAAATAAAAATGACCGGTGAAAATGAAAAATTCGATGCATTACTTTACGTTGAAAAGGTCAATGGCGATATCCCGGAAAAAATTGCGAATCGGCCTAAGTTTGAACGGCTCACACCGATTTTTCCAGAAGAACGGATCACGTTGGAAACGAATCAGGATGTGATATCAACCCGAATGATTGATCTTTTTTCACCGATGGGAAAGGGCCAGCGGGGATTGATTGTGGCGCCTCCTAAAGCCGGGAAAACCATTCTGTTAAAAGAAATCGCCACGGGGATTACGACGAATCATCCCGATATTGAACTGATTATTTTGCTGGTGGATGAACGACCGGAAGAAGTTACAGATATGAAACGCTCCATAGATGCGGATATCGTCTATTCGACGTTTGACCAGCCCCCTGAAAATCATATCAAAGCGGCTGAAATTGTTTTGGAGCGTGGCAAGCGTTTGGTTGAACAAGGAAAAGATGTGGTCATTCTTGTCGACAGCCTGACCCGCCTGACCCGGGGAAACAACCTAGTGGTATCACCTTCAGGAAGAACGCTGTCGGGTGGGCTTGATCCGGAAGCACTATTTTTTCCTAAAAAGTTTTTTGGCTCGGCCAGAAATATTGAAGAGGGTGGGAGTTTGACTATTCTCGCGACGGCGCTTGTTGATACGGGAAGCCGCATGGATGATATTATTTTTGAAGAATTCAAAGGTACTGGCAATATGGAACTTCATCTGGAACGGGATTTGGCTGAACGACGGATTTTCCCGGCGATTAACTTAAATCGGTCAGGGACCCGTCGCGAGGAAAAACTGCTTTCTGATGAAGAACTAAAGGTAAGTTTCCATATCCGAAAATTGTATAAGGGCACGACCGTTTATGATCTGACCGACAAGATCATTTCGATTTTGGAAAGAACAAAAGATAATAAAGCGTTTATAAAAAAATATATTGATAAATTTAACGCACAAAATATTTGATCTTTTAAGAATTGTCTGATATAATGTCTCGGTTGATATAATAACGACGGACAATTAAATAAATAAGAAACGAGGTGGATTCGATGAAAGAAGGCATTCATCCAAATTACAACAAAGCGATAGTTAAGTGTGCATGTGGAAACACATTTGAAACTGGTTCAGTTAAACCGGAATTAAAAGTAGAGATTTGTTCTGCTTGTCACCCCTTTTTCACTGGGAAACAAAAGCTTATTGATACTGGTGGACGTGTTGATCGATTCAATAAAAGATTTGGTTTAAAAGACGAGTCAGCAGAGTAAATAAAAAGTTGGTAAAAGTCGGTTCTTGTAACCGGCTTTTTTCTTGTGTGAAAGCAATACCGGGTATTCACTTAAGAAAAAATTTAAAGAACGATTAGAGTTGAGGTAAGCCAATGGAGATAAGAGAGATGTTGGATAGCGGTCGGCAGGCTCTTAATCAGGCCGGAATTGTAAATCCTGGTTTGGAAGCAGAAATAATTTTAAGCGGTGTTTTAAACTGCGACCGCGTTTATTTTTATGCACACCCTCATGAAACGGTAGACTCAATTAAAAAAGAAGCTTATTTTAAAGCCATAAAAAGACGGTGTCAAGATGAGCCGGTTGCCTATATATTAGGGAAAAAAGAATTTATGGGAATGGGTTTTTTAGTCAATCAGGATGTTTTAATTCCCCGACCAGATACCGAACCGATGGTGGAATATCTCATCAAACGTTTGAATTCTGATTATCCGGATGGCGCAAAAATTCTGGATCTATGCACCGGCAGCGGTGCCATTGGCATTTCGCTTAAAAAAAATATTCCTCAGGGAATGGTCGCCCTCAGTGATTTTTCAAAGAGAGCGCTTTCGGTTGCAAAGGCTAACGCGGACCACCTGGTGGAAGGCAACCTTATTTTATATGAAGGAGACCTGTTTAAGGCGATTCCTGAAGGTGAGAAATTTGATCTGATTGTATCGAATCCACCGTACATAAAAAGGACCGATATGAATGATCTGGCTCCTGATATTTTACAATATGAGCCTCATATGGCTTTGGACGGCGGCATCTCAGGCTTAGATTTTTACGAGCGTATTATCGAAGCGGCCGGTCAGTATTTGAGACGGCCGGGACTACTGGCACTGGAAATTGGGGATGAACAAATGGAACCAGTTTTTAATTTGTTAACCCGGCATGGTTATGTTCAAATAGAGAAGATCCTTGATCTTAGCGGTCATGTACGAAGTTTAATCGGAAAAAAGACAGAAAATAATGATAAAAGACAATAATAACAGGGCAATATTCATAAATAGAGATGACGTCTTTAGAAAATTGTGATAAAATAAAAAAGCATAATATGAAAAAAATAATTAACAGACGCATAGCGGAGGTAAGATATGGTATCGGCAGGTGATTTTAAAAAAGGTGTTACGTTTGAAATGGATGGAAACACGTTTACTATTATTGAGTTCCAACACGTAAAACCCGGAAAAGGCGCAGCTTTTGTTCGAACAAAGATTCGCAATGTTATTTCTGGAGCAGTGGTTGAAAAAACATTTAACCCAACGGAAAAATATCCGAAGGCTCAGGTTGAAACAAGAGAAATGCAGTATCTATATGAAGACGGCGGCTTGTATTATTTCATGGATGGAGAAACTTATGAACAGATTCCATTGAATTTTGCCCAGGTTGAAGACGCCTTGAAGTATTTAAAAGAAAATGATAATGCTACCGTTCGTTCGCTTAAAGGCATTGCTTTTTCGGTTGAACCACCAAACTTTGTAGAATTAAAAATTGAAAAAACAGATCCCGGCTTCAAAGGTGATACAGCAACCGGTGGAAATAAACCGGCAACGGTTGAAACCGGAGCAGTTATTATGGTTCCCCTTTTCGTAGAACAGGGTGATGTTATTCGAATTGATACCCGAACGGGTGATTATATGGAAAGGGTATAAAAATGAAATATATTAATGAAAAAGTCGCTTACACCAAAGGCTTGGTGGATGGTTTAGAATTGGATCAAACCTCAAATGAGGGAAAAGTTCTGGTCCAAGTCCTGGATATTCTTGAAGACATCGTCGATGCTTTAGACGGTATCACCGAAGCTCAGGAAGAACTGGAAGAATATGTTGAAATGGTTGATGATGATTTGTCCGATTTAGAAGATTTCGTTCTTGATGAAGACGGCATTTTTGATGATGACGATGAGGACTATGAGTTTGATGATGAGGATTACTACGAAGTAATTTGTCCAGAATGCGGGAATGTTTATATCACGGAGTTTGAAGCGTTTGAAAGCAACTCAGTTGTCTGTCCGGATTGCGGAGCTCCATTTGTACTTGATGAAGAAGTCAACTGCTGTGGTGAAGATGGTTGTGATTGTCACCAGGAAGTTTAATGAGTTTAGGTAGAGAAGATGAAAAAGGAAATGATAAATATGCAGTCCCCCGATATTAACGACGAAATGATTTGTTCGATTGTCAGCCTTGCAGCTACCGGCGTTAATGGAGTGGAACGTATTTCATTGAAAATTACTGATGAAATCATGGATAAATTATCTCTAACTACCACTATTAAAGGAGTCAAAATTGGCCGTGAACCTGAAGGGTTGACGCTTTGGGTTTATTTGATTACCGAACCGGGCGTTGATATTGTAAAAGTTTCAAACGAGGTTCAGAATAAAATCAAAGGTGCGGTTGAATCAATGGCAGATTTACAGGTAGTTGCGGTTAATGTAAGAATTGAAGGTTCTGGTATTTAGGAGCTGTTCCAAGACTCAAGATTGTCCGTTCTTGATGTTATCCCTGTTATGAATGAGAGGAGTGAACACGACTTATGTGTTCGCCTCAAGGCGTCTCAACGGATATTCAGCAAGGCCGGACAATCGATCAGAGTTTTGCAATGGCTCCTTTATTAAGTTGTCAGACATTCAAATTAACCCCAAGAAGGAGAACACATGAGTCGAAAAAAAGAAAGGGAATATGCTTTAAAAGGTATATTTCAACTAGACTTTCACACAGAACCAGGAGATTTTTCTGATAGTATTGCCTATTTTATAGAAGATAATGCCCTGGATCTTGATTATGGAAAAACTTTAATCGATGCAACTGAATCTCATCTTGCTGAGATTGATGAGATTTTAGATGAATATTTAAAAAGTACATGGAAAATTGACCGAATTCCGAAGGTTGAAAAATCAATCTTACGGATGGCGATTTGCGAATTGCTCTTTATGGAAGAAAAAGTTCCCTTTGAAGTAGTCATTAACGAGGCGATTGAACTTACTAAAAAATTTGGGGATGAGGACGGAAAAAACTACGTCAATGGTATTTTGAATAAAATTGTTAAGGATAGACAACATGTGTGCTCTTAGTCTTGGCATTGATACCAGTAACTATACTACTTCGGTTGCCTTAGTTGATGAAAAAGAAAACATTATTTATAAAAAGGGCATCCTATTGGAAGTGAAGTCAGGAGAAAGAGGACTTCGTCAATCGGATGCTCTTTTTCAGCATGTAAATAATTTGCCGATTTTACTTCAAGAGCTGGCAAGGGGAAGAGAAATAGAAGTCATCTGTTTCTCACAACAGCCTCGACCTTTACCGGATTCTTATATGCCTGTTTTCAGAGCCGGCGAATCCCTGGCAAAATCGTTAGCCGCGGTTCTAAACGTGAAGCTGTTAGGAGTAAGCCATCAGGAAGACCATATTCGTGCAGCACTCTACGGAAGCGGTTCACCGATACTGGAAGATTCATTTTGTGCGGTTCATTTTTCCGGCGGGACATCGGAACTTCTTTTAGTGAACAAAGAAAAAATTGGTTATCGTTGCGAGATCATCGCCAAAACGCTGGACTTAAATGCCGGGCAATTAGTCGATCGCATTGGCGTGCTCATGGGGTGTGATTTTCCCGCCGGCAGGGCGGTTGAAAAACTTGCGGAAAAGGCGATGCTTCAAAAGCAGGAAAATGATTGCATCATTTCAGCTTCCATGGCGGGTTCGGATTTTCATTTTTCAGGACAGCAAAACCAGGCCGAAAACTATTTAAAAAGCGGTGCTGACAAAAGTGTTGTCGCTTATCATTTGCTGAAAGCCATTGCCAAAACCCTATCAAAATCGATTGTGCAGCTGCAAAAAAAACATGCCTTTCATTCGGTTTTGTTTTCCGGCGGAGTGATGTCCAACCAGATTATAAAAACATGTATCATAAAAGAATTGGCGCAATCCGGAATTCGGCTGTATTTTTCACCCGGGGAGTACGCAAGAGACAATGCGATAGGAAATGCCTTAATGGGCATGGATTATTTTAAAACATCGGGGGGTGAAATCCGTGACAAGTGCTAGAATACTCAGTGTTTCTGAAGTGAATCAATATCTTAAAACTTTATTGGAAACGAACAGTCTCTTGAAAAATCTCACGATTCAGGGAGAGCTTTCCAATGTCAAACGGGCGGCTTCCGGTCATCTGTATTTTTCGCTAAAAGATGCAACCAGTAAAATCGATTGCGTGATGTTTAAAAATGCGGCAATGGTGCTGAAATTTATTCCCAAGGAAGGGCAGCAGGTAACACTGCGGGGAAGCCTGGGGGTCTATCTGCCCAGCGGACAATATCAGATTACGGTAAGATCAATGGAGCCTCAGGGGGTAGGCGATCTTTTTCAGGCATACCTGGCCCTAAAGAGCGAACTGGAAGTCCAGGGATATTTTGATCAGGAGCGAAAAAAGAAACTTCCGGAAATCATCAGCCGCGTCGGGATTGTCACATCACCAACCGGCGCGGCGATTAAGGACATGATCGCGATCATAAAAAGGCGGAATCCGCTGATCGATATTGTCATCTATCCGAGTCTTGTTCAAGGCGACGAAGCCCCTAAAAACATCATTCAGGGCATTCGAACGTTTAATGAGCGGCAATCTGTGGATGTGATCGTCATCGGTCGGGGCGGTGGATCGATTGAAGACCTCTGGGCTTTTAATGATAAGAATCTGGCCAGGGCGATTTTAGAATCCGAGCTGCCGGTTATATCCGCAGTTGGTCATGAAATAGATTATACCATTTCAGATTTTGTTTCCGATCTTCGGGCCCCCACTCCTTCTGGGGCAGCTGAACTGGTGGCGGAGGAAACGATGAGCATGACCCGGGCCCTGGTACAGCTTAAAAGGCGATTAATTCAGTCGCTGGAAACTAAAATAGTGTCAAACCGGGAGCAGCTGGGGCGCATGAAAAAAGAGTTCTTGCGTTTTCATCCCCGGGAACGAATTGGGGATATGCGGCTGCATTTAGATGTTATCCAGGAACGGATGTTACGTTCAGTGAAAGGTCGTTTAAAAAATGACCGGCTCCAAATAAAAAACATTGAAATGCGTCTGGGCTTGATGAATCCGATGAATGTACTAAAAAAGGGTTATGTCCGGGTCACTGATAACCAGGGGTTATCGATTGGTTCAGTCGCTGGATTGAAGGTGGATCAACGCATCAAGCTGCATTTTATAGATGGCGAAGTGGATGCAGAGATTCGATCGATTAAGGAGAATTAATAATGGCGGTAAAAAAACTAAAAAGCAAAATAAGTCGTTTGGAAACCATTGCTGAATTGCTTGAGGATGATAATCAGGAGATTGAAGCATCGATGAAACTTTTTGAAGAAGGCATGAAGCTGATCAAAGAATGCAATGGCGATTTGGATACGTTGGAAGGGAAAATCACCATCATGATTGATGGGGAAGAAAAGGATTTTGAAGGGAGCGCCGAGTAGTGAATGATTTTAAAGCTGACTTTAAGGCCAAAAGCCTTGAAATCAATCGACATCTGGAAAAAGCGTTTCAGCAAAGTATCGATGCTCCGGAAGTAATCATCGAAGCGATGAAGTACAGTCTTTTCGCTGGTGGGAAACGGCTGCGTCCGATTTTAATGATTGAAACCTGCCGGGCGTTAGAAGGCGATGTGAATGTCATTATGCCATTGGCGTTAGGGATGGAAATGCTTCACACCTATTCTTTGATTCATGATGATTTACCAGCGATGGATAATGACGATCTGAGACGGGGAAAGCCGACCAATCACAAGATGTTTGGGGAAGCGACGGCTATTTTAGCCGGCGACGGGTTGCTGAATTTTGGAGTAGAAACGATGCTGCAGGGCACCAAAGGGTTAGCGGGTGAAATGCTGATCAATTATATTGGCGCTATGAAAATCATCATGAGCGCTTCGGGAATCAATGGGATGATTGGCGGTCAAGTGGCTGATATGCTAAGTGAAGAAAGGGTGATCAGTCTGGAGGAAATGGATTATATTCATTTGCATAAAACCTCGGCATTGCTAGAAGCCTGTGTCCAAAGCGGCGGTATTATTGCCAGGGCGGAGCCGGCAACCCAGGGGCGATTAATCAGTTACAGTCAACGAATTGGTCTGGCCTTTCAAATTGTGGATGATATCCTGGATATCGAAGGCAATGAAGAAGAGTTGGGAAAACCGGTTGGCAGTGATGAAAAAAATCACAAATCGACATTTGTATCTTTATACGGCATGGAAGCTTCTAAATTAAAGGTTGATGAACTTGAGCAAGAAGCTGTAGAGATGCTTAAACCGATTGGCGTCAATACGAATTTTCTTGAAAAATTAGCGCGCTATATTTGTCATCGGCAAAAATAGTGTGTTATAATTAAAGTTCAGGTGGCGCAGTATTCTAGTCGGCACTGTCAATCTTCAGGGCGGGCCTAAAAATCCGTCGAAGGGCATATCGATGAAGTCCCTTGTTTTTGCCTTTGACGCCCAGTTGAGGGCTGATTCAGGGGGTTAAGGAGGATGGGGCGATCTGCAATGGCATGCGGGCGTTGACCCTGCCTCCGTGGAGACCTGTTAATTTAGGAGTAACCTGTGAATGTGTTGAATTTTTCGATACTGAAGCAGCGTAGCCTGCCTTGAGTGGATTAGGTGGATGGATGGACAGTTTCATAAGCTTTAGGGCCCTAAGTTTTGAGATATTGCTGCCCGAAACCTAATCTGCAAAAGAGGCTAAGGATTGATGTGTGTTGTTGAGGAAAACTCCTAGGCTGCTCGTCAGAGGTATTATTAGGATTATGGTGCACACTCAGTGGTAATTCAGTCCTGTAGTTGGCGACACTGCAGAGTGTACATAAAGGGAAACCGCTGAAACGGCGACGTTTCAGCCGTACATTGGGAAATCCTGCTGGACCTAAGTCGCAAAGTTTACTAATAATACTGCCACCTGAATAAGTAATTATTTAAGGAATTATGATGTTTCATAGTTCCTTTTATTGTATAATGATGTATAAATAGTCATCATGTCAGGGAGCAATTTATGAAAAAAAAGATATCAAAAAAAGAACTAAAAGAGAAACGTCACCGTCAATGGGTGCTGATTATTACCCTTTCGACATTTTTCCTGACCATGCTTTTCAGTTACATTTCAGATTTTTTGCTTTCCAATACGCCTATTTTTGTTGCTTTTATAATTTTATTCTTAATTGTTTTATTGGGAATCCTTGCGGATATTATTGGCGTTGCAGTGACTGCTGTGAGTCTGGAGCCTTTTAATGCCATGGCATCAAAAAGAATAAAGGGCGCAAAAACTTCAGTTGATTTGGTTAAAAATGCTTCGCGGGTCTCTAATTTATGTAACGACGTTATCGGGGATATTTGCGGGATTGTCAGTGGCGCGACGACCATTACCATTGTGATCCAACTGGGAACCCACTACCCATTGTTAAACGTGGCGGTGATGACTTTAATCCTCAGCAGCGTGGTTGCCTGCATAACCGTTGGCGGAAAAGCTTTAGGAAAAGATCTGGCCATGAAAAATGGAACAACAATCATACATGGAATATCGAGTCTGATTGCCAGTTTTAAAATAACCTTTAGAGGGAAAGAATAAGAATAAATATAAAAAAATATGAGATATTATGAAAAGAGGAAAATTTGAAAGAACGTTTAGATAAATTATTAGTGAGCCAGGAACTGTTTGAAACTCGGGAGCGGGCAAAGAAAGCGATTATGGCAGGGCTTGTACAGGTAGACGGAGAAATTAAGGATAAAGCCGGTGATCTTGTTGATACTGCGGCAACGATCCTTATTAAAGGCGGCGATATGCCCTATGTCAGCCGCGGCGGATTGAAACTGGAAAAGGGATTGGCTGTTTTTGGTATGACCGTGACGGAAAAAACATTGATCGATATCGGGTCTTCTACCGGCGGTTTTACCGATTGTCTGCTTCAAAATGGGGCAAAGAAGGTTTATTCAGTCGACGTTGGCTATGGTCAGTTAGACTGGCGCTTGAGAAATGATCCCCGGGTGGTTTCGATGGAGCGAACAAATTTTAGATACCTTACAACTGAAACAATCTCAGAAATGGTGGATGGCACCGTAATGGATGTATCGTTTATTTCAATTACCAAGCTGATTCCCGCCATCAAAACATTTATGAAACCTGGCGCCCAGGGAATTTGGCTGATTAAACCGCAGTTTGAGGCTGGTCGTAATCGGGTGGGGAATGGTGTTATCAGAGATAAAAAAATTCATTCAGAGATCCTGCTTGAAGTATTGAGTTCGATTGAAAATCAGGGCTTTACGGTAAAAGGACTCGATTTTTCACCAATTCAGGGACCGAAAGGAAATATTGAATTCCTTGTCTATGTGGAAAACACGGAACCGGATGAAGGGGGAAACTGGAGTCAGACAGTTGAACTGATTGTTGCAGCTGCTCATGAAAGTTGCAAAAAAAAGAAGAAACCGATTGATGAATAGGAAGTGATGATTGGTGAACAAAGATATAAGTGAGATTGGTATCTATCTGAACATGGAAAAGCCGGATAGTAAAGCTCTGGCAGAACGTTGCATCGCCTATTTGATTAATCTGGGCTTTAAGATTGTCTTGCTGGAAGGGCAGATTCAGGTTCAACACGAGTTGATTCATTATTATGCAAGCAGTGTTTTTTATAAAAAACCGGATTGCATTATTGTACTCGGCGGAGATGGAACGCTGTTGTACGTTGCCCGAAGAACCTGTTATTACAGCGTGCCGATTTTCGGAATCAATCTCGGAAAGTTAGGCTTCTTAACAGAGGGCGAAGCCGCCCACTATGAGGAGGCACTAAGAAATCTCACGACTGGTCATTATTCGATCGAGGAACGGATGATGTTAGACTGCATTATTACCAGGAAAAATTCAATCCCCCATGATTATATCGCACTAAACGATGTTCTGGTAAAAAGTCGCGGCTCCCGGATGATGGAGATTCGGGCATCTGCCAACGGATCGACCATCGATATATTTCGGGCAGATGGCGTGATCGTTTCAACACCAACCGGTTCCACCGGGTATTCATTGGCGGCTGGGGGACCGTTGGTTTCCCCGCGGGCCAATGTGATGATACTCAACCCGATTTGTCCCCATCGTCTTCATGATCGTGCCTATATACTGCCGGAAGACGAGGTGGTTACCTTAGCGTTTGGAGAACGGGAACAAGACCTAGTTGTCACTCTGGATGGTCAAACGACCGTTTCCATTACCCCCGAGGATAAGGTTCAGGTTCAAAAATCTTCTTACTGCACCCGCTTGATTCGTCTCAACGAAATGAGCAGTTATGAACGCTTGAGAATTAAACTGATGAGTGATATCGAAGAATAATTAAAGATGAGTAGGAGGCAAACTGAGATGAAAGTATCGCGGCAATTAAAAATTATTGAAATTATCGAAAATAATTTAATAGAAACCCAGGAAGATCTGGCCCAGGCACTGAAAAATTTGGGATTTACCGTAACCCAGGCGACGATTTCCAGAGATATTAAGGAGTTGAAATTAATCAAGGTCATGAGCCATGATGGCATCCAGCATTATGCACCGCTTAAAGATATTGGCAGTATCTATAATGAACGGGTCAATGCCGTTTTTAAGGAGTCGGTCTTAACCATTGATTATGTTGAAAACACAATTGTCTTAAGAACCCTGCCGGCCATGGCACAAGCCGCTGCCCTTGCAATTGATTCGTTGGAGTGGGCTGAAATTGTGGGAACGATTGCTGGGGATGATACCATTTTTGTTTTAATCCGTAATCGTGATATGATGGCCGAAATTGTCGGGAAATTTAAAAAGTTGATGAAATAAGGGAGGGCTCTATGCTGAGAAATCTCGTTGTAAAAAATTATGCACTGATTGATCATTTAGCGGTTGATTTTAATCAGGGTCTGAATGTGATCACCGGGGAAACCGGTGCTGGAAAATCGATTGTGATTGATGCGTTAACCCTGGTATTGGGAAATCGCGGAAACAAAAACAATATTCGTCAAGGTGAAAACAAGATGACGGTGCAAGGGCTTTTTGACATTAGCGAACAAAAGAAGCTGATTGAAAAGTGCGAAACATTTGGCGTTCCCATTGAAGAGGGGCAGTTGGTTTTAACCCGGGAGTTGGATGATCATGGACGAAATGTCTGCCGCGCCAACGGGTTGATCATAACTGTTTCGCAACTGAAAAATATTGGCGACGACCTGATGGATATTCATGGCCAGCATGAGCACCAATCCCTATTTAAACGTGAAAACCATCGTCAGCTTTTAGATGCTTTTGGGGGCGAGAGCAATGCAAAATATCGCGAACAGATAGCAGCGGATGCAAAGGCGATTAAAGAAATCAGAAGTCAAATAGATGAATTGAAAATAAATGAACGGGAATTAGAACGAGAAAAAGAAAACCTCCAGTTTGAAATAGCAGAAATAGAAAGCGCTGGTTTGGAAACAGGAGAAGATGACCGGCTGGCAGCAGAAAAAAAAATTTTAGAAAATAAGGAACGCCTATTTTCGAATGTCAGTCGGGCTTATGAGCTGCTTCAGGGTGAAACAATAGATCAGAATTCAATCCTTGATGCAATGGGAATGTTACAGGAAAACATTTCGGAAACGGCTAAAATTGACAGCAGCTTCGAAGAAAAGCTTGAACGCATCAACGGGTTGTTTAGCGAGGTCGAAAGTCTTTCTTTTGAAATCCGATCCTATTTAGAAGATATTGAATATAATCTGGGAGATTTGGATGAAATTGAAGCCCGGCTCGGAATTATTGACAAACTCAAGCGTAAGTACGGGACTGACATCAGTGAAATACTGGCTTATGCCGATGACATAAAAAATCGATTAAAGGGTTTGCTGAATCGGGATGAAAACCTTCAATCTTATTATCAGGAGTTAAGCAAACTGCAGGAAAAGTATCAAAAAGTCAGTCAATTACTTTATGATTTACGGGTAAAATCAGGGAAATCATTGAAAAAAGCCCTGGAAAAAGAACTGCGCGAGCTGGCCATGGAAAAGGTCCAGGTCGAAATTTCAATCGAACATGACATCGGGCGGTTTGCTTCCAATGGCCAAGATACGGTGGAGTTCTTAATTTCTGTAAATCCGGGACAACCGCCGAAGCCTTTGGGGAAAGTTGCATCCGGTGGGGAAATATCCCGAATTATGCTGAGTCTCAAAAGCATCTTTGGCGGACTGGATGCTATCGAAACCATGGTATTTGATGAAATCGACACCGGCATCAGCGGCAGAACGGCTCAGGTCGTGGCAGAAAAGATACAGGCACTGACAGTAACCCCTCCCAATGGCCGCCAAATTATCTGCATTACTCACTTACCACAGATCGCCGCCATGGCCGATCAGCATTTTATGGTTGAAAAACGGAACGTGGGAGATACCGTGGATGTTCAATTTGTATCATTGGATGAAAAGGGTAAAAAAGAGGAGCTTTCCCGAATGCTTGGCGGGGCAGAGGTTACTCAAAAAACATGGGATCATGCTCAGGAGATGCTGGAATTAAGCCAAAAAGCAAAAAAAACAAAAAAAATGAAAGAGAACAAAATATTGTCTTAACATTTTAGGCATTATTGGATAAAATAAAGATTGTTAAAAATTTATTTAAGTTAAGGAGATATAAATTGGAAAGAAAAGTACCTATTGGGTTATCAAACAAACACATTCATTTATCACAGACAGATTTAGAGGCGTTATTTGGCAAAGGTTACCAATTAACACCAATGAAAGATTTATCACAACCCGGACAATTCGCTTGTGAAGAAAAGGTTGATGTTGTTGGACCTAAAGGAAAACAAACCATGCGTATTCTTGGACCAGTGCGACCTGAAACACAGATAGAGGTTTCAATTGGCGATGGTTTTGTATTAGGACTTAAGGTTCCGATTCGAAATTCAGGCGATATTGACGGTACACCTGGTGTAAAAATTGTCGGACCGGCAGGAGAAATTGAAATTGGCAAAGGCGTTCTTGTTGCAGGACGACATATTCATATGAGTCCTGATGAAGCGAAAACTTACAATTTGAAGGATAAAGATGTTGTTTCGGTTAAATTAGACGGCCCACGTGGTTTAACTTTTGATAACGTGTTAGTACGTGTTAATCCTAATTACCTTTTAGATATGCATATTGACGTTGAAGAAGGAAATGCTGCGGGAGCTAAAAACGGTCAAACGGCAACCATTCTTTAATCATGATTGCACCTGATCCCATTGCGTTTTCCGTATTTGGACTTAAAGTGCACTGGTATGGTATTCTAATTGCCAGTGCTTTGCTTATCGGATTGTTAATTGCCATAAAACGCGCACCTAAATATGGAATCGACCCAGATACTATTTTGGATTTTTTTCTTTTTATGACACCAGCAATAGTCATTGGCGCCCGTCTTTATTATGTTGTTTTCAATTATGCGTATTATGTAGCTCACCCGGGCGAAATTATTGCCACCTGGGATGGCGGTCTTGCCATTCACGGCGGGATCATTGCCGGAGTCATTGTGGCGATTATTTTATGTCGGGTAAAAAAGATCCGTTTCATGACTTTTGCAGATGCGGTGATAGTGGGTTTGCCGTTAGGGCAGGCTATCGGGCGATGGGGGAATTTTTTTAATCAGGAGGCTTATGGTACCCAAACAAATCTGCCATGGGCAATTACGGTTAATGATGCAGCGCTTGGAATGATTCGGGTCCATCCCACTTTTTTATATGAATCAATCTGGGATTTGCTCGTTTTTGGCTGCCTCTTTTTTTATGAGCGTAAATTAAAAAAGGCTGATGGAGAACTGCTATTTGTTTACCTTGGTTTATATTCGATTGGTCGTTTTTTCATCGAAGGTTTGAGAACCGACAGTCTGATGTTTTTAGGACTCCGAACGGCGCAGCTTATCAGTTTACTTTTGGTTATTGTTGCCGGTATCGGACTCTGCTATCTTCGGAAAAATGAAAATCGATTTCCCAATTCATTAAAAATAAATAAATAGATGTTAATAGTAATTAGTAAAAAGGGGGAGCGTAAGCTCTTTCTTTTTATGCTTTTTTGGCTGATTGGCAGTCGCAAAATGAGCAAAATAATGTTTATTATGTGAGTTTTGGCATTCCCCGGTATTGGATGGCCTCTGCTAAATGGGATACGTTAATATTTTCAGTATTGTCTAAATCCGCGATGGTTCGCGATAATTTCAGGATCCGGTGATAGCCTCTGGCACTGAGGTTCATCTTGGTGTAGACTTTTTCCATGAGTTTTTGCTCGGCAGTACCAAGTGTACAAAAACGTTCCATAAGTCTTGGTGTTAGCTGGGCATTGTAAAAAATATCGAGATCCCGGTACCGTTCATTCTGTCGTCCCCGGGCAGCATCTACCCGTTTTTTGATAACCTGGGAGGTTTCGCCTTTGGGCTTGGTTTGAAGTTCATCATAGGTTGTATTGGGAACTTCCACAAAAATATCCAATCGATCCATCAGGGGACCGGAAATTTTCCCCTGGTAATTTTTGATTTGCTGCGGGGTGCAGATACACTCATGGGATGGGTCGGACAAAAAACCACAAGGACAGGGATTCATCGAACTGATGAGGGTAAAACAGGCTGGAAAGGTAAGGGCGGCATTGACCCGGGAGATGCTGACCTCCTGATCCTCCATGGGTTGACGCAAAACCTCAAGCGCTGATTTTTGAAATTCAGGGAGTTCATCCAAAAAAAGAACGCCTAAATGAGCAAGCGATACTTCTCCGGGTTTGGGAATGCGCCCGCCACCCACTAAGGCAGCTTTAGAAATGGTGTGATGAGGGGACCGAAAGGGGCGTTGATTGATAATGGCATTATTTTTTAACAAACCTGAAATGCTGTGTATTTTTGTGATTTCAAGGGCTTCATCCAGGGTGAGATCAGGAAGAATAGAGGGAAAACCCTTGGCCAACATTGTTTTGCCAGATCCCGGTGCTCCTGTCATCAAGACGTTGTGGCTGCCGGCGGCAGCAATTTCCAAAGCCCGTTTGGCCTGATCTTGGCCGCGAATATCTGAAAAATCGATGCCGTAACTATCTATCTTTTGAGTGAGAAGACGGTTTAGATCAACTTTAAATGGTTCAATGATCAATTCACCTTTAATCAATGCAATGGCTTCATTCAGGTCTCTTAGGGGAAAAACATCAACACCTTGGACAACCGCAGCTTCATAACGATTGTTATAAGGAATAAGAATATTTTGAATACCGGCTTCTTTTGCGGCCAAAATCATGGGAAGAACACCGGTGACACATCTAATTTCGCCGCTGAGGGATAATTCCCCAACAACAAGGTAATTATCCGATTGATCCCAGGCCAGCTGATCGGAGGCGTTTAAGATACCCAGGGCAATGGCCAAGTCAAAGGCAGGACCTTCTTTTTTTAGATCTGCAGGGGCCAAGTTAATGGTAATGCGTTCCATCGGATATTTTAAACCATTGTTCTTGATGGCAGAAAAAACGCGGTCTTTGGATTCCTTTATTCCGGTATCGGGAAGGCCGACTAATGAATAAGAAGGCAATCCTCGAGAAATATCAATTTCGACGGTGACAATAACGCCATTTACACCTAATAATCCGCTACTTTTTATCTGTGATAACATTTACAGTTTACCTCCACTATATTAAGAGCATTATACAGGAAATAAAAAGAAAAACATAGCGAAAAAAATAAATCGATATGATATGATCATATTAAGAAATTCGGGAGGTGCTAATGGAAAAAAAGAATAAAGGAATTTTGTATGTCGTGATAGCGATGGTTTTATTCAGCACCGGTGGTTTGTTTATCAAGCTCATTGACGCTAACGCTTATACAATTACTTTTGGTCGAGCATTGATTGCGGGGCTTATTTTTTTGCCTTTTATTCAATGGAAGAAGATAAAATTGTCAAAAGGCTATGTGGCTCTTGTCCTCGCTTATTGCTATGTCTGCATTGTATTTGTGATCACGACGAAAATAACGACGGCTGCCAATGCGATTATTTTACAATGCACGGCACCTTTATGGCTATACCTTTTCTATCTGATTAAGGGAAAGAAAATAAAAAGTCGTGAATTCATTCCTCGTGCATTTATTTTTTTGGGTATTATTGTCATCCTCAGCGCATCCGGGGGAGGCAATATTTTAGGAGATTTATTGGCACTGACAAATGGCATTGCCTATGCAGTGGTTCAGTATTTTATGGAAAGAGATTACCCAATTTCGGATCGATCGATCATTGGAATCAACAATATTGTTTTATGTCTGTTGATTCTTGTGCTAATGCCTAATAGTCTTGATTTTTCAGGATTGTCTATTCAGGGATGGTCGGGACTGATTTTTCTGGGGGTGTTCCAAATTGGTGTTTCTTATCTTGTCTTTTTAAAAGGTGTTCGCTTGATATCGGCTTTTAAAGCTTCGATTGTATCGTTGCTGGAGCCGATACTAAACCCGATCCTGGTGTTCATTTTTGTCGGTGAAATGCCATCAGTAGGATCTTTAACCGGGTTTGCAATCATATTATTTGGCATTGTTTTGACAGTAATCCCTAGTAAGTCGGGTGATGGTATTGAAGAATAAGAATAGCAAAAGCAAAAGCAGTGTTATATTTACACATAACACTGCTTTTGTGATCCTGAAAGTTTATTTTTTTAAATAAATGATTAGAAAATAAAATTGCTAATTATTCATCTTGTGGTTGTGGCATGTTTCCAGTCTTTGGAAATGGATCAATGAATAAAAATATCACACCAGCTACTGTAGCCATGATCATAGCAGCAAACATTGGTCCTTCAATAGCGTTGCCAGTAATGCTTCCGATCAAAGCGATCCAGTAAGTTGTTAAAAAAGCAAAAGCGTTCATAATTGCGAGTACAATGGAAACACAAATTGGGACCGCTTGGGGTTCGGAAACCATACCGATAATCATCATGACTGCTGGAAATAGAATAGAGAAGCCAATTCCTACCAATGCGGTTCCAATTGTTATCATGATAATATTGCCGGTAAACAGAACCAGAACATAACCAAGTGTAAAGGCAAATAACCCAAATGAAATAGTAAAACGTTTAGCTAGTTTGAAAACATTGCTAAAGATCATACCTGCGATAATACCACCGACGGTAAAGAATACCAGGACAACAGCGGCAACAGCGGGTCCGCCGAAACCGTTGTTAGCTAAAAATGTTGACATACCCATTAATAAGGGATAGTCTAGAAACATAACACAACCAAAAAGGATTGCAATGAGCCAAACAGAACTTTTTATTTTTACTTTTTGTTTCGTAACACCGATGGGCTGTTCAATTTTATTTGGTTCCGGCAGGAAGAAAATAACTAATAACAGGGATATAATACCAAAAGCATGTGCATAAAAAGCATAATTCCAGGAAATGCCAGCCAGTAATCCACCGGCAAACTGAAGGATAACACCACCGACATTCATGAGGATCGTGCCAAGCCCCATCATTTTTGCTCTTGGATTGTCATCGTAAAGGCCGATAATAAGTGCATTTCCGATTGGTGACATGATACCAAGACCGATACCAAACACGGCTCTTTCAATTAGAATAACGGTAAAGTCATTTGCAAATGCTGGTGCGATACCACCTACTAAGAACAAAAGTATACCAATAATTGAAAGTGTTTTGAATTTTACTTTGTTACCGGCAATGGCACCGGCAATAAGCGTAGCTGGTATACACAGCAAAGATGGCAAGGTTGAAGTTAAATAGATTGTCGAAACCGACAAATTTGGAAATGCCTGCATGATGCTGTTCAGGGCCGGAGTGATGGTCCCAACACCCATTGTCAGAAAGAATAAGGACATAATTGCGACTGCTGACAGGGTTGAATTCTTTTGAGTCATAAAATAATACCTCCTAAAAAATAGAATTTATTTATCACATATATTGTTTTATATATGTATAAACCATAAATTAATGAAAGAAAAAAGAAAGGATTGGTGTTCAAAATTAGCTGTCAAATTAAGATAATAACGATTACAATAAGAACTGACAACTTCGAACACCAAGAGAATATCTAATTACTTAATGTTGTCAATGTAAAATACAAGAGCATTTCTTCAACAAGACCAAAAGATTCTTTTATATCATCTGATGCACCCGGATCGATAGTGTATTTTTCCAAAATATTTTCAGATGTTAAAAAATAATCACTTTTTATTTTATTCTTTTCTTTAATTTCATCATAAGCACTCATTGAACTCCTCCTAATATTTTCCATATTCTTTGACACAATCAACTAAATAACCAAAATTATCCCAATCGACTTGTTTTGCTCTGAGAATTGATTTATCAAAATCAAAAATATATTGTCCGCCGGGAGCCATGACATCCAGCAATTCTTTGGCTTTAGCAGTTACTTCTTCTTTTGTTCCTCGTTTAAGCAGATCGACAGGGTACATCCCTTGTATAATGTGTTTCTTTCCAACTTTTTCTTTGATTATTTTGGGATCGCCATATTCAAACATGATATGACATAGCGGCGGTAATTCATCAAAAAAATCCAGCAACTGCATCCAGTTTTCTTCTGCAAAAATAAGGATGCCAAATCCTGCAGTGTAAACATCCCATATCGTTGCTTTAAAAGTTGGCCACCAGAATTTTTGAAAATCTTTTGGCCGCATGTAGGTTGCCATGTGCAATGCAAAGAAGACACGATTGTTTTCGCGTGTGGGTACATTGCCAGCGGTGGAAGCTAACGCCCCTCTTACCATCAGTGGCTTTAATACATCAACGGCTTCAAGTACCTTTTCGGGGTAACGTCTAATGTCAGTAAGCGCACCAGTAAAAGAACGAAAATAATCTGCAAGGTAATCAAATGGGGCGCGTGAAATAGCCGTGAGTACGGGTGTCGTCGATTTGTTATACTTCAGTGACATTTCGTAATTTGCCATAAACATTTTCATGCCTAATTCTTTTTCCATTAAAAATGCTTTTAATAATGCAAAAGCATTTAGAGGCCATGGTTGAGAAAACTCTGTGAAGGCTCTTGGCATTTGTTCATGCCACATATATTTAAGTGGATCGGCGATAAGTTGGTTGTATTCAGTCGGTTCCATAATATGAACATTTGGATGTTGCATAAAACCGTCAGCTCCCATGACATTGGTTCGGCTGCCAATTGCTTTTGTTACATAGGGCATAGCTGGCCACGTTCCGATTAATGTATCGGTGTCATATTTGGCATTGATCTTTTCAGCAGCTTCCAGAACTTTCGTATACCCATATTGAGCACACCGCAAATCATATCCGGCAAGTTCCAGCGCTGCACATGCATTAACACCACAGGATTCAGGTACACGGGTTGGCATTTTTCCAGCTAATACATCAGTAAACAACTGACTTCTAAATTCACTATTTTCCATAATTCCTCCATTCATTTCATTGAAATCTCGAATAATTGAAAAAATTGATTTAATTAAACACACAAACATTAATAGAAATAATAGTTAGTTATAATCAATATTAGCTATATTTAACATAAATTGATGATAGCACGAAACAAAGAGATTGTCTATAACAATTTATAAAAAAATATTAAATTACGAAAATAATGAGATATGTCTAGAATGATAATCGTTTAATATCGATGATTGTGATATTTTACTATTAAAATGTTATTGTGAATGATTTGATCGTTTAACGATAAGTTATATATAGTTAATAATGAATGATGCAATTTGCAAAAAAAACAAACCTCAGTGCAATGTTTTAACATTATACTGAGGCTGCAGATGAAATTACTGAAGATTTTAATTATTATAGAATAATAAAATTCTTCTCGATTCGAATACTGATTTTTTTTTCGATTTCATAGGATTCATTGATTACCTGAGCAATGATTTTTTTGTCGAGGTTCATCGCTGTTAGCAATTGATCAATGTTAGCATTGGCAAAATCGAGTGAGGAACAGTCAATCAGACCGGCATCATAGGCGAGATTGGTGGCAACAGAAGCACCAAAATTGGTATAGGTAATAAAAGCAATTTCAAATTCACTGAAATGCAAACCACAGCTTTCAGCAAGGATACGATAAAAATCTGTCATAACGCTCTGCTGAGTGTAAATGATGTTTTCATTTAGTATATCATAATAAAAGTGACTAAAATTCTTGTTCGTTCGCATGTTATAATTAATCATTCGCATTTCAACAGCAGTTTGCATTAACAGTGTGGTTTCTATGTGAGCAGCTTCTAACTTTTCTTTTACCCGAGTTTTGATGGCGAACATGAATTCATTATATACGTCAATCCCCAAACCGCCCTTGGATCCGAAATAATAGTTAATCAGACCAACATTGGCACCAGAGGCTTTGGCAATTTTGATACAGGTTGTATTGGTATAACCATTTTCATAAAACAAGGCTTTAGAAGCCTCATAAATTTTTTCTTTTGTTTCTTTGCCCGCTTTATATTTTCCCATAGTTTCAACTTTCTTTTCTATCAATATAATTAATTTCAATTGTGCATACGAATATAAAACGAGTTTAACATATCTGGCCATTAAAAACAAGCTAGGATATGAAAAAATTTGTATGGACATAAAATTCTTCCTATGTTAAAATTTAGTAAATTAGTAATCTACTAAAAATAATTTTATGAAAATGAGGTAGAAGCAGAAAATGAAAATTCCGACAGCATTAAAACATAAACCTGTTATTGTTTCCGAGGATTACGATAAAATTGACGGAAGAGATTGTCAATCAGATGCAAAGGGTTTGTCGGTAGGCTTGGCCCAATGGAATGATCGGGGCAAGGTTGATGTATCGGCAAAAATATGGCGTTATACCGGTGAGAAATGGTCAAGACAATCAGAAGAAATGCCATTGCATCGAGTGATTGATTTGGCAATTTTCGTATGTCGGACAAAACAGTATTTTAGGGAAGCCTACCGGTATGAGAAACTTTATGATGAAAATGAAACTCGAATTGATCGGATCCCTCTTCAAGGGGGGGCGATGGACGTTTCGGTTTGTGTGGATAATCCGTTTTTGGATGAGGACATTAAATTGGTTTCAGCAGCTTTGGCAAAGGATGATGAATTGCTTGGTGAAAGATTGGCGCGTTTAGCGGCAATTCTGAGAGAAATGGGGTACTAATGAAAAAGAGTCAATCAAAAAAAGAAATCACTGCAGCGTACAAAGAACAAAAACAAACTGGCGGTATATTTGTAATTCGCAACTTGAAGACCGGAAAATTGTTTTTAGATGCAACATCCAATATCATGGGAATGGCTAACCGCTTTGAATTTTCTCAAAAGACAGGGTCCTGCGTCAGTCATAAACTTCAAAATGACTGGTTAATTTATGGCGGTGAGAATTTTGTGTTTGAAATTATAGAAAAGTTAGAAATGAATGAAGATCAAAGCATAAAAGAGTTTAAAGAAGATCTTGAAACGCTAAAATTGTTATGGCTTGAGAAATATGATGATGAGAGCTGTTGCTAGTTGGCGTTTTTGTGGAAAACAGAAGCGACTATGAAATGATTCAAGAGAAACAATCATTTTATTAGCTATGCAAAGAGAGCGGGGATACCGCTCTCTTTGCATAGTGACTAGTTAGTAATTAGTTGTATCAGTTTTGTTTCAACCACTCCTGATTAAAGGCGATGGCTTGCTCAACCCGTGCTTTGGCAGGGCCACCAATAATATTTCGCTGGTTAACACAGACGGTTAGATCAATGGCCTCATAGATGGTTTCATCAAAAACAGGTGAAACGCTTTTGTATTCGTCCAGAGTGAGTTGATCCAGACTTTTTTTATGTTCTAATCCGTAAAATACCAGTTTCCCAATGATTTCATGGGCATCGCGGAAGGCAATACCGTGTTTAACAAGCCAGTCGGCGGCATCGGTAGCGTTTGAAAATCCGCCGGCAGCTGCTGTTTTCATGACTGTTTTATTGACGGTCATGGTTTTAACCATTTTGGCAAAGGTGATGACGCATATTTTGATGGTGTCGTAGGCATCAAAGACGGGTTCTTTATCCTCTTGCATGTCTTTATTGTAGGCCAGAGGAATTCCCTTCATGGTGGTCAGAAAGCCCATTAAATCACCATAAACACGGCCCGTTTTGCCCCGAACCAATTCAGCGATATCGGGATTTTTCTTTTGGGGCATGATGCTGCTGCCGGTACTGAAGGCATCGTCAAGGGTGACAAAGTTAAACTCACTGCTGCACCATAAAATAATTTCTTCGGAAAAACGGCTGAGATGCATCATCAATACAGCGGCTGCTTCAAGAAAATCAACACAAAAATCCCGGTCGGAAACTCCGTCCAGACTGTTTAATGAAACTGCGGAAAAGTCCAGTTCAGCGGCAACAGACTCCCGATCTAAAGGGTAGGTGGTGGTTGCCAAAGCACCTGAACCTAAGGGCAGGGTATCAGCCATCGCTCTTACTTGTTCCATTCGGATCATATCACGTTTGAACATTTCAACATAAGCCATTAAATGATGAGCAAAGGTAATCGGTTGGGCCCGTTGGAGATGGGTATAGCCCGGCATAATGGTTTCGGTATGTTCCTGGGCTAAATCCAAAAGAGTGGCTGCCAGTTTGCCAATGAGTGATTTGCTGTCTTTCGCAATATCTTTGACATAAAGACGCATATCCGTGGCTACCTGATCATTGCGGCTGCGGCCGGTATGAAGTTTCTTTCCAATGTCGCCGATACGTTCGGTGAGAATGGCTTCCACATTCATATGAATATCTTCCATTTCGACCGAAAATTCAATCGTGCCGGCCTCAATATCCAATAATATTTCTTCAAGCGTTTGGATGATCAGTTTGGATTCACGGGGATCGATAATATTTTGTTTCCCGAGCATCCGGGCATGGGCAATGCTTCCTGTGATATCTTGCTTATAAAGGCGTTGATCAAAGGAAATAGACGAGTTAAAATCATCGGTTAAAAGGTCGGTTTTTTTTGAAAACCGACCTCCCCACATTTTTTTCATTATTATTTATTCCCCTTTTTTTCTTCTTCACGGCTCAGTCGCATCAGGGCACGCACTTTTAACGGCAAACCAAAGAGATGAATGAAACCTTCAGCATCTTTATGATCGTAAAGGTCGCCAGTCGTGAAACTGGCAATTTCAGCATTGTACAATGAGTAAGGCGAAGTAACGCCAATAAGAACGATATTCCCTTTATAGAGTTTTAATTTGACATTCCCGGTAACGGTTTTTTGAGTTTCGTCTACAAAAGCTGAGAGTGCCTCGCGTAGTGGCGTAAACCATTCACCATTGTAGGCAAGCTCTGCAAATTTAACCGCTGCCTGTTGTTTAAAACCATAGGTTTGACGATCCAGACACATGTGTTCCAATTCGCCATGAGCATCATAAAGGATGGTGCCGCCTGGGGTTTCATAGATTCCCCGAGACTTCATACCGACGACACGATTTTCAATTAAATCGACAACACCGATGCCATGTCGTCCGCCAATGACATTTAATTTTTCCAGTAATTTACGGGCACTCAAAGCTTCGCCGTTTAATTTAACGGGAATACCTTGTTCAAAATCCAAACTGAGAATTTCGGCTTGATCAGGAGTCTCTTCAAGTGGGGTTGTCATTTGTAATAACTTTTTATATTGTGGTTCTAATGAAGGATCTTCAAGTTCAAGACCTTCATGACTCATATGCAGAATATTTTTGTCACGGCTGTAGCTGTTGCTAATGGTCATCGGGACTTTAATATCATGAAGGATACAATAATCCATCGCATCTTCGCGAGATTTAATATCCCAAATTCGCCAAGGAGCGATTATTTTTAATTGCGGGGCCAGCGCGCCGATTGATAATTCGAAACGAACCTGGTCATTTCCTTTACCGGTTGCGCCATGACAAATTGCTTCGGCGCCTTCCAGCTCTGCATATTTTACCAGAACCTTTGCGATTAAAGGACGTGCCAGGGAAGTTCCCAATAAATATTTCTTTTCATAAATTGCATCGGCCTTAAGAGCTGGCCAGACATAGTCTTCAACAAATTCATCGGTGACATCTTCAATATATAATTTGCTGGCGCCGGAAGCGAGAGCCCGTTCTTCCAAACCATCTAATTCAGTTCCCTGACCAACATCGACGCATACGGCAATAACTTCATAGTCATAGGTGTTTTTAAGCCATGGTATAATGGTTGTGGTATCTAATCCACCGGAATAGGCAAGAATTACTTTTTTCTTCAATTTTATATCCTCCTGAAAATATTCTGTTTATATATTTATTTTTAATACATGAATGATTATACAATCAATTGGGCTGGAAATCAAGTATAAATTCAAAAATATTAAAATTAATTTTATAAATATGCAAAAATATCGCTTGATTATTCATGAAAGGTCCGGTATAATACAAAAATAATTAATTGTAATAATTTCATAAACAAACAGACAAGCACCTATTATTTTGATAGAATGAATAATAGCAGAAGTAATTCTGGTTGGAATGCTTGAGGTTGTAGACAAACATTTTGCCTGGCAACCATACCGGCCAATGACTAATCGTTGTCGTTATGGTGGGTAATCAACAGTCTGAAGCATTCTTATTAGAAGTTTTAGAGAGGATAAAAAAATGATTAAAGCATCTGTTATCGGTGGAACCGGTTATGCAGGACAGGAACTCATTCGAATCTTAATGAGGCATCCTGAGGTGGAGATAGTGACGGTTGGGTCCAGAAGTTATGCGGGACAAAAATTCAGTGATATTTACGGAAACTATGAAAACATTATGAATCATGTCTGTGAAGTCGCCGACATTAAAGAATTGGCAGAAAAGTCGGATGTCGTTTTTTTGGCGTTGCCTCATGGTATTGCATCTAAAATGGTTACTGAAGAAATATTGATGCAAACAAAAATTATTGATTTAGGAGCTGATTTCCGGCTTAAGGATATTGATATATATGAAGACTGGTATAATACCGAACACTATAATAAGTCATTATTAAAAGAGGCTGTTTATGGATTGTGTGAATTGCATCGTGATACTATAAAAAATGCTCGTTTAATTGCCAATCCGGGCTGTTATACGACTTGCAGCATCCTGAGTCTGGCACCCCTTGTGAAAAATGAGTTGATCGATGTCAACAGTATTATTATTGATGCGAAATCGGGGGTTACCGGTGCGGGCAGAGGAATGGTTCAGACGTCAATGTATTCAGAATGCAATGAATCCATCAAGGCTTATAAGATCGGTGAACATCGACATACCCCAGAAATCGAACAGGAACTGGGCTTGTTTAACGGTAAAAATTTTAATCTTCTGTTTACACCCCACCTTGTCCCCATGAATCGGGGGATTCTGGCCTTATCTTATGCGACCTTAACAAAGTCAATCGCTATAAATGAGCTTCAGGAACTTTACAAAGATTTCTATAAAGATGAATATTTTGTGCGTTTAACCGGAGATCGAATGCCGGAAACGCGATGGGTTAAGGGGTCGAATTATTGTGACATCGGCTTAAAGATTGATACGCGAACCAATCATGTAGTAGTTGTCGGTGCCATTGACAATTTGATAAAGGGAGCGGCCGGTCAGGCCGTTCAAAATATGAATATTGTTTTTGATTTAGATGAAAAAACAGGAATCGACTTTATTGCCGACTTCCCGATTTAAATAGGAGTAAAGACATGAAAATAATTAAAACAGGTGGGGTAACAACACCCCGTGGGTTTAAAGCTGGTGGCACAAATTGTGGGATCAAAGCAAATGAAAAAAGTGATTTGGCGATCATCTATTCTGAAGTGCCAGGTGGGACGGCTATATTGACGACCACTAATCAAGTAAAGGCAGCACCCATTCTTTGGTGCAAGGATGTCATTGCCAATCCGTACAAGCAGGCAGTCGTTGTTAACAGTGGGAATGCCAATGCCTGCACCGGACAAGCTGGCATAACGGCAGTGGCAGCGACGGCCAAAAAAATGGCGGAGGCTCTGGGTCTTAAACCGGAAGATGTTCTGGTGGCATCCACAGGCGTTATTGGCGTGGCATTACCGGTTGAAAAAATTCTATCCGGGATTGATGTGTTGGTACCAAAAATTGGAAATACAAGCGAGCATGGGCAGTTGGCGGCGAAGGCCATTCTAACAACCGATACTGGTGTAAAAACCATTGGGGTTGAAGTTGAAATTCAAGGCAAACTGGTGAAAATTGGGGGTATGGCCAAAGGATCCGGCATGATTCATCCCAATATGGCCACGATGCTTTCATTTGTAACCACCGATGTGAACATTGAACCGGCGCTGCTTCAAAAGCTGTTAAAAGAGACGACCATTGATACTTATAACATGATTTCCGTGGATGGGGATACCAGTACCAACGATATGGTAACGGTTATGTCAAACGGCATGGCGGGAAATGATAAGCTGGAGGAAGCCACCCCTGATTATGAAATCTTTAAGGAAGCCTTTGTGTTTGTCCACAAAACTCTGGCAAAGAAAATCATTCGCGATGGTGAAGGTGCGACAAAATTCATTGAAGTAGAAGTTTACGGAACAAAAACAAAGAATGAAGCAAGAATTTTAGCAAAAGCAGTGATCACTTCTAACCTTGTTAAAACAGCTTTGTTTGGTGAAGATGCAAACTGGGGCCGGGTACTTTGTGCCTTGGGCTATTCTGGGGTTGAATTTGATCCTTTAAAAGTATCTTTGATTTTTTCGAGTCAGGCGGGTATGATTACGCTTTTAAAAGATGGTGTGCCGATTGCTTTTAAAGAAGATGAAGCAAAAAAAGTCTTATCTGAAACGGACATCAATATTTCTGTTGATCTTAAGGATGGAGATGAGAAGGCAGTGGCATGGGGTTGCGATTTATCCTATGAGTATGTTAAGATAAACGGCGACTATCGAAGCTAAAAAATATAGAAGGAAGTATTATATGGAAAAATATATTGAAAAGGCGAATGTTCTGATTGAAGCCTTGCCTTATATCCAGAAGTTCAAAAAGAAAACAATGGTCATCAAGTATGGCGGTAGTTTCATGTATGATGAGGCGATTAAACAATCAGTAATGGACGATATAGCACTGATGCGTTTGGTTGGGATTCGGGTGATCCTTATTCATGGCGGCGGTAAAGATATATCAAGCATGTTAAGTGATCTTGATATTGAAACCGAGTTTGTGGATGGACTGCGAATCACGAATGAAAAAGTGGTGGAAGTTGCAGAAATGGTGTTATCAGGAAAGATTAATAAGGAAATTGTTCAACTTCTCCAGAATCGGGAAATCAGCGCGGTTGGTCTTTCCGGTAAAGACGGTGGAATGATCAAGGTTAAGAAGAAATTTGTCAACAATCTTGATATTGGTTTTGTTGGCGAGATTGAAAAGGTGGATAGCCGAATTTTAAGCACCTTATTAAAGGACGATTACTTGCCGGTCATCGCTCCGATTGGTACGGATGAAACTGGACAGAGTTACAACATTAATGCGGACCATGTTGCATATGCCATTGCTAAAGCGGTAAAGGCTGAAAAATTAATCTATTTAACGGATACCGATGGGGTCTATATGGATTTTGAAAATCCGGACTCGATTATTCGTCGCCTTTCGGCCGAGAGCGTGCCAAAACTGATTGAAGAAGGGGTTATTTACGGGGGGATGATTCCGAAAGTACAAAACAGTGTGGATGCCATAAATGGCGGCGTTAATTCGGTTCATATTTTAGACGGAAAGGTTCAGCATTCGTTGCTCCTCGAACTTTTTACAGCAGCTGGTGTTGGAACGATGATTCGTCGTTCGATAATTTAGGAGGAAAAAAATGGATTTAATTACACGTGGAAATAATGTGATCATGGAAACCTATAAGCGTTTTCCATTGGTTTTCGATAAAGGTCAGGGATGTGTGCTGACGGACATAAACGGGAAAGAGTACCTTGATTTTATGGGCGGTATCGCTGTTAACGCCCTTGGCTATGCTCATCCGGGGCTGATCGATGCAATGAAAACGCAAATGGAAAAACTGGTTCATGTTTCTAATTTATATTGGACAGAACCAGGGATTGAATTAGCCGAATTATTGACAAAAGAAAGCGGCTTAGATAAAGTCTTTTTTTGCAACAGTGGCACAGAGGCCTGTGAGGCGGCATTAAAACTTTGTCGTATTTATGGAAAATTAAAAAAACATCCGGATGCCGTAGAAATTATTGCCATGGATCAATCTTTTCATGGACGAACCTACGGTGCAATAAGCGCGACCGGTCAAAAAAAATATCAGGCGAATCTGGAACCTTTGCTGCCGGAAATTTATCATGTGCCCTTTAATGATATTGAAGCATTAAAGGCTCAGATTAATCCCAATACCTGTGGTATTATTCTGGAACCGATTCAAGGGGAAGGCGGTATTCATCCAGCGGATCCGGAATATTTAAAAGAGGTAAGAAAAATATGTGATAAAGAAAATATTGTGCTGATTTTCGATGAAGTTCAAACCGGTATCGGCCGTTCCGGAAAATTGTTTGCCTATCAGCAATACGGCGTGGTTCCGGATGTTGTCACCATGGCTAAAGGATTAGGCGGCGGTGTGCCCATCGGCGGTATTATTGCTAAAAATCACGTTGCTGAGGTCTTTACACCGGGAACCCATGCGGCCACTTTTGGGGGCAATCCCTTTGTTTGCGCAACCGGCAAATATGTAATTGAAACTTTGACAGCACCGGGATTCTTTGAATCGGTCACTGAAAAGGGCAATTATTTAAAATCTAAATTAGAAGCACTGAAAAAAGAACATCCTTCAATCAAAGATGTACGCGGGATGGGACTTATGATCGGAGCCGAAGTTGATGACGATCTCGGCGTCATTGTTGCTAAAGCGATGGACAAAGGACTATTGGTTATTACCGCAGGATCAAATGCGATTCGCTTTGTTCCGCCGCTCATTATTACAAAGAAACAAATTGATCAGGCCGTGCAAATTTTTTCAGAATGTTTGTAAGGCAAATAAAGACAAAATAAAATTTATTTCACCGGGGCGATCGACGATCACCCCGGCTATTTTAGTTTTAATAATTTTTCAATAATATCGACACGTTAGTTCCCTGGTTGAGTTCGCTGGTGATAATAAGCTCGCCATGATGGATGGTGACAATACTGTCAATAATTGACAGTCCCAAACCGGTGCCGCCGGTTGCTCTGGAACGATCATGGTTTATCCGATAGAAACGTTCTTTAATCTTGGCAAGTTCACTGTTTGGAATACCACAACCTGAATCGGAAATGGTAATTTCGTTTATCTTCTGATCGCGAACGTTACAGATCAGCGTGATGGTGCCTCCTGTTTCTGTATACTTTCGGCTGTTATCAATGAGACCGCGGATGGCTTGAATCACTAAGCCTTCATTCCCACGAACAAATGCGTGTTCGCATGTTTTTAGCTCATATTCATGGTCAGGATCAATCATGCGGCATTGATAGTATATTTTTTCTAAAATTAGAGAAATATCTAGAACTTTAAAATCAGTACTGTAATAATTGTTTTCGATTCGAGTGATGAGCAGCAAGTCTTCAACCATTTTATTCATACCCTGGATTTCATCTCGAATGGCTTCAATGGATTCATCACGAAGCTGAGGATCATTTTTACCCCAATCCGCTAAAATATCAATATAGCCTTGAATGACGGTTAGCGGAATTCGTAATTCATGAGAAGCATCGGATGCAAAACGTTTTTGGTTATTGAAAGCGGATTCTAATTTTTGGATCATTTGATTCAGGGATATAATCAATTGATCAAGTTCATCCTTGTTTCCAGTTTCTTCAATACGGATGTTTAAATTATTTTCGGTTATATTTTTTGCGGTTTCGGATATTTCAATGAGTGGTTTCAAGGTATGCTTGGTACCATAAATACCAATGATGATAATCGCTACTAAACCTAAAATACTGATGGAGACCATCAAAACGAATAAGGTGGTCATGAAAACATAACTATCATGAAGATTCTTCACGATTTGAATATAAATGATATTTCCGTCTTCAAGGACGTAGTAAGAGCCTACATAATAGTATTCAGTCTGATTATAACGTAGAGAATTCACGGAAATTGTCTGATTCTTATTTTGATCATCAAAACTGAATTCAAAAAAATGAAAATTATATTTATCCAGATTATCGGCGGTGAGAAGGTCATTTAATATCTCTGAGGATTGATAGATGTGTCCGGCATTATCAGAAAGTCGGTAGGCAATCAGAGAATTGTCTTTGACATAGGGGTATATTTTTTCTGAAATTACTTCCAGTCGCTTATCCGTCGGAAGACTGAGAAGTAGCGACCTGTTTTCATCGATGGTGTTAATGACATAATCATTAAAACGAATCATGGTCGACTGGTTTTCATTTAAAATAAGCTGCCGAGCGAAAAAGAATACCATTAGAAAAGAAAGAGCCAGGACCGATGTCAGCGCAAGAATAAAAAAGTAAACGATCCGATGATAGATCTTCAATGGCTTTTTCCGGCCCGGAATATTTAAGTTATCGAACCACATAACCGCGACCTCTTATTGTTTGGATACGTTTTTCATTATAATTCCGGTCGATTTTATCCCGCAGGTATTTAATATATACATCAACAATATTATCACCGCCTTCATAATCAAAACCCCAAACATTGTCCAGAATCTGTTCCCGTGATTGAACCAGATCATGATTAAGAACAAGATAATACAAAAGATCGAATTCAGTTCGAGAAAGATCAATCTCTTTAGAGTTGCGGATTACACGAAAGTTATCGAGATCGATCTCGATATCCTTAAATATGATATGTGTTTTTATTAAATTATCATGAGTGCTTTTGCGTATATTCGCTTTGATTCGGGCAAGCAGTTCATCAAAATTAAAAGGTTTTGTAACATAATCGTCAGCTCCAAGTTCAAAACCTTTTACGACATCTTGGGTACCATCTTTAGCAGTTAAAAAAATAACCGGTATTTGATTGTTTTGAGATTTTATATAATGAAGAACGTCATACCCGGATGCTTCAGGAAGCATAATATCCAGGAGGATCAGATCAAAAGCAGGGTGTTGATTAAATGTTTCTATGCCTTCACGGCCAGTAAAAGCTTTGGTCGTTTTAAACCCGGCATGATTTAATTGAAGTTCAATGATTCGAGATATTTTTTTATCATCTTCAATAATGAGTATTTCTTTCATAGCAACCTCCTAATTTATTAAAATCATATCATATTTTATTGATTTTATATAGCTTTAAGATTTCAGAATTATAATTAGAACATATGACTTATGATTTAAATTCAAAAACGTGGAAGGAGTCGCTTTATGCGTATATTATTTGTAGAGGACGAAAAAAAGATAACTGATGCTCTCCAGGAACTATGCAGGATACAAAATATTGATTGCGATATTGCCAATGATGGTGAAGAAGGTTTGTTATTTGCCCTTAACCCTATTTATGATGTGATCGTTTTGGATATCATGCTGCCAATAAAAAGTGGCATTGAAATTCTTCAGCAAATCAGGGACCAGGGTATTAATACCCCGGTATTGATGTTGACGGCAAAAGGAACCATTGATGATAAGGTAAAGGGATTGGATATGGGAGCGGATGATTATTTGATCAAACCTTTTTCGGCAAAAGAACTCTTTGCCCGGATTCGTGCTTTGGGACGTCGCCCGGATCATGGCATCAAGGGAGAAACGATTGTTTTTGAAGATGTGAGTTTCAATACCAAGAAAAACATTTTGCAGACAACGGATAAGGAATTTAAGCTTTCGGTTAAAGAAGCGAAAATCTTGGAAATGCTTTTAAAACGACCGAACCAGGTATTTACCCGGGAACAGATTTTAGATCGGGTTTGGGGATTTGACAAGGAAGTCAATGAGAATAATATTGAAATTTATGTTCATAATCTGCGAAAGAAGATTATCGATACTGAGGTCAAAATTGACACAATTCGAGGGGTTGGTTATACACTTGGGAAAAAATAAGTTGGGGTACTAAGTCTCATGTTTAAAGAAATTAAACGAAAAATCACACTATTTAACACCCTTATTCTAGTTGTTTTTATGTTTGTGTTTATTTTACTCTTGGGCTTTCTTGTGAAATGGAGTCTCAATCTTACCGGTGAAATATATTTAACCAATGTTGGCAAAGAGATTATTGAAAACAATGGCGAATCAGACCCGCCTCAGATAAATTCAGTTGATTCCGTTCATGATAAGGTGGGATATCAATTTATTTTGTGGGATAGCAGCCACACTGTAAAATCGATGAAAGTAAATGACCGAAATTTAATTATGTCGGGTTATGAGTTAGTGATTCAGGAAAATCAGGCGTCTCAATTTAATACAATGGTTTCGGATGATGTCGAATATCGGGTCTATACTCTTTCGTATTCAAAAGATTCTAATGATTATGTGTTGCAGATTTTTCAACAGATTACCACGGAAAAGTCAATGATTGCCTACATTATTTCTTTCTTATTATTAATCGGTGTCGGCTCCATTGTCGTATTAATCCCCCTGAGTTATTTTCTGGCAGGAAAATCGCTGCAACCCATTAAGGAGACTTTTGAAGATCAAAAAAAGTTTATTGCAAATGCTTCTCATGAGTTGCGAACCCCTCTTACGGTCATTCAAACGAATGTGGAGGTGTTAAAACTTAAGGAAGATGAACAGATAAAAGACAACATGAAATGGCTGAACAACATCGGCAGTGAAAGTGAGACAATGGCAAAACTCATTTCTGATTTATTGTTATTAGCACAAGCGGAAAATCAAAGTCTTTCCGTTGAGAAGGAACTGTTTGATTTATCTTCTTTGTGTCATCAAATGGTGGTGCTTATGACAGAATTGGCAAATGAAAAAGAAATTGAGCTAAGCGAGAATATTACCCCGGATATACACTATCGCGGTGATGAAGAACGACTTAAACAGGCGGTGCGAATATTAGTCGATAATGCTATTAAATATACACCAATAGGCGGTAAAGTACAATTGTGCATAACTCAAGGCAAACGAAATATTGTCATTGCCGTTAAAGATACCGGAGTCGGACTGACGGAAGAAGAAAAGGCAAAAGTATTTAGTCGTTTCTATCGGGTGGACGATGCCCGAAACCGGGAAACCGGTGGTTATGGACTCGGCTTAAACATCGCGGATTACATTGTAAAAAAACATGGCGGTAAAATAAAAATAGAATCGGTTCCCAATGAAGGCAGTACCTTTTCGATTCTCTTACCACGGACAAATACAAAACAGGATACCAAAAAAAATAACCATAATAACTATCGAATCGATTCATTTTTATAAAAGTCAAAAGTTCAAGTATTTAACTGCTTTTAAGGAGACTGGAATTTCCAGTAAGGATTCTTTAAAAATTGGTTGAGTAATTGAACTTTTTTTATGTGGAACAACGCGATAACATTTAGTTTGTAAAAAGATAAAATTAAGAATCAAAATAGATCATATAATTTTTTAACTTAAAAATTTATTATCTTGCTGTGACGATATGCTATAATAAACATGATCTTATAGAATGGAAATGGGTAACTAAGAATGTGCGAAAAAGAGAAAAAGAAAAAAGGCTGGTTTTCTAAAGCCTGGAAGAACTATTCAAATGCTTTTTTTCTGATTTTAATAATTGGTGTCACAGCTATCATTATATTTACCCAAGTTGACCTGGTAGAATTTCAGAATACACTCAAACAAACAAAGGGTGAATTCTTGCTTTTGGGGATTGGCTGTGTTTTTCTTTATTGGTTTCTAGAGGCTTATATGTTATTAAAACTCATGAGGCAGGAAAATTCAAATGAAAAAATTTCATTTGCCTTTACGCTGACCATGGTTGGTCAATATTACAATCTTCTTGATCCCAGTTCAAGTGGCGGGCAACCGATTCAGCTGTATGAAATGTCGAAAAAAAAATACGGCCTTGGAACAGGTACGGCTGTTCTTGTTCAAAAATATGCTTTGTATCAAATTACAATTACTTTTCTGGCAATCATCGCGATTGTCTTTTGTACGACGGAGCTCAATCAGAGTCTGGATGCCGTTAAGTGGCTGATTGCTTTTGGTCTGGTTTTAAATGTAGCCGCGATTGTTTTTATCGGCATTCTTGTGTTTAATCCAAATGCGGCAAAGGGAATTTTACTAAGCTGTGT
Organism: Acetobacterium tundrae; assembly: GCF_008086615.1. GTDB lineage: Bacteria > Bacillota > Clostridia > Eubacteriales > Eubacteriaceae > Acetobacterium > Acetobacterium tundrae. The sequence continues at coordinate 87,635 of NZ_RXYB01000009.1, forward strand.
AAAAATTCTTCTAAAATTGCACATCCTTAAAAATTCTGAAAAACAGTGTAAAAAAATTGATCATTTTGTGGGAGAATACAAGCTGGCTGTTGAAGGTCTGAAATATAAAAAAAAAGAAACTCTGCAATTATTTTTTGTTTCGATCATACAGATGATGGCTTTCTATTCGGTTGGCTATTTCGTGTACTTGTCTTTGGGATTAAACAGCGTTAATGCCGTAACAATTATTTCTCTTCAAGCGATCCTTTATGTAGCAGTGGCCTTTGTACCAACGCCTGGTGCAGCCGGAGGAGCTGAAGCAGGCTTTTTACTGATATTTGGACCTATTTACGGGGCGGTAAATGCCCCGGTAGCAATGATTCTTTGGCGAATGATCACTTTTTATTTTATTCTTGTCTTTGGCGGTGTTTATTTATCCATTCATTCCATTAAAATGGGAAAGGAAAAAGTGAATGCCATTGGCGAAGAATTATCTGGCGAAGTTGATTATTTAATCGAAGAAAACAAAAAAAATCAGTGAAAAAATATTGCTGGAAATCTCTGAAAAAAGCTAGATTGCATAGTAAATGATTTATCATTTCATACCAAAACCTCGTCCTGGAGACCATTGATACTGCTATTATCTTCAGAAATTTTTTTACGCTTTGTCTACAGTTTTGAGGAAATACGATTCTTGTATTTCCTTTTGGTTTGTCTAGCGCCGATATGAAAAATGAAAGGACTATTTAATGAACATTATTCTTTATCAACCAGAAATACCACAAAATACGGGAAATATTTCCCGAACTTGCGCTTTAACTGAGACCACGCTCCACCTTATTAAACCCTTGGGTTTTTCCCTCGATGAGAAGCATTTGAAACGGGCCGGTTTAGATTATTGGGATCTTTTGGATTTGCACGTCTATGAATCTTTTGATGATTTTATTAAAAAAAATCCGGATGCAAAATTGTATCTGCTCACGACAAAGGCAGAAAAATATTATGATAATATCGATTATGATGAAAATGCCTTCCTGATGTTTGGGAAAGAAACGGCTGGGCTTCCAAGTGAAATTCATGAAGCATATCCTGAAAATCGTTTTAGAATACCCATGAAGAATCATGAAAAAGCCCGTTCGCTTAATCTTTCCAATGCGGTAAGTATTGTTCTGTTTGAAGCGTTAAGACAACATAAATACAAGGGACTTATTTAACACTGAAAATTTATGAAAATAATTGAAAATCACATTACTTTACTGTAACAGTGTGATATAATTAACAGAATTATATAAAATAGAATGATATAAAAAGGATCATTTTCAAGGAGAACTTAGTGAAAACAATTCAAACCAAAAAAATCATTGATACCGTTGCTGAAATGTGTATTGAAGCCAATACGTTTTTATCGGAAGATATGCTTGAAAGCTTACGTACAGCAGAATCATCAGAAGAATCTGAAAACGGGAAAGAGATTCTTAAAACGATGTTGGATAATTTTGAGGTGGCTAAAAGAAGAACCATCCCCATTTGTCAGGACACGGGAATGGTTGTGATGTTTGTATCTTTTGGACAAGATTTGATGATTGCAGATGGCAGTCTTGAAGATGCCCTTCAAGCAGGGGTAGCAAAAGGGTACGAAGAAGGATATCTTCGCAAATCGGTTGTCGCAGATCCCTTCATCCGCACCAATACAAACAACAATACACCGGCGGTGATTCATTACAAGGTTGTTCCTGGGGATCAGCTAAAAATAAAAATATTACCAAAGGGATTTGGGAGTGAAAATACCAGTGCGCTTAAAATGTTAAAGCCATCAGATGGGATGGCTGGAGTTCGGGATTTTGTCATTAAAACCGTTGAAGCCGGAAGTCCTAATGCTTGCGCACCAATCGTGGTTGGCGTAGGTGTCGGGGGAACGATGGAAAAAGCCGCATTGATGGCAAAAGAAGCGTTGGGACGCCCTTTGTGGATGCGTAATCCATTGGACCATGTTGCCGCTCTTGAAGACTATCTGCTGGAAGCCTGTAATAATTTGGGAATCGGTCCGATGGGCTTAGGCGGCGTTAATACCGTGCTGGGGGTAAATGTGGAAGTCTTCCCAACTCATATCGCCGGATTACCGGTAGCAGTAAATATTTCCTGCTATGTTAACAGACATGTAGAAAGGGAGTTGTAAGATGACTGTTATTAATATTAAAACTCCGATGAGTAAAGAGGACCGTAAAAAGTTAAAAGCCGGGGATCATGTTCAAATATCAGGTACTATCTATACCGGACGTGATGCGGCACACAAGAGGATGATTGAGGCACTAAAAAAGGGCTCGCCGTTGCCGGTAGATTTTACCGATCAATTAATTTATTATGTGGGACCTAGTCCGGCAAAACCGGGAGAAATTATCGGATCGGCCGGACCGACCACCAGCGGGCGGATGGATGCCTACACACCGGAGCTTCTGGAAAAGGGACTTGGTGGGATGATTGGCAAGGGCAATCGGAGTGAGAAGGTTATCAACAGCATGATGAATCATGTGGCCGTATATTTTGGCTGTGTCGGCGGTGCTGGGGCATTATTGCAAAGCTGCATCAAATCGGTCGAAATTTTAGCCTATGAAGATCTCGGTACCGAGGCTATTCGGAAAATTGAAGTAGAGAATTTTCCGGCGATTGTCGTAATCGATACTCAGGGAAATAACTTATATGAAACCGAAAGAAAAAAATATTTGAAATAAATTTTGGATTTTGCAGGAGGAATGAAAATGAAAAAAGCGGAAATGGTAATTCAAACGTCTTTGAGAAAAGGGGGCACAGACCCCATTTTCAAAATTGCCGGAGAAGCCGAAAAGCGAGTCAAAGAATTTGGACCGGAGGCAGTTATTAATTCAACCATTGGGGCGCTAATGGATGATAATGGCGAGCTTGTAACCTTTAAAGCTGTATACGACACACTTAAATCGTTGCCAAACAACATGATTGCCAATTATTCTGGATTGGCCGGACAGCCGGAATTTTTAGAAAAAATAGTTGATGCATGTTTCAAAGCATATAAACCTGAAGGGTTTATTCGCGCAGTGGCGACGCCAGGGGGAACCGGTGCCATTCGCCATGCGTTCTGTAATTATACTGAATTAGGGGATGCTATTCTGCTGACTGATTGGCGCTGGTCCGCGTATGAAACCATTGCCGATGATAATCACCGAAAAATCGCAACTTTCCCACTTTATAATAAAAAGGGCGGCTTTAATCTGGAGGGTTACAAGAAAAGTGTCCTGGAGTTATTGGAAAAGCAAAAAAGAGTTTTAACGGTATTAAATACTCCGGCTCACAATCCAACCGGTTATACCATTTCCAATCAAGAGTGGAAAGAAATCAAGGCATTTGTTATCGAAACGGCTGAAGCACAACCAGAGTCTAAAATTATTTTACTGGTTGACCTGGCCTATATCGATTTTGCGGGTAAAGGTGATGAAGCCCGAGAATTCATGAAAATGCTGACAGGAATGCCCCATAATGTGCTGACATTATATGCCTATACCTGTTCAAAGAGTTATACCATGTATGGATTAAGAAATGGTGCCATTATTTGTGTGGCACCGACAGCAGAAATTGCAACAGAATTTGCAAACTCCTGTACCTATTCCAATCGTGGCAACTGGTCAAATGGAACACGTGGTGCCATGGAAACCATTACTCGAATTTTCAGTGATGAAGAGCTTTATAATCAGGCAATGGCGGAACAGAGCTTTTATAAGGCTATCTTAAGAAGACGTGCTGATGCTTTTGTTGAAGAGGCAAATAAAATTGGTTTAAAAATGGTTACTTATTGTGATGGCTTTTTTATCAGTCTTCCTTGTGATCATCCCCAAAAAGTGAGCGATCGTCTGATGGAGAAGAATACTTTTGTAGTGCCTTTGGGAGAAGGCCTTCGATTTGCTCCATGTGCTGTGTCGGAAGAGAAATGTCGTCGTGCACCACAACTTATATTACAGGCGATGAAAGAAGTGGGAGACGGTTGTTAAGGTTTCAGGATTCCTGTTTAAAAATTGAAAGGTGAAAAAATGAAAGTTAAAATCGTTGATGTTGCTCGAGAAGCTAATGTTTCGGTTGCTACCGTGTCACGTGTTGTAAATAATATTCCTTTGGTTAATGAAGAAACAAGGGAACGGGTTTTAGAGGCCATAAAAAGAACGGGTTATAAACCCAATGCAATCGCAAGAAGTTTGAAAATTCAAAAAACAAACACCATGGGAATTATGATTCCGGATATAACCAATCCATATTATACTGAGATTGTCCGTGGGGCAGAGGATGTGTGCGGAATTTATCATTACAATATTATTTTAAGCAATACTGATTTTGATCCGGAAAAAGAAATGAAAGCTCTTAATGTTTTAGTTGAAAAACAATGTGATGGGATCATTTACGTCGGAAAAGATTTAAGCGAGGAAATGCAAAAAGAGCTGATTGATGCTCCGAGCGAAGTTGTTTTGGGCTGTATTCCAGACAATAGCGGCTTTCTCAGCGGGGTATTGATTAATAATGAGGCCGCAGCTTATGAACTGGCGATACAACTCATTGAAATGGGACATGAAAAGTTTATGCTATTCTTTGATGAAGTTGAAGAAGGTTATATTTATAAAGAAAGAAAAAAAGGCTTTATAAAGGCATTTAAAGAAAAAAACATTGAATTTGATGATAGTCGTATATTGGAGGCAAAACTCAGTCTGACAGGCGGTTACAGTTTGATGGAACAAGCCATTAATTTGGGAATTGAATTTACCTGTGTATGCTGTTTTAATGACCAAATCGCACTTGGGGCAATTCGCAAAGCAGAAGAAATGGGGAAAAAGGTGCCGGAAGACATTAGTATCTGCGGGTTTAATAACTTTTGGATTTCAGAATGGACAAGGCCCAAAATAACCACTGTTGCTCAACCTATGTATGATATCGGAGCGATTTCAATGCGTATGCTGATCAAATTATGTGAAAAAGATGGCGACCGAACCGTTAATAATGTCTATGTCCCTCATGAAGTGATTATTCGTGACTCGGTGGCTGTGATTAAGAAGTAGCAAGAACTTAATGGTTTGGATGCAAAAACATTAATTGATTTAATCTTATATAAAAGAAAACAAAAGGGGAGAATCATTGGAATCAAGCAATATAACTCGGCTTAATGTTAATGGGAAAGAGATCATTCTGATTGGAACAGCCCATGTATCAAAAAACAGTGTTACTGAAGTTCGGGAAACCATAGAAAAAGAACAGCCGGATTCAATCTGTATTGAATTAGATCAACAACGTTATGATTCAATTGAACAAAAAGATGCATGGTCCAATACTGATATCGTTCAAATAATAAAAAGCAAACGAGCAGGATTTATGTTTGTAAATATTTTGCTTTCAAATTATCAGAGAAAATTAGCAGAACAATTTGGAATTGAATCGGGACAAGAGATGATGGAAGGTATCGCCTGTGCAAAAGAATATGGCGCTGAACTTGTTTTGGCAGATCGCAGTATTCAGGTAACCTTTAATCGTATTTGGAGAGGGTGTAGCTTCTGGGAGAAAATCAAGGTCATTTTTTCAATTGCATTAAGCGTTGTCGATGATGAAGAAATTACGGAAGAAGATTTGGAAAGCCTTAAGTCAGAAGATATGCTCACAGCGGCATTGTCAGAAATGGGATCGGCTTTTAAAGGGGTAAAAGAATACCTTGTTGATGAGCGAGACCAGTATTTATCACAAAAAATTAAAAATGCACCTGGTGACAAGGTCGTTGCTGTTCTTGGTGCGGCCCATATTCCCGGAATAAAAGAAGCAATCAATAAAGACATCGATGTTTCCCAGTTAGAGTTCATTCCACCAAAATCGAAGGTTGGAAAAGTGATCGGATGGATGATTCCCATTATGCTGATTGCGATAATTGTGATCACTTTTATCTTCAATCCTGGTTCTGGATGGGAACAGGCAAAATCGTGGATTCTCTGGACCGGACTATTGGCGGGGCTGGGAGCATTTATTGCCGGTGGTCATATTCTCTCAATATTAACCGCCATTGCGGTGGCACCTATTACAACGTTGCATCCTTTATTAGCGGCAGGATGGTTTTCAGGCATTGTCGAGGCTCATTATCGGAAGCCGAAAGTTGAAGATTTTGAATCCTTGCCTAAAGATCTTGGCAGTTTTAAAGGATTATGGCATAATAAAGTGACAAAAGTTTTAATGGTAGTAGTTTTCACTAATCTCGGAAGCAGTCTGGGAACCTGGTTGGGGGGATTAAATATCATTAGCATTTTCATTAAAACTTTTTCATAAACATGGTGTTGTGCGTTTTAAAAAAACTTGTGTATATATTCAAAATAATATATAATTAACCACATTAGGAAGTTTAGAAAGGAGAAAATTATGAATAAAAAATTTTTGGGTTTAACCCTTGCTGCGGTTTTGTTGTTAGTACCAGCCTTTACCGGATGTTCATCTGGAAGCAAAACAGCTTCAGAAGACTCTTTAGCAGATGGGGTATTAAGTGTTGCTGTCGATGATACGTATCTACCAATGGAGTTTAGAAATGATCAAAACGAATTAGTGGGATTTGATATTGACTTTGCGAATGCATTAGCTGATCAATTAGGGGTTAAAGTAGAGTTTAAAACAGTTTCATGGGATGGCATCTTTAATGGTTTGACGGCAAAACAATATGATGCGGTTATCTCCAGTACGAGTATTACACCGGAACGGTTAGCGTCATTCAGCATGACAGATCCCTATATTTCAAATGGTATTGTCATTGTATCCAGAAAAGATGCTGCACCTGTTACAACATTCAAAGGACTTGAGGGAAAGACATTAGGCGCTCAGATTCAAACAACGGCTGATATCGCGGCCGGAAAATTGAAAGAACAAGAAGGCGTTAACGTCGAAATAAAAGAATATGATGGCATGCTGGATGCGTTTGCAGCACTGCAAGGCAAACAAATCGACAATGTTATTACTGACGTTGGCGTAGCTAAGTATTATGTTGCCCAAAATCCTGATTTATTTGTTGTAAGTTCTGATGTTTTGACCAATGAACCAATTGGTATTACATCTCGTTTAGACGACACGGCAACAACAAAAAAATTCAATGAAGCAATTAAAACGCTTCAGAAAAATGGAAAATTGACTGAGATTTCTATGAAATGGTTTAATGAAGACATGACGAAAGACATAAATACAAAGCTTTCTGTTATTGAATAGAAAACGACAAAATTTAATAAGAAAATTGAATGGGACTTGTAGCAGTTACTGTGACAAGTCCTGTTCATGTATTAATATGAACAGAGGTTCATAATTTAATAATGAAGGGAAGATCAATGTGTTAAATCAAACCCAATTATGGGCAATTTTTGATGGGACAGTTATTACCGTTGAGATTGCAATAGTAGCAATTATTTTGGGGGCGTTTTTTGGTGTCATTGTTGCACTCGGAAGACTCTCAAAAAACAAGGTGGCCAATGCAGTATCATGGTTTTATATATGGTTTTTTAGAGGAACACCTTTATTGCTTCAACTGTTTATTATTTATTTTGCTATTCCAATTATTTATCTTGATTCTACCGGGATGACTTTTAATATCAATCCGATGGTTGGTGCATTTATTGCGTTTTCTTTGAATTCTACTGCGTATCTTGCTGAGATTATTCGGGCCGCAATTGAATCCATCGATAGCGGGCAGATGGAGGCAGCAAAGGCACTGGGAATGAGTTATCGTCAGGCGATGACTAAAATTGTTATTCCACAGACATTTAAAAGACTGGTTGCACCTGTTGGCAATGAATTTATTATGTTACTTAAAGATACGTCATTGGTATCAACAATTGCACTTTTTGATTTATTAAGAACCGTAAAAACAATGGCAAGTTCTGATGGAAACTGGATCTATTATGTTTATGCAGCGGCAATTTATCTATTCTTAACCACCATTATTCAGGTTGCTTTTGATAAAATAGAAAAGAAACTTGGCGTTTATGAAAGACAAGGAAATTGATATGAGTATGGTAAAATTAGTGAATGTTCGTAAGTCTTTTGGAAATTTGGAAGTTCTTAAAGGCGTTGACTTAGAAATCCAACCAGGCGAAGTCGTCTGTATTATTGGTGCCAGTGGTTCTGGTAAAAGCACGATGTTACGTTGCCTAAACCATTTGGAGCGGATCACTGACGGAGAAATATATATTGAAGATGAATTAGCAGATAAACGAGAAAACAATAAGGATCTTATGAAAATCGATCCGGTAAAGGTACAAACTCTTTGTACCGATCTTGGTATGGTTTTTCAAAATTTCAACCTTTTTCCACATCTTTCTGTTATTGATAATGTTACAATTGCGCCAATAATTGTTAAAAAAGCGGACAAAAATGAGATCGAAAAGATAGCTTTGGATTTACTGAAAGAAGTGGGTTTATCTGACAAAAAAGATGAGTATCCATCAAGACTTTCAGGTGGGCAGCAGCAACGTGTAGCCATTGCCAGAGCACTGGCAATGGATCCTAAAATAATGATGTTTGATGAACCGACTTCGGCGCTTGATCCTGAACTCGTCGGCGAGGTATTGGGAACCATGCGGCATCTTGCTGAAAAAGGAATGACAATGATTATTGTGACGCATGAAATAGGGTTTGCAAGAGAAGTTGCGGATCGGGTGATTTTTATGGATCAAGGCGTCATTTGCGAACAGGGAACACCGGAAGATGTTATTTTGAATCCAAAAGAAGAAAGAACAAAAAGCTTTCTCAATAAAATTTTATAAAATATTTAAAAAATTGTCTTATAGGCAATTTTTTTTATTTGCTTTAAAATACATAGCATGATACAATCAGCACATGCAAACTTTTGGAGGGATCAAAATGATACAGGCAAATTATCATGTGCATTCTAATTATTGTGATGGAAAAAACACTTTAGAAGAAATGGTTAATGCCGGCATTGAAGCAGGTCTTAAAAGTATGGGATTATCGAGCCATATGCCATTGCCATTTTTAAATGATTGGACGATGGAAGAGGCAAATCTCGAAAACTATTTTAAAGACGTAGCTAATCTCAAAAAAAAGTATGCCCTATCAATTGAACTCTATTGCGGAATGGAAATTGATTATTTCATCGATCGCAAAGATATTTCTGAACTTGCAAAAAAAGTATGGCCAAGACTTGATTATACCATTATGTCCATTCACACGATCGGATCCACTTGCAGTGATGACGTTTCTTATATTGATGATTCTCAGGAGGATTTTGCCAAGGGAATCAGAAAATACTATGATAATCGATCACAAAAATTTATTGAGGACTATTATAAAGCTATTGGCAATATGGTAAAAAAGTATCAGCCTGATATTTTAGGCCATATCGATCTCATAAAAAAATACAATCAGGGCAATTTCTTTTTTAATGAGAAAGATACCTGGTATCAGGAGACGGTTAAACATTGCCTAGATGTCATTGTGATGACAAATACCCGAATGGAGATTAATACCGGGGCTAATATGCGAGTACCTGGAGTTGGACGGTATCCTTCAGATTGGATGATACCAGAAATGTGTAAACGAAACATTCCCATTACAATCGGCGGAGATACTCATTCAGTTGAAGGAATTATAAATGAATTTAATGAAGCGGAAGCGATATTATTAAGTTGTGGATATAAGGAATATTGGATACTAAAAAAAGGCCGGTGGGAATCACAACCTTTAGGAGTGTGAAATGGATAAGCTTGATCGCAACAAAATCCTATACATTCTCATCGTGCTTGTTTTTTTGTGCGTTTTTTGGGGATGGTACCACTTTAAAACTTCAAGCGGAGCGGAAATGAACGTATCAGGGGCTGAAAATTTAAATGAAGACAGCAGCGTTTCGGGAAATGCAAAGATTATGGTTCATATAGCCGGCGCGGTCAATAAGCCTGGTGTGGTAACATTAAATCAGGATGCTCGTTTAATCGAGGCGGTAGAGGCTGTTGGGGGATTGACCGGGTCGGCTGATGTCAGTACGTTAAATCTTGCACGAAAAGTAAAAGATGAAGAAAAAATTTATATTCCAACCATTGGTGAAGTGACTGAAACCGCAGATGCCAAAGAAAATAAGAAAATAAATATCAATACTGCAACTATTGAAGAACTAAAAAGTCTTCCAGGAGTAGGCGATGTGATTGCTCAGGGAATCATTGATTATCGAGAAAAAAATGGCGGATTTAAAGAGTTGGAAGAAATAAAAAATGTGACTCGGATTGGTGATAAAGTTTATGAGGGTTTAGTTGAATCAATATCGATATGAAAAAGGTTACATTAGATATTATTAATAAAATATTATCAGGTTGGACAAAAATATTTTATTAGTTGTTTACATTTATAGGATATGTGTTATACTTAATAAAATAAATATTAGTTTTAGAGGGGCCGAATATGGAGCTTTCAGCTAGAGAAAAGGAAATAATCGAAATTGTAAAAGAAAAACAACCCGTGAAAAGCAGCGAAATTGCAGAAATGCTAAATATCAATCGAGCAACCATCCGACCTGATTTAAAAATTCTCACCATGTTGGGGATACTTGAAGCAAAACGTAAGGTTGGTTATTATTATACCGGCCGTTCATTATTACACATACTCGGAAGCTATATAAAAACCATTAGTGTGATGGATATTCAGACGGAACCAACAGTTGTTGAGGAGACAACCTCAATATATGATGGAATCATAACGATGTTCACGAAAAATGCTGGAACTTTATATGTTGTAGATGGTAAGTACCTTTCTGGAATTGTATCGCGTAAGGATTTTATTAAAGCAATGATTGGGAGAGAAGAGGTAGAATCGCTGCCAATTCCTTTGATTATGACGCGGATGCCAAATATTATTTATCTTGAACCGACGGAGTCAGTTTATGATGCTGCCTACAAAACCATGCTTTATGAGGTGGAATCATTGCCGATTGTAAGCAAGGAACTTGATGAAAAAGGCAATCAACGATTAGTTCTAGTCGGTAAAGTATCGCGAACAAATATCACCCGGTATGTGGTGAATATGGGAGATAATACAGAGTGATGGGTAGTTAGATGAAAAACATTGTAATTTTCGTGGTTTCAGATACACTAAGCGAAATTGGTGAATTGCTGGTTAAAGCAGGTAAAAGCTGCTTTGAAAGTTCGATTCGAGAAGTACGATTTCATCCTTTTATTAATGACAAAAAAAGTATTGATTATTTATTGGCGTTAGCAAAAAAAGAAAACGGATTAGTCGTTTATACCTTTAATTCTCCGGAACTAAAAAGCTATATGGAAACTGAAGCCAGATGTTGGGGCATTCCGATTTATGATGTTCTGGGATCATTGGTGGAAACGCTAAGAGGCATTACCGGGGAAGAGCCAACACATAATTTTAAACCGACGCCGGAACTGGATGATCACTATTTTAAAAAGGTTGAGGCGATTGAGTTTGCGGTAAAATACGATGATGGAAAAAACACTTCACATCTAGATGAAGCCGACATTATTTTGATTGGGGTGTCACGTACATCCAAAACGCCGATTAGTATTTATTTGGCAAACAATAATTTTAAGGTTGCAAATATTCCTTTGATGCCTGAAGTTGAACCACCGAAGGAATTATTTGAAATATCAAATAAGAAAATATTTGGACTCATATTGGATCCAAAGCACCTTGTGGACATTCGTACCGAACGTTTAAAGGCAATGGGCCTCACCGGGACATCAAATTATGGAAGCAATGAAAGAGTCATGATGGAGTTAGAAAAAGCACAACAGCTTTTTGATAAATTAGGATGTATGGTCATTGACGTTACATCAAAAGCAATTGAAGAAATTGCAGCGATTATACTTGCAAATATAATGAGGAGGTAGACAAAATGTCAAAAAAATGGGTTTATTTGTTTGAAGAAGGCAATGCAAACATGAAAGAGTTACTGGGGGGGAAAGGTGCGGGTTTAGCCGAGATGACCAATATCGGGCTGCCGGTTCCGCAGGGCTTTACAGTAACGACGGAAGCATGTACTGAGTATTACAACCAAAATAAGAAACTTTCCGATGAAATCATCGATCAGATTAATAATAACCTGGTAATTTTAGAATCAAAATGCGAGAAAAAATTTGGTAATGCAGAGAATCCATTATTGGTATCTGTTCGTTCTGGTGCAAAATTCTCCATGCCGGGGATGATGGATACCATTCTCAACCTTGGTCTTAATGATGAAACGGTTGCAGGAATTGCAAAGTCAACGAACAATGAACGTTTTGCTTTTGATAGCTATCGTCGTTTTATACAAATGTTTGGTGATGTTGTTCAGGAAATCAGCAAAGATAAATTTGATAAAATTTTAGATGATGCTAAAGAAAAAAATGGCTATAAAGACGATACTGAGTTAACCGCAGCGGATTTAAAAGCGGTTGTTGTTGCCTATAAAAAAATTGTCAAAGAAGAAACGGGAAAAGATTTTCCGTTAGATCCAAAAGAACAGTTGCTGATGGCGATTGAAGCAGTTTTTAGATCCTGGAATAATAATCGCGCCATCAGTTATCGAAATATGAATGATATACCTCATGACATTGGAACTGCTGTCAACGTTCAATCTATGGTTTATGGAAACATGGGCGATGATTGCGGGACCGGTGTGGCATTTACCAGAAATCCAGCAACCGGACAAAAGAAACTGTTTGGTGAGTTTTTAATTAATGCTCAAGGAGAAGATGTTGTTGCCGGAATCCGCACACCAAAAAATATTGATGACCTTAAGGACATCATGCCAGCGGTTTATAAGCAATTCCATGAAACAGCTGAATTGTTGGAAAATCATTACAAGGATATGCAGGATATCGAGTTTACGATTGAAAAGAATAAACTTTATATGCTTCAAACACGAACCGGTAAAAGAACGGCTGCAGCGGCTCTTTGTGCGGCTGTTGATATGGTTGAAGAGGGCCTTATCACTAAAGAAGAAGCTATTTTACGTTTAGATCCGTTATCATTGGATCAATTGCTGCATCCAACCTTTGAAGAAGCCGCTTTAAAAGCAGCAGCACTTTTAGGAACCGGTCTTCCGGCATCGCCAGGGGCTGCCATGGGTAAAATTTATTTTACCGCCGAAGCTGTTTGTGCCGCTGCTGCTAATGGCGAAGAAACGCTATTAGTAAGAAAAGAAACTTCACCGGAAGACATAGAAGGCATGAATGCCGCAAACGGTATTTTAACCGCCCGTGGCGGAATGACTTCGCACGCTGCTGTTGTAGCCAGAGGCATGGGAAAATGTTGCGTGGCCGGATGTGAAGCGATTAAAGTGGATGAAGCGGCAAAACGATTTAGTGTAGGCGGACAAATCTTTAATGAAGGTGACTATATTTCTTTAAACGGCAGTACCGGAAAAGTATATAAGGGAAGTATTAAAACTGTGACCCCAGAACTTTCAGGACATTTTGGAAAAATCATGGAATGGGCAGATGAATTCAGAACGCTTGGTGTTCGGACAAATGCTGATACACCTCGTGATGCTTCAGTTGCAGTTCGCTTTGGGGCTGAGGGCGTCGGTCTTTGCCGTACTGAGCACATGTTTTTTGATGAAGCCCGTCTTCCAAGTGTGCGACGTATGATTCTTTCAGATACGAAAGAATTAAGAGAAAAAGCACTCGCTGAAATTCTGCCGATGCAAAAAGAAGATTTTATCGGCATTTATAAAGCACTCGAAGGCCGTCCGGTTACCGTCCGTTTATTAGATCCACCACTGCATGAGTTCCTTCCAACTGAGGACAAAGATATTGAAGCCTTGGCCCAAGATATGGGGCTCAATAAAGTAGATATGTTAACCGTCATTAATGGATTGGAAGAATTTAATCCGATGCTTGGTCATCGGGGGTGTCGTTTAGCGATCACTTATCCGGAAATTGCTGAGATGCAAACAAGAGCAATTATGGAAGCAGCTATTGAAGTTAAAGAAGCATGCGGATTTAATATCGTTCCCGAAATCATGATTCCGCTGGTTGGAATCAATGAAGAGTTGACCTATTTGGATAAAGTTGTTCGAAATACTGCAGAAATTGTCAAAGCAGAGAAAAAATCAGATATTAAGTATCTGATTGGAACGATGATGGAAATTCCCAGAGCAACCCTTATCGCTGATAAGATTGCCGAAACTGCAGAATTCTTCTCGTTCGGGACCAATGATCTTACCCAGATGACTTATGGTTTCTCACGCGATGATGCCGGAAAATTCATTACCGATTATAAAGATAAAGGTATTTTACCAAATGATCCATTCCAAAGCATTGATGTTGAAGGCGTTGGAAAATTGGTGGAAATGGGCGTCACTTTAGGTCGTAAAACAAAACCTGATCTAAAAATCGGGGTTTGCGGAGAACATGGAGGAGATCCTAAATCGATCTATTTCTTCCATAAAGCGGGACTAAGTTATGTATCTTGTTCACCATTCCGAGTGCCAATTGCCCGTTTAGCGGCAGCTCAGGCAGCGCTTGATCATCGCGAAAATGATAAATAATAAATAACTTCCAGAATTAAAAAGACGCCTGATTAATGTTGAATTCAACATCAATCAGGCGTTTTAAAATACGAAATAAACGACTAAACTATTTGCATTTTTGAGGGGAGGTATGTCTTTCTGTAAATCCTTCCATATCATCGAGAGGATTATAGACCTTCAATGACATATTATCAAGATCAAAATCAAATTGATAAGTACTATCTTTTTTTAAATCTTCTAATACTTCAACAATCACGTTGCCATCATTAATGTCCTTCATTGGAATGATAGCGATTCCCTTATCATCGAAACTGGCGGCTTTTACTTTTTCTTGAATTAATTCAATAACTTTCTTCTTTTCCATAAAAACACCTCTTTCTTAACAGTATTTAGTAATTTAGATTCATTATACTCTTCAAAAAGGATCTTGTCCACAAGTATAATGTGGCAGCAGTCCTGATATCTCATTTTTATAATCGCGAATAAAATTTTCTTATGTGAACTTTCTTCAATATCATAATCAGTGTGAAAATTTTAAACTCTATCACACAAATTAGAATTATACAACAGATAAAAGTATATATAGGTGTAAACGATAAATAAGTATGGAAAACCAAAAAACTAGCTATTGGATATGATGAATGGATCTGATATATAATAAAGCCATAAAAAGATTGTTAAATAAACAACAAGGAGAAAAAAATGGCAAAATTAAATGAACAAGAGTTTCAAGCATATCTGAAACAGGTTAGAGCATTGGCAGAAGGTCCGTTTGAAGAAATTCAGAAAGAGGTTGAAGTTACGAATAAGTTCCCACAGGAATTCTTCGACTTATCAATCAAAAATAATTTATATCGATTCAGTTTACCTGAACAATATGGTGGTTGGGGAATGGATGAATTGCAAATCCTTCAAGTACAGGAAGAATTCAGTCGTGGTCCTGGGGGAATGCGTATGCATCTTCACTATGCAGCAGATATGAACTGGCGGATTCTTGACGATTTTGGAAATAAAGAATTAAAAGACGAGTACATGAGTCAATTTGCAGATAAATCAGTATTTACATGTTTTGCATTAACAGAAGAAACTGGTGGAACCGGAGCAGATTTACATACAATGGCAGTCAAAGATGGAGATGACTATATCTTAAACGGGGAAAAATTCCTGATCTCTCATACAGACTGTTGTGAGTTCGCTTATGTTTTTGCAGTTACTGATCCGAATGCTGACAAAGATAAAAGACTATCTGGTTTCTTTGTTCCTGTTAATACACCAGGTTATGAAATTGTGCCAATGCCTCATATGATGGGTTGTCGTGGAGCTGGGCATGCTGGTTTGAAATTCACAAATATGAGACTTAATAAAAAATATCTCTTAGGTAAAGAAGGCGACGGCTTAAAAATTGCAATGCATTCCTTGTCAGTATCGCGAGCACATATTGGAATAAGTAACCTTGGAATGGCACAAAGAATGTTGGAAATGACGATTGCAAGAGCAAAAGACCGCGTAACTTTTGGAAAACCATTAGTAGCAAGACAAGCCATTCAACAAAGTATTGCCGATATGGGAACTGAAATTCACGCATGTCGATTAATGGTTTATGATTTTGCAAAAGACTTTGAAGCTGGTAAAGATATTGAAATGAAAGCAGCTATGTGTAAACTTCACAGCATCAACACCGTTAAACTGGTTTCAGACTATATGCTTGAAATCTTTGGTGGTATCGGATACTTTGAAGATTGTGTATACGGCCCTGTTGAACGGTTATATCGAGATTGTCGAGCAATGTGGTTAGAAGAAGGACCAAGAACGGTTCAACGTTTAACAGCATCCAGAAAACTAATTGCAAACGGCGGCGTCATTGAGATTAGCTAAGAAATTACAATGACTCATAGAGATAGCCTTTCGAATAGTTTCGAAGGGCTATCTTTACAAACAGAGAAAAAAGGAGAAAAATATGGAACCTTTAAAAGGTGTAAAAGTTGTTGACTTAACAACATATTTAGCGGCTCCTACCACCGTTCGGGTGATGGGGGAATGGGGTGCCGATTTAATTAAGGTGGAAGCCCCAAAAGGCGATCCTGCTAGAGAACAAGGTGCGGTTTTTAACATGCCTTTTACTGATGATGAGAACCTGGCGTTTGATGTTGCAAATATGGACAAACGATTTATTACCATCAACTTGAAAACCGAACGTGGAATGGAAGTTATGCATAAGCTGTTATTGGAAGCAGATGTATTTGTAACCAATACAAGAACCAAAGGCTTAGTCAAACTGGGGTTGGATTATGAAACTCTTAAAGAAAAATTTCCACGACTTATTTTTGCCCAGGTTACCGGATATGGCGAAAAAGGCCCGGACAAAGATAAACCGGGCTTTGATGCAACCTGTTACATGGCAAGAGGCGGTGTTTTAGGTACAACTGTAGATAAAGGAGGATCTCCCATGAATCCACCGAATGGGTTTGGTGATTTTCAGGTTTCCATCGCTCTTTTAGCTGGAATTTGCGGGGCTCTTTACAATCGGGAAAAAACAGGAAATGGGGAAAAGGTAACAGTTTGTCTTCAACATGCGGCATCATTTATGCTCAGTGTCGCGATGATTTCAGCTCAGTACGGCAACCAATATCCAAAGAGCCGCAGGGAAGTGGTCAACCCATTTAATAATTGCTATCGAACCAGGGACGAAAAATGGGTAATCATGTGCTGCCCAGAATATGATCGGGATTACAATAAGATCATGGCTTTATTAAAACTTGATGATATGGTGGATCATTCTAAATACAACAATTGTGCAAAGCTAAATGCAAAGAGGCTGAACAGTGAAGTCATTGACAGACTTGATGGCGCGATTGCTCAAATTAATCGTGTGGAGTTGGTAAAAATGCTTTCAGAAAATGAACTTCCCTGTGAAGCTGCCAATGAGCCGTTGGATGTCTATGAAGATGAACAGGTTTGGGCAAATAATATTTTAGCTAAAGTCGATTATCCTTCTGGGAAGCGAATGGTTCCTACCAATCCGATTATTTTCGAATCGATGCCGGAACCACGACTGGAAACCTGTAAGTCCCAGGGAGCTCACACCCAGGAAATAATGAAAGAACTTGGCTACAATGATGCCCAGATTAATGAATCCATCGATCAGGGAGCAGTAACCGGATTAAAACTTCTAAAAAAATAAAGGAGGGTTGAAATAGATGAGTTTATTGTATACCGAAGAACAAAAAGCACTGATTGCACTTGTAAAAGATATGGCCGAAAACGAAATTAAGCCATATGTTCAGGAATTGGATGAAAAAGGTGAATGTCCAGGGGAGTTATTCAAATGGGCTTTTGATATGGGGTTGCATATGCTGGAAATTCCAGAAGAATTTGGGGGAACCGGTTTAAGTTACGAAACTACAGCCATGATTTTTGAGGAATTGGCAAAAGTTGATGCCGGTTATGCCATTACATTTGTAACCACATTTGTAGCTTTAAGAAATGTAATCCTTTCAGGTACACCGGAACAGGGAAAATATTTTGCAGATATTATTGGAAAAGGCAACTTTGCCGCATTTGCATTAACCGAACCTAATGCTGGATCTGATCCTGCCGCACTTCGAGGAACGGCCGTTAAAGATGGGGATGACTACATTTTGAATGCAACCAAGACCTTTATTACCAACGGTGAGATAGCTGCCCTATTTGTAGGGTTCTTTAAAACCGATGTGAAAGCTGGTCATAAAGGTATTTCAGCCTTCATTATTGATGCGGATGCACCAGGAATAACCATTGGTCAACATGAAAATAAAATGGGCCTGCGACTTTCAAATACAACAGATGTTACTTTTGAAAATGTTAGAGTACCAGCATCCAGCATGGTTGGAGCAGAAGGTTCCGGCTTTAAACTGGCATTAAATGCTTTAAACTTATCACGAGCGTTTGTTGCTACTCTGGCAGTTGGCATTATGCAACGCGCTCTGGATGAATCAGTAAAATATGCAAAAGAAAGAAAACAATTTGGAAAACCCATTATCAAGTTCCAGATGGTTCAGCAGATGCTTGCCGATATGGCGATAAAAACTGAAGCATCCCGAGTCCTTGTGAATAACACCATGCGAATGATGGATAACGGCAGTTTGGTTCGAAAAGAAGGATCGATTACTAAAACATTTGTATCTGATTGTGCTCAGGAAGTGACTTCCAATGCGGTTCAAATTTTTGGTGGGTATGGGTACAGCAAGGAATACCCAGTCGAAAAACTGATGCGGGATTGCAAGGTGTTTCAAATTTTTGAAGGCGCCAATCAAATCCAGAGAATGACCATAGCAAACGAATTAGATAGAGAATACAAGTAAGGAGGAGCGGAAATGAATATTGTTGTTTGTGTAAAACAGGTTCCGGATACAACTGAAATCAAAATTGATCCAATAAAAAAAACATTGATTCGTCAAGGTGTTCCCAGTATTATGAACCCATTTGATAAGAATGCATTAGAAGAGGCGATTCAGCTAAAAGAACAGTATAGCGGTTCGGTTACGGTCATTTCCATGGGCCCGGAACAAGCTAAGGCAACTCTGAGAGAAGCCCTTTCCATGGGTGCGGACAAAGCTTATTTAGTTACGGATCGTGCTTTTGGGGGATCAGATACCTATGCAACCAGTTATATTTTGTCCAAGGTGATTGAAAAGCTTGGACCATTTGATGTGATTTTGGGTGGAAAACAGGCCATTGACGGCGATACGGGACAAACAGCGCCTAGTATTGCAGAACATCTGGGAATTGCCAGACTGACCCATATACGGAGTATGAAAATCGATGGAAATAAGTGCGTTGTGGAAAGAGAAATTGAAGAAGGGATAGAGATTGTAGAAGCAAAATTACCGATTCTATGTACCGCAACAAAGGAAACAAACAAACCGAGATACGCCACAATTAAAGGTAAAATTGACTCGCTGAAAGCGGATATTGAAAATATTACATTGGCCGACCTACCCAATATGGATATCACAAAAATTGGATTAAAGGGATCGCCAACCCGAGTTAAATCAACCTTTATACCTGAGCGGAAATCAAGCTGTGAAATGCTTGAGATTGTTAACCCTCGGGAAACGGCAAAAGTGCTGTTTGGCAAACTGGCAGAAGCGAAAATACTATAAGAAGGAGGGACAAAATATGGATTTGAAACAATATCAGGATGTATGGGTATTTATCGATTGTTTTCAGGGACATCCCAAAGACGTTGGTTATGAACTATTAGGGCAAGGCAGATTATTAGCAGAGGCATTAAAACAAAAATGTTGTGCCATTATCATCGGCGAAAATGTTGATGAAGCGATTAAAGGAGCGACTGAATACGGAGCAGACATCATTTACGTGGTACGCGGAGCGGAATATGCAAACTATTCAGCCGATGCCTATGGTCATGCATTTTTAGAACTGTGCGAAAAATATCATCCTAATACGATCCTCATCGGTGCTACAGCAAATGGAAGAGACTTGGGATCTAAACTTGCGATTCGCTTGAAAACAGGATTAACGGCGGATTGTACAGCATTAAGCGTGGAAGAAGATACTGGGAATGTGGTTTGGGAAAGACCAGCTTTTGGGGGGAATCTTTATGCCCGAATTCTATGTAGTGAAACGCGACCACAAATGGGAACAGTAAGACCGGGGGCTTTTAAAAAACCGCAGAAATGTCAGAATAAACTTTCAGTAATGATTCGAGAAGATATTCGAACCAAACAAGAAGATATTTTAACAAAGGTGATCGATTTTATTAAAGCCAAAGATGAATCTGGTATTAAACTGGAAGAAGCTGAGTATATTGTAGCCGGTGGCAGAGGATTAAAAGGAGCAGAAAATTTTGCAATGCTTAAGGAATTGGCAGATCTTCTAGGGGGAAGTGTTGGTGCATCCCGAGCAGCAGTGGATGCTGGATGGATACCTCAAAGTAAACAGGTTGGTCAGACCGGAAAAACGGTTACCCCAAAAGTTTATATTGCCTGCGGTATTTCAGGAGCAGTGCAACATTTAGCAGGTATGACTGAATCAGATACCATTATTGCCATTAACAAGGATGCTTCTGCACCAATTTTTGAAGTGGCTGATTATGGAATTGTGGGAGATGTATTTGAAATGGTACCGGCCATGATTAAGGAAATGCGTATTGCAAAGAATTTAGAACAATAGAATTTTATAGGTAATTGAAAAAGCACGGTGAGTTTTGGTATTTGTTTAAAAAAATACCAGAGCAAAGTAGTTTTATCTTTTAGATTTATCAATGGTCAAATAAAATTCTAATATGAAAGGGGATTCTCATGAGTGATGGAAAAAAAACTAACGTAAGATGGGCTGTGGCAGTTGTTCTGGCGCTTTCATTTATGGTTATGTTTATGGGAAGAACAGTCTTCTCAGTTTCAGGGAAATCGATTATGGAGGCATATGGCTGGTCTTCCGCCCAGTTTGGTTATGCTTCAACGGCATTTTTTATTGGTTATATGATTACAATGGTCCCATCAGGATCAATCGCCGATAAATATGGAGCAACAAAGGTGCTCATTATCAGCTTACTACTCTCGGGGGTATTTACATTCTTTACTCCGATTATCGGGGTTACCATGTTCTTGATGATATTAGTTCGTATTCTTGAGGGTGCTTCGCAGGGATGTATCGTTCCCGGTGCCATGTCAAATTTAGGAAAATGGTTTCCTAAAAGAGAATTTGGGGTTGCTTCTGCATTAGTTCAGGCAGGTTGTCCATTGGGTTCAGCACTTAATATGTATATTGCAGCAGCGATGCTGCCACTGATTGGATGGAAAAATTTATTCTATATCTACGCAATAATCTTTCCGGTATGGTGTATTATCTGGGTTCTGGTAGGAAAATCGTCTCCCAAAGAACATAAAAAGGTTAATCAGAAAGAAATTGAGTGGATTCAGCAGAGACCTGAAGGTCAGGAAAATATAAAACCGGTCGTCCTTACAAAAGCGGATATTTTTAAAACTCCGGCCGTATGGTTAATGTGTTTATCTTATGGGTGTGCGGTTTATATGTACTTTTTTGCGACGACTTGGCTTCCAAATTATTTCACCATCGGGCGTGGAATGAGTATCAGTGCTGGTGCAACGCCATTTATTGTCGGTTTTTTCGCTTATTTTGTGGGCGGATTTATCGCAGATGGGGCTTCCAAAAAATTTGGGGATAAGATCGGTCGAAAACTCGTTCAGGTTATTGGCATGATTGGCGCGGCTGTGTTGATTTTTATTGGAGCGAATGCGACTGATCCAACATTAGTTGTTGCTGCAGTATCATTATCATATGGCTTCCTGTGCTTGACAATGGGTGGTTATTTTTCAGTACCGGCATCCATTTGTCCAGCCAATGTGGGCGTATATTCGGGCTTAGCTGGAATTATTGGTGCAGTAGCTGGGGTTCTTGCACCAACAGTAACCGGATTGGTTGTTGATGCAGGATTAAACGCTGGTGCCAGTAATGCCGTAGCTTATGGTTATGCATTGTGGGTTTGTGCAGCCGTTTGTATTGTCGGTTCAATTCTTGCTTTGCTAGCAAAAATTGAACCAATAAAATCGCAGAATATTTAATCGATAAGACTTAAATTAGGAAAAACTGAGAGGCAGTACTGGTGTTATGCTTATCAATCTAAGAGATTACCGATTAATTATCGGTATGATTTAACAGGAAGCAGTTTTTAATGCTCTCATCAGTACTGATTTTGAATCAGTTGTACTAAAGGCACTCTTTTTAAATAAAAAGGGGATGAAGGAAGAATGAAAATAAATGGACATCAAAAAGAATTATATGAAGAATTAGGCTATTGGGGTAAAGAAACGTTGTTGGATTATTGGAATGCGTCAGTAGCAAATAATGGGGAACGTGAATTTGTTGTAGATGATCAGGGAAATCGTTTTACATACAAAGAAGTGGATGATCAGGCAAATGCTATTGCATCCTATATGAAAAAGATTAAAATTAATCCCAGTGAAGTAGTGTCTTTCCAGGTGCCTGTTTGGAGTGAATTTGTTCTGATTACAATTGCCTGTTTAAAAGTTGGTGCAGTTATTAATCCGATTGGGTTGTGTTATACCGGAAAAGAGTTGGAATATCTCTTGAATTTATCTCAAAGCAAAATTTTCTTTTGTCCAACCTGGTATCACAAAACAAACTACGAAGAAATGATTCGATTTTCACGAAAAAAGATCAGTTGTCTTAAACATTTGGTCTTGTTGGATAATCAGAAGGAAAAATTTACCAAGTCCATCACTTTAAAAGAAATTTTAAGTGAAAAAGCAGCCTTTAAAAATAATAGTGATCTTGTAAAAAAAGCAAAGAGTAATGATGTTGCCGCCATTCTTTATACATCTGGAACTACTGGAGGCGTCAAGGGTGTTATGTTAACGCATAATAATATTATTTTTAGTGAGAAGTATTTCAACAAAGCTTTGAAGTTGACAAAGGATGACATTATATTTATGCCGGCCCCGTTGAATCACGCAACGGGTTTTCATCATGGGATCATTGCGCCGATGTTAATAGGTGGGAAAGTAGTGTTACAGAGTAAGTTTGAAAGTCAAAAGGCCATTAAACAAATCAATCATGAAAGATGTACTTATTCCATGGGCTCCACGCCATTTATTTATGACATTTTAAAAGATATAAAAAACGGAAATGAACAACTGAACACACTCAAATTTTATCTTTGTGGAGGAGCACCCATACCTGGTGATATGGTGGAGTGTGCATCTAAATATGGAATAAAATTGTGTGAAGTTTATGGCTCCACTGAAAGTGTTCCGCACGTGTTCGTTAGGCCGGAAGAAACACTTGAACTAATGGGGAGCACATCGGGAAGGCCGATGGAAGGTATAGAAGTTCGAATTGTGGATGAAAAAAGACAGGTTGTTACGCCAGGAACCATTGGTGAAGAAGCATCAAGAGGACCGAATGTTTTTGTAGGTTATTTGAATGACAAAGTGGCTACTGAAAAAGATTTGGACGATGAAGGATGGTTTTACAGTGGCGATTTATGCGTGGCAGATGAAAAAGAGAATATCAAGGTAATCGGTCGTAAAAAAGATATTATTGTTAGAGGGGGAGAAAACCTGAACACAAATTATATCAGCGATTATGTTTCAAAACATCCTGATGTTTTAGATCAGGCAGTCATTGCAATGCCTGATGAACGCCTTGGAGAACGAATTTGTGTTTATGTTGTATTGAAAAAGGGAAAAGAATTTTTGAACCTAAACGAGCTTTTGGATTACATGCAAAAGAAAAAAATACCGAAACGCTATTGGCCGGAACGATTGGAAATAATTGATAAAATTCCAAGAACAGATAGTGGAAAAGTAAAGAAAAATCAACTGAGAGATGATTTAGAAAAACGGATGCAGGTATTGGGGGAATTGGATTGCAAGAAAAAAAATTTGGCATAAAAAGATCAAGAGAAACGACAAAACCAAAGGCTGGATGTTTAGAGGTTGCCTTTTATCAATGCGAAAATTGCAAAAAGATCTTTCAGAGTGTCAGTACAACAAACCAAGATGGTCTCATTTGTTGTAATAAAGAAATGGAAAGACTAAAGACAAAAGATCCTTCAGAAATTGCAAACAGTGTTTTGATCAATTATCGAATTGTTGGTGGATATAATGATAATGCAATTGAAGTAACCTGGGAAATACTCGAGAAAAAGGATGCCATTGAGTGGATTTATATTAAAACGTTTACAGGCGGGCAAATTAAATACATCACAAAACAAAGAAAGACATCTGTTATATTTGCTCTAGCAGATGAAGATGCTTATGTGTATTGTGATGAAGATCCTTGTTTGGAATGTACCTTTCGGTGTAAACGCGGGTTTGAAATTTATATATATTTGAATAAAAGCGGATTAATTAAAATACCCATGGATAGAATGCAGGCAAACTGGTAATTTACAAGGGTAAATTGCACTCGTTTTCAAGTACATAAGAAACAAAGGAATTTACATGCAAGGTGTGGTAACTATCTTTATTATAGACCATATAAATAAGTCGAGCATCAATGGGAATATCCAGTTTGATCATTTTTAAGTGGCTAAATTGGTATAAGAATGGAGTTTTGGCAGTAATTGCAGCACTATCGGTATTAGATATTACACCGCCAATGGAGATCTCATCATCATAAGCATAGAGTGCTTTAAGATGGTTTGTTTTGAGGTACTTACTGATTGTCTTTCCAATGGGCAAAGAGTGACGGTAAGTAATCAAGGGATAACCGGAAAGCTCTTTTAGGCAGATTGAATCTTTTTCTGCCAGGGGGTGATTGTTATTCACCAGTAAAATGAGTTCCTGAGCCATAATAGGGTGAAATTCCAGATTTTGTTTATTTTCAATATAGGAGCAAAAACCAACATCATATTTTTCGGATTCGATACCTTCAATCACATCCAGAGTCATACCCTGAAAGATATTGAATTTTGTTTTCGAATCAACATTTTTCAGGTAATCATTAATAGCCACTGGGAGAAAATCGCCGATGAGCGTTGGAATACATCCTAAATCAATAACCCCGCCATATGAACCGGATTTTTCTCTTGCTTTTTCAATACCCTTCTCCAGTTCCGTTAGAGCGGAACAAACATATTGATAAAATCCTTTGCCATATTTGGTTAGCTTAATATTTCGCCCATGATGTTGAAACAGTGCAATGCCGAGCTCTTCTTCAAGGGAAGAAATAGAACCGCTCAAACTAGGTTGGGTTATAAATAATTCTTTTGATGCTTGGGTGTAATGTTCTAATTCAGCTAATTTTTTAAAATAATATAGTTGGTTAAGATTCATAAGGGTTCTCCAATAGATAGAAGTTTAATCATAAAAAGCATGTGTTAAAGTGGGAAGAATCAGATGATAAAAAAGATTATATATATAAAAAAAAATATAATATTTAACAATATAATATCATAAATATATAAAGTAATCCAGATAAAATGACAAGTAATTTAAACGTTTAATTAAATATAAATAAAAAATATTAAGGAGAATTATGATGAGTCCGAATATCGGAAATAAAAGATGGAAGATAGTGTTTCTACTGACTGTGTGTTATATGGTTTTGTATATGGACCGCTCATGTATGTCAATGGCTGGTCCCTCTATGATGAAATATTTCAATTGGACGGCAACTCAATTTGGTTTAGTTTCCACTGCTTTTTTCATCGGTTATGCCTGTACTCAAATACTGGGGGGATGGTTGGCGGATCATTTTGGTGGCGGTAAAATTGTTATGTTTGGAGCAATATGGTGGTCCATATTTGTTTTTATCACGCCGTTTGGTGCAACACTTGGTCTTATGATTGCAATACGCATTTTCATGGGAATGGGAGAAGGCGTTTCCTTACCCGCAATGTCCACGATTATTGCACAATGGATTCCTAAAAAAGAGTCGGGATTAGCTTGGGGATTAAGTATTATGGGAGTTTCCATTGGGATTGCTTTGGCCATGCCAATTTCAGCTTGGATTATCAATGTCTGGGGCTGGGAAATGGTATTTCATTCCTTTGCTTTTCTTGCTCCAATTTGGGTAATAATCTGGTGGAAATTCGGAAAAAACAAACCGGAAGATCATCCCACAATTAGTAAAGAAGAAATTAAATATATTAGATCAGACCAAGGGGTTCAGTTAGACAAATGTGGCCAAGTTGTCAATTTAACATCAAAGGATATATTTTCCACACCGTCGGTATGGACAGGTGCCATTTCATTTTTCTGCACCAATTATTTGTTTTATTTGTTTATGACCTGGTTGCCAACATATTTTGTCAAGGGTCGCGGGTTTGAAATGAGTACGAGTGCAATCTATACCATGATGCCCTACATTGTTGCAACATTTACATATCCATTGGGTGGTTGGTTGGCTGATAAAGCAGCAAAAAAATTCGGGCATAATATGGGAAGAAAACTATTTCCATTATTGGGAATGATCGGAGCTGGTGTTTTATTAGTATTAGGATCTCAGGCTCCAACATCTATCGCTGCAGTAGCCTTTATCTCGGCATCAAATGGATTACTGTGTTTGACAATGGGTGGATATTATTCCATGCCAATCGTTTTTTCACCAAAGAATGCCGGAAAAATCACCGGCCTTTATGCAACATGTGCAACCATTGGGGGAATTGTTGCGCCCTTATTGACAGGTATTGTCGTTGATAACTATGGCTATAATTATGCACTATATTTAGGAGCAGGCATCTCGATACTTGGAGCAATTATTTTATTGACAAGTCAAGTCAGACCGATTATTCCGATTGCGGAAAGAAACCGATAAGTAAAACGCATTAAAAAGACTGCTTTCGAACTCATCTTTCAGTGCTAAAGATAGGAGAGGTCTTCAATACTAAGTCCAATGGAGAGAAATTTTCCATGGGCTTTTTTTTCATCTCTGATACTTTCTGGTTTCGTCCCATAGTAAAATAGACTCTTCCTTGCGAATGATTTTTTCTATTTCCCATCTGATTTTCTTGAATGCCTAATCATTTGTGTAAAATATTTTACCTTTCAGAGGTGATGCGGCCAATCTTAATGAAACTTTATTTTTGTTTAAATTATAAAATAAAGGCTATTTAAAAAAGGATAATATGATTTTATTGAGAATAAGAATTATAGAGGAGTTATCAAGGGGATAACTTCATTAGTAAAAAATAAGGAAAATATTAATGACAACATATTATTCAGACGAAGCAATCCAAGCGGTTGTAGAAGCAAATGACATTGTTGAGGTTGTTTCAGGTTATATGACCTTAAAACGTGTTGGTAATTCATATAAGGGAAAATGTCCGTTTCATAATGAAAAAACGGCATCATTTACGGTGTCCATCGAAAAACAATTATATCATTGCTTTGGATGTGGTGTGGGTGGAAACGTGATTACTTTTATTATGGAAATGGAAAAACTTCCTTTTGTGGATGCAATTAAATTTTTAGCGGCAAGAGTAAATTTGATTCTGCCTGAAAAACAAAACGCATTAGAAGATCAGCAGGCATATGAGAAAAAGAAACGGCTTTATGATTTACATAGAGATGCGGCAAACTACTATTATAAATGTTTGAAAACCAACCAACAGGGACTGGCATACCTATCCAAGCGTGGCATTAGTCGGGAAACCATTAAGAATTTTGGCTTGGGTTACGCAACCGCAGATTGGGATCATTTATTGGGTTATCTAAAAACAAAAGGTTATAGTATTGAAGAAATGATGGGATCAGGATTGGTGTTAGCCTCTGAGAATAAGCATTATTATGACCGCTTTCGAAATCGGATTATGTTTCCAATCATTAATCCAAGAGGGCAGATTGTTGGTTTTGGAGGCCGGTTGATGTCAGGTGAGGACAAGGGTCCCAAATACTTAAATTCCCCAGAAACAATGATTTTTTCTAAAAGTTATGAATTGTATAATTTAAATCATTGCAAAAATCATTTAGACAATGGACAAATATTGATTGTTGAAGGGTACATGGATGTTATTTCGCTGTATGAAAAAGGAATAAAAAATACCGTTGCCGCATTAGGTACGGCGTTTACAGCCTTTCACGGGAAAATTCTTGAGCGTTATGCCAATGAAGTCATTATTACTTTTGATGGTGACAGCGCTGGAGCTAAAGCGACTGAAAAGGCAATGAATATCTTGAAAAATACCAATTTAAATGTTAAAATAGTAATCTTACCGGAAAATGAAGATCCGGACTCTTATGTTCAAAAATATGGCTTTGACGGTTTTAATGATTTTATCTCAAAAGCTTTGACGATTGTTGAATATCAGCTGGAATTACTAAAAAAAATGAACGATCTTTCACAAACCGATGGACGATTGAATTATGGAAATGAAGCCATAAAAATATTAAGAAATCTTGCTACTTCAGTAGAGCTTGATTATTATAGTAAAATGGTTGCAAAAAAAACCGGTATCAATCAAGAAGTGATTCGTCGGGAGGTTATTCGGTCAAAAACAAATACCAACAACAATCAATCATTGGAGATAAATGTCAACAAAAAAGAGTCGGCCGATCAAAAGATTCCAAAAGCATATAAAAAAGCGCAAGAATTAGTCATTCAATATTGTTTGAAATCACCAGAATCCATTGCGGAGCTTCCCTTGGAATATTTAACAGATGACTTTTATCAAAGGTTGCTGGCAAGTGCTTCGGAAAGAAAAAAAGCAAATGGCGAAATTGAAATAAATCAATTAATGGCTCATTTTGATGACTCTGAAGAAATTCAAAAAATTGTCGAGTTAATGATGAATGAGAAGGAAGTTTCCCAGATTGATTACCAGGATGCCCGGGAAATAATGAAGCGTTTTTATAATAAAGCGCAACTCAGTAAGCTTTCCGAACAAATAAAAAGAGCAACGACTGATGGCAACGATGATGAGGTGGCAAAGCTTACCAATCAATTAATTGAAATAAAGAAAATGATGAAGGATAACGGGAGGCACTAAGATGAAAGAAGAATTAAAAGAAAGCATAGATGTCGATGATGATGGCAATGAAATCGAAAAAATCGCTATCGAAAAAATGCCTGAGGTTCAACAGCTTTTAAAGCGTGGCAAGACAAAGGGAAATTTAAATAACCACGATTTCGAAGAAATTCTAGAAAAAGTAGAGTTGGATCCAGAAGAAATTGATTCAATATATCTGTTTCTTCAGAGAGAAGGAATTGAAATTGCTTTTTCTGATCTTGAACTCGAGGCTCTGGAAGCGGCTGAGCTTGAAGAAGAAAATCAAAAAGAAATTGAATTAGCCGATTCAGTCAGTGTGAATGATCCGGTACGTCTGTACCTGAAAGAAATTGGTAAGGTGGCATTATTAACTGGTGACGAAGAAATGGCTTTGGCAAAACGTATGGAAGCCGGGGATGATAGTGCAAAAAAAGAACTGGCGGAGGCAAATCTTCGTTTAGTTGTCAGTATTGCAAAACGTTATGTCGGTCGTGGTATGTCCTTTTTGGATTTAATTCAAGAAGGAAATCTGGGACTGATTAAAGCGGTCGAAAAATTTGACTATACTAAAGGTTTTAAATTTAGTACCTACGCAACCTGGTGGATACGTCAGGCAATCACCCGAGCTATCGCCGATCAAGCGAGAACCATTCGGATTCCGGTTCATATGGTCGAAACCATTAATAAACTGATTCGTGTTTCACGACAGCTGCTTCAGGAGTATGGAAGAGAACCAACCCCTGCTGAAATTGGAAAAGAGATGGGCTTCACTGAAGAGAAAGTCCGAGAAATCCAAAAGATTGCTCAAGATCCGGTTTCATTGGAAACACCAATTGGGGAGGAAGAGGACAGTCATCTTGGCGATTTTATTCCGGATGAAGATGCCCCGGCTCCAGCAGAAGCAGCATCTTACGCCTTGTTGAAAGAACAACTCATTGAAGTGCTGAACACCTTGACGGAGCGCGAAGAAAAAGTACTGCGTTTGCGATTCGGTTTAGATGACGGGCGAGCTCGGACATTAGAAGAAGTTGGCAAAGAATTTAATGTAACCAGAGAGCGGATTCGCCAAATTGAAGCTAAAGCTTTAAGAAAATTAAGGCATCCCAGTCGAAGTAAGAAATTAAAGGATTATTTAACGTAAAATGAACAATAAATTAAGTCCACGTTTGAAAGTGATTGCGGATTGTGTTGCTGGGGTAAAAACCATGGCCGATATCGGTACCGATCACGGTTATTTGCCAGTTTCACTGGTCGAAAAGAATTTAGTATTGACGGCGATAGCCAGCGATACAAATGAAAAGCCGTTAGAAAAAGCAAAGAAAATCATCAAAGAGCATGGATTTGAAAAACGCATTGAGACCCGACTTGGTTCGGGTCTTTCTGTGCTTCAACCGGGAGAGGTTGAGGTCTTTGTTATGGCGGGAATGGGGGGGCTGCTCATTTGCGATTTGCTGGAAGCCGAGCGAGACGTTGCAAAAAAAACTCCCAGAATGATCCTTCAGCCCATGAATAATCAGGCCGCACTGCGACGTTATTTAGAGGGAAATCATTACAAAATCATTAGCGAAGAATTAGCCCGGGAAGATGAACGAATTTATGAAGTGATGGTCGTTGAGCACGGAATAATGGTTTTTAACAATCTATTGGAATACGATTTAGGCTATCATTTTATGCAAAACAAACATCCATTATTGAAGGATCTCATCAATCGCAAGATTAGTCTGGAAGAAAATATTGTGAAAAATACCCGTGGAAAAGAGACTCCTTTTGCAAAAAAACAATTCGGAGACAGTAGTCGATATATTCAGAAATTAAATGAGGTGAAAAAATGTCTGTAAAGCTAAGTGATGTGATCAGATCAATCGAAACGGTCGCACCCAAAAATCTGGCCGAAGATTGGGATAATGTTGGTCTTCAGGTGGGGGCAAGTAAACAAGTCATTGAACGTATTTTAATAACATTGGATGTAACCGTTGATGTGGTTGCAGAAGCTGTGGATAAGAAAGCTGATTTAATTATTGCTCATCATCCTTTTATATTTAATGGGTTAAAAACATTATCAGCAGACTATCAAAAAGGACAAATAATCACTCAGCTGATTAAAAATGACATTGCCCTTTATGTTGCCCATACCAATCTGGATAAAGCAGAAAATGGCCTGAATGATTATTTGGCACATCTCCTGGGCTTGAAAAGTATTCAAACCTTGGATCCATCAGACCCAAAAAGCTATTTTAAACTTGTCGTCTATGCGCCGGCAGAGGCAACCGATAAAATAATCGATGTTTTTGGAAAGAATGGCGCAGGATCCATTGGTGTTTATGATTATTGTACCTATCGTTCATCCGGCATTGGAACGTTTCGGCCTCTTCAAGGAGCAAATCCTTTTATCGGCGAAGTTGATGCGATTACAAGTGTTGATGAAGATCGCATTGAGGCCATTGTGCCGGAAGAGTTATTAAAACAGCTCATACTACAATTGAAAAAGAATCATCCCTATGAAGAAATGGCATATGATATCATTCCCCTTGAAAACGGCAAATTTATCAATCAAAACGGATTAGGCAAAATCGGCAGATTAGAAAATCCGCTGAAATCGCAAGACTTTATCGATCATGTCAAAAAAATATTGAATCTTCCGAGTCTCAGAGGGGCGGGTGTCATACCGGAAACGATTCGACGGGTTGCTCTTTGCTCAGGAGCCGGTGCGGATATGATTGGCCTGGCAAAAGCGAAAAAAGCCGATGTTCTGATCACCGGGGATTTAAAGCATCATGACGGACAGCGTGCATTGGAAAATAATTTCTGGGTGTTGGATGCCGGACATTATGGAACGGAAAAGTGTGTTGCTGAATGTTTTAAAGCGATCATTAAAGCTGGTTTAAAGGAAAATTGCCCTGAAATGATCATAGCAGAGGCTTCAAAAGACTTTATTATAAATTATTAGAACTTTATATTGAAATTTAGTGACAAAAAAGGTATACTATAGTGATTTAGTAAGTCAGATAGTCGCACCCGGGTAACTCCGGTTGAGGAAAGTCCGAGCTCCACAGAGCATGGTGCCGGGTAACGCCCGGTGGAGGCAACTCTAAGGCCAGTGCAACAGAAAGTATACCGCCAGTAATGGTAAGGATGAAAGGGTGAGGTAAGAGCTCACCAGCGATGTGGTGACACATCGGCTATGTAAACCCCACCTGGAGCAAGACCAAGAACGGACTTTAAAAGATGGCTGCTCGTCGTTGTCCTATGGTAGGTCGCTAGAATTTATTGGCAACAATAAATCGAGATAGATGACTATTTAAACAGAACTCGGCTTATAGACTTAGTAAATCACAATTGTCAATTAAGGGCTATCGTAAAAATTTGCGATAGCTTTTTTATTTATTAAAGGGAAAAGTGCTGTTTAAAGAGATAAATCTTTTTAATAACACTTTTCTTTGGAATATTAGGAAATATTTGATATAATGAAGTGAATTATTGCAACGTTTGGAGAATAGATTTTGAATAAAAGTGAAAATAAAAATATAGTATTAGCAATTGACTGCGGAACCAGAGGGATTAGAGGGATCCTTTTTGATGACTGCGGAAATGAACGGGGAAAAAGCGAGAAGATTTTTGATGGCTACTATTCAAAATGTTTTCAATGGAAGGAAGCACCACCAGAAATGTTCTGGGATGGTTTGGTTGAAGTTGTCAAGAATCTCAACCAGAAAGATCCGATTCTTTTTAATGCCATTCAGGGGATGACCGTGTCATGCCAGCGCGATATTATTACCGTTGTGGATGAAAATGGCGAACCCCTGCGTGATTTTATCAGTTGGCTGGATCGGCGAGAGTTGGATGAGTCGCTGCCTTTTGCACGTTCTTATACGCTACTGTTTAAAATGATCGGTTTTAATGATTCGGCAAAATCGTTCAGTAGGATCACCCATGCCAATTGGATAAAAGTTAATGAACCGAAAATTTGGGAAAAAACCAGCAAAGTTGTTTTTCTATCCACCTATCTTTTAACAAAATTAACCGGGAAGGTGATGGATAGTCGATCATCGATCGCCGGACATGTTCCTTTTGATACAAAGCGGAAGGAATGGTGCAAAAAAAATGATGTCAAATATCAAATCATAAAAATTGAACCGGAAAAATGCTTCGATTTGGTGAATTCCTGTGAAATTATTGGTCAACTGACAGCAGCGGCTGCGCAAATGACCGGGCTGCCCGCGGGACTGGCTATTGTGGCATCGGGAACGGATAAAGGTTGTGAAACAGTGGGGGTAGGGGCATTAACGCCGGAAATCGCCAGTGTTTCCTTGGGCACCCAATCAACAGTAGAGATATCGACAACAAAGTATGTTGAATTGTATCCGTTCTATCCGTCTTTTACAGCGGTTGATCAAGATTCATATAATCCCGAGGTGACAATTTATCATGGGTTTTGGATGGTAAATTGGTATGTTAAAGAATTTTTCGATCAGGTAGATCCCGAAGAACTCCATCCTCTTCTTGAAGAATATCTAAAAGAGACACCGGTGGGTGCAAATGGACTCGTTCACCAGCCCTATTGGGGGATGGAAGCTTTCCGTCCGGAAGCAAAAGGTTCCTTCATCGGATTTACTGAAGGTCACACTAAGAAGCATATTTACAGGGCAATCGTTGAGGGCTTGGGATATGGTTTGTTGGAAGGTCTTGAATTAATCGAATCAAAAACAAAAATTCCGGTACAGGCTATCGGTCTTTCCGGCGGCGGATCCCGAAGTGATGGGGTCACCCAAATTATGGCTGATATCTTTAATCGCCCGGTGTATCGGGTACAAACCTTTGAAACAACGGGATTAGGTGCAGCAATGGCAACGTTTGTGGGTTTAGGACGATATCAAACCATTTCTGAAGCCAGCGACCAGATGATTCATCGGTCAAAGGTGTTTTTGCCGGAGCCAACAAATGTAATGATATATTCAGGAATTTATAATAAAATATATAAGAAACTATATGGTCGTATAAAACCATTGTATCAAGCATATAATAAAATGAACAAGGTTACTGACATATTGGAAGAAGAGGTCACAAAATTTAATGAAAAACAATTATAAAATGGGAATTGATATTGGTTCAACCACGATTAAAGTGGTGATAATCAATGAAAAAAATGAAATCATCTACGAGGTATACCGTCGACATCTATCGAATATTAAAATAACAATCGTTGATTTATTAAAAGAAACCTATGAAAAAGTTGGCGATTTACAGACAAAAGTATCGGTAACAGGGTCTGGCGGATTAATGATTTCGCAGTGGTTGGGAATACCTTTTGTACAAGAGGTTGTGGCTAGTACACTAGCCGTTGAACGCTGTATTCCACGGACTGAGGTTGCCATCGAACTAGGTGGAGAAGATGCAAAGATAACCTTTTTTAAAGGGACCGTTGAACAGCGAATGAATGGCACTTGTGCCGGAGGGACCGGGGCATTTATTGATCAAATGGCGACTTTGCTTAAAACAGATGCCGAAGGGCTTAATGAATTAGCCAAAAAGCACGCAATGATTTATCCGATTGCCTCACGATGCGGTGTTTTTGCAAAAACAGATGTGCAACCCCTTATTAATGAAGGGGCGGCAAAAGCGGATATCGCAGCATCGATTTTACAGTCGGTTGTCAATCAGACGATCAGCGGTTTGGCATGCGGCCATCCCATCAAAGGAAATGTAGCTTTTTTAGGCGGACCGTTGTATTTCATGTCGGAACTGCGACAGCGCTTTATTGAAACGTTAAAGCTGACCGAAGATCAAATTATTTTCCCGGATAAATCAAATTTATTTGTGGCGATCGGAGCTGCCTATTCGGCTGAAAAAGAAAAAACAGTTGATTTTAAGGATCTGGTTACCGCAGTGGGAAGTTTGGACTCGGTTTCGGAAAATGAAGTAGGTCGGTTGGATCCGCTGTTTAAAAATCAGCAGGAACTGGATAAATTCAGGGATCGGCATAATAAAAATAAAGTAAAAAGAAACGATTTAAAAAGCCATACCGGATGCTGCTTTTTAGGTATCGATGTGGGATCAACCACCACCAAGGCGGTCCTGATTAATATCGATGGAGAGCTGTTGTATAGCTACTATGGCGGGAATGAAGGCAGTCCCCTGGCGCAATCCATCAAGATTTTAAAAGAAATCTACAAAGTCCTTCCCGCGGATGTTTACATTGGCAAGTCCACAGTAACGGGTTATGGGGAAAGCTTGATTAAGCAGGCTCTTAAGGTAGATATTGGTGAAATTGAAACCATTGCTCATTATAAAGGAGCCCGCTATTTTAGACCTAAAGTTGACTTTATCCTGGATATCGGCGGTCAGGACATGAAGTGTATGCGGATAAAGAATGGAACCATCGACAGCATTATTCTTAATGAAGCTTGTTCATCAGGCTGTGGGTCTTTTTTGGAAACCTTCGCAAAATCTTTGGGACTGGAGATGGATGCTTTTGTTGAAGCGGCATTGAAGGCAAAGAACCCGGTTGATCTGGGAACGCGTTGCACTGTTTTCATGAACTCCAAAGTTAAACAGGCCCAAAAAGAAGGGGCGGAAGTGGGTGATATATCAGCTGGCCTATCCTATTCGGTGATCAGAAATGCTCTGCAGAAAGTCATAAAAATTCACAATCCCAAAGAGCTGGGAGAACACATCATCGTACAGGGGGGAACGTTTAACAACCAGGCAGTACTTCGTACCTTCGAAAAGATCACCGAAAAAGAAGTAACACGTCCTGATATTGCCGGGTTGATGGGCGCTTTCGGGTGCGCTCTTATCGCCAGAGAAAACTACACAACCGGAGATCGAAGCGGAATCCTAAGCATTGAGGCTTTGGATGATTTTGAGGTTGAAGTCAGTCACCGACGATGCGGCGGATGCAGCAATAATTGTCTTTTAACCATCAACAAGTTTAATGACAGAAGTCGTCATATAACCGGGAACCGTTGTGAAATCGGAGAAGGTGGCGTTAAAAAGAACAAAGATCTGCCAAATCTTTATCAGTATAAATATAAACGTATTTTTAATTATGAGTCCCTGCCTGTTGAGAAAGCATCCCGGGGCGTTATCGGCATTCCCAGAGCATTGAATCTCTATGAAAATTATCCATTTTGGCATACGTTTTTTACAAGCTTGGGGTATCGAGTGGTGCTGTCGCCAGAATCTAATCGAAAAATATATGAAAAAGGAATGGAGAGTATTCCATCAGAATCTGTTTGTTATCCGGCAAAGCTGGTTCACGGACACATTCAGAGCTTAATGGATCAGGGTATTAAACTGATCTTCTATCCCTGTATTCCTTATGAAGAAAAAGAATTTAAGGATGTTGACAACTGGTATAATTGTCCCATTGTCATGTCTTATCCTGAAACCATTAAGCACAATCAGGACGACATTCGCAAAGAGGGCATGACGTTCTTAAATCCCTTTCTTCCGTTTGACAATGATCAGCGTTTAGAAGAACGTCTGGCAGAGATTTTTAAAGAATACGGTGTTAGTCCGGCAGAAATTACTGCGGCGATGGTTGCCGCGACGAAAGAAAAAGAGGCTTGCCGCAGGGATGTTGAGAAAAAGGGCGAAGAAACCGTTGCGTATCTTAAAGAAACCGGCCAAAAAGGAATTGTTTTGGCGGGGAGACCTTATCATGTTGATCCGGAAGTGAATCATGGACTTGACAATATTATTACCGGTCTGGATATGGCAGTGCTGACAGAAGATTCAATTGCGCATCTTTATAATAAAAATGAGGAAGAATCGTTTAGGGTTCTGGATCAGTGGAAATATCATAGTCGACTTTATAAAGCGGCCGAGGTGGTCAATCAATATGATTTTTTAGAGTTGGTTCAATTGACATCCTTTGGGTGTGGACTGGATGCAGTGACATCAGAGCAAACACAGGAAATTCTTGAAAGTCATGGAAATATCTATACGCTGCTTAAAATTGATGAGGTTAATAATCTTGGCGCGATTCGAATTCGTATGCGGTCTTTAAAGGCCGCCATGATTGAACGGGATAAAAGCAATATTACGGTGCCCAACAAACCGTTAAAAAAGCGCGCCGTTTTTACCAAAGCGATGAAAAAAAAGCACACTTTGCTGGTCCCCCAGATGTCGCCGATTCACTTTGATTTTATGGAAGATGCGATGAGAAGTCAGGGGTATAACGTTGAGGTGATGCCCAGCGTCGACAATGCCGCGATTGACGAAGGCCTGACTTATGTCAATAACGATGCCTGCTACCCGACCATCATTACCACAGGCCAGATTATGGCGGCCTTAAAATCGGGCAAATATGATCTGAACAATGTATCCGTATTGATGTCTCAAACGGGCGGACCGTGCCGGGCCTCCAATTATGTTGCTTTTATCAGGAAAGCACTGGAATCGGCGGGAATGTCTCAAATACCGGTTATTTCTATCAGCGCTATTGGACTTGAAAGTAATCCGGGTTTCAAACTGACCTTGCCGCTGCTTTCGCGAATGCTGATTGGGATTGTCTATGGGGATTTGATGCAGAGAGTGACCAGTGCAACAAGACCTTATGAACGGCATCCGGGTTCGACTGAAGAATTGTATCAATCCTGGCGGAAAAAAATCAAAGCAAACGTAAGAAACGCAAGCCTTCGCGAATTCAAGGGAAACGTTCAGCAGATTGTCAAAGAATTTGATGCCTTGCCCCGAATTGATAAGAAAATTCCAAAGGTCGCGATTGTTGGAGAAATTCTGGTTAAATACCACCCGACAGCGAACAATAATCTTCAGAAAGTACTCGAAGATGAGGGCGCAGAAGTAATTATGCCGGATATGATGGATTTCTTCCTGTACTGTTGTTATAACCAGGTTTATAAATATGAAGAACTTTCGGGGAAGAAAAAATCGATGTTGGTTGCCAAGTTGGCAATAAAACTGTTGGAACGGACCCGAAAGAATATGAAAAACGCATTGCGAGAGAGTACTCACTTCCATCCGCCGTCAACGATTGAAAAGAAAGCCAATAAAGCGAAGGAGCTGATCTCCCTTGGAAATCAGGGGGGGGAAGGCTGGTTCTTAACCGCGGAGATGATGGAGCTTATCGAGGATGGGGTAGAAAATATCGTTTGTGTTCAACCATTTGCCTGTCTTCCTAATCATGTTATGGGAAAGGGCATGATTAAACCCATTCGCCAAAAATATCCTCGCTCGAATATTGCTCCCATCGACTATGATCCGGGAGCAAGTGAAGTTAATCAGCTCAATCGGATTAAGCTGATGATGGGAACCGCAATGAAGAATTTAAATCGAACCGATTAAATTAAAAGACTGGCTTTATCGCCGGTCTTTTTTACGTAAAAAAGCAAAAAAAAAGAACCGCTTCAATAGAAACAGCTCGTTTTTCTAAATGAAAAAGGGGAGTAATTCATTTAGAGATAAAGGATTATTTGTGATATCTTCATTATATGGAGTGACAAAGAAGAATACAATCATTATTTTTTATATAACGTTTTCAGAAATTTTGAAAAGGTTTCAATTTAACCCAAAATTTACATCTGAGAAAATTTGGGTGTGATATAATTCTTTTATAAAAAATAAAGGAGTAGTCATGAAAAAAATTCTTATTATCGAAGACGAGTTAAATATATATGAACTGATTAAATTCAATCTAAAAACGCATGGATTTGATGTGGATGGGGTTCAAGATGGTGGAATAGCCATAGAAAAAATACTTGATTATCTGCCGGATCTGATTATTTTAGATCTGATGCTTCCGGGAAAGGATGGGATTAGCATTTGCCGTGAAATTCGAGCGAATTCCGTAATTTCATATATTCCCGTCATTATGCTGACCGCCAAGAGTGAAGAGTTTGATAAAGTTCTAGGCCTCGAGATTGGTGCGGATGATTACATTACCAAACCATTTGGAATCAAGGAATTATGTGCACGAGTAAAGGCGGTATTAAGACGTACCGAAATATTACTTTCAAAAGAAGAGGAAGAAATCCGTATCGGAGATCTGCTGATTGAGCCAAAAGCATTTATCGTCTATAAAAATGGTGAAAAACTAGCGCTGACTTTAAAAGAATATGAATTATTGGTGTTTTTAGCAAAACACCGTGGTCAGGTGCTGACCAGGGATCAATTATTGGATCAAATATGGGGATATGATTATTACGGCGAAACAAGAACAGTGGATGTGCACATTCGTTATTTAAGAAAGAAAATCGAAGATTCAGCGGAAGACGGTCGAAAATATATCGAAACGGTTCGGGGGGTAGGTTACCGATTTGTCGAAGAATAGAGGCAAAAAATGAAAAAACGTTTATCCATTTCGCTCATCCTTATTATTGTAGCCAGTATTATAATTAGCAGTATATTCATCATTGTCGGTTACAGCCAGAGCTGTTATTCAGATACAGAGAAAAACATAAAAGAAAGCAACAATTATATTGTCAATTATATCTTGCCGACTTATTTAGAAACAGAAAATTCCGAAACATTAGATCATTACGCCAGCAGTATAAAAATGCGCATCACAATTACTAATATTCAGGGCGATGTTACCTATGAATCGACCCCGGGATTGGAGGAAGAAGTCAATCACATCAGCCGTCCGGAAATTGTCGGCGCAATGGCAGGCAATACAACGACAGAAATCCGATATTCAAATACGCTTAAGGTTAAAATGATTTATGTAGCAACGCCTTATTATGATGCAAACAATACGATTGAAGGCGTATTGCGAGTTGCAATGCCAGTTAGTTCCATAAATACTGCTATTTTTGAGATGATAGAAAAGATAATATTGATTATTATGATGACGATTTTTGCAACAACCTTAGTCATCCCCTATTTAATCAATCGGGAATTGAAACCTTTGGATGAGGCATCAGCTTTTGCTAGAAAAATTGCATCAGGGAAATATGGGCAGCAGCTGACGATGCTTCGCAAAGATAAAATCGGAGAATTGGTAGAATCTTTAAATCAAATGTCTTTACAGCTGAATAATTCATTCTCAGAAATGAATCGAAAAAATGCCGAGCTTACGTCCATTCTGTCAAGTATGAATCATGGGATTATTGCGATTGACGAGAAAAACAAAATTATTCATCTTAACGATGCAGCCCGAAAAATACTCAATATTTCTAAAGAAGAAAAGGTAGTTAAAAAAAATATCCTTGAAGTATATCGTGAATCTTTTATTCTGGAACTCATGGAACACCTCAAAAATGAAGAATGTGAAAGAATGAGTTTTGAATCACGCATTCATCCAGACCAGATCGTCAGAGTATATATTAACCGGATTGTCGAAAACAATAAGTTTTCAAACGGACATATTATCATTTTAGAAGATATTACATTGTTAAAA
This sequence comes from Acetobacterium tundrae, assembly GCF_008086615.1. Taxonomy (GTDB): domain Bacteria; phylum Bacillota; class Clostridia; order Eubacteriales; family Eubacteriaceae; genus Acetobacterium; species Acetobacterium tundrae. The sequence continues at coordinate 127,961 of NZ_RXYB01000009.1, forward strand.
AGCTTGGAAAATATGCGACGTGATTTTATCGCAAATGTATCTCACGAACTGAAAACACCAATTACGACGATTAAGGGCTTTATCGAAACGATTCAAGTCAACAAAATAGATGATCCAGAGACATTGGATCATTTTTATTCAATTATTTCCGAAGAAAGTGATCGCCTTAGCCGCCTCGTGAGCGATATCCTGGTGCTATCTCAACTTGAAAATAAAAGTGGATTTGAAAAGAAGGCCGAGTATTTGCAGTTGGATCAGCAAATTGCCCAAATTTTTGATATTCTAAAACTCAGTGCCGAAGGAAAAAAAATATCAATGAGGTTATCCGGTGAGAAACCAATAATGCTTAGCTTTATGCCGGATGAATTCCGACAAATGATGATTAATCTGATTGACAATGCGATAAAATATTCAGAACCACAAAAGGCAGTTGAAGTGATTTTGACTCAGGACGATGAAGAAGTGAGGATTGAAGTTAGCGACCAAGGTTATGGGATTCCGACGAAAGATATTGACCGGATTTTTGAACGCTTTTATCGTGTTGATAAAAGCCGCTCAAAAGAAAAAGGAGGCACCGGTTTGGGCCTCGCAATTGTGAAACATATCATCTATAACAATCATGGGAAAATTGAAGTCAACAGTGAATTGGGTAAAGGAACGACATTCATCATCCATTTGCCGAAAACTAGGAATTGAGGCGTTTGAAAATGGTCGTTTTATCGAGAAGTCGCATCAGTTCCCGGGCGGTGATCCCGATAAATAACCCGGTGGGAATAGCAAGAAACATTAAAATAAGAAAATATAACATCAGACTACTTGTCTGAACGACAATCGATGCGACGATGACCTGCCCCAGGTTATGAGAGATGGCACCAAAAATACTGGTTAGAATCAGTGAAAAGCCATCCTTGGTAAAGTGTAAGATCAGAGCCATCACGAATAGACTTAAAAGGCCGCCGCCGAGGCTGTAAACAATTGAAAAACCACCGCCAAACAAAAATCCGGATAAAAGAACGCGGGCGACCACCACCAGTAAGGTCAGGGGCCATCCCAGGGTGAGCAGCGATACTAAAGTGATGATATTGGGCAAGCCGATCTTAGCACCGGGAATCGGAAGCGGCAAAGGGATTAGGCTTTCTACGTAGCTTAGGATTAAAGCCATTGAAACATATAAACTCAGAATAACGAGACGATAAGCTTTCGAATTCATCAGGAATTACCGGTAACGACTTCAACAACTAGTTTGTGGGGAAGACATACAATGGTTTCCCCGGGACTCGATATTGGGTAGGTTTTGACACAAATTTTATCGGGACAATCCGCATCGGTCATTTTAGCCTTACCATTAGAAATGGTTAGGGTGTTGTATCCGCCGGATGGAGTGTAGAATGTTTCGGTATGATCTTCTGAAAGGGGAAGAACGGTGACGACTTCTCCCTGACTGGTGACCCGTACGTAAAGCGGTTGATTGGTTGCATTGATAATATAATAAAGGGCAATCCCCCCTAAGCTGATTACAAGCAAAATGGTTATGACAATAAATTCCTTTTTTTTCATGGTTACCTCTTCTGATATTAGATACGATGGTATAAAAATGAAAACGCATTTTATAAAAATTATCCGCAAAGTTTATTTTATATGAAAAAACATAAATGGTAAAGGGATTACCATTTTTTTATGTTTTTTTTTTAATACTTTGATATAATACATTTACTTGTTATGAATGGGAGGAATGTATGAGCAGAATAAAAATAACAGAGAATAGCTTTAAATTGACAGGTTTAGTAATGGTGATGTTTCTAATGATGACACTTCTATCTGGGTGCAGCCAAAGTGATACGGTGACTCGAAGTGATTTTTTACTTGATACTTTTGTAAGCATTACCCTATATGGAGAATCTGATGACTCTTTATTGGACAAACCCTTTGAAAAAATTAAAGAGCTCAATGTTACTCTTGCACAATCAGATGCAGCAAGTGACTTGACTTTGATTAATGAAAATGCCGGGATACAACCTGTTCCAGTTTCGGAAGGTACCTATAAGATTATTGAAAAGGGTATTTTTTATTCAACAATTTCGGGTGGCTATTTTGATGCGACGGCAGGTCCTCTTATTGATTTATGGGGTATTCATGAACCAGAAATAAAAGAAGCACCATCCCCAGACTTGATTGCTGAAGCTCAGAAAAAAATCGATTATACGAAAATTGTGCTGAACCCATCAGAACAGACGGTATATTTAACCGATCCGGGGATGGAACTCAATCTGGGTTCGGTTTCAAAAGGATACATTGCCGATGCCGTTATGACGGTTATTAAAGATGAAGGTGTCAAACACGCCATCGTTAATTTAGGTGGAAATGTCCTGGTTATGGGTGGAAAAGCAGATGGAAAAGCGTTTGGTGTTGGGGTAGAAGATCCCAACAATCCCGGAAATGGATATATCGGGGTGGTTTCGTTAAAAGATGGCTCCGTTGTGACATCTGGAGATTATCAGCGTTATTTTACCGATGCGGCAGGGAAACGCTATCACCATATTCTTGATCCTTTTACCGGTTATCCATCCGAATCGGGGTTGACACAGGTAACGGTGGTTACAGACCAATCGATTGATGGGGATGGTTTAACAACAACATTATTTTTGTTGGGATTAGACAAGGGTTTGGCTTTGGTGGAGAAAATGGACGGCGTTGAGGCTGTTTTTGTGACGAAAGATAATCAGATCATTGCAACCAAGGGGCTCAAGGATATCTTTTCTTTTGATGAAGCAAACTATGGAAGCACCTATACTTATAAGTTACTGGAATAAATCGGTAAGCAAAGGATTGAATCATACAGAGCACTTGACGATTAGATGTGGATATTAAGAAAGGAAGCAAATGCAATATCAGAAACTGTTAGAGATGTATGAAAATGAGGCAATACGCTTGCGAAGAGAACTTCATCAAATTCCGGAAGAAGGCTTTAATTTATTTAAAACTCAGGCATATATTCTCAATTATTTAAGGGGCCTGGGCTATGAACCAGAAAAAGTATGTGATACTGGCGTTGTTTTATATATCAGAGGAGACGATGAAAATAATACGATTGCATTTCGAGCTGATATGGATGCCTTGTGCATTGTGGAAAAAGCAGGATATGATTATAGTTCTAAACATATCGGAAAGATGCACGCCTGTGGCCATGACGGACACATGACCATGAATCTGCTGCTGGCAAAATACTTATTAGATCATCCTGATGAGAAAAAAAGAAGTGTCTTGTTGATTTTTCAACCAGCCGAAGAGGGCCCGGGAGGTGCTAAGCCAATGATTGCGGCAGGAATATTGAAAAAATACGCTGTTAAAGCTATTTTTGGGTATCATCTATTCCCTTTTGTAAAGGAGGGGATCCTCAGCACTAAGGCTGGAGCGATGATGGCAGAGAACAGTGAATTTTATATTACTGTGCATGGGGTTAGCGGACACGCTGCGAAACCCCATATTGCTTTGGATGCCATTGTGGCAAGCGCTTCTCTGATCACATGTATACAAAGTATCATCAGCCGAAATTCAGATCCAATGGAAAGTGCCGTTATTTCGATTGGTTTATTAAATGGCGGGACTCGAGTAAATGTCATTGCCGAAGAGGTTAAACTTGGCGGGACAATCCGTTCTTTTAGCAAGGAAAATCACAGTATGATTCACCGACGATTGGCTGAAATTGTAAAAGGCATGGAATTAGCTTATGGCTGTACCATTGAACTGGAATTTGTGGATATGTATCCACCGGTTATCAATAATTCCGAGCTATACAAGATATTTTTAGAGCTTTGTGAACCATCAGAATGTGAAAAAATCAAGAAAATCATGCTTTCAGAAGATTTTGCCTTTTTTCAAAAAGAAATACCGGGATTGTTTATTGGCCTGGGTACCGGAAATCCCGGCAAAGGATTTGATCATGATTTGCATAAAGCGGAGTTTAACTTTGATGAAAAAGTGTTGTTGAAAGGCCTTGAAACATCGCTTAAATTTATAAAATATTCAAATAAATATTAATAGGAGGATTCTATTTATGTATGATGAATTTGCACAGGTATACGATGAACTGATGACGGGTATAGATTATCCAAATTGGTCTGATTATATTCATCGATTATTTTTCAATGGAAAACGGGAATTTAAATCGATCTTGGAATTTGGGTGTGGAACCGGAAATATTACCTGTAATTTAGCTAAAAAAGGATTTGACATCACGGCAGTTGATTTGTCAGAGGGAATGTTGAGTGTTGCCGATGAAAAGGCAGATCGAATGGGGTTAAAGAACATCCGATTTTATTTGGGAGATATGAGTAATTTTCAAATCAATCAGACATTTGATGCGGTTATCTCATGTTGTGACAGTGTTAATTATTTACCCGATCTTGAAGCGCTGCAAAGCTTTTTTCTGTGCAGTTATGATTGTTTGGAAAGTGAGGGGTTATTACTGTTTGACGTCAATACCAGTTCAAAATATAAAGAAGTGATTGCGAACAATACTTTTGTATATGATCTTGATGACATCTTTTGTGTATGGGAAAATGAGCCAGACTTTAAGAACAACGAAATGCATTTTAACCTTACCTTTTTTGAAAAGAATCAAGATGGTACATATAATCGACATGAAGAAACACAGGTGCAATATTTTTACACAATTGAAGATATCCACCGCTGTTTGATCAATGTAGGATTTAAAAATATAAAGTACTATGATTTCGGAACTTTTCTGCCAGGAAGTAACGAAGGAGACCGGATACAAGTTGTTGCAGAAAAAAAGTAATATAAACTTAAGAGAAAAGGATTGACAAATTGATTTGTCTGCCGTATAATATTGCTTGTATCTCAATTGATGGTCGCATAGCTCAGCTGGGAGAGCACCTGCCTTACAAGCAGGGGGTCATAGGTTCGAGCCCTATTGCGACCACCATTTTACAAGTAACTAACAAGACGGCCTGGTAGTTCAGTTGGTTAGAATGCCAGCCTGTCACGCTGGAGGTCAAGGGTTCGAACCCCTTTCAGGTCGCCATTTTCTTTTAGTACTAGTACACTTTAGAGATAACAATTCAACTTGATAATAATTAAATCGCTACCCCGAGGCTGATAGGATAAACCTGAGTTTGGGTTATTCACCATGGAGTAGTTAAGTCATGTAACGAACTTTAAACGTTTAACATATTATTATTTGCCCAGATAGCTCAGTCGGTATAAGCAGAGAACCCAAATCTATGATTTGGTGTGAATCGCTTAGTTAGGCAGACAAATATGTTGCCGAAACGATTGAAGACAAACAGAAATACGTTATTATTTGCCCAGATAGCTCAGTCGGTATAAGCAGAGAACCCAAATCTATGATTTGGTGTGAATCGCTTAGTTAGGCAGACAAATATGTTGCCGAAACGATTGAAGACAAACAGAAATACGTTATTATTTGCCCAGATAGCTCAGTCGGTATAAGCAGAGAACCCAAATCTATGATTTGGTGTGAATCGCTTAGTTAGGCAGACAAATATGTTGCCGAAACGATTGAAGACAAACAGAAATACGTTATTACTTGCCCAGATAGCTCAGTCGGTAGAGCAGAGGACTGAAAATCCTCGTGTCGGTGGTTCAATTCCGCCTCTGGGCACCACTTTAGCGGAAGTGGCTCAGTGGTAGAGCATCGCCTTGCCAAGGCGAGGGTCGCGAGTTCAAATCTCGTCTTCCGCTCCAATTTTTAATTTAATAAGGCGCCATAGCCAAGCGGTAAGGCAAAGGTCTGCAACACCTCCATCCCCAGTTCGATTCTGGGTGGCGCCTCCAAAAAAAACATTTCAAAACAACTTGACAACTTAAGGAAACGACGATATACTATACAAGCTTCGTAAGAACGGGGCGGCGGTCATAGAAAAGAGAATAGTACCATAAAACCTGTAAAACAGCCAAAACATTCGCAAGAATGCAAGCGGCTAAAATAGAAACAGAGAGATGCACTCTATAAAACATCAACTCGCAAGAGGATAAAATTGAGTTATTCATGAGACAGATATGAAAGCCGAAAGGCTCGAATACAAACTTTTATTGAGAGTTTGATCCTGGCTCAGGACGAACGCTGGCGGTATGCTTAACACATGCAAGTCGAACGCGACGAAGGTGCTTGCACCTTCAGAGAGTGGCGAACGGGTGAGTAACGCGTGGGTAACCTACCCTTTGGAAAGGAATAGCCTCGGGAAACTGGGAGTAATGCCTTATAAGATGCGA